>NZ_DAMBRS010000009.1:96118-158379 GCF_032054965.1 Stenotrophomonas chelatiphaga | reverse complement strand
ACGCCCCCGCCAACCCACCCCGCCCCACCTTCGACAGGTCCATGGTGGCCATGGAGCCTTAGGTAGCGCCGACCCATGGTCGGCGGAATGTTCGCGCCAACGGCCCGCTGCGCTCGCCGACCATGGGTCGGCGCTACCGCTTTTCTTTTTTCTTACGCGGGTGGCGGCCCCCGGAACCTGTCAGGGGGCCGGGCGGGGAGGCTGTGCGGGGCCTTGAGCGGCAGGAGCCGCGAAGAGCTACATGGACGTACTTGCGCATGCCCCGCATAGCCTCCCCGCCCGGCCCACCCCCAACTGCAGCTGCAAACAACAGCCATCCGCGAGGGGGTCCCACCCGTTCGACCAACCGGCTTCAGACCACGGTAGAAGAACGCAGCGCGGCAATCCGCTCATCCAGCGGCGGATGGCTCATCATCAACTTGCGCAGGCCCTGCCCCATGCCGCCGGCGATACCGAAGGCAGCCACCTGGCTCGGCAGCGTGCTCTGCCCGTGGTTGACCTTCAACCGCTCCAGCGCGGCGATCATCTTCTGCCGACCGGCCAACTGTGCACCACCGGTGTCCGCGCGGAACTCACGATGACGCGAGAACCACATCGCGATCATGGTGGCGAAGATGCCGAACACCATTTCCAGCACGAACACGATCACGAAATAGCCGATACCGCGGCCGCCACCTTCGCGGTTGCCGGACATCGCACTATCGATCACCCCACCGACCACCCGGGCCAGCACGATGACGAAGGTGTTGAGCACGCCCTGCAGCAGCGCCATGGTGATCATGTCACCGTTGGCGACGTGGGCGATTTCATGGCCCAGCACCGCCTCGGCTTCATCTTCGCTCATGTGGTGCAACAGGCCGGTGGAAACCGCGACCAACGCCTTGTTGCGGTTGGCGCCGGTGGCGAAGGCATTGATCTCCGGACCGTCATACACCGCGACCTCCGGCATGCCGATGCCGGCTTCGCGCGCCTGGCGCTCGACCGTCTTCAACAACCAGCGCTCGGTGTCGTTGCGCGGCTCGGTGATCACCACTGCACCGGTGGAGCGCTTGGCCATCCACTTGGACAGCAGCAGCGAAATGAAAGAGCCGCCGAAACCGAAGATCGCCGCCATCACCAGCAGGCCGCTCATCTGGCTGGGATTGACCCCCAGCACCGACATCACGATACCGGCGAGGACCAGCACCGCAAGGTTGGTAAGGAGGAACAGGGCTATGCGACTGAACATGGGAAAAGTTGGCTCTGGAGAGGGTAACGGTGCTAAATCTGCGGTGACTTCAGCTTGAATTCAAGCGCCAACCTGACCGACGATTCAGCCAGCATGACTTCCCCCATTCATTGCGGCCGGTTCGCGCCCTCACCCACCGGCCCGCTGCACGCCGGTTCGCTGCTTGCTGCCTTCGCCAGTTGGCTGTTCGCCCATCACCAGGGCGGGCGCTGGCTGCTGCGCGTGGAAGACGTGGACCCGCCCCGTACCGTGCCCGGCGCGGCCCAGTCCCAGCTCGACCTGCTGCGTTACCTGGGCCTGCAACCGGACGGTCCGGTGCTGTGGCAGAGCCTGCGCAGTGACGTCTACCAGCACGCGCTGGACGCCCTGCTCGCCAGCGGCCGGGCCTTCGCCTGCCATTGCAGCCGCAGTGAACTGGCCGCCAGCGGCGGTATCCACCACCAGTGCGTGGCACGCCAGGCGCGTCCGGACCCTGCCATCCGCCTGCGCGTGGCGCCCGGCAGCGTGGTGACGTTCGACGATGCGCTGCGTGGCCCACAGCGGCAGGACGTGCACGCCGATGTCGGCGATTTCGTCCTGCGCCGTGCCGATGGCTGCTGGGCCTACCAGCTTGCCGTGGTGGTGGATGACGCGGCGCAGGGCATCACCGACGTGGTGCGCGGCGCGGACCTGCTCGATTCAACCGCGCGCCAGATCCTGCTGCAGCGCGCGCTCGGGCTGCCCACTCCCCGCTATGCGCACCTGCCGCTGCTGCTGGCTGACGACGGCCGCAAACTGTCCAAGTCCGAAGCCGCGCCGACGGTCGACGGGGGCGATCCGATGGCCGTGCTGCGGCAGCTCTGGCAGCTGCTCGGCCAGCCGGCCGCTGCACTGGCCGGCGCGTCCACCCAGGCCGACCTGCTGCAGCGGGCCGCGGCTGCATTTGATCGCACCCGGGTGCCCCTGCATGACATTTCATCGCGGCAGGCGCACAGCGGCCCATGATGTTGCAGAATCCCCCTTCCCCCCTGATTTACGGAAGCGCAGCATGACTCCACGCGTCGCACTGGTCACCGGCGGCACCGGCGGCATCGGTACCGCCATCTGCCAACGCCTGGCCGACCAGGGCCATCGGGTCGCCACCAACTACCGTGACCATGCCAAGGCGCTGGCCTGGCAGCAGGCCATGGCAGCGCGCGGCCTGGCGATCGCGATCTTCCCCGGCGACGTGTCCACCCCGGAGAGTGCCGAGGCGATGGTGCGTGCGGTGGAAGCCGACCTGGGCCCGGTGGAAATCCTGGTCAACAACGCCGGCATCACCCGCGACACCACCTTCCACCGGATGCGTGCCGAGCAATGGCATGAGGTGATCAACACCAACCTCAATTCGGTCTTCAACGTGACCCGGCCGGTGATCGAAGGCATGCGCCGCCGCGGCTGGGGGCGGGTGATCCAGATCAGCTCGATCAATGGCCTGAAGGGCCAGTACGGGCAGGCCAACTACGCGGCGGCCAAGGCCGGCATGCACGGCTTCACCATCTCCCTGGCGCGCGAAAACGCCGGCTTCGGGATCACCGTCAACACCATTTCCCCCGGCTACGTGGCCACCGACATGGTCATGGCGGTGCCGGAGGAGGTGCGCGCCAAGATCATCTCCGACATCCCCACCGGACGGCTCGGCAAGCCGGAAGAAATCGCTTACGGGGTGTCCTTCCTGGTCAACGAGGAAGCGGCCTGGATCACCGGCAGCAACCTGGACATCAACGGCGGCCATCACATGGGCTGGTGAGCGGCACCCGCCCCGCCCGCGCAGTGTGGCGTCCGCCGCACGCGCGGGGCCCGAAAGGCTGAACCGCAGCGAAAATGCTGCGCAACATGAAAAGCCTTGCTGCGCAACATGATCACCCCCGCAGCCCCCGCCACAAGGGCGTCTGGGCGTTGCAACGGGTGCTGCGCTGCGCCATGCTGCGCGTCTACTGTGACGAGTGCTTGCTTCATGGCTGCTACCCGCATCATCAAGAAGTATCCCAACCGCCGTCTGTACGACACCGAGATCTCCAGCTACATCACGATAGAGGATGTGCGCCAGTTGATCCTGGACGGCGAAGACTTCGAGGTCCGCGACGCCAAGAGTGGCGATGACCTGACCCGCTCGGTCCTGCTGCAGATCATCGCCGACCAGGAACAGGACGGCGAGCCGATGCTCTCCACCCAGCTGCTCAGCCAGCTGATCCGCTTCTATGGCGATTCCCTGCAGGGCTTCATGGGCAACTACCTGGAGCGCAGCATGCAGGTCTTCCTCGACCAGCAGCAGCAGTTCCGCCAGCAGATGGGCAACCTGCTCGGGCAGACGCCGTGGGCGATGATGAACCAGCTGACCGAACGCAACATGGAGCTCTGGCAGGAGTTCCAGCGCAGCATGGGCAACGGCTTCGGGCCGCGCCCGGGCGGCACGTCCACCGGTACCGGTCCGCGACCGGGCAGCACGCCGGGCGGTGCCGCGCCACGTGCGGGCACCGGTCCCGGCGCTGCGCACAAGCCGACCGAAACCGCCGGCAGCACCGGCGGCAAGGGTCGCTCGCGCTGAGTTTGGCGCGGCCGCTGGCCTGAAGCAGAACGGCGCGCCCCTGCGGACGCGCCGTTTTTCGTTGCGGCAACCGCAGGCAGGCGCTCAGCGCTTGGCGCGCACCCGCTCCACCTTGTAGCCCTTGGCCTTGAGCTTCTCCACCACGCCATCGCTGCCCAGCAGGTGCAGCGCGCCGACCACCACCAGCGTGCCGCCCTGCCCGGCCTGCAGGTGCGGCTCCAGCTTCGGCAGCCAGGCGTCGTTGCGGTCGCTGTTGATGCGCTGGTAAAGCTGCGGGTACTGGCGCTTCATGTCCACCGCCATGCGGTTCCACATCAGCACATCGTCACCACGCCGCCACGCATCGTGCAGCGCGCGGATTTCCGCGTCGCCCTTGTCGGACTGTTCCAGTGCTTCTTCCACCATCTGGCGCTGTTCGGCGATGCTCATGCCGGCCAGCACGCCGATCTGCGTATCGATGGTTTCCAGGCCGAGGATCGGTTTGCCCGCCTTGGCCGCCCGGTCCATGAAGTGCTTGTCCAGCCCCAGCGCGGGGTCCAGTCCCATTTTCTGCATCTGCGCGATGCTGATGCTCAGTCCGACGAACCACGGCTTGAGGCCCTGCATCTGCGCCAACGGCAGCGGATTGTTCGTGGCGTACTGCTGCAGCCTGGCCCACGTTGCATCGCCGAGATCCCGGCGCAGTTCGCTGCCATCGGTGCGCATTGCCGCCTGCACCATCTTGCCGGCCAGTTCCGGCGATTCCATGTCCTGCGCCGACAGTTCGAACACCACGCGCTGCGCTGCATCGAAGGCCTTTTCCGCCTCTGCCGCCAGCGGGTAATCCTCCGGCCGCAGCAGGTGGAAGGAGCCCAGCAGGTAGACGCGGGCATCACCGGCGCCGGTCA
Organism: Stenotrophomonas chelatiphaga; assembly: GCF_032054965.1. NCBI lineage: Bacteria > Pseudomonadati > Pseudomonadota > Gammaproteobacteria > Lysobacterales > Lysobacteraceae > Stenotrophomonas > Stenotrophomonas chelatiphaga. Next base: position 153,698 of record NZ_DAMBRS010000009.1, on the reverse strand, counting down.
CCTTCCACAGCAGCGGTACCGGCGCCGAGCGCGTGGCCGCCGGCTTCGGCGTGGCAGCGGGTGTCGCCGCGACGGTGCTAAAGGCGGTGGCGAGCAGCAACAGCGGGGCGATCATCCAGCGGGTGACGGAACGCTTCATGGCGCACTTTCCTTGGGCGGGTGGTAAGCGCGTTCGCCGGCCTCGATACGCAGGTCCAGCCGGTTTTCCGGGGGTGCCAGCGGGCAGGTCGCGAACGGAGTGAACGCGCAGGGAGGATTGTAGGCGTGGTTGAAATCCACCAGCACATAGCCATCGGCGCCGGGCGCTTCGGTGTCCAGGTAGCGTCCCGCCGGATAACTACCGTGGCCGCTGGTGCGGTCGGCGAAGATCAGGAACAGCGGCGCACCGGGCTCGGCGATGGCCTCGATCCGGTAGGTCGTGCCGCCCTGCTGGAACTCCACCAGGCCGGCGTTGGGCATGGCGGTGGTCAGGCCGGTGATGTCCACGATGGGCAGGGTCTTGCCCGCCGGGTGCGGCAGGAAGCGCGCGCGTACCTGCCACTGCGGCCCACCGGGCCAGTACTCCAGCCCGCTGAAGCTGCTGCGCGAAGCGGCGTCGGCATGCTTGATGCGCAACGCGAAACGTTGGCCGCGCTGCAACAGGCTCAGCTGCCCTTTACCCTCGTCGAAGGCGATGCGGGTCGGCTGCGGGTCGTGGTCGCTGTTGAACGCGATCCGCCCGGTGACCGCCGTCCCGTCAACGCTCAGCGGCACGCCGCGTTCGGGAGTGAACGACCAGCGCTCGCCCTGCCGGCTGACCATGCCCAGCTTGTCCGGCCCGACGGCCAGGCGGATGCCACTGCCCGGCCCGCGTCCGATGTAATGGGCCTTGTGCTCCAGCCAATGCAGGCCGACCAGCGTGGTCCAGCCATCCGGCGCGGTCAGCTCCTGGTAACGCTGCATCCGCCACTGCTGCTGTTGCTGGGCGAATGCCGGATCGTCCTGCACGGCCGGCGCCGCCTCCGGCGGCTTGCCGCCACACCCGCCCAGTGCCAGTGCCAGCATCAAGGCCGCGCCGTAGTACCCCTTCCCCATGATCTTCCCCTTCAGCGTCCGCGCAGGAACCAGCGGTCGATCTCCGCCAGCGAAAAACGTGCCCAGGTCGGGCGTCCGTGGTTGCACTGACCAGACCGTTCGGTGATCTCCATGTCGCGCAGCAGCGCGTTCATTTCCGGCACCGTCAATCGCCGGTTGGCGCGCACCGCGCCATGGCAGGCCATCGTGGACAACAGTTCATCGCGCGCGGTCGCCACGCGCCGTGACTGGCCATGTTCGCGCAGGTCGCCCAGCACATCGCGCAGCAGGCCTTCCGGCTCGGCGTTGGCGAGCAGTGCCGGGATGCTGCGCACATGCAGTGCGCCGGGGCCGGCGCGGGTCACGTCGAAGCCCAGTGCGATCAACGTCTCGGCTTCGCGTTCGGCGGTGTCGGCTTCGCGCTCGCCCACCGCCAGAGTGATCGGTACCAGCAGCGGCTGGGCATGCAGGCCGATGCCATCGTGGGCATTCTTCAGCCGTTCGTAGCCGATGCGCTCATGCGCGGCATGCATGTCCACCACGATCAGGCCTTCGGCATTTTCAGCCAGGATGTAGATGCCATGCAGCTGTGCCACCGCGTAGCCCAGCGGCGGCACCCCGGCATCGGCGCTGGTCACCGGCAATCCGTATTCGGACGGCATCGGCGGCAACGACTGCTGGCTGCCCGCAGGCCCTGCGTACAGCGCGGCGTAGGCCGCCGGCGCATCGGCCACCTGCAGGCCCAGCGGCGATTGCTGCGCGCCCCAATTACCGTAGCCGCCCCCGCCACCACTGCCGCCGCCGCCGGGCTGTCCGCCCGACCAGTGCGTCGCGGCCTGCGCCGGCGCACCCGCTTCCGTACCGGCACCAACACCAGCACCAGCACCAATGTCATGCGCGGCCATGCCGGCACGCGTGTCGGCCAGTGCATCCTTCAGGGTGCGGTAGACGAAGTCATGCACCAGCCGCGAATCACGGAAGCGCACCTCGTGCTTGGCCGGATGCACGTTGACATCCACCCGTGTCGGATCCAGTTCCAGGAACAGCACATAGGCCGGCTGCCTGCCATGGAACAGCACATCGCCGTAGGCCATCTTGACCGCGTGCGCCACGCTGCGATCGCGCACCGAACGACCGTTGACATACAGGTACTGCTGGTCGGTACTGGCGCGCGAATAATGCGGCTGCGCGATCCAGCCGTGCAGGCGCAGGCCGGCACCGCTGTGGTCCACGCGCACGGCCTGGTTCGCGAAATCCTCGCCCAGCGTCTCACCCAGCCGCGCATCGGAATACAGATCCCCCGGCTTGTAGCGGCGCGATGCCTTGCCGTTGTGTGAAACGCGCAGCTCCACATCCGGACGGGCCAACGCCAGCGAGCGCAGCCACTCTTCGATATGCCCCAGCTCGGTACGTTCGGCGCGCAGGAACTTGCGCCGTGCCGGCACGTTGTAGAACAGTTCGCGGACTTCCACGGTGGTTCCCGGCGCATGCGCACGCGGCAGCACCTCGCCGAGCTTGCCGCCTTCGATCTGCAGCGCCGAGCCGTGTTCGTCCTGCGCGCGCCGGGAGGCGAGCGTGAAGCGGCTCACCGATGCGATGGACGGCAGGGCTTCGCCGCGGAAGCCGAGCGTGGCCACCGCTTCCAGGTCATCCAGGCTGGCGATCTTGCTGGTGGCATGGCGGGAAACCGCCAGCGGCAACTGCTCGGCGGCGATGCCACTGCCGTTGTCGCGAATCCGGATCAGCCGCACACCGCCTTCTTCCAGTTCGATATCCACGCGGGTGGCGCCGGCATCGATGGCATTCTCGACCAGCTCCTTGACCACCGATGCGGGCCGCTCGACCACTTCGCCGGCGGCGATCTGGTTGATCAGGATCTCCGGCAGCGGACGGATGGTGGCGCTCATGCGCCACCCCACGGACAGGCAATGGAGGCGGGAGGGTTGGGGAGGGAAACGAGTACTGACTTCATCCGCCGATGATAGCGGATGGCTGCCTCCCGCCGCGCCGCGCGCCGGTAGTGACGGCCGCTGGCCGTCAGCTCTGTGGTAGTGACGGCCGCTGGCCGTCTGGGCTTCACCGCTTTGCCGCTGCGCTCGCCGAGCGTGGCTCGGCGCTACCGTGTTCCAGCGGGGTTACTTGCTGCCGCCGGCCACGGTGCTGGCCGCTTCCATCTCTGCCTGTGCGCGCGCGGCGTACAGCGTTCCCGGCGGCGGCTGGCGGGTGAAGAACACATTGACGCCATCCAGCACGGCCGCCGCGATCTTGCGCTGGTAGGCAGGATCCATCAGCCGGCGCTCTTCGTCCGGATTGGAAATAAAGGCGGTTTCCACCAGCATCGCCGGCATGTCCGAGGTGCGCAGCACGGCGAAGTTGGCGCGTTCGATGTTCGGCTTGTGGTTGTTGCCGATCCGCTTCAGCCCGCCCAGCACATGGCTGGCGGCATCTTCGGACGCCTTCATGTAACCGCTCTGGGCCAGGTCCAGCAGCACGTTGGCCAGCGTGCCTTCGGTGCGCTGCAGGCTGACGCCACCGATCAGGTCGGCCGCGTTTTCCTTGTCCGCCAGCCAGCGGGCGCGCTGCGAGGACGCGCCCTTGGTCGACAGCACATACACCGACGAACCCCGCGCAGCGCGGTTTTCCGCGGCGTCGGCGTGGATCGAAATGAAGATGTCCGCCTTCGCCGCACGCGCTTTCTGCGCGCGCATCGGCAGGGGAATGAACACATCGCTGTCGCGGGTCAGGTAGGCCTTCAGGCCGGGGGTCGAGTTGACCTGGCGTGCAAGTTCGCGCGCCACCGACAGGGTGATGTCTTTCTCACGCTTGCCGCTGGGACCGACGGCGCCCGGATCCTGGCCGCCATGGCCGGGATCGATGGCCACCACCAGCGACCGCATGCCCGGCTTCATGCTCACGCGCGCAACGTCGCTCGGCAGGCTGGGGCGTGGCGCGACAGGGGCCGCTTCGGGCGGCTGCGACGTGTTGCCCGAAGGCGCCGCAACGGCGGCAGCACCGGTCCGCGTCGGCAGGGTGCCGGCGATGGTGGTGCGCACGGGTGCCTGTGTCGGCTGGCCGGCCAGGATGGCCGCCGGTGACGGCGTGGCGGCTTCGGTGCCGGCGCCGGTTCCGGCGACGGTGGCCGTGGTGGTGCTCGGCAGTGTGGCCGGTGCGGCCGGCGCAACGGCGACAGCCGTGGCCTGCTGCTGGACCTGCGCGGTGAGCAGTGCGGTGGCCCGCGCCGCGTCGCTGCGGGTCTGCGCGATATTTACTGCCGTAGCCGGTGGCGGCGCGGCGACCGGCGTGGCTGGCGTAGGCGCGGTCGCCGGGGACGGCGTGTTGGTTGCCGTGGCCGGCGCATCGCCGGGCCATTCGATGACCAGCTTGGACTGTCCGCCCTGCTGCTGCATCTGCGGCTTGAACGGCGCCACCTTGTCGGCCAGGTCGAACACCACCCGGAACGTGCCCGGGACCGGCTGTCCGGTACGCACCGCGGTGACCACGCCCTGCGCGGCCGGCAGCTTCAGTCCGCGCACCGCGGAAGAGTCCGGGAAATCCACCACCAGCCGGTTGGGGCCAGACAACGCGATGGTCTTGTAGCCGCCGGCACCGGCCAGTGAAATCTCGGCCCGTGTACCGGTGGCCCCGGCATCCAGGCGCACCTGGTTGATCTCACCCGCCCACGCATCGGCACCCGCCAGGGCGAGTCCGGCGGCAGTGCACAGAGCAAGGGTTCGGATGGTTAAGCGCATGGCTCAGGATTCAATCACTGCGCTGAACAGATTGCAAACCTTTTCCCTTAATAATCCGTAACTTTCATCGGTTTGTTATGGTCGATCTACAGAAAGCGAACCTAACTCGCCTCCCTCACACAATCGCTTCACCCAGGCTTCACCAGAATCGCTCAGCGGAATGAGACTGGCGTGGCGACCCGTGCCGGCCATCTGCAGTTCCAGGCGAAGATCGGTCGCCGGCAGTGCCCCTGCCCCGCGTTCCGGCCATTCCACCAGCCACAGCGAAGCGGTGCCCTCGTCCAGGCCCAGGAAGTCCAGTTCCGCCGCGCCCCCGATCCGGTACAGGTCCATGTGCCACGCCTCGCTGCCATCGGCCAGCGGATAGCGCTCCACCAGCGTGTAGGTGGGGCTGCGGATCGCGCCGGTGACGCCGAGTGCGCGCAGCAGCGCGCGGGCGGTGGTGGATTTACCCGCGCCCAGGTCACCCTGCAGTTCCAGCAGCGCCTGCGCCGGGCGGGTGGCCGCCAGCGCCTGGCCCAGCAGGTCGGTGTGTTCGGGGGTGGGGAGATGCAGTTCAAGCATGGACAGGATCCGGATTGCAGAGCCGGCGCAGCGGCGCCAGCAGGTCGGTGGGAAGCAGGCCGCGCTGGCCGTCGGCGGCAGCCACGTCGCCAGCCAGCCCGTGCAGCAGGGCGCCGCCGGCTGCTGCCTCGAACGGCGCCAGCCCCTGGGCACGCAGGGCCGCAATGATGCCGGTGAGCAGGTCGCCCATGCCACCGACCGCCATGCCGGGATTGCCGGCGCCGATCACTGCGGTCCGCCTGCCCGGCGCCGCCACCAGGCTGCCAGCGCCCTTCAGCACCACCACCGCATGGAAGCGATCGGCCAGTGCAGTGGCGGCGGCGAACCGGTCGGCCTGTACCGCAGCCGTGGTGGTGTCCAGCAGGCGTGCTGCCTCACCGGGGTGCGGGGTGAGGATCGCCTGCGGCAGGGCCTGCGGAGCGCGCGCCAGCAGGTTCAACGCGTCGGCGTCCACCACCAGCGGCTTGCCGCTGTCACGTGCATCGTGCCATAGCGCCTGCGCCCACTCGTCCTGCCCCAGCCCGGGACCGATCGCCACCACGCTGGCCCGCTGCAGCAGTGCCTGCAGGTCCGCCTTGCAGTCCACCGCATGGCTCATCGCTTCGGGCAGCCGAACCAGCGCCGCACCGGTGTGGTCGGCACGCGTGGCCAGGCTGGCAAGGCCCGCACCGGCCCGCAATGCAGCGTGTGCGGTCATCAACAGTGCACCGCCGCTGCCATGGTTGCCGCCCACGCACAGCACGTGTCCGGAGGTTCCTTTGTGCGCATTGCGACGTCGCGGCGGCAGCAACGCCGGCAGGCGGTCGCTCTGCCAAAGGTCGGCCGACGCCTGCATGCCGTCCCATGCGGACGCCGGGACCGGCAAGGGCGCCAACGCGCACTGGCCGGCATGTTCGAGTCCGTCGCCGGTATGCAGGCCACGATGGGCAGCCAGGAACTGCAACGTCACCGTGGCGCGCACCGCCACGCCCGGCGCACTGCCGCGGTCAGCATCGATGCCACTGGGCACATCCAGCGCCAGCACCGGCGCGGCCTGCGCGTTGATCGCTTCGATCACCACCTGGGCCGCGGGTCGCGGCGCCTGCCGCAGGCCGAGTCCGAACAGCGCATCGACCAGCACATCGGCCGTCGGCAGGCTGCCATCGAATACGCTGCTGTGCCCGCCCGCCTGCTGGAACCCGGCGGCCGCCTGCATGCACAGGGCCGTCGCCGGCGCCGTGCCCGGCAGGGTCAGCACGCTGACCTGGCGGCCGGCCTGCAGCGCGTGCAGCGCCAGCACGTAGCCATCGCCGCCGTTGTTGCCCGGCCCCACCACCACGGCGATGTGCCGGGCATCGGGCCAGTGCTGCAGCAGGCAGTGCCACGCCGCCTTGCCGGCGGCGGCCATCAGCGACCAACCGCCGTCAGCGGCCAGCGCGGAAGCGCGCGCATCCAATGAACGGGCGGCAGCGGAATCGAACAGAGCGGAAGGGTCCAGCATGCAGGGATTCTATACTTGTGCGCATGCATCCCGATTCCCCCACCCTGCCCGCCGGCCTGGATCCGGCGCTCGCCGTCCAGCGCATCCGTGCACTGGCGCGTGCGCATGGCTTCCAGCGCTGCGGCATCGCCGGGGTGGACCTGGCCGAAGACGAGGCGCACCTGGCCGACTGGCTGGGCCAAGGGCTGTACGGCACGATGGACTGGATGGCGCGGCACGGCACGTTGCGTGCGCGGCCGGCCGAGCTGCTGCCCGGCACCGTGCGGGTGATCTCGCTGGGCATGGACTACAGCCACAAGGACGACACCGAAGCCTGGGCCACGCTGGCCGATCCCGGCCGGGCCTACGTCGCGCGCTACGCGCTGGGCCGCGATTACCACAAGCTGATGCGCAACCGGCTGCAGAAGCTGGCCGCGCAGATCAGCGATGAAGTGGCCCCGCTCGGCTTCCGGGTGTTCGTCGATTCGGCGCCGGTGCTGGAACGCGCGCTCGGTCGCGACGCCGGCCTGGGCTGGATCGGCAAGCACACCTGCCTGATCGATCGCCACGGCGGCTCGTGGTTTTTCCTCGGCGAGATCTACATCGACCTGCCGCTGCCGATCGACCAGCCGGCCAGCGCGCACTGCGGCACCTGCACCCGCTGCATCGACGTCTGCCCCACCCAGGCGATCATCGCCCCGCAGCGGCTGGATGCGCGCCGCTGCATTTCCTACCTCACCATCGAACATGATGGCGCCATTCCCGAGCCGATGCGTGCGCTGATCGGCAACCGCATCTACGGCTGCGATGACTGCCAGCTGGTATGCCCCTGGAACAAGTTCGCAAAGCGCACCGACGAAGCGGATTTCCGCGCGCGCAACAACCTGGACCGCGCGCGCCTGGATGAGCTGTTCAGCTGGGACGAAGCGGAATTCCTGCAGCGCACCGAAGGCAGCCCGATCCGCCGCAGTGGCCATGAGCGCTGGCTGCGCAACATCGCCGTGGCACTGGGCAATGCGCCCACGTCAACGCAGGTGGTGGAGGCGCTGACGACGCGCAGCACGCACGATTCGGCGCTGGTGCGCGAACACGTGCAATGGGCGCTGGGGCAGCACGGCGCGGGGTGATCGCCTGCGTCCGACGTGCGACCATGGTGGCCTGATCCGGAGTGACCCGTTGAGTGCCCATGCAGCAGCGCAGCATCGATGTCCTTACCCCCAGCCAGCTCAACACGCTGGCGCGCGACCTGCTGGAAGGCAGTTTCCCGGCGATCTGGGTAGAGGCCGAACTGGGCAGCGTGGCGCGTCCCTCGTCGGGCCATATGTACTTCACCCTGAAGGACGCACGCGCGCAGCTGCGCGCGGCGATGTTCCGGATGAAGGCGTCCACGCTGCGCTTCGTGCCGCGCGAAGGCATGCGCGTGCTGGTGCGCGGCCGGGTCACGCTGTACGACGCACGGGGCGAGTACCAGATGGTGCTCGACCACATGGAAGAAGCCGGCGAAGGCGCGCTGCGCCGCGCCTTCGAGGAGCTGAAGGCACGGCTGGAAGCCGAGGGCCTGTTCGACCCGGCGCGCAAGCGCCCGCTGCCCGCCCATGTGCAACGCCTTGCAGTGATCACTTCGCCGACCGGCGCGGCGGTGCGCGACGTATTAAGCGTGCTGGCGCGGCGCTTCCCGCTGCTGGACGTCGACCTGCTGCCGTCGCTGGTACAGGGCGATTCGGCAGCGCCGCAGCTCACACGCCTGCTGCAGGCCGCCGATGCCAGCGGCCGCTACGACGTGATCCTGCTGACCCGCGGTGGCGGCTCGCTGGAAGACCTGTGGGCGTTCAACGATGAAGCGCTGACCCGCGCGGTGGCCGGCAGCCGCACGCCGGTGGTGTCCGCGGTGGGTCACGAAACCGACTTCAGCCTCACTGATTTCGCTGCCGACCTGCGCGCGCCGACCCCGTCGGTGGCCGCCGAACTGCTGGTGCCCGACCAGCAGGACCTGGCACGCCGCCTGCGCCGTGACGCCGCGCGCCTGCAGCAGCTGCACCGGCATGCGCTGGGCCAGGCGATGCAGCGCGCCGACCGCCTGCTGCTGCGGCTCAACGCCTGCAGTCCACAGGCCCGGCTGCAGCTGCTGCAGCGACGCCACGCCGACCTCGGCCGGCGCCTGCAGGCGGTCCGCCAGCAGCAGGGACAGCAACGCACGGCGCGCCTGCGACATGCAGCAGCGGTGCTGCGCGGGTTCCATCCGCAGCGCCAGCTGGAAGGCCTGCAGCGCCGCCTGCTGGCTCTGCGCGGCCGCCCCGAGGCGGCAATGCAGCGCCAACTGCAGAACGACGCGCTGCGCCTGCGTGGCCTGGCCCGTTCAATGGAAGCGGTCAGCCCGCTGGCGACGGTATCGCGTGGCTACAGCATCCTGACCCGCACCGACGATGGCCAGCTGGTCCGCAGCGTGGGCCAGGTCCAGCCCGGCGACGCCCTGCAGGCCAAGGTCGGCGATGGGGTCATCGACCTGCAGGTCACCCGCACCCGCTGATCACGGCCGCCGGCCATCTTCCCGGTAGTCACGGCCGCTGGCCGTCTTGCCCTCAATGACGGCCGCTGGCCGTCTGCCGCCCTACTGCCGCGCCTGCTCGCAGAACCGCTCGCGGTATTCCATCGCCTTCGGCATCAGCGCCTGCAGGTTCTGGATGCGCGTGCCCGGATTGGGATGGGTCGAAGAGAACTCCGGCTGCGACTGCCCGCCACTGGCCTGGCCCATCCGCTCCCACAGCGGCACCGCTTCGCGCGGATCAAAGCACGCCGCCGCCGCCAGCATCAGGCCCACTTCATCGGCCTGCGTTTCATGGCCGCGTGCATACGGCAGCAGGTAGCCGTAGCCCATCGCCGCCATCACCATCTGCTGCTGTTGCGGGTCCATGCCACTGGCCGCACCGGCCATCTGGCCGATCTGGGTCAGCTTCTGCTGCGCCATGCGCTGCGCACCATGGCGCAGCAGCGCATGGGCGATCTCATGCCCCATCACCACGGCCATCGCATCGCGGGTCTGCGCCACCGGCACCAGTCCGGTATACACCGCCATCTTGCCGCCCGGCAGGCAGAATGCATTGGCCTGGTCGGACTGGATCACGTTGACTTCCCAATCGAACCCGCGCGAAAAATGCCCCGGCTGCAGCCCATGCTCTTCGGCCAGCGCGGTTTCCACCACGTCCACCTTGGCAATCAGCCGCTGGGCGATCTCACGCACGTCGCGCGACACCGTCGCGTTCGGGTCCAGCGGGCGTTCCTGCGCGAGGATCTCCTGGTAGGCCTGCAGGCCCAGGGCCTTTTCCTGGTCCACGTCCAGGGTGCTGTCGATCAACACCGACTCGCCGGTGTACGGATCCACCGACCGGTTGGAAAACCAGTAGAAGGCGGCATAGCCGGCGAAGGCCAGCAGCACCAGCCAGCGGACATTGCCGAACAGGCCGCCGCGGCGCCGGCCCTGCTGCGAAGAACGGGAGAAAGGATCGTTGCGCATCGACGTGCGTCCTGGCCAGGCCCGCCGGGGCCGGCGGGTAACGGCTCATCCTAGCCCAGATGCGGTGCAGCTCAGATGCCGCGCACCAGCCGGAAGCCGATCCGCCCGCTGGTGGTGTCTGAATCCTGCGATTGCCGCCAGGCCGCGCGGGTCTGCTCGGGGGCATTGGCCCAGTTGCCGCCGCGGATCACCCGCGCGCGGCAGCCCGGATTGAACCAGGCCGCGCCGTCGGACGGCGCACGCCGGTAACTGGCGTGCCAGCAGTCGGCGACCCATTCGCTGAGGTTGCCGCCCATGTCATGCAGGCCCCAGGCATTGGGCTTGAACATGCCGACCGGCGCAGCGCCCCAGTAGCCGTCGCCATAGCCGATGAAGGCATTGGCCCAGCGCCGCCCGGTGGGCGAAACGTCCAGGCTGCCGGTGAAATTGCCCGAATCCGGCGGCGGCACCCCGGCATCACCCCACGGATAACGGCCGGAGGACCCGGCCCGCATCGCATATTCAAATTCCGCCTCGCTGGGCAGCCGGTAAGAGCGCCCGGTCTGCTCGGACAACCAGTTCGCATAGGCTTCGGCGTCACGTACGCTGACATGCATGACCGGCTGGTTGGCCAGCGCGCGTGCGCCGTCGTAGTCCGATTGCCAGTCGACCCCGCTGCGGCGGATGAAATTGCCGCTGCGCTCGTCGTAGACGATCGAATGGCCGCGCCGGGTGGCCCGCGGGCGCGCATTGGCGGCTTTCACGAAGCGCGCGAAATCGGCCACGGTCACCTCGGTCATGGCCATCGCGAAGCCACGTTCGAAGCGCACGTAATGCGAAGGCCGCTCGGCGTCGCTGGCACCGGGTTCGTGCAGCCCGGCGCCCATCTGGAAGCCACCGTGCGGCACCACTTTCATCTGCGGTCCGCGCCCACCATCGCGCAGCGGATCACTGAACACCTGCCCGGGGCGGAAACTGCCGTAATGCGTGGCCAGCTCGATGCGCTCGCGCAGCAGCGCCACGTCGGCGTTGCCCGGCAAGGCGATGCGCATGGCCTGCTCCAGCTTCTCACCGGCCGGCTTCAGGCCCTGCGGTGTCGCCAGGTCACGCAGTCCCTGCGCACGCAGGGTGGCAAGCGTCGCCGCACGGATCGCCTCGATGCGTTCGAAGGCATCGGCAATGGTTGGGGCGGCATCGCGCACCTTGCTGGCTTCGGCCAGCCAGGTACCGGCGGCGGCGAAATCGCCCGCCCGTGCGGCGATCTCGGCCCGCCCGATCAGCCCACTTTCAGCCGCAGCCAAGCCCTGTCGGGCCCGGGCATTGTCTTCATCAAGGGCGAGCGCTTCACGGAAGTTGACCAGTGCACCGTCGCCATCCTCGCCGATGCGCCCGGCGCGCAGGTCGTCTTCGCCCGCGCGGTTGAACGCCACCGCGCGCTGGGCGACCTCGACCTGGCCCTGCAGCGCACGCGCCTGCGCGTTGTCCGGGGCAATGGTCAGCAGCACCAGCGCGATCTGCGCCGCTTCGGCCAGCGCCACCCGCTGTTGCTGCGGTTGCGCCAGCAACGCCCTGGCCTGCCCCAGCAGCTGGCGCTGCGCCCGCTGCAGGCCATCGCGGGAACGACGGTCCTGCGGATCCTGCTCCAGCAGCGCCAGCCACAGCGGAATCGCCGATTCGCTGGTTTCGAACAGCTGGCCCTCGCGCAGGGCCTGTTCGGCGCGTCGGCGCGCATCGGCGCGCTCGGCGGGGTCAAGGGTCACCGGGGGCGGCGTCCAGCGCTGTATGGTCTCGGCTTCATCCTCGCCGCCGATGGTCACCGTGGCTTCGCCACCGGCCCGGGCAGTCTGCGCACGCGGCGCCGGCTCGGCCGCTGCGGCCGCCGGTGCGCGGGCCGCCGGCGATGGCTCACCGCAGCCGGTCGCCCCCAGCAGGCACAGGGCGGGCAACAGCAGGTACGGGCGCAGCAGACGCAAAACCAACTCCTTCAGGCCGGGGTGCCGGCCGACGTTAGGCTATTCTCCCCTTCCTGAGCAAACGCGAGAAGTCGAACGCCCCGTGGCAACCTGGATCAACACCCCCGCAGAACTGCAGGCGCGGCAACAGCTGCGTCCCTCCCGCATCGGCCTGGACACCGAGTTCATCCGCGAGCGCACCTTCTGGCCGCAACTGGCCCTGGTGCAGATGGCCGTCGGCGACGAGGTCCTGCTGATCGATCCGCTGATCCCGGGCATGCCCGAAGCGCTGGCGCCGTGGCTGACCGATACCTCCATCATCAAGGTGATGCACAGCGCCAGCGAAGACCTGGTGGCGTTCAAGCACACCTGCGGCGTGCTGCCGCGGCCGCTGTTCGACACCCAGATCGGCGCCTCGCTGGCCGGTATCGGCGGTGGCATGGGCTACCAGAAGCTGGTGCAGGAGATCACCGGCGTGACCCTGGAAAAGGGGGAAACGCGCTCTGACTGGATGCGCAGGCCGCTGTCGGATTCGCAGCTGCAGTATGCCGCCGACGACGTCGAACACCTGTTCGCGCTGCACGATGCCATCGTGGCGAAGCTTGAAGCGCAGGATCGCCAGCAATGGCTGGCCGACGATGCCGAACGCCTGCTGGCCAGCGTGGAGCACGACGAAGACCGCTGGCCGCACCTGGGCATGCGCTCGGCGCAGTTCCTGGATGCACCGGCACAGCGCCGGCTGCTGCGCCTGCTGCGCTGGCGCGACCAGCAGGCACGTACCAGCGACCGTCCGCGCAACTGGATCCTGGACAATGAACTGGCGGCCACCCTGGCCCGCGTCCCACCGGTGGACGAAGCGGCGTTGGGCAAGCTGTTCGACCAGTTCCCGAAAGCACCGCGCAAGCTGGCAGGTGCGGTGTGGCAGGCATTGAACACGCCGCTGGACGATGAAGCCGATGCGCCGCAGCTGCTGCAGGCCACCGATGCCAACAAAAAGGCGTTGAAGAAGCTGCAGGAAGCGGTAGCGCAGGTGAGCCAGTCACTGGGCCTGCCCGATGGCGTGCTGGCCTCGCGCAAGCACCTGGAAAGCTATCTGGAAAACCGCACCTGGCCCGCTCCGTTGGCCGGCTGGCGGCAGCAGGTGCTGGAGCCGAAGCTGCAGCCGCTGCTGCCCTGACCGCTCGGCTGGATGACGGCCAGCGGCCGTCACTACCGGGTGACCACGCATCTGCTGGATGACGGCCAGCGGCCGTCTCTACCGGGCAACGAGCCCCAGGTAGTGACGGCCGCCGGCCGTCAACCTCATTGCCGATGCCGCGTCACCAGTTCACGTTCACCGAAACACCCACGGTGCGCGGCTCGTTGTACACCGCCGCCATGTAATTCTCGATCACGCCCTTGAGGTTCTTCTCGTTGGTGATGTTGCGCGCGAACAGCGCCACTTCGTAGGCGCCGTAGCCGCCGGAGTAGCCCAGCTTCAGGCCGCCTTCGAAATCGCCCTTGGAATTGAACTCGGCCGTGTCGTACAGCACGAAGCTGGTATAGCCCTGCTTGTTCCAGTCGGTGGACACGAACACGGTGGCTGCATCGCTGACCGGGAAATCATAGCGGGCCGCCAGGTTGATGCCGTACTTCGGCGCGTTCGGCAGCGGGTTGCCGTTGATCTGCGCGAAGGTATTGGCACCGACCTTGATGGTCGGGTCGTTCACGGTACACACCACCACGCCGTTCAGCGCACACACCTGGGCGTACACCCGGTCATCCTGGATCTCGCTGTGCAACAGGCTGACGCCCGCACTCAGGGTCAGGTTCGGAATCGGGCGCAGTTCCATGTCCGCTTCCAGGCCGTAGGCACGCGCCTTGTCCGCGTTGAACAACACGCCATTGCCATCGGAATCATTGCCGTTGAGCTGGATGTCGTTGACCTGGTAGGTGAAGGCGGTCGCGTTCAGGCGCAGGCGGTTGTCCCACAGCGTGCTTTTGACGCCGGCTTCCCAGGACAGGATAGTCTCCGAATCGGCGGTGGTGAAGTCCGAGTTGAACACCGCCGAGCGGCCCTGGATGGTCGGTCCGCGGAAGCCGCGCGCGACCTTGGCATACACGCCCACCTGGTCGTTGATCTGGTACATCGCGCTCAGGTCCCAGCTCGGCGTGGTGTCGCTCATTTCCACATCCGTGCGGCCGCGATAGGTCACCGCACCGGCCGCGGTGTCGGCGGTCTTCAGCAGGCGCGTGCGCTTCTCATCGCGGGTCTGGCGCAGGCCCGCGGTCAGCGTCAGCTGGTCGGTGGCCTTGTAGCTCAGCTGGCCGAAGCCGGCAACGGAGGTATTGGTGTTGCGCAGGCGCACCCAGTTGTTGGGATTGCGCGCAGCACCCTGCAGGAACCAACCGCGCTGGTAGAAGTCCGTGATGTCACGGCCGTCGAAGTAGAACAGGCCTGCCTGCCAGCTCAGGCGGTCATCGCCCACGCTGGCCAGACGGACTTCCTGGGTCCACTGGTCGAGGTCGCGCACCTGGCCCATCGACTGGCCGAAACCATTGGCCACGCCGTTGACCGGGAAGTTGGCCGCCGCGCCGCCGTCGGTGTCACCGCGGCTGTAACCGGACGTGGTTTCGTAGGCGGTGATCGAGGTCAGTTCCACCGCGCCGAAATCGTAGGTCGCCTTGAGCGAGCCACCATAGGTCTTGTAGGCCTGCGGGTTGTTGGCGGCCTCGTCGTAGGCCACGCGGTCGCGCGCGGCGATCGGCTGGTTGGAGCCCTTGACCATGCCGCCACGCAGGAACAGCGTGGAGGTGCCTTCGTAGTCCCGCGCATGCGCGGAGGCCAGCACGGAGAAGTTGTGGGTGGGGGTCAGCAGCAGCTGGGCGCGCACGTTGCGGTCGTCGAAGCCGCCCATGGCGTCCTTGCGCGGCGCCATCGTGCCATCGGCACTGGGACCGGCATAGGTGTTGTCCACGTAATCATCGCGGTGCTGGTACAGCGCCGACACGCGGAACGCGGCGACCTCGTTGATCGGGCCGCCCAGGCCGGCATCCACGGCGACGCTGTTGTGGGTTCCATAGCTGGCATTGACCCGGCCGCTGGCCTCCTGGCTCGGCTTGATGCTGTCGAACTTGACGATGCCGGCGGTGGTGTTGCGCCCGAACAGCGTGCCCTGCGGGCCACGCAGCACTTCGATCTGGTCCACGTCGTAGACCGGGTTGGACTTCAGCACCACGTGTTCCAGCACCACCTCGTCCTGGATGATGGACACCGGCTGCGAGGCACCCAGATAGAAATCGATGTTGCCCAGGCCACGGATGTAGAAGCGCGGGAAGATGCGCCCGGTGGTGGTCTCGGCATAGAAGCCCGGCACCCGGCCGGACAGTGCCAGCAGCGTGTCATCGCCGCCGGCGGTGTAGTCGCGCAGCTGCTCGCCCTGCACCACGCCGACCGACACCGGCACGTCCTGCAGGTTCTGCTCGCGGCGTTCGGCGGTCACGGTGATGGCATCCAGCGCGGTGGCGCTGGCCGGCGTGGCAGCCTGCTGCGCGAAGGCCGGTGCGACCAGGCCCACGGACAACGCGGCGCATGCCAGCGCCAACGGATGACGACGGAAGATTCGGTGGTTCAGATGCATGTACGGGGACTCGCGGGAGCGTCCGTGCGGCCTGCGCGAGCCGGGCGGATCAGGAAATCAAAGCGCGCAGGCGCACAGTATGGCGGCCACGTTGCAATCCCGTGGCAGCCGCTCCCCCTTGCCGCCGACCTTACGCTGCCACCACCGCCGCGCGCGCCAGCACGAAGCGCGCCGCCGCTTCGCGCAGCGAAGCCGCCTGGGCGGTCATCGACTGCGCCGAGGCAGACGTCTCTTCCACCAGCGCCGCGTTCTGCTGGGTGACCCCGTCCATCTGCACGATGCTCTGGTTGACCAGTTCGATGCCGGCGGCCTGCTCGCGCGATGCCAGCGCGATGCCGCCGATCGCCGTGCCCAGTTCTCCGACCGCGGTCACCACCTGCTGGATCGTCTCGCCGGCGCGCGCCGCCAGCGCACTGCCGGTGCCGACCTGCTCCACCGATTCGTCGATCAGGCCCTTGATCTCACGCGCGGCCTGCGCCGAGCGCTGCGCCAGGGTGCGCACTTCACTGGCCACCACCGCGAAACCACGCCCTTCTTCGCCCGCACGGGCCGCTTCAACCGCCGCGTTCAGCGCCAGGATGTTGGTCTGGAAGGCAATGCCATCGATCACCGTGGTGATGTCGGCGATGCGCCGCGAAGACGCCTCGATCAGGCGCATGGTGCGCTCCACCTCGGCCACCGCCTCACCGCCCTGCGATGCCACGCCGGTGGCCTGCACCGCCAGCTTGTCCGCACGCACCGCGTGGTCCGCGCTCTGGCGAACCGCCGCGGTCATTTCTTCCATCGATGCCGCCGACTCTTCCAGGTTGGCCGCCTGCTGTTCGGTCCGGCGCGACAGGTCTTCGCTGGCCGAGGCGATTTCCGCCGCCGCCGCCGACACGCCATCGGCCGAGCGCTGGATGCCAGCGATGATCGTGCCCAGGCTGGACACGGTCTGGTTGGCGTCGTCGCGCATTTCGGCGAACACGCCCTGGAAATCACCTTCGATGCGGCTGCGCAGGTCGCCCCGCGCCAGGTTGCGCAGCAGGTCCGACAGCGCCGCCAGGTTGTGGTCGGCCGTGGTCATCAGGGTGTTCAGCCCTTCCACCATGACCCGGAAATCATTGTCGAAGGCTTCGGCGTCACCACGCGCACTGAAGTCACCGGCCGCAGCGGCCGCGACCAGGCGCTTGATCTCGCCATTGATGGCCTGCAGGCGGGCGCGCACGCCGTTGACCGACGCACTGATCCGGGCCTTCTCGCCCGGCAGTTCCGGCATCGAAGCCGACAGGTCACCGGCAGCATATTCCTGCACCAGTTCGACCATCTCCAGCGTGGTGCGCACGTGTGCATCGACCAGCGCATTGGTGCCCTCCACCATGCCGCGGAACGCGCCCTGGAACACGCTGGCATCGATGCGGTGGCTGATGGTGCCTTCGGCGTGGTGCTGGGCCATGCGATCCTGCGCGGCGGTGACATCGCGCAGGGTCGACTGCATCTGACGCATGGACGACAGCAGGCGCCCCACTTCATCCGGGCGACGCTGCGGGATCTCGCGGTCCAGCCGGCCCGCCGCCACGTCCAGTGCCACCTGTTCGGCCTGCTGCAAGGGACGAGCCAGCAACCGGCGCATCGCCAGCACGGTCGCGCCGATCACCGCCAGCAGCGCCAGTGCGGAAATGCCGGCGATCTGCAGCAGCAGCGTGCGCAGCACGTCCTGCAGCACCGACACCGGCTCCATGCCCAGCACCATCCAGCGCCAAGGCGCATGCGCCTGCGCGGAAACGAAATAGCCGCGCGCTTCCTTGCCATCGGCGCTGCGCACCTGCAGCGTGGCCGATGCCTGGCGGCCTTCCAGCAGCGCCTGCAGCAGCGGCAGGTCTTCGGCCACCACGCGCTCGCTGATCTTGCCGCCTTCACCGGCGGGCGCAGCGATCACCTTGCCAAAGCCCTCGCCGGGCCGCGTGTCGATGGCCATGAAGTAGCCGTCCTTGCCCAGCGTGGAATCGCGCAGGCTGGCCTTCAGCGCGGCCAAGCCAGCGGACTGGTCCTGGCCGACGAAGGCGATGCCCACCACCGCACCGGCCGCATCCTTCAGCGGCATGTAGTGCGTCATGTAGTCCGTGCCGAACAGGTGCGCCGGGCCACTGAAGGCTTCGCCGGCGATGATCTTCGGATACGCCAGGTGGGCGCGATCGAGCTTGGTGCCCAGCACGCGCTCACCGGCGGCATTGCGCAGCGAGGTCGCCACCCGCACGAAGTCATCGCCATCGCGCACGAACACCGTCGCCACGCCGCCGGTGGAGGTGGCGAAGCGATCCACCGCCGCGTCATCCAGCGCCAGCGGGCTGCCGCCGAACATCAGCTGCGGGGCAACCTGGCCGGCCACCTCCACGCTGCGCGCGGCATCCACGGCGGCATCGCCGGCCGGCAGCGAGGCGCGGAACAGTTCAGCCATGTGGGCGGTGCTCTGGCTGAGGCTGCGGTCGTACAGCGCCACCGAATCCCGCATCAGGCTGGCCGAGGTGTCCAGCCCGGCCTGCACGCGTGTCTGGTAACTGGCGGCGGTCTGCCGGTAGATCAGCAGGGCCAGCAGCACGAAGGCAGCGGCGGTGATGGCCGCAAGCAGGATCGCCAGACGGGAAGAAATGGACAGCGTGGAACCGGTGGCGGCAGAAGTCGTCATCGAGAGGCACTTGATAGGAAGGGGGAACGCGTGTCGGGCGTCACACTTTTAACGGCACCGAAGTGGTCCTCTTTAGGCTGGATCGATCAAATTTTCGGCAGCGTTCAGCCTCCAAGCGATTGATTTTTCGAATGAAGGCGTTGAAAACGGTTACATGGCGTCACGATCAAACCGAGAGGACGACCCGCCCGAAGCCGCTTTCGTCATCGAGCGCACTGATCGCGTGCAGCTGATCCAGCCGCAGGTCACGCAGCCCATCGGCGCTTTCCAGGCGCAGGAACTCTTCCTTGGCCGGCGTGCTCACGGTGGTCAACGCACGGCCTTCCACCTGGGTGCCGTCGGTCAGCTCCACCTGCAGGCGAAGCCGGCGCAGGCAGGCGATCTCCAGATGGTCATGCAGGTCGCAGGAAATCGGGCGGTAAGGTTCCATCGGCTTCCAAGCGTTGGCTGCACGGGTGCGTGACGTCACACTTTCGGTCCGCACGCGCGGGCTTGGCAAGCCTCCGGCAGTTGGATAGACTCAGGTCCACTGTGGGGCCATAGCTCAGCTGGGAGAGCGCGTCGTTCGCATCGACGAGGTCAGGAGTTCGATCCTCCTTGGCTCCACCACGAATTGAAACAGAAAGCCCCGGGATCGCTCCCGGGGCTTTTTTCGTTCAGGCCGGCTCGCCGCTGCCATCCTTGCGCACCGGCTTCTTCGAGTGCGCATCACGGATCTGCTCGTCCTGCTGGCCGGGACGCTGCTTGGCCACATCATCCTGGCGCTGGTCCTGCTGGCTTTCTTCTACGCCGGCGCGGTCTTGCTGGCTGTTCTTTTCGGTACCCATGCTGCGTGCCTGCTCGTTGTGGTGTGTCGTGGTACTCCACGCTATCGGCGCCGCCGTGATGCGCAGATCACGAGCCCGCGGCCGCCCGTTCAGCCCGGTTGGCCCTGCCACCTGCGCGCTGCACCGTGGCCGCCCTCACGGGAACGCCGCTCAGTCCAGCTTGACCACCAGCTTGCCGAAGTTGCGTCCCTGCAGCAGGCCGAAGAACGCCTCCGGCGCCGCCTCCAGACCGTCCACGATGTCTTCGCGGTACTGGATGCGCCCGTCGCGCAGCCACTGCGCCATCTCGGCCTCGAAGCGGGGGAACAGCGCGGCGAAATCGCTCTGGATGAAGCCCCGCACGGTCAGCCGCTGGCGCAACACCTGGCTGAAGAAACCCGGCAGGCGGTCCGGTCCCGGCAGCACCGCACCCCGCGCGTTGTAGGTCGCGATGGTGCCGCACACCGGCACGCGCGCGAAGTCATTCAGCAGCGGCAGCACGGCATCGAAGACCTTGCCGCCGACGTTTTCGAAATAAACGTCGATGCCCCCGGGAACGGCTGCACGCAGTTGCTCGGCGAAGCCGTCGGCGCGATGGTCCAGCGCCACATCGGCACCCAGCGTTTCCACGTACGCACGCTTGTCCGGACCACCGGCAATGCCAACCACGCGCGCACCCTGCTGCTTGGCCAGCTGCAGCACGGTGGCGCCTACCGGACCACTGGCTGCGGCCACCACCAGCGTTTCGCCCGGCTGCACGCGGCCAATCTCCTGCAGGCCCGCGTAGGCAGTGAACCCCGGCATGCCATGCACGCCCAGCGCAGTGCTGAGCGGCAGTCCGTGCGCCTGCAGGCGGCGGCTGATGCCGGCCCCGTCCACCACCGCGTGGGTCTGCCAACCGCCCGATGCCACCACCAGCGCGCCCTGCTCCAGCCCATCATGGCGCGAGGCCAGCACTTCACTCACCGTGCGCCCTTCCATCACCGCATCCAGGGCCACCGGCGCAGCATAGGACGGGCCTTCTTCCATGCGCCCACGCATATAGGGGTCCAGTGACAGGTAGCGGTTGCGCAGCAGCACCTGGCCCGGCTGCAGTTCGGGCAACGCGGCCTGCTCGCGGCGGAAGTTCGCGGCGGTCGGTGCCCCCTGCGGGCGCGAGGCGAGGACAATGCGATCGGTGGTGAGGGACGAGGGGCTCATGCGCTGCATCCGTTCGGTAAAGGAAGTGACCTTCGACGGTACGCGCAACGCAGCGCGCATGGGGCCCTGAAAAACCAGCGTCCCATTGCCGTGCACGCTGGCGGCAACGAAGGATCAAGCACTTGCGCGCGCATGGGTGGTGCGGAGACACCATTGTGAAGTTTTTTGTTCAAAAGGCTTGCCGAAACCGCGTGACCTCCGTAATATGCGCCTCCTCGGCAGCGACATCGCTGCCAACGAAACAAGTGGCCGAGTAGCTCAGTTGGTAGAGCAGGGGATTGAAAATCCCCGTGTCGGCGGTTCGATTCCGTCCTCGGCCACCATTGTTTTTGAAGGGTCTGCAGAAATGCAGGCTCTTTTTTTTTGCCTGTTGCGCAGCTTCTACACGGGTGGGCAGTGCGACCCGCCCTCCCCGCCCAGGTCGTCAGACGGAGCCGCGTTGAATCGGCTCCACCCGCAACTGGATGCCCAGCGCGCGCACCACGCCCAGCACGTTGTCCAAGTACAACGGACGCGACCCGCTCAGCTGCCGTCGCAGGGCATCGTCGCTCAGCCCGCATTCGCGCGCCACGTGGCCGATGCCATGCAGTTCGGACACCAGCAACAGCGAACGCGCGAAGGTCGTTTCATCGTAGTGGATCATGTGCAGGCGATCGTCCAGGTAGTCGGCCATTTCTGCTGCACGCCGGTTTTCCAGTTGCGCCTTTGCGGATTCGTAGGGCGTCATACCTGCCTCCACATCGCATCGGCCGACGAGCGCACCAGTTCGCGTCCGGAGACGATCAGCTCTTCGATCATGAACATGCCGAATCCTGCGTCCGACTGCATTTCCTGACGGCTCAGGTGCACCGCATGCAGCACTTCGAAGATCGACGCCAGCGCCTGCACGGTACGGATAGGCACGGCGACCTGCGCGGTGCCTTCGAGCTCTGGATGGCAGCGGCCTCCCGCCTGCGGCGAATCGGACGACGTGCGCGGCAGAAGCCGCAGGTGCATCACACGGTGTTGGTTGGTGCGCGAGGTTTCGAACGCTTCCAGCCGCCGTTCGAGTCGTTCGATGAAGTGCGGCGGGAAGTCCTGCATCCGCTCGCCCATCAAGGCGTACAAGCGCTTCGCGCTGAGGGGATAGTGCGATTCCATTGCATACCTCACAAGGCTTGAGGCCACCTGCGCCAAGGCGTCAGGTGGCGGGCGATGCGGGTTGGCATACCGGAGAAGATTTCAAAAAAGCCGGCGGATCAGGGATCCCCCGTATCGCCCACCGTATGACCGGCGCGCGATGCAGTGCATTCTCCGCCGTGCCCAAGGGGCAAAACAGAGCCAAATAAAATCTTCTTGCGGGATGCCAATCCCGGCTGGCGCTCTTCGTCGCCAGCAGCTCCATAGCAGCAGCGACGGCCGCCTGCGTACATGGGCGAAGCTGCAAAAGCGTCGCGATGCGAGCACATCAGTCGAACCATCGGCCGCGTTCCGGGCCAGTTGCGCCACCTATACGAAACATATACGATTCATATATTCCCCACAGAGTCCCGTCCATGGGCATCGTCAACATCGACGACGAACTGCACGACCAGCTTCGCCGCGCCTGCACCGTCAGCCATCGCTCGATCAACGCGCAGGCCAACTTCTGGATCAGCATCGGCATGCTCTGCGAACTGCACCCGGAACTGAGCTACCAGCAGATCGTCGCCGAGCAACTGCGCAGCGCCGGCGTGCATACACCGCGACTGGCCGAGCGGCACACATGATCAAGTCCGCGCAGGAAATCGAAGTGATGGCGCAATCCGGCGCATTGCTGGCCCAGGTGTTCGACCACCTGGACACGCTGGACCTGCGCGGCCGCAGCACGATGGACATCAATGAGCTGGTCGAGCGGATGATCGTCGACGACCTGCAGGCGCGCCCGGCCAGCAAGGGCCAGTACGACTTCCCGTACGTGCTCAATACCTCCATCGACGACGTGGTCTGCCATGGCGTGCCCTCGGCCGACGACGTGCTGCGCGAAGGGCAGATCGTCAACCTGGACATCACGCTGGAGAAGAACGGGTTCATCACCGACTCCAGCACCACCTATCTGGTCGGCGAGGTCCCCTACCCTGCACGTCGGCTGGTGCAGGCCACCTACCAGGCGATGTGGAAAGGCATCGCCGCAGTCCGTCCCGGCGCGCATACCGGCGACATCGGCCATGCCATCGCCCGTTTCGCGCGCGAACAGGGCTATACCGTGGTCAAGGAATACTGCGGCCATGGCATTGGCCGTGACATGCACGAAGAGCCGCAGATCCTGCATTACGGGCATCGCGGTAGCGGCGTGGAGCTGCAGGAAGGCATGGTGTTCACCATTGAACCCATGCTCAACCAGGGCAAGGCGGCGATCCGCCACCAGCCGGACACATGGCCGGTGCATACCCGCGACGGCAAGCTGTCGGCACAGTTCGAACACACCGTGGCGGTTACCGCGACCGGCGTGCGTGTGCTGACGCTGCGCAAGGGCGAGCGCGCGCCGAAGTAAGTGCAGAGTGCAGTCAGCGGCAGCGCCGCTGCATTGGTTTCCCGCGTGTCCCCGCCCAGGGCGACGACACGCAGCGGCCCTGGATCAGGCCGGACCGAACCCGCGGGTGGTCTTCTTCTCGTTCTTGTCCGCCTTCTTTTCCTTGGCGGTCTTGGCAGGCTTTTTCTTCTGCTCTTTCTTCTTGTCCAGACCCTTGCTCATTGCGGCATTCCTTTTGTCGGTAGCGACGGCGCGAGCATGCCACATCTGCCACCTGGCAAGGCGCCCGGGCTCCTTTCGCGACGTGTTTCACGTCACCCTCGACGCGGCAACCGCTAAGCTCGGGCCGTCGCCACACGAACCATGCCGATGCCAACCCTGCCTGCCCTTCGCCGCGCCTGTGCCCTTGCCCTGCTGCTGCCCCTGGCCAGCCTCGCCCACGCCGCCGAACCGGTGCGCGCGGTGGCCGCGCTGGACATCGACCGCTATGCCGGGCAGTGGCACGAAATCGCTCATCTTCCGGTGTCCTTCCAGAAGAAATGCGTCGGCGACATCACCGCGACCTACGGGCTGCGCAGCGATGGCCGGATCTCGGTGCTCAACGGCTGCCGGGTCGAAGACGGCACGCGCATCCAGGCCGAAGGCGTCGCGCGCCCGGTCAAAGGCGAACCGGGTCAGCTGGAGGTCCGCTTCGCCCCGGACTGGCTGTCGTGGGTGCCGCTGGTATGGGCCGATTACTGGGTGATCGCGCTGGACCCGGACTACCAGTGGGCCGTAGTCGGCGAACCGGATCGCAAGTACCTGTGGATCCTGTCGCGCTCGCCAAGCATGGAACGCGGGCAGTTCGAAGCGCTCAAGGCCCGCGCCGAAGCGATGGGCTACGACCTCGCCCCTCTGAAGGTCCTCGCGCCACTGCGCTGATCCAGCGGCCACGCTGCACGCGGCCCAACCGCGCCTGACGCCCCTGCGCCCGCCCGCTGCCCCTGGCTGCGGCGCGCGTTAATCTTGGCGTTCAGGTGAATGCCTGTGCACGCCACCATACGCCGTAGTATCTTTCCCTCCACGCACCCCTTCCGCGAGGACCTGCGCCATGCTCCGCCGCTTCCGTTCCACCCTGATCTTCCTGTCCGTCCTCGCCCTTGCCGCCTGTGGCGAAGGGGTGGTCAAGCGCGTGTCCGAACCCGCCAGCAGCCTGCAGCAGCTGACCGTCAACGCCGACGGCAGCTGGAAGGTCGCCCTGCGCCTGCAGAACTTCAGCTCCATGCCAATGCGCTTCGATGACATCGCGCTGAAGCTTTCGGTCGGCGATGCCGAGGCCGGCACCCTGACCGCCAAGCCCGGCGTGTCGATCGGCGGTGCATCTGCCGATGTGATCGAACTGCAGCTGCAGCCGGCCGCCCAGGCCCGCCTGATCGTGGCCGACGCGCTGGCCAGCAACCACACGCTGGCCTACACGCTGGAAGGTTCGGTCGCGGCCACGCCGGAAGAAAAGAAGCAACGCACGTTCCAGATCAACAACCGCAGCACCCTCAACCACGCCCCGGGCCTGCCCGGCGTGCTGCGCTGAGGCGACGCCCCGTCATCGCCCCGCCACGCCCCTGCCCCCTGATCGAGATGCTTCAACGATGAGCAGCTATACCGCCCCGCTTTCCGACCTGCGTTTCGCCCTGCATGACGTGCTCAAGGTCGAACCGTTGTTCGCCCGCCTGGGCTTCACCGACGCCACCGCCGATGTGGTCGATGCCGTGCTGGAAGAAGCCGGCCGCTTCAGCGCCTCGGTGCTGGCACCGCTGAACAGCGTGGGCGATGAAGTGGGGTGCGTGCTCGACCAGGCCAGCGGCGAGGTCACCACCCCGCCCGGTTTCAAGGCCGCGTACGACCAGTTCGTCGAAGGCGGCTGGACCGGCCTGACCGCCTCGCCGGAGGTGGGTGGACAGGGCCTGCCGCACACCCTGGGCGTGCCGCTGAACGAAATGATCAACGGCGCCAACCTGGCCTGGGGCAACTTCCCGCTGCTGTCGCATGGCGCGATCGAGGCGCTGAAGCAGCATGGCGAAGCCTGGCAGCACGAGGCCTTCCTGAAGCCGCTGATCGAAGGCCGCTGGACCGGCACCATGTGCCTGACCGAACCGCATTGCGGCACCGACCTTGGCCTGCTGAAGACCAAGGCCGAGCCGAACCCGGACGGCAGCTACCGCATCACCGGCACCAAGATCTTCATCACCGCCGGCGAGCACGACCTGACCGACAACATCGTGCACCTGGTGCTGGCCAAGCTGCCCGATGCGCCCCCGGGGGCGAAGGGCATTTCGCTGTTCGTCACCCCGAAGTTCAAGGTCGACCGCGAGGGCACCGTCGGCGAGCGCAATGCACTGCGCTGCGGTTCCATCGAGCACAAGATGGGGATCAAGGGGTCGGTCACCTGCGTGATGAACTTCGATGGCGCCGAAGGCTATCTGGTCGGCCAGCCGCACAAGGGCCTGCAGGCGATGTTTACCATGATGAACACCGCACGCCTGGGGGTGGGCCTGCAGGGTATCGGCCTGTCCGAGCGCGCGTACCAGAACGCGCTGAAGTATTCGCGCGAGCGCCTGCAGTCGCGGTCGCTGAGCGGGGCCAAATTCCCGGACAAGCCGGCGGACCCGATCCTGGTACACCCGGATGTGCGCCGCATGCTGCTGACGATCAAATCGCTGGTGGAAGGCAGCCGCCTGCTGGCACTGCACGCGGCGACCCTGATCGACGTGGCGCACAGCGCGCAGGATGCGGCCGAACGCGAGCGCGCCGACACCCTGGTGAGCTTCCTGACCCCGATTTCCAAGGCCTGCCAGACCGAATGGGGTATCGAAAACACCTACAACGCACTGCAGTGCTTTGGTGGCCACGGCTATATCCGCGAACACGGCATGGAGCAGCTGGCCCGCGATGCGCGCATCACCACGCTGTATGAAGGCACCACCGGCATCCAGGCGCTGGACCTGATCGGCCGCAAGACCGCGTCCAGCCAGGGCGCGGGACTGAAGCTGTTCCTGGCCGAGATCGAGGCGTTCGCCAAGGCGCACGAGGGCGATGAGGTGCTGGCCGAATTCATCGCACCGCTGCGGGCCAAGGCCGCCGAATGGGGTGGCCTGACGCTGGACGTGCTGAAGCGCGCGGCAGCCAACCCGGACGAACTGGGCGCCGCCAGCCATGATTACCTGTTCTATTCCGGGTATGTGGTGCTGGCGTACTGGTGGGCCCGCAGCGTGGCGGCGGCCGATGCCAGCAGCCAGACGGCCGCGTTCAAGCAGGCCAAGCGGGAGACCGCGCGGTTCTATTTCGCGCGCGTGTTGCCGCGCACGCTGGCCCACGCCGCCGCGATCCAGGCCGGCGCGGATTCGTTGATGGCGATGGACGACGCGCGCTTCGGCGCCTGAGCCGGAGCAACGGCGTGACGACCAACGGTCGTCACTACCGGGTTGGAGGAATACACAAAATGCAAACATTCGGGTATAAGCTGTTATCCCGATGGAGACAGACACTACACGCTTAGGTCTGATCACTACCGGAGCTGCCTTTCCCGCTCCGGACGCCGGGTCATCGCCCGAGCCCAGCCCCCTGCACCGCCCCGGCAGCGTCCGCCTGCTGTCCCTTGATGCCCATGGCCGGGTCCTTGACTGGATCAACTGGCAGGATGCGTCCTGCCTGTATGCGCGTGGCGCGGTGGCCTGGACCCTCGGCGACCCCTGCCTGCACATCCACGGCGGCACCAACCGGCTCAGCGGGCTGCGCAGCGGGCTGGACCTGCATCCGATCATCGCCACCCGCGGCCATGCCCGTTCGCGCGCCCCCGATCCCACCCCGAATCTCACCAATGCGGCGCTGTTCGCGCGCGATGCGCATCTTTGCCTGTACTGCGGCCAACAGCATTCGCGACCCGTTCTCACCCGCGACCACGTGATGCCGCTGTCCAAGGGCGGCCTGGACGTGTGGGAAAACGTGGTCACCGCCTGCTTCCACTGCAACTCGCGAAAGAGCAACCGGACCCCGCAGCAGGCCGGCATGCCCTTGCTGGCCGTGCCTTTCCGGCCGAGCTGGATCGAACACCTGATCCTTTCCAACCGCAACATCCTGGCCGACCAGATGACGTTCCTGAAGGCGCAGCTGCCGAAGAAGTCCAAGCTTTCGGCCTGACTGCGCGCGGCTGCAAACTCACTGCGCGATCACGCGTGTCGGGGTCTGCTTGCTCCACCCCGGTTTGAGCGCGAAAATAGCCGGTCAGCACAAGTACGAACATGATGATCGACTCTGCCCGCTATCCCCGCCTCTCGCGCATCCAGACACCGGAAGAACTGCGCACGTTCGACGAATCCGAACTGAGGGCCATCGCCGACGAATTGCGCGCCTACCTGATCGAATCGGTCGGCCGCAGCGGGGGGCACTTTGCTGCCGGCCTGGGCGTCATCGAACTCACCGTGGCGCTGCACTACCTGTACCAGACGCCGCACGACCAGCTGGTCTGGGACGTAGGCCACCAGACCTACCCGCACAAGATCCTCACCGGCCGCCGCGACCAGATCCACACGGTCAAGCAGAAGGACGGTGTGGCCCCGTTCCCCAAACGCGAGGAAAGCGAGTACGACACCTTCGGCGTCGGCCATTCGTCCACCTCCATTTCCGCCGCGCTGGGCATGGCGATCGCACGCCAGCGCGAAGGCGATGACCGTCGCGTGGTGGCGGTGATCGGTGACGGCGCGATGACCGCCGGCATGGCCTTCGAAGCGCTGATGCACGCCGGTGGCATGGAGCCGGAGCCGAACCTGCTGGTGATCCTCAACGACAACAACATGTCGATCTCCGAGGCCGTCGGCGGGCTGACCAAAGTACTCGGCCGCGCCACCGGCAGCCGCACGCTCAATGCGCTGCGCGAAGGTGGCAAGAAGATCCTCGGCGACAAGCGCAACAACCCGGCGCGCTTCGTCAAGCGCTGGGAAGAACACTGGAAGGGCATGTTCGTGCCCTCCACCATGTTCGAAGAGATGGGCTTCCACTACACCGGCCCGATCGACGGCCATGACATGCCGGCGCTGTTGTCCACGCTGAAGACGCTGCGGACGCTGAAGGGCCCGAAGCTGCTGCACGTGCTGACCACCAAGGGCAAGGGCTACGAGCCGGCCGAAGGCGACCAGATCGGCTACCACGCGGTGGGGCCGTTCGACCCGGTCAAGGGCCTGGTGGCCAAGGGCGGCGCCAAGAAGCCGACCTATACCGATGTCTTCAGCGACTGGCTGTGCGACGCCGCCGCCGCCGAACCGCGCCTGCACGGGATCACCCCGGCGATGCGCGAAGGCTCCGGCCTGGTGCGCTTCAGCCGCGAATACCCGGAGCGCTACTTCGACGTGGCCATCGCCGAACAGCACGCGGTGACCCTGGCCGCCGGCATGGCGACCCAGGGCGCCAAGCCGGTGGTGGCGATCTACTCGACCTTCCTGCAGCGCGCCTACGACCAACTGGTGCACGACGTGGCGATCCAGAAGCTGGACGTGCTGTTCGCCATCGACCGCGCCGGCGTCGTCGGCCCGGACGGCGCCACCCATGCCGGCAACCTGGACCTGAGCTTCCTGCGCTGCGTGCCGAACATGGTGGTGATGGCTCCGTCCAACGAAGCCGAATGCCGCCAGATGCTCAGCACCGGCCTGCAGTACGCCGGCCCGGCTGCGGTGCGCTATCCGCGCGGCAGTGGCACCGGCGTCGACGCTGGCACCGATCTGTCCACCCTGCCGATCGGCAAGGGTGAGATCCGCGTGGAAGGCAGCCGCGTGGCCCTGCTGGCCTTCGGCAGCACCGTGCCGGCGGCCGAGGAAGTGGGCCGTGCACTCGGCCTGAGCGTGGTCAACATGCGCTTCATCAAGCCGCTGGACCGCGAGCTGATCCTGCAGCTGGCCGCACGCCACGAGGGCTTCGTCACCGTCGAAGACAACGTGGTGGCAGGCGGTGCCGGTTCGGCCGTGGCCGAACTGCTGAGCGCGGAGGACGTGCTGAAATCGATCCTGCACCTTGGCCTGCCCGACGGCTTCCAGCATCACGCCAGCCGCGAAGATCTGCTGGGCGAAGCCGGCATCGATGCGGCGGGGATCCGTGCAGCCGTACTGAAGCGCTGGCCGACCCTGCAGGCCGGCAGCGCGCCGCTGAGCGCGGCCGGCTGACCCCGGTAGTGACGGCCGCTGGCCGTCGGCTGTTGCCGGGTGGGTGACGACCGTTGGTCGTCACGCTCTTGCCGCTGCGTTCGCCGAGCACGGCTCGGCGCTACCCACAACCGGGTCATTCGCGCGATCAGCGCACCATGAACTGCCCACGGCAGCCGTTGCTGACCCACACGCCGTTGCGGTCCCAGCCCCAGCTCTGGCCTTCTATGCAGGCCGTGCCGGACTTCTGCTTCACCAGGCGCGCGTCCTGGCGGATGGTGACATTGCAGCGACGCTGGCGACGGTCGTTGGAATCGCAGTCGATCACCTGCCCCGCCGAACCCCAGCCATTGCCATTACCGCCATGGCCAGCGCCCCAGTTGCCGCCGCCATGCCCGGGACGCGACGGACGTCCACGTTCGCCGACGAACTCCGCACGACAGCCATTGCTGACCCACACCCCGCCCCGCGACTGACCCCAGCTGCGGCCTTCCACGCAGGCGGCGCCGGAGAGCTGGCGCACCAGGCGCGGACGCCCGTCCAGGCGGCATTCCTGATTACGATTCTTCACCGACTCACAGCGGATCGTGCCGCCGTTGTCGCCGTAGTAGCGATCGTTGTCACGGTACTGCGCACTCGCGGTTCCGGCAGCGCCGGCGCCCAGCAGCAGCGGAAGACAAACGGCCCACAGCATCGAAGGGCGGCGCGAAACAGACAGTTCCTGGGTCATCGTGGTGCGTCCTGGTGTGGCGGTGTGAGCCGAGCATGGCGCAAGTCCGTCGCGCCGCAAAGATGGCGCGCGCGGTCTCGGTCGCCGCCCATTCAAGTAGGCAAGCGAAAGCTGAATGGGTTCACTGGATTCCGGCGCCGATGCCCCGGCGTCAGCCGTAGCTGACGGTATCGACGAAGGTGTCGCTGACCTCCACGCGCACCGAGCAGGTCTGCCCGGTACGGGTGTGCAGCTCACGGGCCAGCGCATCGGCGAAGTCGAACGCCGCACTGCCCTCGTGGAAGGAAATGGATTCCGGCTTCTGCGGATGCAGCACACGCCAATGGCGCTGCTCGTTCTGGACGCGGATCAACATAGGGTCTCTCTCCATGATCGGACGGGTTGCCATGAAGGCCGACGATCGCGGGCAGCTACCTTGCCACCGCTGTGCTTCGCCTGACCCATGACACCAATGGCCCCCGCCAGTCAGTGAGGCTAGGGCATATCCGACGCCTGTGGCATCAGGGTTTTCTGAATTTTCAGCCCAACTGCAGGGCGTCCACGGCTCCGCCGAACGCACCTACCTGCACCGTTACGCGTGCGCCCGTCCGGCCGTGATGCTCCAGGGCCAGCGCTGCGGCGGCGTCGAAGGCTTCCCGGCCGCAACGGAAATCCCGCGACAGTCCGTCGTGGGGGTGGACGAGGCGCCAGTGGCGACTGATGTTCTGGACAAGGATGACCATGGCAGGGCTCCAACGGGGCAGGAACGGAGGCGCCGATTGCGACAGCGCCGGTGGAATCCAGCCTAGGTGGCACACCCCTGCGGCCCCATCGGTCCGGTCTGAATTGCCCCGCCCTCACATGACTGACGCTGTTCACAACCGCGCTTCCGTGACGCTTGTCACGGCGCGTTAACCATTTCACACTACGTACACCTTAGGGGGCCCCTTCCACATGCGCACCTTTCTGTACCAGCGTCCTTCCCTGCTCAAGTTCTACTTCGGCGCCAGCTATGTGATCCTCGTCGAGGAGCTGATCCGCGCCACGCTGTTCTGACATGGCGGTGGACGCCGCGCCCGGCGCATTGAACAATCACCGGCTTTCCTGCCTGCGTGAGTGTTCCATGTCCGACCTGCCTGCCCTGCCCGTCCTGCAACCCGGCCGCTACCGCCACTTCAAGGGCGGCCTGTACGAGGTCGTGGACGTGGTCCGCAGCAGCGAGACCCAGCAGCCGATGGTGCTGTACCGGGCGCTGTATGGCGAAGGTGGCCTGTGGGTGCGCCCCTACGCGATGTTCGTCGAGCACGTGCAAGGCGTGGACGGCAGCCAGCCGCGCTTCGCCCGGCTGGACGATTGACCGGCCGGCCACCGCAGCCGCATGATCCGCCCAACTCCTGTTGGATGCTCCGATGCGAAGCACATACCTGGCCGCGGTGGTTTGTGCCGCTCTCTTCGCCAGCAGCCCGCTGAAGGCCCAGCAGGCCGACGAACCGCCGTCGTTTGACCGCCCGGGGATCGGCCTGGGCACCGGAATCGTGCCGCGCGGCGCGTTGGCACTGGAGTTGGGCCTGCCCTCCTACGAGCGCGACCGCGATGCCGATGGGCTTCGCACCGAGCAGCTCTCCGGCGATGTCACCCTGCGCACCGGCCTGTTTGAACATTGGGAAGTGCAGTTGTCCGGCTCGCCCTGGCAGCGCCAGCGCAGCCGCCTGCCCGGCACGGACAGCACGCGCACGCGCGGCGGCGGCGATACTCAACTCGCCCTGAAGTGGGCAGTGCCGACCAGCCGCGATACCGACCGTTGGGCACTGCTGGCGTCGGCCACGGTGGCGCGCAGCGATGCAGCGTTCAGCGAAGGGCGACAGTACGCGCTGGCGGGGAGCTATGAACACGACTTCAGCGAGAAATGGACCGGCGCGCTGTATGCCAGTCACAGCCGCGGAGACGGCGAGCGCAGCACGGTGTGGTCGCCCAGCGTGTCGCTGACCCTCACGCCGCGCCTGTCCGCTTTCCTGGAGGCCGGTGTGACCAAGGCGCGCGGAGCACCGCGGGAATCGGTGGCCGGTGGCGGGCTGACCTGGATGTGGACCGATCGGGTCCAGTTGGATGCATCGGTGGATGCCGGGCTGGATAACGACAGCCCGGACCTGCAGGCCGGGCTCGGGATTTCCACCTATTTCGATTGAGAATGAAGCCGACGTGCAGTGCGTCTGCCGTCGGCTGTTCTCCCGCAGTACCGATCAAGGTCGGCACCGACGGGGCGTCGAACAGGCTTATGGTTCCCGGTGATTTACCACGGTGCGAACAGGGTGATTCCTACGATCACCAGCACCACGGCCAACGCAATCATCAGGTAATGGCTCTGGCGCCAGGACGGTTTCTGTTTTCCAGGGGTATTCATCGGTGCTGCTCCAGTGCGTTGGCTTACACGCCCAGAGTGCGGCAACGCCAGCATCGGCACAGTGCACGCCGCGTGCAGGCCGCGTCAGCATGGTGCGCTCCACGGCCGCAATGAAAAGGCCCGCGTCTTTCGGCGCGGGCCTCGTGTTCAACGCATCACGTGCGTATTACTTGCGGGTACCGTCCAGCCAGTTCGGTCCCTTGTTCTTCAGGAAGAAGATGTAGACCACCAGCGACACGGCGATGACCGCGGTGATGTAGATGACGAACTCATCGACGCGACCGGCCTTAAGCGCGCCCTGGTACAGCAGCGGCGCGGTGCCGCCGAACAGCGAGTTGGCCAGCGCATACCCCAGGCCGACACCGAGGGCGCGGATGTGGGCCGGGAACAGTTCCGCCTTGACCACCGCATTGATCGACGTATAGCCGGTCAGGATCACGAAACCGGTCGCCAGGATCAGGAACGCCGACAGCGCCGAAGTCTGCTGCGGCAAGGCAGTGACCAGGTACCAGGTGTACAGCACGCCACCCACACCGAAGAACACCAGCAGGCTCTTGCGGCCGATGCGGTCGGACAGCAGTCCGCCCAGCGGCTGCAGCAGCATCAGGAAGGTCAGCACGCCCAGGTTGATCCAGGTACCGGTGATCACGTCGTCGCCGGCGAAGGCGGTCTGGATCATCTTCGGGCCGTTGATGGTGTAGGTGTAGAACGCCACCGTACCGCCGGCGGTGATCAGGAAGCACAGCAGCAGCGGACGCCACTGGTTGACGAACAGTTCGCGCATCGAACCGCTGGCCTTGGCCTTGCCGTCCTTCGCCGCTTCGATGGACTCCGCGCTCAGCGATTCATCCATCGTGCGACGCAGCCAGAACACCACCAGCGCACCAATGCCGCCGATGCCGAACGCCACGCGCCAGCCCCACTCGGACACGTGCGAGGTATCCCACGACAGCAGCATCACCAGCAGCACGGCCTGCGCCAGCACATGGCCACCGACCAGGGTGACGTAGTGGAACGAGGACAGGAAGCCGCGCCAGCCGGGGACGGCCGCTTCGGACATGTAGGTTGCACTGGCGCCGTACTCGCCGCCGGTGGCAAAGCCCTGCAGCAGGCGTGCGAACAGCAGGATCACCGCCGCCCAGATGCCGATGGACGCCGCGGTGGGTGCGATGGCGATCAGGAAGGAACAGGCGGCCATCACGCTGACCGACACGGTGAGCGCCAGGCGACGGCCGTAGCGGTCGGCGAAGCGACCGAAGTACCAGGCGCCGATCGGGCGCATCAGGAAGGTCGCGGCGAAGATGCCCCAGATGTACATCGTGGAGTTCTTGTCGTCGGCCGAGAAGAACTGCGATTCGAAGTACTTGGCGAACACCGAGTAAACGTAGACGTCGTACCACTCGACCAGGTTGCCGGCCGAGCCTTTCAGCGTGTTGGACACCGAGCGTTTCAGCGCAGCGCGCTCCGAAACCGGCGATGCCGCAGTGGATTGGGAAATACTCATGGGGGGAAACGGCCCTCAGGTTGAGCCCCCGGGAGGGGCATTGGATCCGGCACCCATCAACGACGCACCATGGCGCGGTTGGCAGGGTTACCGAGGCAAGTACCTTACCTGAGGACGAGGTGAAGCGCCGTTACACCTTCGGGCTATGGCGTTTCCTGCCGATGCCCTCCGCGCAGCGCATGCGATTCGGCTGAATACGCGGCAGATCAGCGCGTGGACACCACGTTGATGCGTAAAGGCGCATTCTGTCGTTCGTTACCACCGCGTGAGCACCGAGCCTCTCTGCCCATGACGCAGTTGTCAGAGGAACTGAAAGCCCAGGAAAGAATGACGGCTGTCGGCGCGTTGCAGGTGCTGGATGCGGCAGCGGGCGCATCACTGGACCGCATTACCCAGCTGGCGGCGTTCGCCTTCGACGCTCCCGTCGCCTTCGTATCGATCGTCGGCGTGGATACGCAGCGCTTCATATCGCAGGTTGGCCTGCAGATCACCGGCACCGATATCCGCTCTTCGATCTGCTCTTACACCATCGCATCGCCGGACGTCATGGTCGTACCCGACCTGGCCGATGACCCGCGGTTCGCACACAATGAGCTGGTCTGTGGCGCTCCGCACCTGCGCTTCTACGCCGGCGCACCGCTGATCGCGAAGAACGGTGTCGCCATCGGCGCTGTGTGCGTCATGGGGCCGACGCCGCGCGATCTGAGCGAAGACGATCGGCAGCACCTGAAGACGTTGGCGGCGATGGCGATGAGCCAACTGGAACTGCGCCGCCTGTCCGGTCGCCAGGACCCGGTCAGTGGGTTGTCGAACCGCCATCAGTTCCATATCGATTACGACGGCCTGGTTGCGCGCGCCAGCGCAGGCACGATGTACGCGGTGATGCTGGACGTACTGGACGTGCCGCGGCTGGACGAAGCCGGCCAGGCGCTGGGCATGCCGCCACTGGAAGCGATGCTGCATCGTTCCGGCGTCCGCCTGCGCGTAGCGCTGGAAGACATCACCGATGTCTACCATGTCGGCGTCAGCCGCTTCGCTTTTCTAATCGACCTGCCGACGCAGGACGACGTCGAAGCCCTGCTGCTGGAGCTGAAGCAGCGCATCATCCGCCCGGTGATGGCCGCCGCGGTACCGATGTCGCCGCAGTTCCACGCCGGCATCTGCGCTTTCGATCCCACCACCGACAGCAGCAACGACGTGCTGCGCAAGCTGCTGGTCGGCGTGCAGGCGGCGATCAGCACGCGCAAGGATTTCTGCTGGTATTCCGAGCGCCGCGATGAACTGCTGCGGCGTGGCTACCGGCTGGCCGCCGATGCCGAACGTGGACTGCGCCGCGAAGAGTTCTACCTGCTGTTCCAGCCCCGCGTGGACACCCTGACCGGCAAGGTGGTGTCCGCCGAAGCATTGATCCGCTGGAACCATCCGCGGCTGGGTCCGGTCGGGCCGGCCGAGTTCATTCCGGTGTTCGAGCGCACTGCGCTGATGCCGGCGGTCAGTGGCTGGGTGGTGGATGCGGCGCTGGACCAGTTGGCGGCGTGGCAGCGCGATGGCATACCGCTGTGCCTGTCGATCAACCTGGCCGCTTCGGACCTGTCCACCGAAGGCATGGCCGAACGACTGCTGCAGAAGCTGGCCGCCCGTGACCTGCCGGCGTCGCTGCTGGAAATCGAGATCACCGAGGGCGAATGGCTGCGTGCCAATACCGTCGCCGGTGACCAGCTGGCACGCCTGGCCGGCGTGGGCGTGCGCGTGGCGATCGATGACTTCGGCAGTGGTTACAGCAACTTCGGCTACCTTTCGCGACTGCCGATTTCCACCATCAAGATGGACAAATCACTGGTGGACCACCTGGCCGATGATCCGGGCGCGCGGTTGAAAGCCAAAGCCATCATCGAACTGGCCAAGGGGCTGGGTTACACCACCGTCGCCGAAGGCGTGGAAAGCATGGAGCAACGGCAGGTGCTGACCGAACTGGGCTGCGACCAGCTGCAGGGGTATCTGTTCGCCGAACCGTTGGCGGCGGAGGCCCTGGCGGCGATGGTGGACGCCTGACGGCCCCGCTCCGGTAGTGACGGCCGCTGGCCGTCATGCTCCTGCTTCCCGGCCGCTGCGCTCGCCGAGCACGGCTAGGCGCTACCGATGATCCATCACGTTTTCGAACCACAAAAAAGGCCCGCGCATTGCTGCACGAGCCTCCTCTTTCATCACAGTGGTCGGGACGGCCGGATTCGAACCGACGACCCTCTGCCCCCCAGGCAGATGCGCTACCAGGCTGCGCTACGCCCCGAATATCTGCGATGTTGCCCCGCCGTTGAAGCGGGCCGTGAAGTATAGCGGATCAACGCGAAAAAAGAATCAGCGGCGAAGCAGTTGCAGCACTTCTTCCAGTTCCACGCGGACCTGCTTGATGATCTGCTGACTGAGCGCGGCTTCGCCACGCGCATCGGCGCCATCCAGCCGCAACCGCGCACCGCCGATCGTATAGCCCTGTTCGTACAGCAGGCTGCGGATCTGCCGGATCATCAGCACGTCATGGCGCTGGTAATAGCGACGGTTGCCGCGGCGTTTGGCCGGCTCCAGGCTGGGAAACTCGGTTTCCCAGTAGCGCAGCACGTGCGGCTTCACGTCGCACAGTTCACTGACCTCACCGATGGTGAAGTAGCGCTTTGCCGGTATCGGCGGAAGCTCTCTGTTACTGCCCGGATCCAGCATACGCTTCCACCCTTTCCTTGAGCTTCTGGCCCGGACGGAAGGTGACTACCGTGCGGGCGGAAATCGGAATTTCCTCACCGGTCTTCGGGTTGCGACCCGGGCGCTGGTTCTTGCGCCGCAGGTCGAAGTTGCCAAAGCCGGACAGCTTTACCTGACGTCCATGTTGCAATGCTTCACGCAGCACATCGAAGAACGCGTCGACGAATTCCTTGGCTTCACGCTTGTTCAAGCCGACTTCGTCGAACAGTTTTTCGGCCATTTCAGCCTTGGTCAGTGCCATCGCCTGCTTACCCCTGGGTGCTGCCCGCTCAACCGCGGATCCGGGCGTGGTGTTCACGCTCGATGGCGGCGACCACCTCGGTCACCACCGCGTCCACGTCGCGGTCCGTCAGAGTGCGCGACTTGTCCTGCAAAATCAAGCCCATAGCGAGACTCTTGAAGCCCGGCTCGACCCCCTGCCCGACGTACCGGTCGAACAGGTTCAGCTCGCGCAGCAGCGGCCCGGCGGCCAGCCTGACGGTGGCCGCCAGATCGGTCCAGGCGACCGCATCGGGGGCCAGCACGGCCAGGTCGCGGCGCACGGCCGGGAACCGCGACAGCTCGCTGGCACGCGGCAGTTCACGGGCGGCCAACGGCGCCAGGTCGAGCTCCAGCGCATACACGTCCATATCGATGTCCATCGCCTTGGCCAGGCGCGGGTGGATCTGGCCGATCCAGCCCAGGCGCACCTCGCCGCGGTACACATCGGCCGAACGCGCCGGGTGCCCGTACGGCTGCGCCGAGGGCTTGAAGGTCAGCTCGGCACCGCTGGCGGCGGCCAGGGCTTCCAGGTCGCCCTTCAGGTCGTGGAAGTCCACCTTGCGTGCGGCCAGGCCCCACTGCTCGGCATCGGCATCACCACACACCACGGCGGCCACGCGCTGGGTTTCCAGCGGCGCCGGCGCCCCTTCGCCGGCCTGCGCGGCGAACGCACGGCCGATCTCGAACAGGCGCACGCGACCGGCCTGGCGGGCCACGTTGCGGCCCAGCGTGGCGACCAGGCCCGGCAGCAGCGCCGGACGCATCACCGCCAGTTCGGCCGACAGCGGATTGGCCAGCGGCACCAGGTCGTCGACCAGCTGCCACTGCTGCAGCAGCTGCGCATCGACGAAAGCGAAATTGATGGTTTCCTGCAGCTCGCGCGCCAGCAGCTGGCGACGCACGCTGAGCTCTTCCAGGCGGGTTTCGGTGGGCATTGCAACGCGCGCGGCACCGCCGGGCAGCGTGGTCGGGATCTGCTCGTAGCCGTGGATACGGGCCAGTTCTTCGATCAGGTCTTCTTCGATGGCGATATCGAAACGACGGCTCGGCGCGGTGACCTGCCAGCCTTCGCCCGCTGCCACCACGTCCATGCCCAGCGCGCGCAGGATGCGCTCCACTTCGGCGTCTTCGATGCTGATGCCCAGCACGCGGGTGATGCGTGCACGGCGCAGCGCGATCGGCGCCGGCGACGGCAGGTCTTCCGCGCGCAGTGCTTCGGTCACCGGTGCGGCGGTGCCACCGGCCAGCTCCAGCACCAGCGCGGTCGCGTGCTCGATCGCCGCGCGCGGCAGCGCCGGATCCACGCCACGTTCGAAGCGATGGCCGGCATCGGTGTGCAGGCCCAGCTTGCGGCCGCGGCCCATGATCGCCGCCGGCGCGAAGTGCGCCGCTTCCAGGAATACATCGGTGGTGGCATCGGTGACGCGGGTGTCGAAGCCGCCCATCAGGCCGGCCAGGCCGACCGGACGGTCGGCATCGGTGACCACCAGGAAGCTGTCGTCCAGCGCGGCATCGCGGCCATCGAGCAGCTTCAAGCTTTCGCCCGCGCGCGAACGGCGCACGCCGATCGGTCCGCTCAGCGTGCCGAGGTCATAGGCGTGCATCGGCTGGCCCAGGTCCAGCATCACGTATTGGGTGATGTCCACCAGCAGCGACACCGGACGCACGCCGCTGCGGCGCAGGCGTTCGGCCATCCACAACGGGGTCCTGGCGGCAGCGTTGACCCCTTCGATCACGCGGCCCAGGTAGCGCGGCGCTTCGGCACCGGCATTGAGCTCGATCGCCAGTTCGCGGGCGCCGGTGGCCGGTACTGCATCGGCGGCGAACGGCACCACCTCGCTGCGGGTGGCGGCCGCCACGTCGAAGGCGATGCCACGCACGCTGAAGCAGTCGGCGCGGTTGGGGGTCAGCTTGATCTCGATGCTGGCGTCGGGCAGGCCGAGGTACTCGACCAGCCCCTGCCCCACCGGGGCATCATCAGGCAGTTCGAACAGGCCGGAGGCATCGGAATCCAGGCCCAGCTCCTTGGCCGAACACAGCATGCCGTTGGAGTCCACGCCGCGCAGCTTGGCCGCGCCGATCTTCAACGCACCGATCTGCGCACCGACCATCGCCAGCGGAGCGACCAGACCC
Organism: Stenotrophomonas chelatiphaga; assembly: GCF_032054965.1. Taxonomy (NCBI): domain Bacteria; kingdom Pseudomonadati; phylum Pseudomonadota; class Gammaproteobacteria; order Lysobacterales; family Lysobacteraceae; genus Stenotrophomonas; species Stenotrophomonas chelatiphaga. The sequence continues at coordinate 114,726 of NZ_DAMBRS010000009.1, read as the reverse complement.
GGACGCGCGTTCGGCGCGCCGCAGACGATCTGCAGCAGTTCGCCGCGGCCGGCATCGACCTGGCAGATCTGCAGGCGGTCGGCTTCGGGGTGGCGCACGGCTTCCACGATGCGCGCGACCACCACGTGGTCCAGGCCACCGCCGAGTGCGTCGACCTCTTCCACTTCCAGGCCGATGGCAGTCAGCACGGCGCTGAGTTCATCGCGCGAGGCGGTGGTGGGGACGTGGCTGCGCAGCCAGTTTTCGGAGAATTTCATGTTGTTCCGTCCTCGTTGACGACCAGTGGTCGTCACTACCGATAGTGTTTACGCGAACTGGCGCAGGAAGCGCACGTCGTTCTCGAAGAACGCGCGCAGGTCGTTGACGCCATAGCGCAGCATCGCGAACCGCTCCACGCCCAGGCCGAAGGCGAAGCCGGTGTAGCGCTCCGGATCGATGCCGACGCTGCGCAGCACGTTCGGATGCACCATGCCGCAGCCCAGCACTTCCAGCCAGCGGGTGCTGCCATCGGGCTGCTGCCAGGCGATGTCCACTTCCGCGCCGGGTTCAACGAAGGGGAAGTAGCTGGGACGGAAACGCATCTCGAAATCGCGCTCGAAGAACGCACGCACGAACTCGGACAGGGTGCCCTTGAGATCGGCGAAGGTGGAGTGCTCGTCCACCAGCAGGCCTTCGACCTGGTGGAACATCGGCGAATGGGTCTGGTCGCTGTCGCTGCGGTAGACCTTGCCGGCGGCGATCATGCGCAGCGGCGGTGCGTGCTCGCCCATGTAGCGCACCTGCACCCCGGAGGTATGCGTGCGCAGCAGGCGGCCATCGCCGAAGTAGAAGGTGTCGTGCATCGCGCGCGCCGGATGGTGCGGCGGGAAGTTCAGCGCTTCGAAGTTGTGCCAGTCGTCTTCGATTTCCGGGCCTTCGGACAACTCATAGCCCAGGCGACCGAAGATTTCGGTGATGCGCTCCAGCGTCCGGGTCACCGGGTGCAGTCCACCGCGGCCCCCACGACGACCCGGCAGGGTGATGTCGATGGCTTCAGCGGACAGGCGCGCATCCAGGGCGGCGTCTTCGAGCACGGCCTTGCGCTCGGCCAGCGCAGTGGTCAGCGTGTCGCGCGCGCGGTTGATGGCTTCGCCGGCGGCCTTGCGCTCGTCGGCCGGCAAGGCGCCAAGCTGCTTCAGCTGCGAGGTGATGCTGCCACTCTTGCCCAGCAGGGCCACGCGCAGCTGTTCCAGCGCATCGGGGCTCTGGGCGGCAGCCACATCGGCCAGTGCCTGGGCGGTCAGGGATTGGATGTCACTCATGGGGTGCCGGAACCTCGGGTCGGATATGCCCTCGCGATGCGCGAAGGGCCGACCCCCGTCGCCACCGCTGTCCGGCCGCCGCGCGCTGCGCTGGCCACCGCACAAAAAAGAATGGGGAAGGACTTGCGCCCTTCCCCATGCATTGCCTTACCTGCGGGCGTTGCGTCAACGGCAACGACCGAGGAGGACTTATGCCGCCAGAGCGCCCTTGGCCTTTTCAGCCAGCGCGGCAAAACCGGCCGCGTCGTGCACGGCGATGTCTGCCAGCACCTTGCGGTCCAGGGTGATGCCAGCCTTCAGCAGGCCGTTCATGAAACGGCTGTAGCTCAGGCCATTGATGCGGGCCGCGGCATTGATACGGGTGATCCACAGCGAGCGGAAATTACGCTTCTTCTGCTTACGACCGATGTACGCGTACTGCTGGGCCTTGATGACGGCCTGCTTGGCAACGCGGAAGACCTTGCGACGGGCATTGTAGTAGCCCTTCGCCAGAGTCAGGATTTTCTTGTGGCGGCGACGCGCCTGTACGCCACGCTTTACTCGTGCCATGTGTTAATTCCTCAGAGGTAAGGGAGCATGCGGTCCAGACGGCCGGCGTCTTCTGCGCGGACGTGATTCGTCTGACGCAGGTTACGCTTACGCTTGGTCGCTTTCTTCGTGAGGATGTGGCTACGGTTGGCGTGGCCGCACTTGTACTTGCCCGAGGCGGTCTTGCGGAAACGCTTGGCCGCCGCCCGGTTGGTCTTGATCTTGGGCATTGCTATGTCCTTGATGGGATTTGACCCTGGTTTCTGACTGATCTGGCGGTGGCCTGGGCCACTCTTTCCGTCCTGCCATGATCCGCGTACGACCCCTCCTGATGGGTCGAGCCGGCAATCATACAGGGGAAATGGGCCTTGGGCAACGCCCGGCACGTCACGCCGGTGGCCGGTGGCCGGAAAAGCAGAAAGGCGCCATCGGCGCCCTCCTCCCGTTGCATTCAGCTGCCAGGCGCCCGCGAAGGGCAGCCCGTGCGGCCTTATGTCTTCTTCTTCGGAGCAATCATCATCACCATCTGGCGGCCTTCCAGGCGCGGACGGGATTCGATCACGATGTCCTCGCCCAGATCGGTCTCGATCCGGTTGGCCATCTCGCGACCCAGTTCCTGGTGGCTCATTTCACGGCCACGGAAGCGGATGTTGACCTTGATCTTGTCGCCCTCTTCGAGGAAACCGCGCATCTTGCGCAGCTTGATCTGGTAGTCGCCCTCGTCCGTGACCGGACGGAACTTCACTTCCTTGATCTCGACCTGCTTGCTCTTCTTCTTGGCTTCGCTGGCTTTCTTCTGGGCTTCGAACTTGAACTTGCCGAAGTCCATCACCTTGCACACCGGCGGATCCGCCTGCGGCTGGATTTCAACCAGGTCCAGGCCTTCTTCCTCGGCCATCGCCAAGGCTTCGTCGCGCGTCAGCACGCCGATCATTTCGCCGTCGCTGCCGATCACGCGTACGCGCGGCACACGGATTTCCTGATTCTTGCGATTCTGTTTATTGTCAGGGGTACTGATATTGCAATCTCCCAAGGGTATCGAACCGGCCCGCGCGCCATTGCACACGGACCGGACCTTTGATTACGCGCCCTCGGCCTGCAGCCGTTCAATGAAGGCCTGGAGACTCATGCTGCCCAGGTCCTCGCCGGAACGCGTACGCACCGCCACGGCGCCGTTTTCCTTTTCGCGGTCACCAATGACCAGCAGGTACGGCACGCGCTGAAGCGTGTGCTCGCGAATCTTATAACCGATCTTCTCATTACGCAAATCGGCGACCACCCGGAAGCCTTGATCCGCAAGGGATTTGCGAACCTCGCTCACGTATTCAGCCTGGGCATCGGTGATGTTGGCCACCACCACCTGGGTCGGCGCCAGCCAGGCCGGGAACTGGCCGGCGTGGTGTTCGATCAGGATGCCGATGAAACGCTCCATCGAACCGACGATCGCCCGGTGCAGCATCACCGGGTGCTTCTTCTGGCTGTTCTCATCCACGTACTCGGCGCCAAGGCGGCCGGGCATCATGAAATCGACCTGCATGGTGCCCAGCTGCCACGTACGGCCGATGGCATCCTTCAGGTGGTATTCGATCTTCGGGCCGTAGAAGGCGCCCTCGCCCGGCAGTTCCTGCCACTCCACGCCGCAGCTGGACAGCGCCGAGCGCAGCGCGCCTTCGGCCTTGTCCCAGGTCGCGTCATCGCCCAGGCGCGATTCCGGGCGCAGCGCGATCTTGATCTGGATCTCTTCGAAGCCGAAGTGCTGGTACACCGCCAGCGCCTGCTGGTGGAAGGCGGTCACTTCCGCCTCGACCTGGTCTTCGGTACAGAACACGTGACCGTCGTCCTGGGTGAAGCCACGCACGCGGAGGATGCCGTGCAGCGCGCCGGAGGGCTCGTTGCGGTGGCAGGCGCCGAACTCACCGTAGCGGATCGGCAGATCGCGGTAGCTGTGCAGCCCCTGGTTGAACACCTGCACGTGACCCGGGCAATTCATCGGCTTGAGCGCGTAGGTACGCTTCTCCGACTCGGTGAAGAACATCGCGTCCTGGTAGTTGTCCCAGTGGCCCGATTTCTGCCACAGCGACACGTCCAGGATCTGCGGGCAGCGCACTTCGCCGTAGCCGGTGCTGCGGTACACCTTGCGCATGTACTGCTCGACCACCTGCCACAGCGCCCAGCCCTTCGGGTGCCAGAACACCAGGCCCGGGGCCTCTTCCTGCAGGTGGAACAGGTCCTGCTGCTTGCCGATGCGACGGTGGTCGCGCATCTCCGCTTCTTCGATGCGCTTGATGTACGCATCGAGCTGCTTCTTGTCGGCCCAGGCGGTGCCGTAGATGCGCTGCAGCTGCTCGTTCTGCGCATCGCCGCGCCAATAGGCGCCGGAAATGCGGGTCAGCTTGAAGGCCTTCAGGAAGCGCGTGTTCGGCACGTGCGGGCCACGGCACATGTCCACGTATTCCTGGTGGTAGTACATGCCCATCGCCTGGATGTCGTCGGCCATGTCCTCGATCAGGCGCAGCTTGTAGTCCTCGCCACGGGCCTTGAAGATCTCCACGACTTCGGCGCGCGGGGTGACCTTCTTGACCACGTCGTAGTCCTGCGCGATCAGCTCGCCCATGCGCTTTTCGATCGCCGCCAGGTCATCCGGGGTGAACGGACGCTCGGACTGGATGTCGTAATAGAAGCCTTCGGCGATGACCGGCCCGATCACCATCTTGGCATCCGGATACAGCTGCTTCACGGCATGACCGACCAGGTGCGCGCTGGAGTGACGGATGATCTCCACGCCCTCCTCGTCCTTGGCGGTGATGATGCGCAGGGTCGCGTCCTTGGCGATCACGTCACTGGCATCGACCAGCACGCCATCGACCGAACCGGCGATGGTGGCCTTGGCCAGGCCGGCGCCGATCGACTGGGCCACCTCCATGACGCTGACGGGATGTTCGAATTCGCGGCGGCTGCCGTCGGGAAGGGTGATCGTGATCATCAGGATGGCTTCATGCTGTGCCCGCGCGGCGGGCTGGAATGCGGATCCGGGCCAGGCCCGGGCAATAAAAAAGCGCCACGACGGCGCCTGGAGGGGGGCCTTCGGGTGCAGGTCAGCAGGGGGTGATGGTAGTGCTCATGTCACACGCTCGGCCGGCGCTTGGCGCGGGCCACCTGGATCCAGTGGGTTGGCTGTGGTCGATCTTAAACCAGCGCGGCACAAAGCCCAAGCGCAGCGCAGGCAGCCGCCTGAATAGCGGATACTGGATCACGTAAAAGTCAATGATTACCATACGCGTGCGTTGTGTTGCCTCCCTGCCCTCCGGATTCCCGATGACCCCGCTTTCCGTTCGTCGTTCCACGTCATGCCCGGCCGGAGCTGCACGCTGATGCAGGTACCCACCATCGGACTGTCCTCGCTGGGCTTCTGCTCGCTGGCGCTGCTGGCCACCGCGCTGTCTTCGCTGGCGTTCTATGCCGCCTCCCCGCACTGCCGCTGGCCGCGCCTGCACCGCGCCGGCCGCCTGGGCCGCGAGATCGGCACCGTGGCCGCCGTGGCCGGGCTGTGGCTGTGGATGGCCAACCTGGGTGTCGGCGCGGGGCTGGTGGTCGCCCTGTGCGTGTGGATGGCCACCGCCATGCTGCTGCCCAGCCTGGCCGCCTGGCACCGTCCGGCCGCGTTGCCTGCCAGGAAGCCGCGCTGATGTGGCCGCGCGCGTTTGCCGGACTCATCGCCGGCCTGTTCGTGGCCGCGGCAGTCACCGGGCTGGCGGCGTGGTTGCCGCCGGGCCCGTGGGCCACCGCGCTGGTACCCAGCCTGATCGCCTTCATTCCGCTGTGGATGCTGGCGGCGGTGTGGGCCTTCAGCTTCCGCAGCGGGACGCGCGCCTGGATCGTGATGAGCGCCTGCGCCGCCGGCGGCTTCCTGTTGTTATGGCTGCTGCGCCTGACCGGCGCGGTGCAATGAGAATCACCGCATGAAGTTCAGCTCGCAGACCCTGCGCACCTTCACCACGCTGCATACCTGGGTCGGCCTGGTGGCCGGCTTCGCGCTGTTCGTGGCCTTCTACGCCGGCGCGCTGACGGTGTTCCACCACGACATCCCGCTGTGGCAGACGCCGGCATCGGTGGACCAGCCCGCGGCGACCCTGGCCGACGCGCAGCGCCTGCTCGACGGCGTGCTGGAGCGGCATCCCGCCGCGCGCGCGCACATGGGCATGACCTTCCCCGGCGGCGACCATCCGCAGCCGATCGCCTACTGGCAGGACGCCAAGGGGATCTGGCAATACGCCTGGCTGGACCACTACGACGGCAGCGTCACCCCGCCGCAGACCGGCCTGGCCGAACTGGTCAATGAACTGCATTACACGCTGGGCCTGCCGGTGGCCGGCATCTACCTGATGGGCATCGTCAGCCTGCTGTACGGCGTGGCGCTGCTCAGCGGGCTGGTGATCCACCTGCCGAAGTTGGCCGGCGACCTGTTCGCGCTGCGCCCGGGCCGCAACCTGAAACAGTTCTGGCAGGACGCGCACAACGTCATCGGCGTGCTCAGCCTGCCCTTCCACCTGATGTTCGCGGTCACCGGCGCACTGCTGTGCCTGGTGTTCCTGCAGATGGCCCTGCTCAACCCGCTGATCTACGACGGCAAGCTGCTGCAGGCGGTGCCGGCGGCGATGGACACCGCGCCGGTGCGTGCGGCCAGCGGCGCGCCGGGCACCGCGGTGAACCTGGCCGACCTGCATGCACGTTCGCTGCAGGTGGCCCGCGACCAGGGCGTGCAGGGCTTCGAGCCGGCCTACCTGAAACTGGCCAATGCCGGCGACGCCAACGCCACGATCGAGATCACCGGCGAATCCGAAGGCACGCTGGGGCCGGCCGGCGCAGTCGCCTTCGATGTCGCCAGCGGCCGCCTGCTGGCCAGCCAGTTGCCGGGCCGCCGCGATGCCAACCACGCCACCCTGAGCGCGGCCTATGCGCTGCACTTCGGTGAGTTCGGCAACGGCGTGGTGGCCTGGCTGTACTTCCTGCTGGGCCTCGGCGGCGCCTTCCTGTTCTACTCCGGCAACCTGTTGTGGATTGAATCGCGGCGCAAGCGCAGGCAGCTCGAACAGGGCCGCGCGCAGGTCAACATGGCACGTGCCACGGTCGGGGTCTGCATCGGCCTGGTGGTGGCGATCTCGGCCGCTTTCGTCGCCGCACAGGTGCTGGAACGCGTGGCACCGCAAGCGGTGGATGCAGGCATCCGCTGGGTATGCTTCCTGACCTGGGGCGCGTGCGCCGCATGGGCCGCGCTGCGTCGACCGGCGCAGGCCGCGCGCGAGCTGCTCTGGGCGGCCGCCGTGGTCACCGCACTGGTGCCGCTGGCACATGGCGCGCTGAGTGGCTGGTGGTGGTGGAGCAGCGCCGGCCACGGTCACTGGGCGCTGTTCTGGGTGGATGCGGTGGCACTGGCGATGGCGGTCGGTTTGGCCGTCGTGGCGCGGGCCACCACGCGCCGCGCCCGCGATGGCGAACCGAACAGCGTCTGGGCCGATCCGCGGTGAGTTCCTCACCGGATCCGGGCGACGGTACCGCCGGCACGTTGCGCGAACACGCCCATGCGCTGTTCGACGCAGGCGAACTGCACGCTGCCGACGCTGCGTTCGCCCGCCTGGCCGCGCAGCATCCCGATGACGGCGCCCTGCATTACATGCGCGGGCTGGCCAACAAGTATCTGCGCGACTGGAGTGCATCGCTGCAGCACAACCTGCGTGCGCAGGCCCTGGAGTCCGACTTCGACCCTGCCAGTGCATGGAATGCCGCCATCGCCGCGACCGGGTGCGGCGATTGGGAACAGGCGCGGCGTCAATGGGCCCGCTGCGGCATCGATATTCCTGCCGGCGATGGTCCGATCAATGCGGATTTCGGCATTGCCTGCGTGCGCCTCAACCCGTGGGCCGATGGAGAAACCGTCTTCGTCCAGCGCATCGATCCGGTTCGTGCCCGGCTGTTGAATGTCCCGCTGCCGGAATCCGGCCATCGCTTCGCCGACATCGTGCTGCATGATGGCGCATCCACCGGCACGCGCTGGTCGGGCGAGGCAGACGTACCGGTGTTCAATGCGCTGCAGGTTCTGGAACGCTCCGATCATCGCACCTTCGCGGTGTTCATCCAGTGCCCGGACGCCGATGCGCTTGAGCAGCTGCAGCAGGCCACCCTGCCCGGTATCGGCTACGTGGAAGACTGGACCCTGTCGGTCCGCCACCTGTGCCTGCGCTGCAGCTACGGCGCGCCGCACACCCACGAACGCGACGATGCCGACCTGGAGGAGGCCGGCAACGATGACTGGCACCCCGAGCGCAGTCTCGGCATCGGCGCACAGGGACGGACCGCGGTGATGCGCCTGCTGGGTGACTGGGCGGCGGCGGGAGTTGGCCGCCGCGTGGCGTCGGTCAGCGCATGCGATAACGAGCTGCCGCTACCGGCCCAGGGCCGCGCATGGTGGCGCGGCATTGACGAAGACGACGCCCCGCCCTGACCCGGCACCGCTGCCCGGCACTATTGCCCGGCAAGCACCCCATCCCGTCCATTCCCACGCCCTGCTCAAGCAGGCAGATACCGGCCGCCCACGCTATCTGCTGCCTGCTGCAATTGCGGCGGGCGCAGATGAATCGCCAACCAGGCCGCTGCGCACTTCCTGCATTGCCAGATACGCGAGCCGGACAGGCGCTGCGTTCCACGCCAGGCGACAGGCAAAGAAAAAGCGGGCCGAAGCCCGCTTTTTCATTCCAGCAGAAGGATGGCGACCGATTACTCGGCAGACACGCCCTCGCCTTCTTCGACGGCCTTCATCGACAGGCGGATACGGCCCTGCTTGTCGACCTCCAGCACCTTGACCTTGACCACATCGCCTTCCTTCAGCACGTCGCCGACCTTCTCGACGCGGTCGCTGGAGATCTGCGACACGTGCACCAGGCCATCCTTGCCCGGCAGGATGGTGACGAAGGCGCCGAAGTCCATGATCTTGGCGACCTTGCCTTCGTAGATGCGGCCCGGCTCGACGTCCGAGGTGATCTGTTCGATGCGGGCCTTGGCAGCCTGCGCAGCGATGGCATTGACCGAAGCGATGACGATGGTGCCGTCATCCTGGATGTCGATCTGGGTGCCGGTTTCCTTGGTGATGGCCTGGATGGTGGAACCACCCTTGCCGATCACTTCGCGGATCTTGTCCGGGTGGATCTTGATGGTCAGCAGGCGCGGCGCGTAGTCCGACAGCTCCTGGCGCGGTGCGGTCAGGCCGTGGGCCATCTCGCCCAGGATGTGCAGACGGCCGGCCTTGGCCTGCTGCAGTGCCTGCTTCATGATCTCTTCGGTGATGCCTTCGATCTTGATGTCCATCTGCAGGGCGGAGATGCCCTCAGCGGTACCGGCCACCTTGAAGTCCATGTCGCCCAGGTGATCTTCGTCACCCAGGATATCGGACAGGACGACGAAGCGCTCGCCTTCCTTGACCAGACCCATGGCGATACCGGCGACCGGCGACTTCACCGGCACGCCGGCGTCCATCAGGGCCAGCGAGGAACCGCAGACCGAGGCCATCGACGAGGAGCCGTTGGATTCGGTGATTTCCGACACCACGCGGATGGTGTACGGGAAGGATTCCAGCGACGGCATCACGGCGAGCACGCCGCGCTTGGCGAGACGGCCGTGGCCGATTTCGCGACGCTTCGGGCCCATCATGCGGCCGGTCTCACCCACCGAATAGGGGGGGAAGTTGTAATGGAACAGGAAGTTGTCCTTGTACTCACCGGACACGGCGTCGATCACCTGACCGTCGCGGGCGGTGCCCAGCGTGATGGTCACGATGGCCTGCGTTTCACCGCGGGTGAACAGCGAGGAACCGTGCACGCGCGGCAGGATGCCGGTCTTCACGGCGATCGGGCGGACGGTGTCCAGCGCACGGCCGTCGATGCGGACCTTGGTGTCCAGCACCGAGTTGCGCATGGTGCTGTATTCCAGCTCGCCGAATTCCTTCGACAGCTCGGCCGGGTTCCAGCCTTCAGCGGCCACGCGGCCAGCCAGCGACTCGACCACGTCCTTCTTGATCGCCGAGATGGCGTCACGGCGCTGCAGCTTGTCGCGCACCTGGAAGGCTTCGCCCAGGCGCGGGCCGATGGCTTCCTGCAGGGCGCTGATCAGCACGTCGTTCTTGGCCGGGGCGACCCAGGTCGACGGCTTGGTGCCGGCTTCCACGGTCAGCTCGTTGATCGCGTTGATGACCTTCTGCATTTCGCGGTGACCGAAGGTCACGGCGCCCAGCATCACTTCTTCGGACAGCAGCGCGGCTTCGGATTCCACCATCAGCACGGCATTGGCGGTACCGGCGACAACCAGTTCCAGCTCCGAATCCTTCAGTTCGGTCACGGTCGGGTTGAGGATGTACTCACCGTTCTTGTAACCGACCTTGGCAGCGGCGATCGGGCCCTTGAACGGGGTACCGGCCAGCGACAGCGCGGCCGAGGCACCGATCAGCGCGGCGATGTCGCCGTCGATGTCCGGGTTCAGCGACATCACCGTGGCGATGATCTGCACTTCGTTCTTGTAGTCTTCCGGGAACAGCGGACGGATCGGGCGATCGATCAGGCGCGAAATCAGCGTCTCTTTCTCGGTCGCACGGCCTTCACGCTTGAAGAAGCCACCCGGGATACGGCCACCGGCGTAGAACTTCTCCTGGTAGTCACAGGTCAGGGGGAAGAAGTCCTGGCCCTCACGCGCGCTCTTTGCGGCAACGGCGGAGACCAGCAGCACGGTATCGTCGAACTTGACGATGACGGCACCGCCGGCCTGGCGGGCGATTTCGCCGGTCTCAAGCGTGACGGTGTGTTTGCCGTACTGGAAGGTTTTGGTGATTTTTGCCACGGAGGGTGTCCTTGGGATGCTGTCTGCGAATGGACCGTCGGCGACCCGTGCCGCCTGCGGGTGACCGGTCGTTCCGGTCTGAATGCGATGGGTATTACGGTGCTACAAAACAAAACCGCGGCGCATCGCTGCGCCGCGGAGGATTCGTTGCTTAGCGACGCAGGCCAAGCTTTTCGATCAGACCCTTGTAGCGGGTCACGTCTTTCTTCTTCAGGTAGTCAAGCAGGCTGCGGCGACGGTTGACCATCTGCAGCAGGCCACGACGGCTGTGGTGATCCTTCTTGTGGGTCTTGAAGTGGCCGGTCAGCAGTTCGATGCGGGCGGTCAGCAGGGCGACCTGGACTTCCGGGGAGCCGGTGTCGGCGGCGCTGCGCTTGTTGTCTTCAATAACCTTCTGGGTGTCGATCGACATTTTCTTTTCTCTTCTGATGCGGGGCCAGCAGGAACGTGTTCACGCACCGCTTGGCTCGCCGTAGGCTGATGATGATCCTGCACGACGCAGGTTGCCCGTGAAAGGGCCGCAAAATTGTAACGGGAGCGCCCTCCCGGAACAAGGTCCGGGACTGAATGGCCCCGGGGAATGTCACAGATTGAAGCGTCGCTGGGACGCCAGCAGGCCGCTTTCATCGACCTGACCCAGCCCGCAGGCCGCGCCATCGGCGCCATGCACCACCACCAGGCCTTGCGGCCAGCGGGTATCGCGCTGGCGCTGGCCCAGGCAGAAGCGTGCCGCCTGCTGTTCATCCAGGTCGACCCGGGGATAGTCCACCAAGCCAGCCGAAAGCGGCAGCAACAGGGAATCCATGCCGGTTTCATCACCGGAATCGGCCAGGCTGCGCAGCTGGTCGAGGGTGACCATCGCCGGTTCAGCGAACGGCTCCACCCAAAGGCGACGCAGTGCACTGATGTGCGCACCGCAGCCCAGCGCCTCGCCGAGGTCGCGGGCGATGCTGCGGATATACGTGCCGGACCCACAGGTCACGCGCAGCCGCAGGCGATCCGGCTGCTGCTCCAGTACCTCGATGGAGCGCACTTCCACCTCGCGCTCGGGCGCTTCGATGGCATCGCCGCGACGCGCCTTCACATACAGCGGTTCACCGCCCTGCTTGAGCGCGGAATAGATCGGGGCACGCTGGCGGATATGGCCGGTCTGCGCGGCAAGCGCGGCCTGCAGCATATCGGCACTGATCTGCGGTACCGGGCGCTGCAGCAGCACCTGGCCTTCGGCGTCATCGGTGTCAGTGGTCTGGCCAAGCACGATGTCCGCGTCGTAGGCCTTGGCCGAGCCGAGCAGCAGACCGGCGATCTTGGTGGCCTCGCCGAAACACAGCGGCAGCAGGCCGGTGGCCAGCGGATCCAGGCTGCCGGTGTGGCCGCCCTTTTCCGCACGGAACAGGCGACGGGCGACCTGCAGGGCCGCGTTGGAGCTCATGCCGCTGGGCTTGTCGAGCAGCAGGATGCCGTCCAGGCGACGGAATTGAATGCGGGGTTTCATCGGGGAACGCCAACTTCGGTAGCGCCGAGCCACGCTCGGCGGTCATGATCCGGGAACGGCTGCGCAGTCACCGAGCAAGGCTCAGCGCCGCGCGGGGATCATTCTTCGTCGCTTTCGCGCTTCTTTTCCGCCGCGACGGTGTCGGGCAGTTCACGCAGCAGGTTGTCGATTCGCTCACCGCGATCGACCGAATCGTCGTAATGGAAATGCAGCTCGGGCACATGGCGCAGCTTCATCGCACGCGCCAGCTCCATGCGCAGGTGCCAGGCCAGTTCCTTCAGGCCCTTCATCGCTTCTTCGGAGCGCTCGGCCATCAGCGCGGTCACGAAGATCTTGGCATGGGACATGTCGCGGGTGATTTCCACATCGGACACGCTGACCGAGGGCAGCCCGTGTTCGCGCACGGCGTTGTGCACCAGGGTGCCAAGTTCGCGGCGGATCTGGGCGGAAACACGGTCGGTTCGATGGAAAGTCTTGGGCACGCGGCAGGGCTCTTTTATTTGGGGGGTGACACGGTACACGGTGATGCCTTGAAGCAGGACCGGGCCTTTCGGCCCGGTCCCTTGCAGCCTTACAGGGTGCGCGGCACTTCGATACGCTCGAAGCACTCGATCTGGTCACCCGGCTTGACGTCGTTGTACGCCTTCACGCCGATACCGCACTCGGTACCATTGCGGACTTCGTCGACGTTTTCCTTGAAGCGACGCAGCGATTCCAGCTCGCCCTCGAACACCACGACGCTGTCGCGGAGCACGCGGATCGGCTTGTTCCGCTTGACGATGCCTTCCACGATCATGCAGCCGGCGACAGCGCCGAACTTCGAGCTGCGGAAGACGTCGCGGACATCGGCGATACCGATGATCTCTTCGCGGATCTCCACGCCCAGCAGACCGGAAGCCACCTGCTTCACCTGGTCGATCACGTCATAGATGATCGAGAAGTAACGCAGGTCCACGCCGTTGGATTCAATGATGCGACGGGCCGAAGCATCCGCACGCACGTTGAAGCCGATCACGGTGGCCTTCGAAGCGACCGCCGAGTTGGCGTCCGATTCGGTGATGCCGCCCACGCCGGAGTGGATCACATTGATGCGGATATCGTCGTTGGACAGACCGACCAGCGCCTGGCTGAGCGCCTGCACCGAACCCTGCACGTCGGCCTTGATGACCAGGTTGAGGACCTGCTGGCCCTCGCCCTTGCCGAGCGTGGCCATGATGTCTTCCATGCGGCTGCCGGCAGACTGCACCAGGCGCGATTCACGGCGCTTGGTTTCGCGCTGCTGCGCCACGTCCTTGGCCAGGCGCTCGTCTTCGACCACCACGAAATCATCGCCTGCTTCCGGCACGCCGGACAGACCCAGCACCTGCACCGGAATCGACGGACCGGCCTGGTCCGGCTGCTTGCCGGTTTCGTCGAACAGCGCACGCACGCGGCCGTACTGGATGCCGCACACCAGGTAGTCGCCCTTCTTCAGCGAGCCCTGCTGCACCAGCACCGTCGCGACCGGGCCACGGCCCTTGTCCAGCGAGGATTCGATGACCACGCCGCTGGCGCGGCCGTCGGCCACGGCCTTCAGTTCCAGCAGTTCGGCCTGCACGGAAATGGCTTCCAGCAGGTCGTCGATGCCGAGACCGGCCTTGGCCGAGATTTCCACCATCTGGATGTCACCACCGAAGTCTTCGGAGACGACCTGCTCGGTGAGCAGTTCGTTCTTCACGCGCATCGGGTCGGCACCGGACTTGTCGATCTTGTTGATCGCCACGATCAGCGGCACGTTCGCCGAACGCGCGTGCTGGATCGCTTCCTTGGTCTGCGGCATGACGCCGTCATCGGCAGCCACCACCAGCACCACGATGTCGGTCAGCTTGGCGCCGCGGGCACGCATCGAGGTGAAGGCAGCATGGCCCGGGGTATCCAGGAAGCTGATCACGCCCTTCGGCGTTTCCACGTGGTACGCACCGATGTGCTGGGTGATGCCACCCGCTTCGCCGGTGGCGACCTTGGTGCGGCGGATGTAATCCAGCAGCGAGGTCTTGCCGTGGTCGACGTGGCCCATGATGGTGACCACCGGCGGACGCGGGACGGCTTCGCCGCGCTCTTCACCGGTAGCGGCCAGCAGTGCCTCTTCGACGTCGTCATTGCCAGCGCGGACCACGACGTGGCCGAGCTCTTCGGTCACCAGTGCCGCGGTGTCGTGGTCGATGCTCATGGTGATGGTCGCCATGACGCCCATCTTGAACAGCGCCTTGACCACTTCGCCGCCCTTCAGGGCCAGCTTGGCGGCCAGGTCGGCGACGGTGATGCTGTCGCCGATCGCCACTTCACGCACGACCGGCGCCGTCGGCCGCTCGAAGGCGTGCGGACCACTGTTCTGGCTGCCGCGGCTGTCGCGACGACCCGGCTGCGGACGGCTGCCCGGACGGCCACGGTTGTTGTTGTTGTTGCTGTTGCCACGGCGCGCACGGTCGGCGGCGGACAGGTGCATCTGGCCGGCGAAACGATCGCCACCCGGACGGTCGGTACGGGCCGGACTGCGGTTGTTGCGGTCATCCGAACGCGGCGGTGCGGCGCCACGCGGCGGCGCGGACGGGCCACCAGCCGGCGGACGCGCGGCACGCGCTGCGGCCGGCGCGGCATCGGCAGCCGGACGCGCGGCAGCCGGACGGCTGGCAGCAGCGGCTTCGGCGGCCTTGGCGGCGATGGCGGCTTCTTCAGCGGCCTTCTTCTCGGCCTCGGCGCGTTCCTTGGCGGCAACTTCTTCCTCGCGCTTGCGCACGATGGCTTCATCGCGCAGGCGGTCCTTCTCCGCCAACGCTGCCTGTTCATCAAGATTGCGCTGGCGGGATTCCTCCAGCTTGCGCAGGATGTCGGCGCGCTCCTCATCCGGGGTCATGCGCGCGGCCGCCTTGTCGTAGGTGCGCTTCTGGCGCACTTCCACGTTCACGGTGGTCTTGCTGCGACCCGCGTTCACCGTCACTTCCTGGTGCTTGCGGCGGTTCAGGGTGATCTTCTTGGAAGCCTCGGTGGCTTCTTCGACGGCCTGCTCGGGCTTGCCGTGGGCACGACGAAGGAAGCCCAGGAGCTTCACCTTCTCGGTGCTGGTCACGACCTGTTCGGGACCGCTGAACTTCATGCCGGCACCCGCCAGCTGTTCCAGCAGTTTTTCAACCGGTGTATTGACCAGTTCGGCAAGCTTGCGGATGGTGGTTTGCTGCGACATTCGGATCCTATGATCTTGAGGGCGCCCCCCCGTTTGTGGAGGTAGCGCGGATTCTACGCCCTGATCGGCTCAGGGCCCTGTTCATTGCCGGCTCATTCGCCGCGTTCCAATCGGGCGATCTCCTCGGCGCGGGCAGACAGGATCAGCGCCGCGGCGCGCTCCTGGTCCAACCCCTCGATGCCGAATTCAACCACCTCGTCGGCAGCCAGGTCCGACAGGTCCTCACCGGTGCGCACGCCATGGCTGGCCAGGGCGTAGGCGGTAACCTCGTCCATGCCTTCCAGGGCCAGCAGGTCGTCGGCAGGAACGCCGTCTTCCAGGCCTTCTTCAACGGCCAGCGCCTCGTTGAGCAGCGCGTCACGGGCACGTGCGCGCAGTTCTTCGACGATGTCTTCGTCGAAGCCTTCCACCGCCAGCAGTTCGCCGACGGGTACATAAGCGATTTCTTCGACGGTACCGAAGCCTTCGCTGACCAGGATGCCGGCGATTTCCTCGTCCACTTCCAGCTTGTCCATGAACAGCTGGCGGGCCGAGGTCTGCTCGGCTTCGGACTTGGCGGTGACCTGGTCCTGGGTCATCACGTTCAGCTGCCAACCGGTCAGTCGGCTGGCCAGGCGCACATTCTGGCCGCCCTTGCCGATCGCCTGGGCCAGGCGGTCTTCGGCGACCGCCAGGTCCATCGAGTGCTTGTCTTCATCAACGATGATCGACTGCACTTCGGCCGGCGCCATCGCGTTGATGACGAAGTTGGCCGGGTTCTCGTTCCACAGCACGATGTCCACGCGCTCGCCATTGAGCTCGTTGGACACTGCCTGCACGCGCGAACCGCGCATGCCGATGCACGCGCCGATCGGATCGGTACGGGTGTCGTGGGCCAGCACGGCGATCTTGGCGCGGTCGCCCGGATCACGTGCGCAGGCCATGATTTCCACCAGGCCCTGGCCGACTTCCGGCACTTCCAGCTTGAACAGCTCGATCATGAACTCCGGCGCGGCGCGGCTGATGAACAGCTGCGGGCCACGCGGTTCGGAGCGCACTTCGGCCAGGTAGCCGCGCACGCGGTCACCGGCACGCAGCACGTCGCGCGGAATGCCCTTGTCCTTCGGGATGAAGCCCTCGGCGTTGCCGCCCAGGTCGACGAAGATGTTGCCGCGCTCGGCGCGCTTGACCACACCGGTGATCAGTTCGCCCACGCGATCCTTCCAGGCATCGACGACCTGCTGGCGCTCGGCTTCGCGCACACGCTGCACGATGACCTGCTTGGCGGCCTGGGCGGCGATGCGGCCGAAGTCCGGGTTTTCGATCTGTTCTTCGACGTAGTCACCCACGTCGACGCCTTCGGCTTCGTCGATGGCGTCCATCAGGCGGATCTGGCGGTCCGGGGACTCCATGACCACGTCGTCGGCCACCACTTCCCAGCGGCGGAAGGTCTGGTAGGTGCCGTCCTTGTGGTCGATGACCACGCGCGCCAGCACTTCCTCGTCGGGGTAGCGCTTCTTCGCCGCCGAAGCCAGGGCGGCCTCGATCGCGTCGAAGATCACTTCACGCGGCACGCCTTTTTCATTGGCGACCGCGTCGACTACCAGCAGAAGTTCCTTGCTCATTGGCTCACTCCGCGCGCGGCTTCTTGGCCGCAGGCTCGTTGGATGGATTTTTGGTCGGCTTCGGACGCTTGGCCGGACCGGTCGGCTTGCTCGGGGCCAGCCCCAGCGCCACCCAGTCGGGCATGATGCGTGCCTTGTCGATGTTGTCAGCCGACACCACCAGGGTGGTCTTGTCGACGGTGAAGCTGATCGTGCCCTGCTCCGCATCGACCGAATCGATCCGGCCCTGCAGGCGGCGACGATTGTCCTGCGGCAGCTTCAACTGCACCTTGGCGTTCTGCCCCAGGTGCTGGCCGAACTGGGCCAGGTTGAACAGCGGGCGATCAACGCCCGGCGAAGACACTTCCAGCGTGTAATTGCCGCTGATCGGGTCTTCGACGTCCATCTGTGCGGACACTTCGCGACTGACGCGCTCGCAGTCCTCGACGTTGATGGTGCGCTCGTCCTGCTCGGCGATCAGCACGTCGATGTACAGACGCAGCGTGGCACCGCCGGGTGCGGGCAGATATTCGACGCCCAGCAGCTCCAGGCCCAGCGCATCGACGGTGGGGCCGAGCAGATTCGCGATTTCGGTTGCCTTGTCGCTCACAGCCTGCCTTGTTGTTGAATGTGGAAGAGATCCGGACCGCGGTGGGCCCGTTCCGGAAATGCAAAAGGGCCCGCTGGGCCCTTTGTCCGGTGAAATCCGGTCATTGGATTCCGGCCGCAGGGCGCGCTGACGCGATCCCCTGCGAAGCCCAGCTTCTGGTCGAAGCCGGTGGCGGGATGGGTGCGCTCCATGCAGAGCCAACCATCAGATATACCGCCAGCCCGCTGATGATAGACCTTGCACCGGGTTGGTGCAAGCTGCGCGCGGCGTCGCGCGCTCTGAAACGAGAAAAGCGACTCCGTTTCCGGAATCGCTCTCGTCTGATGCCTAGTTGGTAGCGGGGGCAGGATTTGAACCTGCGACCTTCGGGTTATGAGCCCGACGAGCTGCCAGACTGCTCCACCCCGCACCAGAAGCGGAATTATGCAGCATTCTGCTGCGCTGCGCAAGCCCTGTTCGACTTTTCCTGCTGGCCGGGTGGGCGAACGGGTGAGCCCCCTTGCGGGTGGCTGCTGTTGAGCTGGCTGCCTGGGGTGGGTCGGGCGGGGAGGCTATACGGGGCACGCGCAAGTACGTCCCTGTAGCTCTTCGCCGCTCCTGCGGCTCAAGGCCCCGCATAGCCTCCCCGCCCGACCCCCTGACAGATTCCGGTGGCCGCCACCCGCGTAATGAAAATCAAAGAAGAGCGGCAGGGGTCAGAGTCCTTTCGCTACGCGAAAGGACTCTGACCCCATGCTTCCCCCACCCCTCCCTCCCCCGGATCCGCCGACCACGGGTCGGCGCTACCAAGGCCGCCGGGGACCTGTCGAAGGTGGGACGGGGTGGGTTGGCGGGAACGCTCATCCGCATGGATGCGGATGGCGAGCCTACACGGACGTATTCACGGCGATTCCCGCCAACCCACCCCGTCCCGCCCAACCAGCAGCCCTGCAGCTTTTGCCGTTGCCGTTGCCGTTGCCGTTGCCGTTGCCGTTGCCGTTGCCGTTGCCGT
>NZ_DAMBRS010000009.1:50271-96018 GCF_032054965.1 Stenotrophomonas chelatiphaga | reverse complement strand
CCGTTGCCGTTGCCGTTGCCGTTGCCGTTGCCGTTGCCGTTGCCGTTGCCGTTGCCGTTGCTTTCGCCTCTGCCTGCGCGGCACGCGCATCCAATCCCCATAACGAAAAAAGCGACCCCGTTTCCGGAGTCGCTTGTTCGTCTTGGTAGCGGGGGCAGGATTTGAACCTGCGACCTTCGGGTTATGAGCCCGACGAGCTGCCAGACTGCTCCACCCCGCATCAGAAGTGGTTGAATTGCTGCCTCTCGGGGGAGGCCTCTTGCAACGATGTTCTGGCAGAACCGCTGCAGTCACAACTCAGGAAACGAATATTACACTAATTGCGCAGCTTTGTATCGTTTTTCAGGAAATATGTGCAAATGCCTGCTGGCACCACACCATGATCGGGTTCCACGCCAGGCCCAGCGCCAGCAGCGCCAGCGCATTCACGCCCAGCACCACACCCAGCACGCGGTCGTTGTTGCGCGGCAGAGGCTCGCCCACCGGCTCATCGAAGTACATGACCTTGATCACGCGCAGGTAGTAGAACGCGCCGATCACCGCGCACAGCACGCCCAGGATCGCCAGCCACAGCATGCCGCCGTTGACCGCCGCGCCCAGCACGGCCAGCTTGGTCCAGAAGCCCAGGAACGGCGGAATGCCCGCCATCGACGCCATGATGCACAGGATCAGCGCCGCCATCCACGGATTACGCGCGTTCAGGCCCTTGTAGTCGTTGATGTTCTCGGCTTCGAAGCCATTGCGCGACATCGCGATGATCGCGCCGAAGCCGGCGGTCGACATGATCGCGTAGCTCAGCGCGTAGAACAGCGCAGCCGAATAGCCCTGCTGACCACCACCGGCGATGCCCATCAGCAGGAAGCCGATGTGCGAAACCGTGGAGAAGGCCAGCATGCGCTTCAGGTTGTGCTGGGCGATCGCCATCAGGTTGCCGATCACCAGCGACAGCGCGGCCAGGCCACCGATCAGGATCTTCCACTCATCTGACAGCGGACCCACGCCGACTTCCAGCAGGCGGTAGGCCATGCCGAACGCGGCCAGCTTCGGGGCCGAGCTGATGAACAGCGCAACCGGTGCCGGTGCGCCCTGGTACACGTCCGGCAGCCACATGTGGAACGGGGCAGCACCGAGTTTGAAGGCCACGCCGGCAATCATGAACACCGCGCCGGTCAGCAGCAGCATGCGCTCTTCCGACTGCGGGATGGCCGCGTTGATCACGTCCAGGTGCAGCGAACCGGTCGCGCCGTAGATCAGCGACATGCCATACAGCAGCAGGCCGGAGGCCAGCGAACCCAGCACGATGTACTTCATTGCCGCTTCCGACGCCAGGCCGTTGTCACGGTTGCTGGCGACCAGGGCGTAGGAGCACAGCGCCAGCAGTTCCAGGCCCAGGTAGACCATCAGCAGGCTGCCGGCGGACACCAGGATCATCATGCCGGCGGTGGCGAACAGCACCAGCACCGGGATCTCGCCCTGGAACAGGTCGCGTTCGCGCAGGTAGCTCCAGCCGTACACCAGGCTCAGCCCGCTGCACAGCACGATCACCACCTTCATCACGTCGGCAGCGGTGTCACGCACGAACATGCCGTGGAAGACCTCCCCCTGCCCGCCCGTGCCGGTGGCCAGCATGACCAGCACCACCGCCAGCGCGGCGAGCGAGAACAGATGGGTGATCAGCTTGTTCTGCTTGCTGACGAACAGATCGAGGATCATCAGGGCGAAGGCGCTCGCGACCAGCACCAGCTCGGGAGCGAGCGGGGGCAGGTCAGCAGCGGTCAGTGGCAGCAACGGCGAGGTGGTCATTATCAAATCCTGGAATCAGTTCGCTCGGCAGGCCGATCAGAGCAATTTGCTGGAAGCAATCTGCATCGCCAGCTTGGCGATCGACGGCTCCATCAGGTCGGTCAGCGGCTTGGGGTAGATGCCCAGGGCCAGTACGCCAATGGCGAACACGCCCAGCACCAGCCACTCGCGGCCGTTGATGTCCTTCAGTTCGGCGACGTGGGCATTGGCCACTTCACCGAAGAAGATGCGCTTGTACAGCCACAGCGTGTAGGCGGCGCCGATGATCAGGGTGGTGGCAGCGCCCAGTGCGATCCACGGATTACGCTGGAAGGCGGCCATGATGACCATGAACTCGCCTGCGAAACCGGAGGTACCCGGCAGGCCGGCGTTGGCCATGAAGAACAGCATCGCGAAGGTGGCGAACCACGGCATCACGTTGACCACGCCGCCGTAATCGGCGATGCGGCGGCTGTGCATGCGGTCGTACAGCACGCCCACGCAGGAGAACATCGCACCGGACACGAAGCCGTGCGAGATCATCTGCACCATCGCACCCTGCAGGCCCAGGCGGGCGGCGTCGGCATTGCCGGCCTCACGCACCAGCCACAGGGCAATGAAGGTACCCAGGGTGACGAAGCCCATGTGTGCGATCGACGAATAGGCGATCAGCTTCTTCATGTCGTCCTGCACCAGCGCGACCAGGCCGACGTAGATCACCGCGATCAGCGACAGCGCGATCACCAGCCATGCCCATTCCTGCGACGCGTCCGGGACGATCGGCAGGTTGAAGCGCAGGAAGCCGTAGCCACCGATCTTCAGGGCGATGGCGGCCAGGATCACCGAACCGGCGGTCGGGGCTTCCACGTGGGCGTCCGGCAGCCAGGTGTGCACCGGGAACATCGGCACCTTGACCGCGAAGGCGATCAGGAAGGCGAAGAAGATCCAGGTCTGCTCGGTGGCGGTCAGCTGCAGCGCGTACAGGTCGGCCAGCTGGAAGCTGCCGCCCTTCAGGTACAGGTAGACCAGGGCCACCAGCATCAGCACCGAGCCGAGGAAGGTGTACAGGAAGAACTTCAGCGCGGCGTAGATGCGGCGCGGGCCGCCCCAGACACCGATGATCAGGAACATCGGGATCAGCATCGCTTCGAAGAACACGTAGAACAGCATCGCGTCGGTGGCAGCGAAGATGCCGACGGTGACGCCTTCCAGGATCAGGAAGGCCGCCACGTACTGGTTCACGCGCTTGTCGATGGCGCTCCAGGCGCCGATAAGCGCGAGCACGCTGACCAGCGTGGTCAGGGCGATCAGCGCGATGGCGATGCCGTCCACGCCCAGGTTGTAACCGATGTCGTAGGCCGGGATCCAGGCGCGGGTTTCGACGAACTGCAGCGCGTCGATGCCCGGGTCGTAACCGGTGAGCAGCGGGATGCTCAGGGCGAAGGTCAGCAGCGCGACACCCAGCGACGCCCAGCGGGCGGTCTGCGCATCACGGATGGCAAGGACCAGGGCGCCACCGATGATCGGCAGCCAGATGAGGACACTAAGTAGGGGCCAGTTCGACACGTTTTCTTATTCCGTACAGGTCATCAACGCAGGTAATGCATCAGCAGGCCCAGAAGGGCAATCAGGCCGATGATCATCGCGAAGGCGTAGTGATAGAGGAAACCGGATTGGGTACGACGCAGCACATTGGCTGCCACGTCCGCCCCACGTGCGACCAGGTTGACGGTGCCGTCGACGATGTTCGTGTCGAGCCAGCGTGCCACCCTGCCCAGCTTGACGCTGCCGCCGGCGAAGCCGTCGATCCACAGCTTGTCCATGCCGTACTTGTTTTCCAGCACCGAAACGACCGGCGCGAAGGTCCTGCGTGCGCGGCCCGACAGGTCCGGCTTCCACAGGTAGAAGATCACCGCGAGCAGGAAGCCGGCCACGGTCAGGAAGAACGGCGGCAGGGTCATGCCGTGCAGCGCGAACTGCACCGGACCATGGAAGTGCTCGCTCAGGAAGCCCACGGTGTTCTTGGCCGGATCGTAGAAGTCCACGATGCCGGTGAAGAAGTTGGTGGCCTGGCCCTTGACGCCTTCATGCGCGTGATGACCTGCCCAGTCGGTGCCATGCAGCATCGGACCGATGCTGAAGAAACCGATGATGATCGACGGGATCGCCAGCAGGATCAGCGGCAGCGTCACCACCCACGGAGTTTCATGCGGCTCGTGCGGACCATGGCCGTGGCCGTGGTCGTCGTGGCCGGCATGCGCATCGGCATGGTGCGCATCGGCGGCATGGGCATGGTCGTCATGCGCATGCGCATCGTGGCCATGGCCGTGGTCGTCATGCGCCACGTCACGGAAGCGTTCCTTGCCGTGGAAGGTCATGAACAGCAGGCGGAAGCTGTAGAAGCTGGTCACCAGCACGCCACCGAGCACGGCCCAGTAGGCATAGGTCGCGACCCAGCTGCTGGACATGTGCGCGTGGATCTCGGCCGCCTCGATGATGGTGTCCTTCGAGTAGAAGCCGGAGAAGAACGGGGTGCCGACCAGGGCCAGCGTACCGATCCACATGGTGATGAAGGTGATCGGCATGTACTTGCGCAGGCCGCCCATCTTGCGCATGTCCTGCTCGTGGTGCATGGCGATGATCACCGAGCCCGCGCCGAGGAACAGCAGCGCCTTGAAGAAGGCGTGGGTCATCAGGTGGAACACCGCGGCCGAATACGCCGAGACGCCCAGCGCGACGGTCATGTAGCCCAGCTGGGACAGCGTGGAGTACGCGACGACGCGCTTGATGTCGTTCTGCACGATACCGATCAGGCCGGTGAAGAACGCGGTGGTGGCACCGATGAACAGCACGAAGTTCAGCGCGGTCGGCGACAGCTCGAACAGCGGCGACATGCGGGTCACCATGAAGATGCCGGCGGTGACCATGGTCGCGGCGTGGATCAGCGCCGAGATCGGGGTCGGGCCTTCCATCGAGTCCGGCAGCCAGACGTGCAGCGGCACCTGGGCGGACTTGCCCATCGCACCGATGAACAGGCAGATGCAGATCACCGTGGCGCTGGCCCAGACCACCGGCTGTTCCAGCACGCCGATGTGCAGGCCGAACAGGTTGATCGAACCGGACCACACCTGGATGGCGCCGTTGGCCAGTTCCGGGTCCATGATCTTCGCGAACACGGTGGCGTAGTCCAGGGTGCCGAACACCCACAACACGCCGCCGATACCGAGCAGGAAGCCGAAGTCACCGACACGGTTGACCAGGAAGGCCTTCATGTTGGCGAAGATCGCGGTCGGGCGCTTGAACCAGAAACCGATCAGCAGGTAGGACACCAGGCCCACCGCTTCCCAGCCGAAGAACAGCTGCAGGAAGTTGTTGCTCATCACCAGCGTGAGCATGGAGAAGGTGAACAGCGAGATGTAGCTGAAGAAGCGCTGGTAACCCGGGTCTTCTTCCATGTAACCGATGGTGTAGACGTGCACCAGCAGCGACACGAAGGTCACCACCACCATCATCATCGCGGTCAGTTTGTCGACCATGAAGCCGACGTGCGCCGAGTACTGGCCCACTTCGAAGAAGGTGTACAGGTTTTCGTTGAACGGCTGCGCGCCGCCCCACAGCAGCTGGTAGAACGTGTACATCGACAGGGCGCAGCTGACTGCCACGCCGAGGATGGTGATGGTCTGCGCGCCGAGGCGCCCGACCTGACGACCGAACAGGCCGGCGATGATGCTGCCGAACAGCGGTGCAAGCACCACTGCGATCAACAGACTCTTGGCGAGTGTGATTTCCATCTGTTAATCAGCCCTTCAACGAATCGACTTCGCCGACATTGATCGTTCGACGTGTACGGAACAGGGTCACCAGGATCGCCAGGCCGATGGCGGCCTCGGCAGCGGCGACGGTCAGGATGAAGAACACGAACAGCTGTCCGGCCGTGTCACCCAGTTCGCGCGAGAACCCGACGAAATTGATGTTCACCGACAGCAGCATCAGTTCGATGGACATCAGCAGGACGATGACGTTCTTCCGGTTGAGGAAGATACCGGCCAGGCTGATGCAGAACAGCACCGCGCCCAGCGCCAGGATGTGGCCCAACGTGATCATGGCTTGGTCTCCTCGCCGGCGGCCGGCACATCGACGGCGGCCTTGGTGTTGCTGTGCACGAACGGCTGTTCGGCGTTCATCTTGACCACCGTCAGGCGGTCACGCGACTTGACCATGGTCTGCTCGCCCGGGTTCTGCGTCTTCAGGCCGGTACGGTGACGCAGGGTCAGCATGACTGCAGCGACCACCGCGACGGTCAGGATGACCGCGGCGAATTCGAACGGCAGCAGGTATTCGGTGAACAGGCTGCGCGCCAGCCAGGTGATGTTGGAGGTGTCGGCAGCCAGCGCGGCGGCGTTGTCGGCCGGGAACGGGTTGACCGCCCTGCCCCGCACGCCGATCAGGGTGACGATCTGCACCAGCATCACCACCGCGACCACCAGCCCGACCGGCAGGTAACGCACCCAGCCTTCGCGCAGGTTGTCGGTGTCGATGTCCAGCATCATCACCACGAACAGGAACAGCACCATCACCGCGCCGACATACACCAGCACCAGGGCCACGCCGAGGAACTCAGCGCCGACCAGGATCCAGATGCAGGCCACGGAGAAGAAGGTCAGCACCAGGCAGAGCACGGCGTTGACCGGGCTGCGCGCACTGATCACCGCCGCGGCCGAAACACCGGCTGCGATGGCGAAAACCCAGAAAGCGATATTTACCCAATCCATGTCTCGACCTCAGCGGTAAGCGGCGTCGGCGGCACGGCGCTCGGCGATTTCGGTTTCAAGCCGATCACCCAGGGCCAGCAGCTGCGGCTTGGTAACGATGTTTTCGCCACGATTCTCGAAGTGGTACTCGAGGATGTGGGTCTCGACGATCGAGTCCACCGGGCAGCTTTCTTCGCAGAAGCCACAGAAGATGCACTTGAACAGATCGATGTCGTAACGCGTGGTGCGGCGGGTGCCGTCCTCGCGCTTGGCCGAATCGATGGTGATGGCCAGTGCCGGGCAGACCGCCTCGCACAGCTTGCAGGCGATGCAGCGCTCTTCACCGTTGGGGTAACGGCGCAGGGCGTGCAGGCCGCGGAAGCGCGGGGACTGCGGGAACTTTTCCATCGGGTACATCATGGTGTACTTCGGCTTGAAGCTGTACTTCAGCGTCAGCCACAGACCGGCCAACAGCTCCAGCAGCAACAGGCTCTTGAAGTAATGGGTAATCCTGTTCATTACGTTAGACACCCTTTTGAATCACGCCGAAGAACACCATCACGGCGGTAACCGCGATCCAGAAGATGGTGAGCGGGATGAAGACCTTCCAGCCCAGTCGCATGATCTGGTCATAGCGGAAGCGCGGGAAGCTGGCACGGAACCAGATGTAGGCGCTGGCGAAGAAGAAGACCTTGACGAACAGCCACGGCCAGCCACCGTTCCAGATCCAGTCGATGAACGGCGAGATCTCGCCCGGATTCACCCAGCCCTGGATCGGGCTCAACCAGCCACCGAGGAAGAAGATCGAGATCAGGAAGCTGATCAGGATCATGTTCGCGTATTCGGCCAGGAAGAACAGCGCGAAGGCACCGCCGGAGTATTCCACCATGTGGCCGGCGACGATTTCCGATTCGCCTTCCACCACGTCGAACGGCGCGCGGTTGGTTTCGGCCACGCCGGACACCCAGTACACGACGAACAGCGGGAACAGCGGCAGCAGGAACCAGTCGAAGAAGCCGGAGTTGCCCGCCTGCGCCATCACGATGCCGGTCAGGTTCAGGCTGCCCGAGGCGATCATCACACCGACCAGGGCAAAGCCCATCGCGATTTCGTAGCTGATCATCTGCGCCGAGGCGCGCATCGCACCCAGGAAGGCGTACTTCGAGTTGGATGCCCAGCCGGCCAGGATGATGCCGTACACACCCAGCGAGGTCATCGCCAGCAGGTACAACAGGCCGGCATTGGCGTTGGACAGCACCAGCTGGGCGTCGAAGGGCACCACCGACCAGGCCGCGAAGGCCGGTGCCAGGGTGATCAACGGCGCCAGCAGGAACAGCACCTTGTGTGCGTTGGCCGGCTGCAGTACTTCCTTGAACAGCAGCTTGAAGACGTCGGCGAAGGCCTGGAAGATGCCCATGCCCACGTACATCGGGCCGTGGCGCACGTGCATCCAGCCGATCAGCTTGCGCTCCCAGACCACGTAGAAGGCCACCGAGATGATCACCGGCATGGTGATCACCAGGATCTTCAGGATGATCCACAGCAGGGCGCCGATTTCACCAAGGCCAAGCAGCCACTGGTGCAGCGGGTCCACTGCGTTCAACAGCAATTCGTTCATGCAGCCACCACCGTTACGCGTGCGGCGCCCAGCGGTGCGGTTGCACCGTGGCCCGATTCAATCCAGACCGAACCCGCGGCGACGCGGGCGTCGACCACCACCGGCAGCGTGGCGCGACCGGCGTCGGTGCCGACCTTGGCCATCTGGCCTTCCTGCAGCTGCAGGCGGGCGGCGTCTTCGGCATTGAGCACGATGCGCGGGGCCGTGTTGAGCGGATGCGACTGCAGCGCCGGTGCACGGCGGACCACCGCGTCGGTGCGGTAGATCGCAGCGGTCGAAGCCACTTCCAGGCCTTCGCTGGCAACGGCAGCGGCCGCCGAGGCAGCAACGGTCACGCTCACCGGCGCCAGACTGGCGCGCAGGCCGGCCAGGTCGGTGAACTCGAAACCGGCCAGCGCCATTTCACCACCCAGGGCACGCAGCACGCGCCAGCCCTCGCGGGCCTCACCCGGCAGCTTGCCGCCGGCACGGGCCGACTGCGAGCGACCATCGAGATTGGTCAGCGTGGCATCGATTTCCGGCAGCGCGCCGATCGGCAGGATCACGTCGGCGACATCGCGGGTCGATGCGCAGGCGAACTGGCTGAAGGCCACCACCTGGGCACCGGCCAGCGCCTTGCGGGCGGCGGGGGCGTCGGCGAAATCCAGGCCCGGCTCCAGGCCGTAGACCACGTAGGCCTGGCGCGGCTGGGCCAGCATGCCGGCCACGTCCTTGCCGGCCGGCAGCACGCCGGCGCGGGTCAGGCCGATGGCATTGGCGCCCTGCGGAATGCGGCACAGCTTGGCACCGGTTGCAGCGGCGAAGTCACGCGCAGCGGCGCGGATCGCGGCGGCCTGCGGGTGGTTTTCGGCGATGCCACCGACGATCAGCACGGTGTTGCGACCGCCCTGCACCGCCGAACGCAGGTCTGCGTTTTCCAGCGCGCCGGCGAAGGTCGACGGAGCGACGATCTGCTTGCTGGCGATGCTGAAGGCGAAGTCGAAGTCGACCGGGTTGACCACGTGGATCTTCGCGCCGTTGCTGGTCTGCGCCTTGCGCAGGCGGGCATGCAGCAGCGGAAGTTCATGGCGGATGTTGCTGCCCAGCACCACGATCTGGTCGGCGCCTTCGATTTCGGCCAGCGGCAGCCCGAACACTTCGGCGGTCGCCGCGTCGGAGAAGTCGCGGTTGTTGATGCGGTGGTCGATGTGGGTCGAACCCAGGCCCGACGCCAGGCGGGCCAGCAGTGCGCCCTCCTCGTTCGAGGTCGACGGGTGCACCAGCACGCCCAGCGCGTCGCCCTGGTTGGCCTTGAGGATGTCGGCGGCAGCGGCCAGGCCTTCGGCCCAGCTCACTTCCTTCCACTCGCCATTGACCTTGCGCAGCGGCTTGACCGCACGGTCTTCGCTGTACAGGCCCTGGTGCGAGTAGCGGTCACGATCGGACAGCCAGCATTCGTTGACCAGCTCGTTGTCGCGCGGCACGGTGCGCAGCACTTCGCCGCGACGCACGTGCAGGAACAGGTTCGAGCCCATCGCATCGTGGTAACCCAGCGATTCGCGCGCGGTCAGTTCCCACGGACGGGCGCGGAACTGGAACACCTTGTTGGTCAGCGCGCCGACCGGGCAGACATCGACCACGTTGCCGGACAGTTCGGTGGTCAACGGCTTGCCGTCGTAGGTACCGATCTGCAGGTTCTCGCCGCGGTACATGCCACCCAGTTCATAGGTACCGGCCACGTCGGCGGTGAAGCGGACACAGCGGGTGCACTGGATGCAGCGGGTCATTTCGGTGGCCACCAGCGGCCCCATGTCCTCGTCCACCACCACGCGCTTGCGCTCGTTGAAGCGGCTGACCGAACGGCCATAGCCGAGCGACACGTCCTGCAGTTCGCACTCGCCGCCCTGGTCGCAGACCGGGCAGTCCAGCGGATGGTTGATGAGCAGGAACTCCATCACCGAACGCTGGAACTTGAGTGCCTTTTCGCTGCGGGTGGCGACCTTCATGCCATCCATCACCGGGGTCGCGCAGGCAGGCGCCGGCTTCGGCGACTTCTCCACGTCCACCAGGCACATGCGGCAGTTGGCGGCGATCGGCAGCTTCTCGTGGTAGCAGAAGCGCGGGATCGGGATGCCGGCCTTGTCGGCGGCCTGGATGATCATCGAGCCCTTCGGCACGACCAGCGACTGGCCGTCGATTTCGACGGTGACGTGGTCCGGTGGCACGTTGGGACTTACGGGTTGCGCGCTCATGCGGCAGCAGCCTCCACCTTCTTGCCGTCAACCATCGAATGACCGTTGACGATGTAGTACTCGAATTCGTCCCAGAACTGGCGCAGGAACCCCTGGATGGGCCATGCCGCCGCTTCACCGAACGCACAGATGGTGTGGCCTTCGATCTGGCCGGCCACGGCCTTCAACTGGTGCAGGTCTTCCATCGTGGCCTTGCCGGCGACGATGCGCTCCAGCACCCGGTGCATCCAGCCGGTACCTTCACGGCACGGCGTGCACTGGCCACAGGATTCCTTGTGGAAGAACTGGCTGATGCGGCAGGCGAACTTGACGCAGCACACGCTGTCGTCCAGCACCACGATGGCGCCCGACCCCAGCCCGGTGCCCAGGGCACGCAGGGTGTCGTAGTCCATCTGCAGGCCCTTCAGCTCTTCGGCCTTCAGCACCGGCATCGACACGCCGCCCGGGACGGCGCCCTTCAGCGTGCGGCCCGGCTTCAGGCCACCGGCCATTTCCAGCAGCTCATCGAAGGTGGTTCCCAGCGGCACTTCGAAGTTGCCGCCCTGCTGCACGCAGCCGGACACCGAGAAGATCTTCGGACCGCCGTTCTTGGTCAGCGACAGGCCCTGGAACCATTCCGGTCCATTGCGGATGATCGCCGGCACCGAGGCATAGGTCTCGGTGTTGTTGATGGTGCTGGGCTTGCCGTACAGACCGAAGTTCGCCGGGAACGGCGGCTTGTAGCGCGGCTGGCCCTTCTTGCCTTCCAGCGATTCCATCAGCGCGGTTTCTTCGCCGCAGATGTAGGCGCCGGCGCCCAGCGCACCGTAGATGTCGATGTCCACGCCGCTGCCGAGGATGTCCTTGCCCAGCCAGCCGTTGGCGTACGCGTCGGCCAGGGCCTGTTCGAAATTCTCGAACGGCTCGTGGTGGAACTCGCCGCGCAGGTAGTTGTAGCCCACGGTGCTGCCGGTGGCGTAGCAGGCGATCGCCATGCCTTCCACCACCGAATGCGGGTTGTAACGCAGGATGTCGCGGTCCTTGCAGGTGCCCGGCTCGGATTCATCCGAATTGCACAGGATGTACTTCTGCATCGTGCCCTTGGGCATGAAGGACCACTTCAGGCCGGTCGGGAAACCGGCGCCGCCACGGCCGCGCAGGTTGGACTGCTTGACCATCTCGATGACCTGCTCCGGCGAGATCTTCTCTTCGAGGATCTTGCGCAGGGCGGCGTAGCCACCGGTCTTGAGGTAGCTTTCATACGACCACGGAGTGTCGTAATGCAGGGTGGTGTAGACCACCTGGTGCGGCAACGGTGCGGGACCGACCGGACCACTGGGTGCGTGATGATGTGCCATGGCTTACTCCAACCCGTCCAGCAGCTCGTCGACTTTCTCGACGGTCAGGCGCTCGTGGTAATGGCCGTTGATGACCATCATCGGTGCACCGGCGCAACCGGCCAGGCACTCTTCTTCGCGCTTGAGGTAGATACGACCGTCCGCGGTGGACTGGCCGGTGCGGCAACCGAGCTTCTTCTCGGCGTGCGCGACCAGGTCTTCGGCACCGTTCAACCAGCAGCTGATGTTGGTGCAGAACGCCACGTTGTGGCGGCCGACCTTTTCCAGCTCGAACATCGAGTAGAAGCTGGCGACCTCGTAGGCCCACACCGGCGGCAGGTCCAGGTACTTGGCCACGCCGGCGATCAGCTCGTCGGTCAGCCAGCCTGCGTTCTGTTCCTGCGCAGCGTGCAGGCCCTGCAGCACGGCCGAGCGCTTGCGGTCCGGCGGGAACTTGGACAGCCAGTGATCGATGTGAGCACGGGTCTTGTCGCTCAGCACCACCATCGGATCGACGTCGCGCGCCGCCTCGAAATTACCTGTCGCCTTCATCGGCCGACCTCAGCGAAATGCATGTCTTGGAATTCCATATGCTGCGGCGCCGGCTTGCGCCGGCTGCCTGCAGGAAAGAGGGTCAGGTCGGCCGGATTCACCGGTCGACCTCGCCGAACACCAGGTCGTAGGTACCGATCATCGCCACCACGTCGGCCAGCATGTGGCCGCGCACGATCGAATCGATCGAGGACAGGTGGGCGAAGCCCGGCGCACGCAGGTGCACGCGGAACGGCTTGTTGGCACCGTCGGACATCAGGTAGCAGCCAAACTCACCCTTCGGCGCTTCGACGGCGGCGTAGGTTTCACCGGCCGGCACGCAGTAGCCTTCACTGAACAGCTTGAAGTGGTGGATCAGCGCTTCCATGTCGTCCTTCATCGCCTCGCGGCTCGGCGGCGCGACCTTGAAGTTGTTGACGATCACCGGGCCCGGGTTGGCCTTCAGCCACGCCACGCACTGCTTGATGATGCGGTTGGACTCGCGCATTTCGGCCACGCGGCACAGGTAGCGGTCGTAGCAGTCGCCTTCCTTGCCCAGCGGGATGTCGAAATCGACCGCATCGTACTTGGCGTACGGGCGCTTCTTGCGCAGGTCCCAGGCAACGCCGGAGCCGCGCAGCATCACGCCGGTCATGCCCCACTGGTGGGCCAGTTCCGGCGTCACCACGCCGATGCCGACGGTACGCTGCTTCCAGATGCGGTTGTCGGTGAGCAGGGTTTCGTACTCGTCGACGCGACCGGGGAATTCGTTGGTGAAATTCTCGATGAAATCGAGCAGCGAGCCTTCGCGCGATGCATTCAGCTGCTTGAGGGCATTGCCCTTGTGCCAGCGCGATTCCTTGTACTTCGGCATGTGGTCCGGCAGGTCGCGGTAGACGCCGCCCGGACGGTAGTACGCCGCGTGCATGCGAGCGCCGGACACTGCCTCGTAGCAGTCCATCAGCTCTTCGCGTTCACGGAAGGCGTACAGCATCACCGCCATCGCGCCCAGGTCGAGCGCGTTGGAACCCAGCCACATCAGGTGGTTCAGGATGCGGGTGATTTCGTCGAACATGGTGCGGATGTACTGCGCACGCTCCGGCGCTTCGATCCCCATCAGGGTCTCGATGGCGCGCACGTAAGCGTGCTCGTTGCACATCATCGACACGTAATCCAGGCGGTCCATGTAACCGATGGACTGGTTGAACGGCTTGGACTCGGCGAGCTTTTCGGTACCACGGTGCAGCAGGCCGACATGCGGGTCGGCACGCATGATGGTTTCGCCGTCCATTTCCAGGATCAGGCGCAGCACACCGTGCGCGGCCGGATGCTGCGGGCCGAAATTCATCGTGTAGTTGCGGATTTCCTGCCGGCTTTCGGCGGCATTGCTGGCGAAGGCGGAATGCGCCTGTTCGACCGGCTTGATCACTTCAGCACTCACTTCATTGCCTCCTGCGAACGCTCACCGGCTGCGGTCTGCAGGCGGGCGTCGTCACGGATCACGCGCGGCACGCCGACGCGCGGCTCCACCGAGGTGACCGGCTCATAGACCACGCGCTTCTTCTCTTCGTCGTAACGCACTTCGACGTTGCCGATCAGCGGGAAGTCCTTGCGGAACGGGTGGCCGACGAATCCGTAGTCGGTCAGGATGCGGCGCAGGTCCGGGTGGCCTTCGAAGATCACGCCGAACAGATCGAACGCTTCGCGCTCGAACCAGTTCAGGCCCGGCCACACGTCGGTCAGCGAACGCACGACCGGCAGGCCTTCGTTCGGGGCGAAACAGCGCAGGTGCAGCATCAGGTTGTGCTGGTAGGAACGCAGCTGCGCGACCACAGCGAAACGCTGGGTCGGCATGTGCTGCGGCTGGGCGCCACCGGCATCTTCTTCGCTGGGGAACTCGCCCCACGCGAAGCGGCCGGCGCCTTTGCCTTCGACACCGCGGCTGAAGCCCTGCGAGGACACGTCAGCAGTGTCCCATTCGTCAGAGCCGTAACCGAGATAATCGACGCCGCACAGGTCGACGGATTGCTCGAAACCGAATTCGTCACGCAACGCGAGCGCGGTGGCGTGCCAATCGGAGGCAGGCACTTCCAGCGTCACTTCGCCGCGGGGTTCGACCACGATGACCTTGCCGCTGGTGAAGCGGGCGGAAAGTCGGTCGATGAAGGATGCTTGCTCTGCCATGGGGGCTTGGCGCGCTCTTGTAGTGTGGAAGGGTCAGCGGGCGATGGTCTGCGTACGCCAGATCTTCTTCTGCAGCTGCAGGATCCCGTACACCAGCGCTTCGGCGGTCGGCGGGCAGCCCGGGACATAGATGTCCACCGGCACCACGCGGTCGCAACCGCGGACGACCGAATAGGAATAATGGTAGTAGCCGCCACCGTTGGCGCAGCTGCCCATCGAGATGACCCACTTCGGGTCCGGCATCTGGTCGTAGACCTTGCGCAGCGCCGGGGCCATCTTGTTGACCAGCGTACCGGCCACGATCATCACGTCGGACTGGCGCGGCGACGGACGGAACACCACGCCGTAACGGTCCAGGTCCAGGCGCGCGGCACCGGCATGCATCATTTCAACGGCACAGCAGGCCAGGCCGAAGGTCATCGGCCACATCGAACCGGTACGGGCCCAGTTCAACAGGGCATCGACGCTGGTGGTGACATAACCCTTGTCCAGCAGCGGATTATCGCCAGCCGGTCGCAGGATGTCGTCAACCCGCCCTTCCGGGCTCGGGTTGTTCATCAGGCCGTCGAGAGTTTGGATCACTCCCATTCCAGCGCTCCCTTCTTCCAGACGTAAATGAAGCCGAGGAACAGCATGCCCACGAACAGGCCCATGGTGACCAGCGAACGCGCGCCGAGCTCCATGAAGACCTGGGTCCAGGGCACGATGAAGATGATTTCCAGATCGAAGACGATGAACTGGATCGCGATCAGGTAATAGCGCACGTCGAACTTCATGCGTGCGTCTTCAAAAGCCTCGAAGCCGCATTCGTACGGCGAGAGCTTCTGCAGATCGGGACGGCGTGGGCCGAGGAATCGTCCAATCAGCATCAGCGTGATGCCGATACCGGTAGCGACGATCAGAAACAGCAGAGACGGCAAATATTCGGCCAGCACAGCGATTCTCTCTTGCCTCTGCCGCCGCGCCTGCAGGCGCTTTGGCATGGGGGAGTGGACGGGACAACGCTACCCGGCGCAGAGCGCGCCGGACGTACCCGCTTTACTTACTAAATGGTGCCCAAGAGGGGACTCGAACCCCTACGACCTAAGTCGCTACCACCTCAAGGTAGTGCGTCTACCAATTCCGCCACCTGGGCTTACGATCACGCTGGACTATCTATCCAGTGCGCGGCGTATTGTAACCGTCTTCAGTCTTTCTGGGAGCCTTCCGGCTGCTTTTCTTCACCAGAATTTGAAGATTCCGCCTGAGCCGGCACAGTCGCGGCCGGAACCGGCTGCTGGGCAGGCTGCTGGACCGGCACCGGGTCTGCCGCCGGCACGCTGGCCGGACGCTCACCCGCTGGAGCCACCGGCACGCTGGCGGCTGGTGCGGCCATCAGGCCGAGGTCCTGCTGCGCGGCCGGGCGGCTGCCATGGCCGGCGTACCAGGCCATGAACAGGCTGATGCCGAAGAACACCACGGCCAGCCACTTGGTGGACTTGGACATGAAGTTGGACGCACCGCGCGCGCCGAACACGGTGCCCGAGGCGCCGGCACCAAAGCCCGAACCCGCGGCGGCACCCGAACCACGCTGCATCAGGATCAGCGCGATCATGGCCACAGCGACCAGCACGTAAACGACATTGAGGATCAACATCAGCATCTGGAATCCGTCCTCGGACTACTTCTTCATCAGGTTGCGGCCGCCGCCTGGGCGATGGCCAGAAAATCGGCGGCCACCAACGAGGCGCCGCCTACCAGCCCGCCATCGACGTCGGGCTGTGCGAACAGCTCGGCGGCATTGTCGGGCTTCACGCTGCCACCGTAAAGGATGGTCAGGGAATCGGCGATTCTAGCATCCACCTTGGCCACTTCGCCACGGATGAAGGCATGCACCTGCTGCGCCTGCTCCTTGCTGGCGGTGCGGCCGGTGCCAATGGCCCAGACCGGTTCGTAGGCCACCACGGCGTTTTCAAAGCCCTGCCCGCCCACCAAGGCCAGCACCGGGGCCAGCTGGCTGGCGATCACCGCCTCGGTCTGGCCGGCTTCGCGCTGGTCCAGGGTTTCGCCCACGCACAGCACCGGCACCAGGCCGGCGTGCAGCGCGGCGGCGAACTTGCGCGCGACCAGCTCGCTGCTTTCGTGGTGGTACTGGCGGCGTTCGGAATGCCCGACCAGGCCATAACGGGCCCCCACTTCATGCAGCATGCTGGCCGAGACTTCGCCGGTGTAGGCGCCCTTCTCGTTGCTGCTGACGTCCTGGGCGCCGAAGGAAACGGCGGTATCGGCGAAATCATCGGCGAGCTCGCCGAGGTACGGCAGCGGCGGCAGGATCACCAGCTCGACCCCCTGCTCCGGTGCGCCATTGGCGATGTCGGTGACCAGGGTGGTGGCGAACTCACGGGTTCCGTGCAGTTTCCAGTTTCCGGCGACGATCTTGCGGCGCATGGGCGATGGCTCCGTTTCGTATCAGCCGAACATGATAACGAATGAAATTATCCGCCGTTGGGCCGTAATCGGTTACATCGGGGATATGGGTCGTCGAACGGGTGATACCCCCTCGCGGCTGGCTGCTTGCACGCTGCTGCTGGGGGTGGGCCGGGCGGGGAGGCCATGCGGGGCACGCGCAAGTACGTCCATGTAGCTCTTCGCGGCTCCTGCCGCTCAAGGCCCCGCACAGCCTCCCCGCCCGACCCCCTGACAGGTTCCGAGGGCCGCCAGCCGCGTAAAAAATGAAAAAAAGCGGTAGCGCCGACCCATGGTCGGCGGAATCCATCAGACCCCATTCCCCCAACATCCGCCGACCATGGGTCGGCGCTACCGAAGATTCCATGGCCACCGCCGACCTGTCGAAGGTGGGGCGGGGTGGGTTGGCGGGGGCGTAGAGCGCCATGGATGGCGCGAATCGAGGCCCGCAGGAGCGGCTCTTGCCGTCCCCCGCCAACCCACCCCGCCCCGCCAACCCAACAGCCCTGCAGCTTTTGACGTTGCCGTTGCCCTTGCCCTTGCTTCGAAGCAAGGCCGCAGGCCGGACACCCTTTACTTCAGTTTGATCTCGCGCAGGCGCTCTTCGAGGAAGCCATGGGCGGTGATCGGCTCCGGGTACCGGCTCGGGTTTTCCGAGGTGATGCACGAGGGCAGCACGTCGATCAGGTAATCCGGGTTCGGATGCAGGAAGAACGGCACCGAATAGCGCGGCTGGCGTGCCAGCTCGCCCGGCGGATTGACCACGCGGTGGATGGTCGAGGGATACACATGGTTGGTCAGGCGCTGCAGCATGTCGCCGATGTTGACCACGATGGTGTCCGCATCCGAAGTGAACGGCACCCACTTTCCATCATGCGACTGCACTTCCAGACCCGCCGCACTGGCACCGACCAGCAGCGTGATGAAGTTGATGTCGCCATGCGCGCCCGCACGCACGTTCGGAATGTCGTCGGTGGTGATCGGCGGGTAATGGATCGGACGCAGGATCGAATTGCCGTTGTTGGTCTTGTCGGCGAAGAAATCCTCCGGCAGGCCGATGTGCAGCGCCAATGCCGACAGCACGCGCGAACCCAGGTGGTCCAACGCCTGGTACAACGCGTAACCGCGCTCACGGAACTCCGGCACTTCGCTCGGCCACAGGTTCGGCGCCATCACCTCGCGGTACTTGGAATCATCGGGAATCTCGCGCCCGATGTGCCAGAACTCCTTCAGGTCGAAATGGCTGGAGCCCTTCGCCGTTTCCACGCCGAACTGGGTATAGCCACGTGCACCGCCGCTGCCCGCCACGTGGTAGCGGCGCTTGACCTCTTCGGGAAGCGCGAAGAACGCCTTGAAGACGTCGTAGGCCGCGTCGATGTCGGCCTGCGGAATGCCATGGTTGCGGATGCCGGCGAAGCCCCACTGGCGGTAGGCGGCGCCCAGCTCGGCCACGAAGGCCTCGCGGTCGCTGTCGAAGCGGGTGATGTCGAGGGTGGGGATCTGGCTCACAACGTGTCCTGGGGTGTCGAATGAACGGTGCTGGCCGCTCACCGGCCAGGATGAACATTGTGACAGATAGCGACATGGCTGCCAGCGGCAGGCTGACACAAACCGATACAATGCGCGCCCTTTGCCGCAGCTTCGTGCTGCCGCCCCATTCCTTATTGCACGATGCCCCGACCCGACATGGATGCCACCGCTGCCTCCCCTGCCCTCGCCCGCCGTTGGCACCGTCTGGCCTGGGCCAGCCTGTTCACCGTACTCAGCGCGGTCATCGCGATCCTGGTGTCCGGCAGCAACATTCCGTGGTCGAACAATCCCGGCGGGACCCTGGGCCGCGCCTATCTGGCGGTTGCGGTGCCGGGCCACTTCCTGGCCTTCGGCACGCTGGTGATGCTGCCGGCGCTGGCGATCGGCCTGTGGCCGCGCCGGCCACGCGCCATGATCATGACCGCCGTGGCCTGCCAGGGCCTGTGGCTGTGCCTGCTGCTGGTGGATGCCAAGGTCTTTGCGCTGTATCGCTTCCACCTCAATGCGATGGTGCTGAACATGGTGTTCGGCGGCGCCATGCAGGACCAGGTCAGCCTGTCCTGGAGCAACTGGCTGCAGATCGCCGGCGTGGTCGCCGCGGTGTTCGCCGCGCAGGCGCTGCTGGCCTGGGGCTGCTGGCGGCTGCTGCCGCCGCGTCCGCGTCGCGCATGGGTGCTGGCGGGATGGACGACAGCGGCCGTGCTGATGGCTGCGGGCCAGATCGCCACGGCCTACTACGATGCACGCGGCGAGCGCGCGGTGGTCAGCCAGTGGGCCTACCTGCCGTGGGCACAGCCGATCACCGCCAAGCGGCAGATGCGTGCCATGGGCGTGCCGGTGGCCGACCGCGCCGCCCCGCTGACCGATCCGAAACTCAGTGAACTGGCCTACCCGAGCGCCCCGCTGCGCTGCCAGAGCCACCAGCGACCGAACGTGCTGGTGGTGGTGCTGGAGTCGCTGCGCGCCGATGCACTGGATCCGCGCACGATGCCCGGCACCTGGGCGCTGGCGCAGCGCTCGCAGGTGTACGACCACCACTACAGCACCGGCAACGCCACCCGCTTCGGCCTGTTCGGACTGCTGTACGGGCTGCCCGGCGGCTACTGGCAGCCGATGCTGGCCGAGCAGCGCGGTTCGGTCCTGTTCGACGTGCTCAAGCAGCAGGGCTACGCGCTTTACCTGCATGGCAGCGCGCCGCTGTACAGCCCGGAGTTCGACCGCACCGCGTTCGCCGACGTGCGCGAACTGCTGCAGACGGCGCCTGCCGCGCTGAGCGTGGCCGAACGGGATCGCCACGTGGTCGACACGCTGCGCGCGGAGATCAGCTCGACCCCTGCCGGTACGCCGTGGTTCGGCTTTGCCTTCCTCGACGCCACCCACGCTCCGTACCACCTGCCCGAAGGCTACCCGGCGCTGGATACGCCGATGGCCGCGGACATCGACTTCCTGGCGCTGGACCAGGACCACGATGCCACCCCGGAGCGCAATCGCTACCGCACCGCCGTCCACTACGCGGACAGCCTGGTCAGCCAGTTGCTGCAGTCACTGCACGAAGCCGGCGTGGAGGACAACACCATCGTGCTGGTCACGGGCGACCACGCCGAGGAATTCAACGACCTCGGGCTCAACTACTGGGGCCACAACGGCAACTTCTCCGACCACCAGCTGCAGGTGCCGTTCGTGCTGCACTGGCCGGCGATGGCCGCCTCGCGCCAGGCGCGGACCAGTTCGCACGAAGACTGGGTGCCCACGCTGATGCGGCATGGCCTGGGCTGCGAAAACCCGCTGGAAGACTTCAGTACCGGCCAGGACCTGCTGGCTCCGGCACCGCTGGCCCCGCGTTCGCTGCTGGTGGAAAGCTGGTCGCAGCGCGGCATCCGCCAGGGTCCGGACACCTATGTATTCGACAAGTTCGGCAACAGCACGGCACTGGGGCCTGACTACCTGCCGCTGCCCGTGCAACAGCCGGACACCGCCGGCCTGCGCGAAGCCTGGGACGAGCTGACCCGCTTCCGCCGGCACTGACACACATTCTGCGCACGTCCGCAGGCGCCACCGTCGACCGGCGGCGCCGCGGAACGGGATCAGGCCGCTGCGGCGGCCTTCACTGCATCGGACAGGCGATCCAGCGTTTCCTGCATCAGCGTGGCCTCGTCGGCCTCCACGGTCACCCGCACCACCGGCTCGGTGCCGGACGGGCGCAGGAACGCGCGGCCGCGGCCGGCCACCGCCTGCTGGGCCTGCACGAGCGCCTGCTGCACGCTCGCGGCCTGCACGGTGGCCTTGGCCGACACGTTGCCGAGCCGCACATTGACCGTCTTCTGCGGCACCCGGGACAGCGGCTGCAGGGCCTCGCGCAGGCTCTGCCCGCTGCGGCGCAGTTCAACCAGCACCTGCAGCGCACTGACAATGGCATCGCCGGTAGTGGCGCGATCCAGGCACAGCAGATGGCCGGACGCTTCACCGCCGAGCACGCCGCCGCCTTCCACCAGCGCCTGGTGCACGTAGCGGTCGCCGACGTTGCTGCGCACGAACGGAATCTGCAGTTTTTCCAGCGCCTGCTCCAGGCCGAAGTTGGTCATCAGCGTTCCGACCACGGGGCCGCGCAGGCGGCCATTGGCCTGCCAGGCGCGGGCCAGGATGAACAGCAGGTCATCGCCGTCCACCGGGTTGCCCTGGTCGTCGGCCATCAGCACCCGGTCGCCGTCACCGTCGAAGGCGATGCCCAGGTCGGCACCGGTCTCGCGCACCTTGGCGGCGAGGTTGTCGATGTGGGTCGAGCCGACGCCGGCGTTGATGTTGACGCCGTCCGGCGCCGCGCCGATGGCGATCACGTCCGCCCCCAGTTCGCGGAACAGCAGCGGTGCGATGTGGTACGTGGCGCCATGCGCGCAATCCAGCACCAGCCGCATGCCGCGCAGGTCGAAGTTGCGCGGCACGCTGGCCTTGCAGAACTCGATGTAGCGACCGATCGCCTCGCGCGCGCGCATCGCCTTGCCCAGCTTTTCCGATTCGGCAGTGGTGAACGGCTCGTCGATGCCCGCTTCCAGCGCCAGTTCGGTGGCATCGTCCAGCTTCTCGCCTTGGGCGGAAAAGAACTTGATGCCGTTGTCGTAGTGCGGGTTGTGCGAGGCGCTGATCACGATGCCGGCGTCCGCGCCCAGCGTACGGGTCAGGAACGCGACCGCCGGCGTAGGCATCGGGCCGAGCAGCTGCACGTCGACCCCTGCGGCGACCAGCCCGGCCTCCAGCGCGGCTTCGAACATGTAGCCGGAAATGCGCGTGTCCTTGCCGATCACCACGATCGGGCGGCGGCCTGCCGCGGCCTGCTGGGCAACCAGCACGCGGCCGAATGCATTGCCCAGCCGCAGCACGAAATCAGCCGAGATCACGCCCTGGCCGACCCGCCCGCGGATGCCGTCGGTACCGAAATACCTGCGTGCACCCATCAGAGCACCTCCGGTGCAGGTTCGCGACGCATCATCGCCAACAGGTCCGAGAGCCGGTCACGCAGTTCGCGACGGTCACAGATCTGGTCGATGGCGCCGTGTTCGAGCAGGAACTCCGAGCGCTGGAAGCCTTCCGGCAGCTTCTCGCGCACGGTCTGTTCGATCACGCGGGGACCGGCGAAGCCGATCAGCGCCTGCGGCTCGGCGATGTTGATGTCACCGAGCATCGCGAACGATGCCGACACGCCACCGGTAGTGGGATGGGTCAGCACCGAAATGTACGGCAGCCCGGCGGCACGCAGCTTGCCCAGCGCCGCGGAGGTCTTGGCCATCTGCATCAGCGAGAACAGGCCTTCCTGCATGCGCGCCCCGCCGCTGGCGGAGAAGCAGACATAGGGTGCACCGATTTCCAGCGCGGTTTCCGCAGCCAGCGCGAAGCGCTCGCCGACCACCGAGCCCATCGAGCCACCCATGAAGGCGAAGTCGAACGACGACGCCACCAGAGGACGGCCCTTGAGCAGGCCGCGCATGGCGATCAGCGCGTCGTACTCGCCGGTGTTCTTCTGCGCGATCTTGATACGCTCGGCGTACTTCTTCTGGTCCTTGAACTTCAGCAGGTCGTTCGGACCCAGCCGCGCGGCGATCTCGGTCATGCTGTCGGCGTCGAACAGCGAAGCCAGCCGCGCACGCGCGCGGATCGCCATGTGGTGCCCGCAGTTGGGGCAGACTTCCAGGTTCTTTTCCAGCTCCGGGCCGTAGAGCGCGCTGCCGCAGCTGCTGCACTTCTCCCACAGGCCTTCGGGGACGCTGCGCTTCTTGTTGGGGACGTTGTCGGTGCGGATGCCCGACGGCATCAACTTGCTGAGCCAACTCATGCGGGTTGCTACTTCCGTTCAGGGCGGCCCGAAGGCCGCAAAGGCCGACAGTCTAGCTCAGCCCCTCCCCACCCGTGCACCCCCACAAAACCGTGCCCCAGCGTACGTTTGCAGCGAAGCCGCCGGCCATGGCGGGTGTGCCGGTCGTCCTGACCCGCACCCTGCGGGCCGTCGCAAGCTCGGCGCTACCGAGGTCACCATGAACCTGTCGAAGGTGGGGCGGGGTGGGTTGGCGGGGGCGTTGAGCGCCATGGATGGCGCGAAACGAGGCCCGCAGGAGCGGCTCTTGCCGTCCCCCGCCAACCCACCCCGCCCCGCCAGCCAACAGACCCGCCAGCCAGCAAACCAACAGCCCAACAGCCGCCTCAGGCATCCAGCGCCTGCCGCAGCGGCGCCAGGAACGCCCCGGCCGCCTGCACGGCATCCTCCAGCGTGGTCGCCTGCGCCAGCACCGACACCAACGCACTGCCCACCACCACGCCATCCGCCTGGCGCGCCATCGCCGCCGCACTGGCAGCATCCTTGATCCCGAACCCGGCCACCACCGGCACGCTGGCGCGAGCCCGCAGCGCCTGCAGCCGTGCACCCGCCGCATCATGGTCGAGCAGGTCCGACGCACCGGTCACGCCGGCGAAACTCACGTAGTACAGATAGCCGCGCGCCAGGCCCAGCAACGTATCGGCACGCGCATCGCTGGTGGTCGGAGAGGCCAGCAGCACCAGCGCCAGGCCCGCCGCATCGAAGGCCTCGTTGGCCTCGTGCGCTTCTTCCGGCGGCAGGTCCACCAGCAGGATCCCGTCCACCCCGGCCGCCACCGCTTCGGTGGCGAACCGCGCATAACCGTGGATTTCCACCGGATTCAGATAACCCATCAGGACCACCGGCGTATCGCTGTCGCGACTGCGGAATTCCGCGACCGCCTGCAGCACGTAACGCAGCCCTGCCCCGCGCGCCAGCGCACGTTCGGAACTGCGCTGGATGGTGGGGCCATCGGCCATCGGATCGGAAAACGGCACGCCCAGTTCCAGCACGTCGGCGCCGGCCTCGACCAGCGCATGCATCACCGGCACGGTCGCCTCCAGCGACGGATCACCGGCGGTGATGAAGGGGATCAGCGCCTTGCGCTGCGCATCACGCAGTCGCTGGAAACGGGCATCAAGTCGGGATACAGGCATTTCAG
This sequence comes from Stenotrophomonas chelatiphaga, assembly GCF_032054965.1. Lineage (NCBI taxonomy): Bacteria > Pseudomonadati > Pseudomonadota > Gammaproteobacteria > Lysobacterales > Lysobacteraceae > Stenotrophomonas > Stenotrophomonas chelatiphaga. The sequence continues at coordinate 72,126 of NZ_DAMBRS010000009.1, read as the reverse complement.
GCACGTCCTTCAATCAATACAGTGGCGGCAGACATCACAGGATCAGGCCTTCGCGCGCAGCGATGGTGTGCACGTCCTTGTCACCGCGGCCGGACAGGTTGCACAGCACCAGCTGGTCGCGCGGGCGCTCACGGGCCAGCTTGATCGCCTGCGCCAGCGCGTGGCTGGACTCCAGCGCGGCCAGGATGCCCTCGGTGCGCGACAGCAGGTGGAAGGCCTGCAGGGCCTCCTCGTCGGTGATGCCCAGGTAGGTCGCGCGGCCACTGTCGGCCAGGAACGCGTGCTCCGGCCCGACGCCCGGATAATCCAGGCCGGCGGACACCGAATGCGTTTCGATGATCTGGCCATCGTCGTCGCACAGCACATAGGTGCGGTTGCCGTGCAGCACGCCCGGGCGGCCTGCCGCGATGGAGGCGGCATGGCGGCCGGTCTCGATGCCATCACCGGCCGCTTCGGCGCCGAAGATCTGCACCTCACGGTCGTTCAGGAACGCATGGAACAGGCCGATGGCATTGCTGCCACCGCCCACGCAGGCGGTGATCGCATCGGGCAGGCGGCCATACTCAAGCAGCATCTGTTCGCGTGCTTCACGGCCGACGATGGCATTGAAATCACGCACCATGCGCGGATACGGATCCGGGCCGGCCACGGTGCCGATGATGTAGAAGGTGTCCTGCACGTTGGTGACCCAGTCGCGCATCGCTTCGTTGAGGGCATCCTTCAGCGTGGCCGAACCGGAGGTCACCGGCACCACCGTGGCGCCCAGCAGTTTCATCCGGTAGACGTTGATCTTCTGCCGTTCGATGTCGGTGGCGCCCATGTACACCACGCATTCCAGGCCCAGCCGTGCGGCCACCGTCGCGCTGGCCACGCCATGCTGGCCGGCGCCGGTTTCGGCAATGATGCGCTTCTTGCCCATGCGCGAGGCCAACAGCGCCTGGCCGATGGTGTTGTTGATCTTGTGCGCGCCGGTGTGGTTCAGGTCTTCCCGCTTGAGCAGGATCTGCGCGCCGCCGACGTGGTCGCTGAGCCGCCGCGCATGGTAGATCGGGCTCGGACGACCCACGTAATGGGCCAGATCGTGGTCGTATTCGGCGATGAAGGCCGGATCCTTGCGGGCCTGGTCGTAGGCCGCGGCGAGCTCCTGCAGCGGCCCGACCAGGGTCTCGGCGACGAAGCTGCCGCCGTAGCGCCCGAAGTGCCCCTTGGCATCGGGATAAGCATGGAAGTCAGGAATCGGGGGGAGCGACATGAGGGCAACCGGGTCGAACTGGTGGACCGCCACTCTAGCGCACGGGTTATTACGGGAATATCGATATTTCTGCCACATCATGTCAGTATTTCTCACATGACAACGCGCCCGCTGCCGCCCCTCAATGCCCTGCGCGCCTTCGAAGCAACGGCCCGGCTCGGCGGCGTGGGGCGTGCGGCGCAGGCACTGCATGTCACCCATGGCGCGATCAGCCGGCAGATCAAGCTGCTCGAGGCCGATCTCGGCCTGGCGCTGTTCGAGCGCGACGGGCGCGGCCTGCGCCTGACCGCCAGCGGCCAGACCCTGCAGGCCGCCTGCAAGGACGCCTTTGAACGCCTGCACGCCGCAGTGGACCAGCTGCATCGCCCGGCCCTGCGCGATGCGCTGGTGCTGGGCTGCAGCAGCAGCGTGCTGGCACGCTGGATGATCCCGCGCCTGCCGCGGCTGCAGTCCGCCCTGCCCGCGCTCAGCGTGCACTGGTCGGCGCTGGATGGCAGCTTCAGCGACGCGCAGGCCCGGCTGGATGCCGTGCTGCTGCTGGCGGAACCGCCGTGGCCGAGCGGCTGGCAGGTGATCGAACTGGCACCGGAGCGGGTCGGCGCGGTGCTCTCGCCACAGCATCCGGCGGCGGCCCGCCTGCAGGGTCGGCCGGCGTCCGCCTTGCTGCCGGAGGAACTGCTGCATACCACCTCGCGGCCGCAGGCATGGCCGGCCTGGGCGGCTGCGCATGCGCTGGACGCGCGCGCGCTACGGCCGGGCCAGGGCTTCGAACACCTGTATTACCTGCTGGAAGCGGCCGTGGCAGGGCTCGGGGTCGCGATCGCGCCGGAACCGCTGGTCGCCGATGACATCGCCGGCGGGCGACTGATCGCACCCTGGGGATTCACCGCCACCGCCGGGGCGTGGGTGCTGGCGCGGCATGCAGCGCGTGCGGATCCGCGTGTCGATGCGCTGGTGGCCTGGCTGAAGGCCGAACTTGCCGATCAATGAGCCGGCAACAGGCGTAGCTGCTCAGTCGAGGGTGGCGCAGTCCGCGCGGCGGACCTCTTCGACGAACTTGCGCATCAGGTAACCGTCCTTGATGCCCGGCCCGGACTCGATTCCGCTGGACACATCCACGCCCCACGGCAGGGTCGCCACGGCCGCATCGAAGATGTTTTCCGGGGTCAGCCCGCCTGCCAGCAGGAACGGTCGGTGCAGGCCGCTGGGAATCCGCGTCCAGTCGAAGGCAACGCCGGTCCCGCCGCCGCCGCCCGGCGCGTGGCTGTCGAACAGGAAGCCGGCCGCACTGGGGTAACGCAGTTGCAGGGTGCGCGCATTGACCTCTTCGCGGCCGCCCATCGCAATGGCCTTCAGGTAAGGCATGTTGAAGCCGCGGCAGAAACCCTCGTCTTCATCGCCATGGAACTGCAGCAGCGTCGGACGCACGGTGCGCAGCACTTCGCGCACTTCCTCGCGCGTGTTGTCACGGAACAGGGCCACTACATCGACCATCGGCGCGATCGCCTGGCGCATCGCGCGTGCTTCGGCCGGCGCCACGCGGCGCTTGCTCTCGCGGGCGAAGATGAAGCCCACCGCATCCACGCCGAGCTCGCCGGCCAGGCGGACATCGCCGGCCCGGGTCATGCCACAGAACTTGATGCGGGTACGGTAATAGGAGCGGCTCATAGAGTGACCTCGGCAGGCAGTTGCCAGTTGTCGGGGTACAACGGGCCCAGGAACACCAGCCCCTGAGGAGGTGCAGTGGGCCCGGCGACAGTACGGTCCCGGCCGGCCAGCAGCTCGCCGATCCACTCGACCGGACGCTCCCCGCTGCCGACCAGGATCAGCGAACCCACGATATTGCGAACCATGTGATGAAGGAATGCATTGGCGCGCACCGACACTTCGATCACGTCCTCGTTGCGCAGCACGCTGACCGACTGCATGTCGCGCCGCGCGTGCAGCGCTTCGCACTGGATGCTGCGGAAGGCACTGAAATCATTCTCGCCCAGCAGTGCCTGTCCGGCCTGGTGCATCAAGCTGGCATCCAGCGGGCGCCGTTCCCAGCTCAGCGTCTGCCGCTGCAGCGCCGGGCGTATCGAACGGTTCAACAGGCGATAGCGGTAGCGCCGCGCGCGTGCGGAAAAGCGCGCATGAAAATCATCGGCGACCGGCATGCACCAGCGCACCGCGATCGACCTCGGCAGTCGCGCAGTGGTGCCCAGGGTCCAGCCGCGCGGATCCCGCACGGCGTCGGTGTCGAAATGCACGACCTGGCACTGGCCGTGAACGCCTGCGTCGGTACGGCCCGCGCAGACCACGCGCACCGGCGAATCAGCAACCGACGACAGCGCCTTTTCCAGGCTGGCCTGCACGCTCGGGCCGGCTTCGCCCAGGTTCTGCCAGCCCTTGTAATCGCTGCCGTCGTACTCAACGCCCAAGGCGTAACGCATGCTGCTACCTCTGAATCTGTGAAAAGACGCCAACCCGGCCGCCGGTGCCGGCGTCAGCCGGCTGGATCGCGCTCGGACCAGACCGCCAGCGCGTTGCCACCGGGCTCGCGGAAGTGGAACCGGCTGCCTCCCGGAAACGAAAACACCGGCTTGAGCAGCTCGCCGCCCGCGGCGAGGATCGCATCGATCACCGGCTGCAGCTGGTCGGCATACAACACCACCAGGGGCGCGCCTGCGGTGTCGGTTGCCACTGGCGCGGCACGATAGAAGCCGCCCTGCAGCCGCCCGTCATCGAAGGCGGTGTAATCCGGACCGTAATCCTGGAACTGCCAACCGAACACGGCCTGGAAGAACGCGCGACTCTGCGCCGGATCCTGCGAAGCGAATTCGATGTAGTCGATGCGATGGTCGCGTTGCATGCTCGATACTCCGTTCAGCGTAGGGCTCAGCCGAGGCGCGCCAACAGTTCGCGCGCCTGCGCCTGCAGATGCGGATCATCGCTGCGCGCCACCTCTTCCAGCAGCGAGCGCGCGGTCTGCGCATCGCCCAGGTCCAGGTACGCGATGGCCAGTTCAAGGCGGTCATGGCCACCGGCATGCGCGGACGTGGCAGCGGCCGCATCCGGCGCTTGCCCCGCTGCCTCTTCCGACAGTTCCGATGCCACCGGTACGTCGCTGGCGGGAAGCTCGAAGACGCCGCGGAAGGCGTCCTGCTGCTCGGCATGGCGGGCGTAGGCGGGCACCGGATCAACCACCGGTTCGGGTTCGGGTTCGGGTTCGAAGAACGGTTCCACGGCAGGCGGCGCCGCCGTCGAAACGCTTGCCGGGGGTTCCAGGTCGAAATGCACGGGCGTTCCGCCGGCAATGCCGGTCTCGGTGTCGGTGCGTGCATCCGGCAGCACGTCGATCACCGCGTCAGCGTCGGCGTCTGCCTCGGCCTGCTCCCGGGGATCGTGCTCCCAAGCCGCGCGCTCGGCCAGCACGTCCAGCCCGGCACCGGCCGGCACGGCGACCGACAGCGCGCTGTCGTCGTGGTCGTCGCGGCGCAGCGGCGGCAGGGGCGAAGGCTTGCGGCGACGCGACAGCCACCAGCCCACGGCCACCAGCAGCAGCAACGGCAGCACCAGCCAGAACCAGGGACCGCTGGACGCCTGCTGCGGGGCCTCTGCCAGGCGCGCCTGTGCGGCCGCGATCTCGGTGTCCTTCAGGCTGACCAGCGCCTGCTGCTGCGCCTTCAGCTTTTCCAGATCCGCGACGCGTTGCTTGAGTTCATCGATCTCGGCATCGCGCGTGGCGACGTCTTCCCTTGCCTGACGCAGTTGTTCGTTGCCGAGCATGTCACCCTCGTTGCCATCACCGGTGCCGGTGGTTGAGCCAGCCGTGGCGGCCGCAGCCGCCACCGCCGGAGCGATTTCAAGACGCGCGCCGGAACCGCGGGCCGCCGGTGCGGCGGCGGCTGGCGTGGCCGCTGCAACGCTGGAATCGGCTGCTGCAGGCTGCGGAAGGGTGCGCGACTGCCGCCACTGCGCGGCGTGCTCCCTCACCATCGCCGCCGCTTCGCTGCCATCGACGGCGGCCAGCGAGGCAGCATCGGGCACCCGCAGTACCGCCCCCTGCTTGAGCAGGTTGATGTTGCCGCGGATGAAGGCCTCTGGATTGGCCCGCAGCAGGGCGATCATCGCCCGTTCGCGGCTGATCTGTTGGCTGCCGGCGAGGGTCTGGGCGATCTGCGACAGGGTCTGCCCCGGTCGCACCGCGATATCACCGGAAGCCCCCGCGGCAACGGGAGCCGACGCGTGGGATGGCGCCGCGCTGGCGGTCCGCGTTGCAGGTGCAGCGTCCGCAGGCAACGTTGCGGGGGGCGTCTGCGCCGGCACGGCCTGCGGCTCACGGATGATCGCATTGGACAGTGCGCCGGCGGGCGCTTCGATCTCCGGCTCGCTCAGTGCAACCGCGCTGGTCGGTGCATCCATCAGCGCCGAATACTCACGCACCAGCCTGCCCTGGCCCCAGTCGGCCTCGATCAGGAAGGCCAGCGCAGGGGTTTCCACCGGCGAAGCCGAGGTGACGCGCACCACCGCCCGTCCCTGTGCGGTACGGGTGAGTTCGAACTGCAGTTCACTGACCAGGCCGGTCGGGCGCTGCAGGCCCACCCGCTCGAAGGTCACCGGCGAAGCCAGCCCGACCCGCAGGTTCTGCAGTTCGGACGGATCGGCGGAAATCACCGGAATTTCAGCGACCAGCGGCTGCCCGGGCCGGGACAGCACGCGGATGTCACCCAGCCCCAACGCCATCGCCGAGCTGCTGGCGAGCGCCAGCAGCAGGATGGAAAGATACTTGAGCGGTCGCATGACGCCGCGGGCCCCTTTGTTCATGGCGGCCAATATAACGGCTGGCCGCCACAAAGTGGGGGGTCGCGACCGGCACGCCCCCCTCCCTCCTCAGCGTGCTTCGGCAGCGACCAGCTCGGCCAACTGCACCGCATTGAGCGCTGCGCCCTTGCGGATGTTGTCCGACACGATCCACAGGTTCAGGCCGCGCGGGTGCGAAAGGTCTTCGCGGATACGGCCGACGTACACTGCATCGGTGCCCGACGCGTGGGTGACCGGGGTCGGGTAGCCGCCGGCTTCGTGACGATCCACCACTTCCACGCCCGGCGACTGCGAAAGCAGTTCACGCGCCTGCGCGGCAGTGACCTTGTCGCGGGTTTCGATCGCCACGGCTTCGGAGTGGCCATAGAACACCGGCACGCGCACCGCCGTGGGGTTCACCAGGATGCTGCTGTCGCCGAGGATCTTCTGGGTTTCCCAGACCAGCTTCATTTCTTCCTTGGTGAAGCCGTTGTCGAGGAAGTCGTCGATGTGCGGGATCAGGTTGAAGGCGATCTGCACCGGGAAGCGCTGCGGATCGATTTCCTGGAAGCTGAGCAGCTGGCCGGTCTGCTTGCCCAGCTCTTCCAGCGCCGAACGCCCGCCGCCGGACACCGACTGGTAGGTCGCCACGTTGATCCGCTCGATGCCGTAACGGCGATGCAGCGGCGCCAGTGCCACCAGCATCTGCATGGTGGAGCAGTTGGGGTTGGCGATGATGCCGCGCGGACGGTTGGCGACCTGGTCCGGATTGACCTCCGACACCACCAGCGGCACGTCGTCGTCGTAGCGGAAGGCCGACGAGTTGTCGATCACCACCGCACCGGCGGCAGCGAACTTCGGCGCATAGTCCTTGGACACGCTGCCACCGGCGGAGAACAACGCGATGTCCACGCCGGTCGGATCGAAGTCGGCGAGGTCCTTGATGATGTGCTTCTGGCCGTTGAATTCGACTTCGCCGCCGGCCGAGCGCGACGAGGCGAGCAGGGTCAGCGTGCCGACCGGGAAGTCACGCTCGGCCAGGATGGACAGCATGGTTTCGCCGACCGCACCGGTGGCGCCGACGACGGCGACATGGAAGGAACGTTGTTCGGTACTCATGGGGCATTCTCAAAAAAAGGAGGGGGATTCACGCAATGCGGCCGGGTTCGGGGAACCTCCTCGTGCAGGCGCGGAGGCTCCCTATCGTTTTTTGCTTCTATCGCCCGAAGCAGCGCGCGCGGCCAAGGCCGCGTCGGCATTGATCGCGCTTGGCATGCGCGTCGCTTCACCGGCCACGCCCAGCGCGGCCAGCAGGTTGTCCACCGCCAGCTGCACCATGGCCTTGCGGGTGCCCAGCGAGGCGCTGCCGATATGCGGGGTCAGCACCACGTTGCGCAGCGCCAGCAGCTCCGGACGGACCTGCGGCTCGCCTTCGTAGACATCCAGCCCGGCCGCCGCCAGCCGGCCGTGGGCCAGAGCATCGGCCAGCGCCAGCTCATCGACGATACCGCCGCGGGCGATGTTCACCAGCGTCGCGGTAGGCTTCATCTTCGCCAGCGCGGCCGCGTTGATCAGGTGGTGCGAGGCTGCCGTATACGGCAGCACCAGCACCAGGTGGTCACTCTGCGCCAGCAGGGCATCCAGCTCGGCATACTGCGCGCCGACCTCCGCTTCGGTCGCAGCCGGAAGCCGCGAGCGGTTGTGGTACAGCACGCGCATGCCGAAGCCGTGCGCACCGCGGCGGGCGATGCCCTGCCCGATGCGGCCCATGCCCAGGATGCCCAGCGTGCTGCCATGGATGTCCGCGCCCAGCATGGTCTGGAACGACCACTGGCCCCACTGGCCATCGCGCAGCCACCGTTCGGATTCGGTGATCCGGCGCGCGGCGGCCATCAACAGGGCAAAGCCCAGGTCTGCGGTGGTCTCGGTCAATACGTCCGGGGTGTTGCTGGCCAGGACGCCGGCCGCGCTCAGCGCATCGACATCCAGGTTGTTGTAGCCCACCCCGACATTGGCGATCACCTGCAGGCGATCGGCACCGGCCAGCTGGGCCGCGCCGATACGCTCGTTGAGGGTGATGATGGCCCCGTCGACGTCCCGCAGCCGTTCCGCCAGTTGCTCCTGCGTCCACGCGGTCACCGCGTCGGTGGTGATCAGCTCGACCTGCTCACGCAGCGGCTCGATCACCGCATCGATGAGCGGCTGGCTGACCCAGACGACGGGGCGCGCATCAGCCATCGATGTGGCCCGGGATGCGCGGGGTGATGCTGCCGACATCGCCACACTGCGCGCGATGGCGCAGCGCCTGGTCCATCAGCACCAGCGCCATCATCGCTTCTGCGATCGGCGCCGCGCGGATGCCCACGCAGGGGTCATGGCGGCCGGTGGTCACCACTTCGATCACATTGCCTTCGCTGTCCAGCGAAGCACCGGGCAGGCGCAGGCTGGACGTGGGCTTGAGCACGATCGACGCCGTCACCGGCTGCCCGGTTGAAATACCGCCCAGGATGCCGCCGGCATGGTTGCTGGCGAACCCCTGCGGGGTCAGCAGGTCGCGATGCTCGGTGCCCTTCTGCGCGGCACTGGCGAAGCCGTCGCCGATCTCCACGCCCTTCACCGCGTTGATGCTCATCAGCGCCGAGGCCAGTTCACCATCCAGCTTGCCGTAGATCGGTTCGCCCCAGCCCGGCGGCACGTTGTCGGCCACCACGTCCACGCGCGCGCCGACGGAATCACCGGATCTGCGCAGCGCATCCATGTAGGTTTCCAGCTCCGGCACCTGCGCGGCGTCGGGCCAGAAGAACGGATTGTCTTCCACCGCCGACCAGTCGAACGCACGCGGCGTGATCTCGCCCAGCTGCGACAGGTAACCGCGCACGGTCACCCCGAAGCGCTCGGCCAGCCACTTCTTGGCGACCACGCCGGCCGCCACGCGCATGGTGGTTTCGCGTGCCGACGAGCGGCCGCCGCCGCGCGGATCGCGGATGCCGTACTTGTGCCAGTAGCTGTAGTCGGCATGTCCCGGGCGGAACTGCTGGCCGATGTTGGCGTAGTCCTTGCTGCGCTGGTCGGTGTTGCGGATCAGCAGGGCGATCGGGGTGCCGGTGGTCAGCCCCTCGTACACGCCCGACAGGATCTCGACCTCATCGGCCTCGCGGCGCGCCGACGTATGCCGGCTCTTGCCGGTGGCGCGCCGCTGCAGGTCGTGGGCGAATTCGGCCGCATCCAGCGCCAGCCCCGGCGGGCAGCCGTCGATCACGCAGCCGATGGCCGGACCGTGCGACTCGCCGAAGGTGGTGACGGTGAACAGCTTGCCGAACGAATTGGAACTCACGGCCGCTGTGCCGCCAGTTCGGTGATGCGGGCACTGTGGGCGATCAGCTCACGGCATTCCACCGCGAAGATGCCCATCTGGCCGACCTTGAACTCGACCCAGGCGAAGTCCACTTCCGGCAGCAGCTTGACCAGGTGCTGTTCGGACTCGCCCACTTCACAGATCAGCAGGCCGTCTTCGCTGAGGTGCAGCGGCGCATCGCGCAGGATCTTCAACACCAGGTCCAGGCCATCGTCGCCCGCGCGCAGGCCCATTTCAGGCTCGTAGGAATACTCCTGCGGCAGCGCGTCGGTTTCGTCATTGGTGACGTACGGCGGGTTGGTGACGATCAGGTCGTAATGGCGCCCGGCCAGGCCGGTGAACAGGTCCGACTTCAGCAGGGTCACGTTGTGCGCCTGCAGGCGGTCCTTGTTCTCATGCGCCAGCGACAGCGCGTCATCGCTCAGGTCCACGCCGTCCACTTCCCAGTTCGGGTAGTAGTGGCCCATGGCGATGGCGATGCAGCCCGAACCGGTGCACAGGTCCAGCGCGCGGTCCACGTGGCGGCCAGCCAGCCACGGTTCGAACCCGGTTTCGATCAATTCGGCGATCGGCGAGCGCGGCACCAGCGCGCGGCTGTCGCTCTTGAAGCTCAGCCCGGCAAACCAGGCCTCGCCGGTCAGGTAGGCGGCCGGCACGCGTTCGTCGATGCGGCGCTGGAACAGTGCCAGCACGTCTTGCTTTTCAGACTGCAGCAGGCGCGCCTGCCCGTAGGCCGGACCGAGGTCGTGCGGCAGGTGCAGGCTGTGCAGCACCAGCTGGGTCGCTTCATCCAGCGCATTGTCGTAGCTGTGCCCGAAGGTCAGGCCCGCCGCGTTGAAACGGCTGGTGCCGTAGCGGATCAGGTCGATGATCGTGTGGAGTTCGGCGGCCGGTTCGGCGGTCATGGCGGTACGACGGGTAGATTGGCCCCCGATTATAGGGTCTGGCGCCTGCCTCGGCATCCGTTGCAGGGGAAACCGCCACCGCGCTGCCGTTATGATGGGGGCCGATCCCTCGGCAGCGCAGGCCCTCATGTTCAATCGCAACGTCGGCATCATCCTGCTGATCGCCCTGGCCGCGGGCCTGGGCCTGCTGGCCGCGCAGAAGGTATTCGCGCCGAAGGCACCCAGCGGCCAGCCCGCTACCGAAGCGATCACCTTCTATCCCCAGCCGCGACCCCTGCCGGACTTCAACCTGGCCCAGTCCGACGGCACCCGGCTCATTCCCGGCGAGCTGAAGGGCCACTGGACCCTGGTGTTCCTGGGCTTCACGTTCTGCCCGGATGTCTGCCCCACCACCCTGCTGGACCTGGCCCAGGCGCAGAAGCAATGGGAGGCGGTGCCTGAAACGCTGCGCCCACGCGTGTTGTTCGTGTCGGTCGACCCGGAGCGCGACAGCGCCACCCGGCTCGGCGAATACGTCCACGCCTTCCACAAGGACACCCTGGCCGCCACTGGCGACGTGCCGTCGCTGGAAAAATTCGCGACCTCGCTGGGCCTGGTGTTCCAGAAGGTGCCCGGCAAGACCTTCGACGAAAACCCCGAGGACTACACGATGGAACACTCGGCCACGCTGGCCGTGCTGGATGCCGAAGGCCGGCTGGCCGGCATCATCCGTCCCCCGTTCAATGCGCCGGCCATCGCCCGCGACCTGCAGAAGCTGACCGAGAAATCCGCCCCATGAGCTTGATGACCACCCTGAGCTACGCCCTGCCCCACCGACTGCTGTCTTCGATGGCGCGTGCGCTGGCGTACTCGGACAACCCGCGCGTAGCGCAGTGGTTGATCGACACCGTCACCGCGAAATTCGGCGTGAACCTTGGCGAAGCGGCCAATCCGGATCCGCGCAGCTACACGACGTTCAACCAGTTCTTCACCCGGGCGTTGAAACCCGGTGCGCGCGTGGCCGATGCCGATCCGCGTACCCTGGTGATGCCGGCGGACGGCCGCATCAGCCAGCTCGGCCGCATCGAAGGCGGCAGCATCTTCCAGGCCAAGGGACAGTCGTTCACCGCCGCCGAACTGCTGGGCAGTGTCGAAGATGCCACACCGTTCAACGAAGGCCTGTTCGCCACGGTGTATCTGTCACCGAAGGACTACCACCGCGTGCACATGCCGTGGACCGGCACCCTGCGCGAGACCGTGCACGTGCCCGGGCGGTTGTTCAGCGTGGGCCCGGCGGCGGTCAACAAGGTACCCGGCCTGTTCGCCCGCAACGAGCGGCTGGTCTGCCATTTCGACACCAGCTTCGGTCCGATGGTCAGCGTGATGGTCGGTGCGCTGCTGGTATCCGGCGTGGAGACGGTCTGGAGTGGCGAGGAGATCCCGCACTACGGTGACCGCATCACCCGCAAGGATTACCGTGGCCAGGGCATCACGCTGGAGCGCTTCGCCGAAATGGCGCGTTTCAACTATGGCTCCACGGTGATCGTGCTGCTGCCGCCGGGCGTGGCCGATTTCGCCCCGCACCTGGATGCCGAACACGCAGTGCAGCTGGGGCAGGCGCTGGCCACGCTGCGCTGATCGGCTGCCAGCGGCCGTTACGAATGCAGGGCAGATGCGGCAACACCGCATCCCACCGGCATCCCTCGGTAATACAGGGCGACGGGATAGAATGCGGTCATGACTGAATTCATCCCACCCGGCACGCTGTTCCACGCCCTCCCCTCCCCGTTCCCGTTCAAGCGCGGCGGCGCGCTGAGCGCTGGACGGGTGGCGTATGAAACCTGGGGCACGCTGGATGCCGATGCCGGCAATGCGATCCTGATCGTCACCGGGCTCTCGCCCGACGCGCACGCCGCGAGCAACGCCGCCAATCCGGCTACGGGCTGGTGGGAAGGCATGGTCGGACCGGGCAAGCCGATCGATACCGATCGCTGGTTCGTGATCTGCGTGAACTCACTGGGCAGCTGCAAGGGCTCCACCGGGCCGGCGAGCATCGACGCTGCCACCGGCAAGCCGTATCGCCTGAGCTTCCCCGAGCTATCGGTGGAAGACGGCGCACGCGCCTCTGTCGAGGTGGTGCGTGCGCTGGGCATCACGCAGCTGGCGTGCCTGATCGGCAACTCGATGGGCGGCATGACCGCGCTGGCCCTGCTGCTGCTGCACCCGGGCATCGCGCGCAGCCACATCAACATTTCCGGCAGTGCGCAGGCCCTGCCGTTCTCGATTGCCATCCGCTCGCTGCAGCGCGAAGCGATCCGGCTGGACCCGCAATGGAATGGCGGCCAGTACGACGATGCCAACTACCCGGAATCGGGGATGCGCATGGCACGCAAGCTCGGCGTGATCACCTACCGTTCGGCCTTGGAATGGGATGGTCGTTTCGGTCGCGTGCGGCTGGATTCGGACCAGGCCGATGACGATCCGTTCGGCCTGGAATTCCAGGTGGAAAGCTACCTGGAAGGCCACGCAAGACGCTTCGTGCGCTTCTTCGACCCCAACTGCTATCTGTATCTCAGCCGCTCGATGGACTGGTTCGACCTGGCCGAGCATGGCAATGGCGACGTAATGGCCGGACTGGCGACCATCAAGGTGGAAAAAGCCTTGGCCATCGGCGCCAATACGGACATCCTGTTCCCGGTACAGCAGCAGCAGCAGATCGCCGACGGCCTGCGCGCGGGCGGGGCCGAAGCGCACTTCATCGGCCTGGATTCCCCGCAGGGACACGATGCGTTCCTGGTTGATTTCGAGCGCTTCGGTCCTGCGGTACGCGGTTTTCTCGGCGAACTGTGAGTCGCCGCGCCACGCCACGCAAGCGCGCAAAGCCCGCGGCCGATGCACCCGCGCTGAGCCCGCGGACCGCGCTGGCGCTGCTGGTGGCCGGCATGCTGCTGGGCTGCACGGTGGCCGGCTGGCTGCCGGCGTGGTTGGCCAGCTGGCTGCTGCTGGTCAGCCTGTGGACCTTCGGCGCCTACTGGCGGGACAAGCGCGCCGCGATCCGCGCCCAGCCACGGGTATCCGAACGCAGGCTGCAGGTGCTGGCGCTGCTGGGGGGCTGGCCGGGTGCCCTGTTTGCCCAATCGCTGCTGCATCACAAGAACCGCAAGGTGAGTTTCCAGCAGGTGTTCTGGGTCTGCGCGGCGGCAAACGCAGCGTGCACCCTGGCACTGCTGCGCGCCTTTTCCGCTGCTGCCTGAAGCCGATCAGGGCACGATGTCCCCGGCTTCAGGTCATGGCATGCCGGCAAGCCGGTCCAGCGCCGCCCTCAGGTTGGGCAGGGGGCCGATGTGACCATTGTTGCCGACCTGCGGCGTGCCGGTTTCCACCAGCAGGCTGCGCATCTGCAACGGGGTGAGCGAGGTCCCGCGCGCCTTGGCGGCGCCGGACACCGCAGCGACCGCCGAAGCCACGATCGGTCCCGCGCTGGAGGTACCGTTGAAGCGCTGCGTGTAGCTCGCGTTGGGCCCCCCGCTGTACAGGTCGCGGCCTCCGGTGGTGGCCACGCAGCCGCCCCACCCCTGCAGGTTTACCCGGCGTCCGTAGGTGGAGAAACCCAGTTTGGAGCGGGGCACCACGCTGTCCCTGCACCACTGCGTGGCCGCCGCACCGCCCGCCCCCGCCAGGATGGCGCCGGAGTCAGGCCGCCCGCGCGGAAAACCGGGACCGAAGCAGCCAGCGTCCAGATTGACGTTGCCGTTGCCTGCGGTCTCCACCACGTGGATGCCACGCCTGACCGCGGACACCACCGCGTCGTAGATCGATGGGATCCATTCGGGTGCCACGTAGCCGTTGCACGGTGCCGGGCCGGGGAACTGCTGTTCGATCAGGATCACATCGCCCGGCGCGAGCTTCGCCGCTGCCAGCGCCACTGCATTGGCCGCGTTGTAGCCGGTCTGTGGACTGGTGACGTTGACGTAGTGCGGCGTGGCACCACTGACCAGCCCGCGCACCCCGAAGCCGTTGTCATCGGCGATCATCTCGCCAAGCACCGATGTGCCGTGGTTGTTGTCGTTGAACGGATCGCTGATGCTGGCCCCCTGCTTGATCCAGGTTCCCGGCACGCGCAGTTTGGTCAGGTCCTCGTGCTGCCAGTTCCAGCTGTATTCAATGTCGACCACGCGTATGCCCTTTCCATCGCCCCCCGGCACCGTGCGTGCGTGGATGGCATCGATACCGGTCGGGGCAGCCAGCGCGTACCCCTGCCGCTCGACGAACAGCGGTGACGCCCACTGCACGGTGGCAGGCGCCGGAGCGACCGATGGCGGTGGCGCGGGCAGCGGTGCGGCGTAGGCGATTTCCACCGCATCCATGCCGTTCAGCAGGTCGATGACGGCTGCCGCGTCCTGTCCCGCTTTCAGCTGCATGCGATACCACTGGCCCAGTGCGGGCAGGTCCACGCGATGCGATGTGTCGTGCACGACATCGGCGGAAAACAGCGGGGTGACCCGCAGCACCGGTCCATCCGCTGCAGTCAACGCGTCAAGCCGGGGCAATGCGCCGCTGCGCCGGGAGGTCCAGCCGGCCGTGCCGGGCGCCGTGCGGTCGGCATTGCGGAACTTCACTTCGATGAGGTCCTGCGAGTAGCCAGGGCCGATCCGGGTCTGCCGGGGTTTTTCGATGGACCACGCCGCATCATCGTTGCCGGCCTGCGCGCCGGCGATGGCGGGCGACAGCAGCAGGGAGCAGGCAGCACTGGCGAACAGGGCCTGGGACAAGGTCAGGCGCATGGAGATTCCTCCTGGAGACAGTGGCGCGGGTCGAAGCCCGCACGCGCCACGGTGTGGCGCATCTCCAGTGTGCTGAACGCCCGGATTGCTTCCATCGGACAACGCTGCGGCGCCAGCTCCGGGAATCACCTGACGCTGGCGGGCTCAGCCAGGCTCCGCCACGTGCAGCCGTCCGGCCTGCAGCCGGTACACCTGGTCCACCACGCCTTCGGGCAGTGGATCATGGGTGATGATCAGCAGGCTGCGACCTTCGAGCAGCACCGGCAGGTCAGCCAGCAGTGCATGGGCGGCATCCACGTCCAACCCTTCGGTAGGTTCGTCCAGTACCAGCACAGGTGCGCCGCGGAGCAACGCGCGCGCCAGCGCCAGGCGCCGCGCCTGCCCCGCCGACAGCGTGGCGCCGTTCTCGCCGACCCAGCCCTGCAGGCCACCGACCGCGCGCGCCCAGTCGCCCAGCCGCACCCGCTCCAGCATCGCCCACAACACGGCGTCGCTGGCGTCGGGATCACCAAGACGCAGGTTGTCGGACACGCTGCCGGCGAACACCGGTGCGTGCTGCGGCAGCCACGCCAGCTGCCGGTGCCAGTCATCCTGCGCGTAATGGCGGATGTCGATCCCGCCATGGGTGATGCGTCCGCCGGTCGGGTCATACAGGCGCAGCAGCAGGCTGGACAGGGTGGTCTTGCCGCTGCCGCTGTCGCCGCCGATGGCGATGCGCCGGCCCGGCTCCAACGTCAGGTCCACGCTGTCGAGCACGCTGCGCCCGCCCTCCGTCCAGGCGAACGAAACGCCTTCCCAGCACACTGCCGCCGGGCCCGTCGGCAGGGGTCGCGGCGATGCAGGCTCACTGACCATCGGCGACTGGTCGACGATGGACTGCAGCCGGGACACCGACACCTGGCCGGACTGCAATGCCTGCCAGGCCAGCCCCAGCCCCGCCCACAGTTCGATCATGGCCACGCTGAGGAACACCAGCCCGGCGGCCATCGGTGCATCCAGGCGCCCGGTTTCATGGGCTGACAACGCCAGCACCAGCATGGCCAACAGGCCGCCGCCGGTCACCACGCCGTGCAACGTCGTGCCGGCCAGCAGGCGCCAGCGCCGCCGACGATCACGCGCGCGAAGCTGGCGCGCGGCCACGTCCACCCTGCCCTGCCAATGGTCCAGCGCATCCAGCGCCGCCAGGTCGGCGGCACCCTCGATGCCCTCCAGGGACAGCGTGCGCAGCTGCGTGCGGTGCGCTGCGCGGTCGCCTTCTTCGCCGGCGCGTCCGCGCACCCCCAGCCACGGGACGCCCACGCCGACCAGCACGGCCATGGCCGCCAGCAGCGCCGCGGCCTGGGGCAGGATCAGCCACGCCGATCCGATGGCCACCAGGCTCAGCGCGGCCAGCGCGCACAGCGGACCCAGCGCGCGCACGAACAGGCCATCCACCTCGGCGATGTCGCCCAGCAACCGGGCCAGCAGTTCGCCGGTACGCGTGCTGCCCAGCCGCGCCGGTGCCAGCGGCAAGGCGCGGCGGAAGAACCATACCCGTGCATCGCGCGCGATGCGCAGGGTCACATCGTGGCCGACCAGCTTTTCGAAGTAGCGCGATACGATCCGCGCCATGGTCAGGCCGCGGATGCCCGCCGAGGGCGAGAAGAAGTTGAACCCGCTGCCAAGGCCGGCAGCACCGGCCAGCGCGGCCGCGGTCAGGAAGCCGCCGGACAGGCCGAGCAGCGCCGTCCCGGCCAGCATCGTGGTCCACAACAACAGGACCGTCAGCAGCAGGCGGGGCGTGTGGCGGGCGAACACCCCGCGCAGCGGATCGCGTTGCGCGGCGCTCATGCGCGCACCTGCCGCGGGTCGTGGTGCAGCAGGCCGTCGGGCAGCCGCAACGTGCTGTCGGCCCAGGCGATGGCCGTGGGGCTGTGGGTAGCGATGATCACACTGCGACCGCGCGCATGGATTGCCAGCGCCTGCAGCAGGGCCGCTTCGGTACGCGGATCCAGGAACGCGGTGGGTTCGTCCAGCAGCAGGATGCCGGGATTGCGCAGCAACAGCCGGGCCAGGCCGATGCGCCGCGCTTCACCGCCGGACAAGCCGAAGCCGCGCTCGCCGATCACCGTATCCAGTCCGTCGGGCAGGCGGTCGGCGAAGGCCAGCACCTGCGCGGCCCCGGCCGCCTGGCGCAGGGTGGCCAGGCTGGCGGTTGGATCGGCAAGCCGCAGGTTGTCGGCGATGCTGCCGTGGAACAGATAGGGGCGCTGGCCGGCATAACCGACTTCCAGTCCCGGACGCACGATGATGCTGCCCTCGCGTGGCGGCAGCCAGCCGGCCAAGGCTTCAAGCAGGGTGCTCTTGCCGCTGCCGCTGGGCCCTACAACCGCCAGTCGCTGGTTCGGTTCCAGCTGGAAACCGAGGTCCTGCAGCACATCGTGGCCTGCCCCCAGCGGGCGCAGCACCAGCCCACGCGCCTGCAGCACGGGCGCGTGCACCTGCACCGGCTCTGCAGGCACGCTGACCGGCGCCCGCCGCGGGGCAGGTCCCACCGCAGGCCCGGGCAGCTCGCCGAGCAGGCGTTCGATCTCCGCGGCAGCGGCCAGCGCGTTGGCACGATCATGGTAGTGCGCGGCGAGGCGACGAAGCGGCGCATAGAATTCCGGTGCCAGCAGCAGGCAGAACAGGCCCGCCCCCAGCGTGGGCACCTGCGCATGCAGGGACATCATGCCGAGGTAACTCAGGCCCAGGTACAGCGCCACCATCGCCACGCTGACCGATGCGAAGAACTCCAGCACGGTGGAGGAAAGGAACGCGATCCGCAGCACTTTCATCGTGCGCTGGCGCACGCCATCGGCGGCCGCGGCCACGCCCTCCAGTTCGGCCTGGCCGCGGCCGTACAGGCGCAGCAGGCCCAGTCCCTTGATACGGTCGGCGAAGTGCCCGCTCATCCGTGCCAGCTCACCCAACTGGGCGCGCCCGGCCGCTTCTGCGCCCCAGCCCACCAGCATCATGAAGAACGGCACCAGCGGCGCGGTGGCGATGAAGATGATCGCCACCACCCAGTCCACCCAGGCCACTGCCACGGCGATGATCAGCGGCACCACCACCACCTCGATGCGCACCGGCTGGAAGCCGCTGTAGTAGTTTTCGATGGCATCGGCATGGGCCAGCATCACTTCGCCAAGCTCGCCGCTGCGCTGTTGCCGCAGCCACAGTGGCCCCTTGCCCAGCACGCTGGCATAGGCACGTTCGCGCAGCGCCAGCCGTGCTGCATCGGCCACATCGCCGGCGCACGCCTGGGTCGCGCTGCCCAGCAGGGTACGCAGCAGCAGCACCACGCCCAGCCCCGCCAGCACCCACGCGCCGTCGGCCAGCGGTGCGCGTTCGAACAGCACATGCTGGACCAGCCAGGCAATGGCCCCGGCCTGGGCCACCAGCAGCACCCCGGAAACGCTGATCGCCGTGGCGGCCAGCCGGCGGCGTCCGCTTGCTGCTGCTCCCAGCGTGTCCAACCAGTGCTGGCGCGCCTTGCGCTGCAGCGCTTCGTGGCGCTGGGCTTGGATCAACTGGGTTTCGATGTCCTGGCTCACGGTGGCTCGGCTGGAACGGTCTGGGGGCATTGTAGGCGCAGCTCCCTGCACCCCTGCGGCGCCCGGTCGCACCGACGCTGCGGTTGGCATACGATTGCGCCGGGGATCCCTTCATACATTGATCTGAATCAAGGCTGTTCGAAGTAGTCGGTCACATCATCGCTCCACGTAGACCACCCTTCCCGCAACCCCAACGGCACTATCCCACGAGGTAGCCAGGCCATGATTGATTCGACAGTCGTAGAACTGTCGCGGCTGCAGTTCGCCCTGACCGCGATGTACCACTTCCTCTTCGTACCGCTCACCCTTGGCCTGTCCTTCCTGGTGGCCATCATGGAAAGCGTGTACGTCATGACCCGCAAGCCGGTCTGGCGCCAGATGACCCTGTTCTGGGGCACGCTGTTCGGCATCAACTTCGCCATCGGCGTGGCCACCGGCCTGGTGATGGAGTTCCAGTTCGGCATGAACTGGTCCTACTACAGCCATTACGTCGGTGACATCTTCGGTGCGCCGCTGGCGATCGAAGGACTGATGGCGTTCTTCCTCGAAGCCACCCTGATCGGGCTGTTCTTCTTCGGATGGAAGCGGCTGACCCCGGTCAAGCACCTGGCCGTGACCTGGTTCATGGCGCTGGGTACCAACCTGTCGGCGGTATGGATCCTGATCGCCAACGGCTGGATGCAGAACCCCACCGGCGCGGTGTTCAACCCGGAAACGATGCGCATGGAGGTGGTCGACTTCGCCGCGGTGCTGCTGAACCCGGTGGCCCAGGCCAAGTTCGTGCACACCGTCAGCGCCGGCTACGTGACCGGTGCGATCTTCGTGATGTCCATCAGCGCGTTCTACCTGCTGCGCAACAAGCACCGTGAAATGGCGCGCCGCTCCTTCGCGGTGGCGGCCGCCTTCGGCCTGCTGTCCTCGCTGTCGGTGGTGGTGCTGGGTGACGAAAGCGGTTATGCCGCCAGTGAACACCAGAAGATGAAGCTGGCTGCGATCGAAGCGATGTGGGAGACCGAGCGGGCACCGGCGGACTTCACCGCCTTCGGCATCCCCAACCAGGCGACCCAGCAGAACGACTTCGCGATCAAGATCCCCTACCTGATGGGGCTGATCGCCACCCGTTCGGTGGACCAGCCGATTCCCGGCATCCTGGAACTGGTGGAACGGGCCGAGCACCGCATCCGCGGCGGTCAGATCGCCTACGGCGCGCTGCAGCGGGTGCGGGCGGACAAGAACGATCTGCAGGCGCGCGAGATGTTCGACCGCCACTGGCAGGACCTCGGCCATGGCCTGCTGCTGAAGCGCTACCGCGACGACATCGGCAACGCCACGCCGGAAGAAATCAGCAAGGCGGCGATGGACACCGTACCGCGGGTCGCTCCGCTGTTCTGGACCTTCCGCATCATGGCCGGGCTGGGCTTCTACCTGATCGCCTTCTTCGCACTGGCGTTCTATTACTCCTGCCGCAACAACTTCCAGGACAAGCGCTGGTTCCTGACCCTGGCCCTGTGGTCGCTGCCGGCGCCGTGGATCGCCATCGAATGCGGTTGGTTCGTTGCCGAATACGGTCGCCAGCCGTGGGCCGTGGATGGCGTGCTGCCCACCTTCTACGCTGCCTCCGGCCTGGCCCTGCATGAAATCCTGACCACCCTGGCGGTGTTCACGCTGTTGTACACGGTGCTGCTGGTGATCGAAGTCAAGCTGATGCTGAAGGCCATCCGCACTGGTCCCGACGAGATCCTGCCGTCCCTGCAGGCGCCGCGCGCGTCCGTTTCCCACAATGCCGCCCCGGCCCCAGGCCAGGCGTAAGGCAGGAGAACCCCGATGGAATTCCTTGGACTCGATTACACCACCCTGCGCATCATCTGGTGGCTGCTGCTGGGCATCCTGCTGATCGGCTGGGCGGTGATGGATGGCTTCGACCTCGGTGTCGGCACGCTGCTGCCGTTCGTGGCGAAGACCGACGACGAACGCCGGCTGGTGATCAACACCATCGGCCCGGTGTGGGAAGGCAACCAGGTCTGGCTGGTACTGGGCGGCGGTGCGATCTTCGCCGCCTGGCCGCCGCTGTACGCGGTCAGCTTCTCCGGCTTCTACCTGGCCATCTTCGCCATGCTGTTCGGCCTGATCCTGCGCCCGGTGGGCTTCAAGTACCGCAGCAAGATGCCCGGCAAGCGCTGGCGCGACAACTGGGACCGGGTGCTGTTCGTCGGCGGCCTGCTGCCCGGCCTGATCGCCGGCGTGGCGGTGGGCAACGTGCTGCTGGGCGTGCCGTTCCACTTCGATGACAGCATGCGGATCTTCTACACCGGCTCGTTCTTCGGCCTGCTCACCCCGTTCGCACTGATCGCCGGAGGGGTCAGCGTGGCGATGCTGGTGTCGCACGGGGCGGCCATGCTGGTGTTGAAGACCGACGGCCCGGTGGCCGAACGCTCGGCCCGCTATGGCAGCGTGGCGGCGCTGCTCAGCTTCGTGCTGTTCGCCCTGGCCGGCGCCTGGGTGGCCTTCGGCCTGCCGGGTTATGAAATCACCTCGCGGGTGGTCACCGATGGCCCGACCAATCCCTTGCTGAAAACCGCCGCCGAGGGCGCCGCGGCCGGCGGCTGGCTGCGCAACTACAGCAGCATGCCGGCCACCCTGCTGGCCCCGATCGTCGGCCTGCTCGGTGCGCTGGCCAGTGCGGTGCTGCTGCGTGCCCGGCGTGGCGGCCTGGCGTTCCTGGCCTCGGGGGCGTCGATCACCGGCATCATCCTGACCGTCGGTTTCGCGATCTTCCCGTTCCTGCTGCCCTCCTCCAGCCAGCCCGGTTCCAGCCTGACCGTATGGGATGCCTCCTCCAGCCACCTCACGCTGTTCATCATGCTGGTGGCCACGGTGATCTTCCTGCCGATCGTGCTGGCCTACACCACCTGGGTCTACCGCGTGTTGAAGGGCAAGACCACGGCCGAAGACATGTCAGACAACCCCAACGCGTATTGACCCCCACGTGCCGGCCAACCGCCGGCACCTCTCGAAGGAGCACACCATGTGGTATTTCGCCTGGATCCTCGGCACCGGCCTGGCCTCGGTCGTGGCCATCCTCAACGGCATGTGGTTCGAAGCCCGCGAGTCGGGCAGCATCGACGGCCGCGACGGCAAATGATGCAACAAAAGTGTTGCCGCCTTGGCCTTCACACGGTATCTTAGGCGGCTCCTTCGGGGTGTAGCTCAGTCTGGTAGA
>NZ_DAMBRS010000009.1:0-50171 GCF_032054965.1 Stenotrophomonas chelatiphaga | reverse complement strand
GCGCTACGTTCGGGACGTAGAGGTCGCAGGTTCGAATCCTGTCTCCCCGACCACTCTGGTGGTCGGAACGACCGAAGGAAGTTGAGATTCCCCTTGCCGCCCAGTGCGGGAATCGATATGATAGGCGGCTACCCTTCGGGGTGTAGCTCAGTCTGGTAGAGCGCTACGTTCGGGACGTAGAGGTCGCAGGTTCGAATCCTGTCTCCCCGACCACTTTGTTGGTCACGAAGAAACCTGGAAGACGACGGTCTCCCGGGTTTTTTTGTGCCTGTCGTTTTTGCTGGCGACGTACAATGGCCACCTCCCCCACCCTGCCGCACCGGCGTTCGCCCGGTGCCGCCGTTGCATCCGGAGGCCGCCGCGCGCGCCACCGGCAAGGATCCACCATGAGCCCCACCGCCTCCTCTTCATCGCCTGCGCCTTCGCTGCTGCACGGGCGCGCCCTGGTCTTCGCCGCCATCGTGCTGGCCGCGGTCAACCTGCGCACCGCGGTGACCTCGGTCACCCCACTGCTGGACGTGCTGGGCCAGACCTTCGGCTTCGGCACCACCATGACCGGCGTGCTCGGGATGCTGCCGACCGCTTCGTTCGCGCTGTTCGGTGTGTGCACGCCCATGCTGGCGCGCCGCCTCGGCCTGGAACGCACCACGCTGCTGGCGATGTCGCTGGCGCTGGTCGGCCTGCTGCTGCGCTCCAGTGCGGTCGGCATGGGCAGCCTGCTGGCCGGTTCAGTCATCGCGCTGGCCGGCATGGGGATCGGCAACGTGGTGGTGCCCCCGCTGGTGAAGCGTTACTTCGCCAACAAGGTGGGCACGATGAGCACGCTGTACATCAGCGCGCTGCAGCTGGGCACCATGCTGCCGGCCTTGCTGGCGGTGCCGGTTGCCAACGCGGCCGGCTGGCGCGTGTCGCTGGGCATGTGGGCGCTGCTGGCCCTGGCCGCGACCCTGCCATGGCTGATGCTGGTGCGCCGCACCCCGCGCCACGATGTGATCACCGACGGCCCGGATCCGGGCGCCCAGCCGCACGGCCGGGTCTCCGCGACCTCGCTGGGCTGGGGCATGACGCTGATGTTCGGCATGACCTCGCTGATGACCTATTCGATGTTCACCTGGCTGCCGCGCATCGTGGTCGAAGCCGGCGCATCGCCGGCCTTCGGCGGGGTGATGGTGGCGATGTTCTCCGCACTGGGCCTGCTGCCTTCGCTGGTGATTCCGTCGCTTGCGGTGCGCATGGCCAACCCGTTCCCGCTGGTGCTGATCGGCTTCGGCTCCTTCGTGGTGGCCTTCGCCGGGCTGCTGCTGGCGCCGATGAAGGCCCCGCTGCTGTGGGCCTGCCTGCTGGGCCTGGGTCCGTCGACCTTCCCGCTCGCGCTCACCCTGATCAACCTGCGCACCCGCACCCCGACCGGATCGGCCGCGCTGTCCGGCTTCATGCAGGGCGTCGGCTACAGCTTCAGCTGCCTGGGTCCTTTCCTGGTGGGTTGGCTGCACGACATCAGCGGCAGCTGGACGTTGCCGTTCGGGTTCCTGTTCTGCTGCGCGCTGGTGATGCTGTGCGCCTCGTGGTTCGCCTGCAAGCCGCGCAAGCTCGAAGACCTGTGGTGAAACACGTCGCTGGGTGAAAAGCCATCCACGACAATCGCGTTATGATCCGTCGCAACTGACGCAACGCGTCACTTGTCGACCCTGCATCTGTCGCAGGGCGTCTTCCTGCGGTGGCGGCCGCAGCATGAACGTCCGTAGCCGGACGTTCATCCAGTCGCCCCCGCATTGCGTATAGGGGCAAGGATGCGGGCAAAGTCACTGGCAGCAGGCACGATCAGGCTGGACCGGCCCGCCTCCGCATCCCTCGATTTCCATCACGCGGCTCCGCAACGCGTCGTTGCAGGGGCTTGGCACGTGATGTGCGTCACACTTTCTAATTCTTTATCGCACGAACCAGCTCCTGGGGGTTTCATGTTTGTCCATCGTCCGCTGGCGCGTTGCGTCGGCCTGGCCTGCCTCGTCCTGGCGACAGGCGCGCACGCCGCCCTTGCCCCCGCCAACCGCGCCGAGCAGATGGCTGAAATCAGCCGCCATCGCGACCAGGCCCAGTGGCTGGATGCGCTGGCGGCGATCGAGCGCGCGCAGCAGTCCAGTCCCGGCGACGACCTGCTGTACAAGCTGCAGGTGCTGACGTTGGGTGATATTGGCAATGCCAGCCGTGCCTGGCAGCTGTATCAGGCACGCCCGGACCTGTTCGATGCGGGCCAGAAGGAACGCTTCGAAGCGGACTACCTGGCTCGCCTGGTGGGCTGGAGCATGGCCTATGGCGAAAGCGAAGACACCCGCCTGGATGAAGCCGAAGACACCCTGGCGCTGATGGAAAACTACCTGCGGCGCGACGGCATCCCGCTGGCGCAGGCCCCCCGGCGCATCCGCCTGGACCGGCTGATCCTGCTCAACCGCCTGTCCCGCCACGCCCAGCTGCGCGAGGAGTATCTCGCCCTGCGCGCCGATGGCATCGAGCTGCCCGACTACGTGCTGCCGGCGGTGGGCGACTCGCTGATGGCCACCCAGCATCCGGACGAGGCGATCCCGGTGCTGTCGCAGGCCGTGAAGAACGACCCCTCGCGCTTCCAGGCGCGCTCGGAACTGGCCTATGCGTACCTGGAAACCGAACAGGCAGACACCGCCATCGACTACCTGGTGGCCTGGCAGAAGGACGAGCCGATCTGGCGCTGGGGCCCGAATGCGCGTGCGCCCTACGCGAACTGGGCCCGCTATGAGGCCGACCTCAACCTGGCGATGATCCGCGCCTACAGCAACGACCTGCCCACGGCCCAGGCCGAGCTGGAACAGCGGGTGGCGATCGGCCCGGGCAACGGCGGCCTGCAGACCGCGCTGGGCGGCGTGTACCAGATGCGCGGATGGCCACGGCGTGCGCTGGAGCGCCACCAGATGGCTTACACGCTGGATCCGCGCGATGTCTCTCCGCGCATCGGCATGTTCGAGTCCCACATCGCGCTGCAGCGCGACGACCGCGCCCGTCCGATACACGACGACCTGCTGGCCCGCTACCCGAACCAGCCTTCGGTGCAGCGCATGGACCGCGCCTGGCGCGCGCACCGCGGCTGGCAGCTGGAAGCCAATGCGGAAGTCGGCCGCAGCAGTGGCGGTGGCGGCGCTTCGCCGCTGGGCAACGACGATGGCAGCTACCGCGTGCAGGCCTCTTCGCCGATCCTGGCCGATCGCTGGCGGGTGCTGGCCTTTGCAGACCGCCGTTCGGTGGACTTCCAGAACCAGCGCATCAACCCGTGGTGGTTCGGGGCCGGGGTGAACTACCGCTTCGACCAGCTGGATGGCGAGCTGGTGGTGCTGCACCCGAATGACGACGTCGGCGATACCGGCCTGCGCGCCGGACTCGGCTGGCAGTTCAACGACCAGTGGCACATCGGCGCCAGCGCCGCACGCAACGATGCCGATGCCTCGATGCAGGCCCGCGTATCGGGCATCACCGCTGACAGCGTGGCGCTGGCCACGACCTATACCCGCAACGAGCGTACGCAGTGGCGGATCGGCGCCAGCCAGTACCGCTATGACGACGGCAACCGCCGCGACACCGTCAGCACCTCGGTGGAGCAGCGCCTGCTCAGCCGCCCGACCCTGCAGGTGGACGGGCTGGGCAGCCTGTATGCCAGCCGTGGCAGCCGCGATGACGTGCCCTACTTCAATCCCTCGCGCGACCGCTCGGTGGAAATCGGCCTGCGCATCGACCAGCAGTTGTGGCGGCACTACGAGAAGCATTTCCGCCACCGCCTGACCGTGTCGGTCGGCGACTACTGGCAGGAAGACTTCGGCAGCGCACTGGTGCCCTCGGTGGAGTATCGCCACGAGTGGCAGATCGGTGCGGGGCGCATTTTCGAGTACGGGGTGCGCTGGTCGCGTCCGGTGTATGACGGCCAACGCGAGCGGCATGTCGGCCTGGAAGCCGGCCTGCGCTGGGGAGAATGAGATGCGAGTGAGCAACATGCGACTGCCGATGATGATGATCCTGCTGGTGCTGCTGGCGCTGTGCGCGCCGCTGCAGGCCCAGACCCGCCCGGAACTGGATGCGGCCGGCAACGGCCTGCTGGTGCTGAGCTACCACGACATCCGCGATGACGTGGCCGCCAAGGGCGATCCGGATGCCTATGCGGTGAGCACGCAGAACTTCGCCGCCCACCTGGACTGGCTGTCCGCGCACGGCTACCACCCGGTGTCGCTGAGCCAGCTGGTCAAGGCATCGCGCGGGGAAGCGACGCTGCCGCCCAAGCCGGTGCTGCTGACCTTCGATGATGGCCTGCGCAGCGTCTACAGCAAGGTCTACCCGCTACTGCGCGCCTACAACTACCCGGCGCTGGTGGCGGTGATCACCGACTACGTGGACATGGCCCCGGATCGCACCATCGATTACGGCTACCGCCCGTTCGGCCGCGATGATTTCCTGACCTGGGACCAGCTGCGCGAGATGAAGGACAGCGGCCTGATCGAACTGGCCAGCCATACCGACAACCAGCACCACGGCGTGCAGTCCAACCCGCAGGGCAACTCCACGCCGGCGGTCATCACCCGCGCTTACGATCCGGCCACCGGTACCTACGAGAGCGCGGCTGCGTATGAAAAGCGCCTGCGCGATGACCTGTCGCGCAGTGCCGGGCTGATTGAAAAGAACCTCGGCGTGCGTCCGCAGGCGATCGTCTGGCCGTACGCGGCCTACAACCAGCTCAGCAACGACATCGCCGAGCAGCTCGGCATGCCGGTGTCCTTCGATCTGGAAGGCCGCAGCACGCCGGTCACGCGTGACCTGCACGGGCTGGCGCGCCTGCTGGTGACCGGCAATCCGAACGTCACCGGACTGGCCTTCGAACTGCGCCGCAACACCAACCTGGATGGCACCCGCGCTCTGCAGATCGACATGGACGCGGTGTATGACAAGGACCCGGCGCAGCTGGCGCGCAATCTGGACACGCTGATCGACCGGGTCAAGAAGATCGGCCCGACCCACGTCTACCTCCAGGCCTTCGCCGATCCGGACGGCAACAACACCGCCGATGCGCTGTATTTCCCCAATCGCCACCTGCCGATGCGCGCAGACCTGTTCAACCGCGTGGCGTGGCAGCTGAAGACCCGCGCAGGCGTGAAGGTGTACGCGTGGCTGCCGGTGCTGGGCTATGAACTGCCCGATCCGGCACAGAAGCAGGCGCTGGGCATCGCCAGTCCGGAAAAAGACGGCATGTACCGGATGGACTTCACCAAGCCGGCCGCGCGCCAGATCATCCTGGACATCTACGAAGACCTGGCGATCAATTCCTACTTCGAAGGCCTGCTGTTCCACGACGATGCCTACGTGCGCGATACCGAACTCACCGGCCTGGCGCAGGAAGGCGATGACGGCAACCGGACCCAGGCGCTGATCGACTTCACCCTGGCCCTGCGCGACCGTGCGCAGCGCTGGCGACCGAAGCTGGGCACCGTGCGCAACCTGTACGCACAGCCGGTGCTGGAGCCGCAGAGCGCGGCGTGGTTCGCCCAGCGCCTGGACCTGTTCAACGCCGCCTACGACCACACCGCCCTGATGGCGATGCCGTGGATGGAAGGCAGCCGCCACCCGGAGCGCTGGCTGGACCGGCTGGTGGCCGCGGTGCGCGAACACGATCCGGAGCTGAAGCACACCCTGTTCGAACTGCAGACCGTTGACTGGCGCACCCAGACCGCGATCCCCGGCGAGCGCCTGCGTGCGCAGGTACGCCGCCTGCAGGCACAGGGCGTGCGCCACCTGGCGTGGTACCCCGATGACTTCATCGCGGACAAGCCTTCCACGGCCGATGCGCGCGCGGCGATGTCGGCGCGCAACTTCCCCTACCCGGAGCGGTGACATGGACCACGCGCCTGTCTACTACCTGTTCCAGTTCGCCTTCTTCTACCCGATGGTGATGGCGTTCTTCTGGATGTCGGGAGGCCTGTACTACTTCTTCCGGCGGGAGCGGAAGTCGCGTGACCGCAATGATCCGCCGCCGATGGACGAGTACCCGTTCGCTTCGCTGCTGATTCCCTGCCACAACGAATCGGACAACCTGGACGACACCATCGGCGCGGCGCTGGCACAGCGCTACCCGGACTTCGAAGTGATCGCCATCAACGATGGCAGCCGCGATGACACCGGCGCGCGCCTGGACGCGCTGGCAGCGATCCATCCGCGCCTGCGCGTGGTGCACCTGGACCGCAACCTGGGCAAGGCCAACGCGCTGCGCATGGGCGCACTGGCCGCGCGCTCGGAGTACCTGGTGTGCATCGACGGCGATGCGATGCTGGAAGAGCACGCCATGCACTGGATGGTCTGGCACCTGACCAGCGGGCCGCGCGTGGGCGCGGTCACCGGCAACCCGCGCATTCGCAACCGCTCCACCCTGCTGGGCCGCCTGCAGGTGGCCGAATTCTCCTCGATCATCGGCATGATCAAGCGGGCCCAGCGCGTCTACGGCCGCATCTTCACCATTTCCGGGGTGATCGCCGGCTTCCGCCGCACCGCCCTGCATCGCATCGGCTACTGGGCCGATGACATGGTCACCGAAGACATCGACATCAGCTGGCGCCTGCAGCTGGACCACTGGGACATCCGCTACGAGCCCAATGCGCTGTGCTTCATCCTGATGCCGGAAACCCTGCGCGGACTGTGGAAGCAGCGCCTGCGCTGGGCACAGGGCGGCGTGGAGGTGCTGCTGCGGCATGGCATGAGCCTGTTCAACTGGCGCAAGCGCCGCATGTGGGGCGTGCTGGTGGAGTACATCTTCAGCGTGCTGTGGGCCTACGTGATGCTGCTGATCATCGTGTTGTGGGCGCTGGGCAAGTTCGTCGAACTGCCGCCGTCGCTGTACATCCAGACGCTGCTGCCGCAGTGGCACGGCGTGATCCTGGCGCTGGTCTGCCTGCTGCAGTTCGCCAGCAGCCTGATCATCGACCGTCGTTACGAAATCAACATCGGCCGCAATTACTTCTGGGTGATCTGGTACCCGATGGCCTACTGGTTGATCAGCCTCTTCACCACCCTGGTGGCACTGCCGAAAACGCTGATGAAGCGGGGCAGGAAGCGCGCCACCTGGGTCAGTCCAGACCGGGGAATTCGATGAACGCCAACAAGCCGTCGCGTCGTTTCGATTCGCGCCTCATCCAGAAGCCGCGCCAGCAGCCACGCCTGCAGCGCACTGCATGGGGATTCGTCACCATCGCGTTCTGGGCGTTCTATTTCTACCTGTGGGCGCCGGTGCTGACGTTGATTTCGTGGCTGGTGGGTGGACGCCTGGCGTGGCTGCAGTTGTATGAGCGCAAGCAGCAGCTGGATCCGTTCATCGTCATCGCCCTGCCGGTGCTGCTGATCGGCTGCGCGGCCCTGCTGATCCTGTGGGCCGAGTACAACCGCTACCGGTTTGCCGGCAAGGAACGGCGCACCCCGCGCGTGGATGTCGCACTGCCGGAGATCGCACGCGACCTTGGCGCCAGCGATGCGCTGGCACGCCAGCTGTCCGGGGCGAAGGCGGTCACGCTGCACATGGACGATGATGCACGGCCGGTCGGCATGACCGAACAGGTGCTGATGGTGCGCCCGCTCGCGGTTGGCTGACCTGCGGTAGTGACGGCCGCTGGCCGTCAGCTCCTGCCCTCGGTGGGTGACGACCGTTGGTCGTCACGCCTTGGCCGTACGCACCTGGCCTTCGCCGCGCACCACGAAACGTTCCACCGTCAACGCTTCCAGGCCCATCGGGCCGTAGGCATGCAGGCGCGTGGTGGAAATGCCGATCTCGCTGCCCAGCCCCAGCTGGCCGCCATCGGAAAAGCGCGATGATGCATTGACCATCACCACCGCCGACTGCAGGGCGTGGATGAAGCGTTCGGCGTGGTCCGCGTCCCGCGTAGCGATCACCTCCGTGTGGTCGGAGGTGTAGCGGCGGATATGCGTGATGGCCGCCTCCAGATCTTCCACCACTTTCACCGCGATCACCAGGTCCAGGAACTCGGCCGCGTAGTCGTCATCGGTGGCCGCCGTACTGCCCTCCAGCAGCGGCAGCGACAGGGCGTCGGCGCGCAGCTCGACCCCGCGTGCGGCCAGCGCCTGGCCGGCGCGCGGCAGGAATTCCGCGGCGACATCCCGGTGCACCAGCAGGGTTTCCAGCGAGTTGCACGCCGACGGCCGGCTGCACTTGCCGTCCACCAGCAGGTCGATGGCCTGATCGATATCGGCGCTGGCATCCACGAACAGATGGCAGACGCCCTTGTAGTGCTTGATCACCGGTACGCGCGCATGTTCGGCAACGAAGCGGATCAACCCTTCGCCACCGCGCGGGATCGCCAGGTCGATCAACTCATGCAGTTGCAGCAGTTCCAGCATCGCCTCGCGGCGCAGGTCGGTCAGCACCGTCACCGCAGCCTCCGGCACGCCGTGCGCAGCCAACGCGCTGCCCAGTGCGGCGGCGATGGCAGTGTTGGAATGGATCGCCTCCGAGCCACCGCGCAGGATCACCCCGTTGCCGGCTTTCAGGCACAGCGCCGCGGCCTCGGCGGTGACGTTCGGGCGCGCTTCGTAGATCATCGCGATCACCCCCAGCGGCACGCGCACTTTCTGCACGCGGATGCCATTGGGACGCACATCGTCACGGGTCACCTGGCCTACCGGATCCGGCAGCCCGGCCACTTCGCGCAGCGCCTGCGCCATCGCGAACAGACGCGGCGGGTCCAGCATCAGCCGGTCCAGCATCGCGCTGCCGATTCCCTTGTCACGCGCGGCGGCGAGATCGCGTGCATTGGCGGCCAGGATCTGCCCGGCATGCGATTCTAGCGCAGCGGCCATGGACTGCAGCAGCGCGGTGCGCTGCACCGTGTCGAGCCCGGCCACCACGGTGGCCGCAGCGCGGCAGGCGCGTGCCTGTTGTTCGATGTCACTCATGGGATCGCCTCGTGATTCATACCAGCACCAGGTCGTCGCGGTGCACGACGTTGCCACCGTAGTTGTAGCCGAGCGCAGCTTCGATGTCGCGCGAATGGCGCCCGGCGATGCGGCGTATGTCGCTGGCCGCGTACTGGGTGACGCCGCGCGCGACGCTCGCCTCGCCACCGCCGGCGCCCGGCCGGCAGCGGATCTCGACCATGTCGCCCCGCCGGAACTCACCGTCCGCCCCGGTGATGCCCCCCGGCAACAGCGAAGCACCCTTGCCGCGCATCGCCTGCACGGCGCCGTCGTCGATCCAGATCACCCCGGGTTCCACGGGGGCGTGCCGCAGCCAGTACTTGCGTGCGGCCTCGCGGCTCTGTGATGCATGCAGGCGCGTGCCATGCAGACGACCCTGCGCAAGCGCGCGCACCACATCGCCGTTGCGGCCATTGAACAGGATCGTTTCGATACCCAGCCGCGCTGCTTTCGATGCGGCTTCCAGCTTGGTGCGCATGCCGCCGGTGCCGGCGCTGCTGCCGCTGCCGCCCGCCATCGCCAGCACGTCGGCGGTCAATTCCTGCACCTGCGGGATCGGCTGCGCCGACGCATCGCGGCGCGGATCGGCGCTGTACAGGCCGTCGATGTCGGTGGCGATGAACAGCACATCCGCATCCACCAGCGCAGCCACGGTGGCGGCCAGGTTGTCGTTGTCGCCAAGCTTGAGCTCGTCCACCGATACGGTGTCGTTCTCGTTGACCACCGGCAGCGCGCCCAGCCGCAGCAGCTCGTTGAGGGTAGCGCGTGCGTTGAGATAACGACGGCGGTTGCGCAGGTCATCGTGGGTGAGCAGCACCTGCGCCACGGGCCGTTCGAAGAAGCGCTGCCACAGGCCGATCAGCTGGGCCTGGCCGAGTGCAGCCAGGGCCTGGCGGGCGGCCATCGCCGCACCGGCCGCCTCGACCCGGGGCAGGATCGCGCGGCCGGCGGCGACCGCGCCGGAAGACACGATCACCACTTCGCGGCCGGCCAGCACGTTGGCCGATACGAACTGGGCAAGCCCCAGGGCATGGCGTGGGGACAGCCCGCCGCCATCGGCGGCGAGCAGGCTGCTGCCGACCTTCAGCACGGCGCGCCGCCAGTCCGGCAACGCTTGTCCGGGAAACGGCAATGCGGTCATGGCGGCAGGGTCGATCATCAGGAGGGGCTCACCGGGTGGTCCATTCGTGGACGGTCAGGTCCGAAGACTGCAGGGTCACCAGCGGATCGCGCGCGACGATGGCGTGGGCCTGCTCCAGGCTGCCCACGTTGCACAGCACGTATGCCCCGCCGCTGCCGTCACTGAAACCGCCGGTCAGCTGCAGCTGACCGGCAGCACGCAGTTCATCAAGGAAGGCGATGTGCGGCTGCACCGCCGCCGGATCGAAATCCGGCCGCCGCATCGCCATCACCAGATACAGCGTGGCGGCCATCAGCCCAGTGCCTGCCAGCGCGCGCGCAGGACGTCCAGGCGCAGGTCGGCGGCGGCGCCGGGCGACACCCGCGCGGCAAGGCTGCCTTCCGGCGTACGGCCCTGGCCCGCCGTGTCCGCGCCTGCCGCTGCGGCCTTGTAGGCTTCGCGGAACGGCACGCCGGCGACGGCCGCCTCGACCGCCACGTCGGTGGCGTACATGCCTGAATCGATCCCGGCCAGCAGCTTGTCGTTGCGCCATTCCAGATTGGCCAGCAGCGCCGGCAGCAGTTCCAGCGCGGCCAGGCCGCGGCCGAAGCCGTGGAAGATCGCGCCCTTCGACCCCTGAAGGTCACGATGGTAGCCGGACGGCAGCGACAGCAGCTGCTCGATTTCGGTGCGTGCGGCGGCGACGCTGGCGTGGGTCGCGCGCATCAGCTCGATGACATCGGGATTGCGTTTGTTCGGCATGATCGAACTGCCGGTGGTGTACTGCGCCGGCAGTGCCACGAAACCGAATTCCGCGCTGGTGAACAGGGACAGGTCCCAGGCGATGCGGCGAAGGTCCAGCGTCGCGCCGCCGAGTGCTTCCAGCGCGGCCATTTCGAACTTGCCGCGCGACAGCTGCGCGTAGATCGGCGATACCTGCATGCGCGCGAAGCCGAGCGCGGCAGTGGTGTGTTCGCGGTCCAGCGGCAGGTTGACGCCGTAGCCGGCGGCGGTGCCCAGCGGATTGGCATCCACCAGCGCGTGCGTATCGCGGGCGCGGATGGCGTTGTCGATGAACGCCTCGGCCCAGCCCGCCCACCACATGCCGGCCGAAGACACCACGGCGCGCTGGATGTGCGTATAGCCCGGAATCGGAAGGTCTTTCTCGGCGTCGGCCCGATCCAGCGCCACCTTGGCGATCTCCGCGCTGAGCTGCGCTACGCGCTGCAGCTTTTCCTTCAGCCACAGCCGGGTCGCCACCAGCACCTGGTCGTTGCGGCTGCGGCCGGTGTGGATGCGGCGACCGGCATCGCCGAGGCGGTCGGTCAGGCGCGCTTCGATGGCCGAATGGCCGTCTTCGTACTGTTCGTCCAGCACGAAACGCCCGGCACGGAAGTCATCGGCCAGCACCTCCAGCTCACGCTGCAGGCCGGCCAGCTCGTCCGCGCTGAGGATGCCGATGTGCGCCAGGCCCTCGGCGTGCGCGGCACTGGCGGCGATGTCATGCAGGAAGAATTCGCGATCAAGGATCACGTCATCACCGGCGAGGAAGGTCTGGATCTTTGCGTCGACCGCGACGCCCGGCTTCTGCCACAGAAGGTCTGCCATGCTGTGCTCCATCGGCGGCCTGGGCCGCCCGTTGATTCAATCAATGCGGGATCGAGGTGAGTTCGTCGATACCCAGCGCGAGGTTGAGGTTCTGCATGGCCTGGGTGGCCGCGCCCTTCAACAGGTTGTCCAGGGTGGCCACCACCACCACCCGCTTGCCGCCGGGCGCAACGGTGAAGCCGCCGACCTGCACGCCGTGGCGGCCGGCGATGCGGCTCACCCACGGCGCGTCGTCGACGACTTCGACAAGCGGCTCAGCGGCGTAGGCATCGGCGAAGCGCGCGGCGATCTGTTCGCGGGTCTGCACCTGGTTGAGCCAGAGGTTGACCGTCATGGTGATGCCGCGGAAGTGCGGCGCCACGTGCGGCATGAACTCCACCGGCACGCGCAGGTGCGCGGACACCTCGCGTTCGTGTACGTGGTTGGTCAGTGCGTACGGCATCAGGTTGTCGGCCAGCAGTTCCGGATTGTTCTTGTCCGAAGGCGTGGTACCGGCGCCGGAATAGCCGGACACCCCGAAGCACTGCGGCGGGCCGGCCAGCAGGTCCAGCAGCGGGTGGATCGCCAGTTGCATCGCGGTGGCATAGCAGCCCGGGTTGCTGATGTGCTTCTCACCGTTGTACCGGGTGCGGGTCAGCTCGGGCAGGCCGTAATACCAGCTGCCTTCGAAGCGGTAATCGGCGGACAGATCGACGATCACCGTGTCCGGCCTTGCCGCCTCCAGCGCGGCCACGAACGACGCGGCCAGGCCATTGGGCAGCGCCAGGATCACCGCGTCCACGCCTTTGGCGGCGACCGCGTCGGCGTCCAGGTTTTCGTACTGCACCTCGCCGGTGATCTCAGGATGGTGGTCAGCCAGCCGTTGCCCGGCGCGCTCGCGGGAAGACACGAACGCCAGCTGCAGGTTCGGATGCGCGGCCACCAGCTTGATCAGCTCCGCGCCGGTGTGGCCGCGGGCGCCGACGATGCCCAGGGTGAAGGTTTTTACGTTCATGCGTGGCTGTCCAGGCGGAACTGCAGGTGGCGTTTCACCGCCGCCCATTCCGTGTCGATGATGGAGAAAACAACGGTATCGCGCGGCGTGCCGTCGGGATGCCGGGTGTGGTTGCGCAGCACGCCGTCCTGCTTGGCGCCAAGACGCGCGATGGCCGTGCGCGAGGCATGGTTGAACCAGCTGGTTTCAAACACCACGGCCAGGCAGCCGAGCGTTTCGAAGGCATGCTGCAGCAACAGCAGCTTGGCCTCGGTATTGACCCCGCTGCGCTGTACGCGCGGCGCGTACCAGGTATAGCCGATGCTCAGCTTGGGCACGCTGGCATCCAGCGCGTAACAGCGCGTGGTGCCGACGACCGCTCCGCCTGCATCACGGATCACCATCGGCAACACCTTGCCTTCGGCCTGCGCCTGCAGCGCGGCATCCACATACGCCGCCATGCCGGCGACCGACGGCACCTGGGTGAACCACAGCTGGTCCAGCCCGGTGCCTTCCACCGCGCGCTGCAGGCCCGGCACGTGCAGGGCCTGCAGCGGCTCCAGCGAGACGTGGCGGCCTGACAGCGTCGGCGCTGCGGTCCAGTCGGCGGGCGCGTTCATCCGAGCAGGCTCGGCGCGCGCTGCGCGCAATGGTCGACGTAGGCCTTGATGCGATCGAAGCCGTCGGCACCGAACCAGAATGTCTTCCACGTGCCCTGCTTGTAGCAGCCATCGGATTCGGCATAGTAGAAGTGGTTGATCGGATTGCCGTTGCGCGAGCGCCAGAACAGCTGCGGCGTCTCGTCCAGCATCACGTTCCACACCGCCCGGCCCAGGCCCTCGCCCTGTGCGTCGTCGAGCACGGCGAACTTGTCCAGGTACACGCCTTCGGCTTCGTCGGTGAGGATCACCGCGGTGCGGTAGTTTTCGCTGACATACGCGCGCAGCAGGCGGGTCTTGTCGAAGTAATCCGGCACCAGCACGCGGCCGAAACTGGATTCGATCAGCCCGCGCAGGCGCGGCAGGTCCAGTTCGTCCCACGATGTCGCGCGCAGCACGCGTTCGCCCTTGCGCACCAGCGTACCGGAGCCCTTGTGGGTGAACAGTTCCTTGGCCAGGTCGGCCGGCCGGGTGATCGATACCGACGACTCCAGCGGCAGCCGGTCCAGCAGCGATTTGATCTGCTCGATCTTCACCTTCATGCCGCCGTGGATCCACGGCTGGGTCATCAGGTGTTCGTACTCGGTGGACAGGTTGATCGAGTCGATCACCTTGCCCTCCTCGTCCAGCAGCCCGCCGGTGCCGGTCAGGAAGATGATCTTGTACGGCTGCAGCTCCTGCACCAGCTCGTTGGCGGCGAAGTCGGCGTTGACGTTGAGGATCTGTCCGCTGCGGGTCTCACCCAGGCTGGTGATGACCGGAATCGAACCGGCGCGAAGGCTGGCTTCGATCGGTGCAAGGTTGACCTTCTTCACTTCACCGACCAGCCCGTAGGTGGCCTGGTCCATGTACTCGGCTTCGAACACGCCGCCGGTGATCGAGGTGGCGCGCGCGCCGTTCTGCTGCAGGGCCTCCACCAGCCGCAGGTTGGACTGCTGGAACACCTGGCGCACGATCGCCAGCGCTTCCGGCGAGGTCACCCGCAGGCCATTGACGGTCTGCTTTTCGATGCCGGCCGCGGCCAGCTCGGTATCCAGCTGCGGGCCGGCGCCGTGCAGCACGATCGGGGTCAGCCCTACTTCCTGCAGGAACGACAGCGAGGACGTCAGCGCTTCCAGGTCATCGCGCAGCACCGCCCCGCCGACCTTCACCACGGCGAAGCGCTTGGCGTCGAGCTGCGAAAAACGCTTGAGGTACTGGCTGATTTCCTTCGCGCTGGCCATGCTGGAAAGCAGGCGCACGATGGTCTGGCGGGTCTGGCGATGAGGCTGGAGGGCTGGGGACATTTCGGTTTCGTCACAGGCGGCGGGGGCCGCGTTGCAGTTCCGCCGTGCCGGGGCACGACGGCGTTGGGGGGTCACGCGCCGGCGCTGATGATCCGGTGCACGGCGTCGGTATAGCGCTGCAGTTGTTCCAGGGTCACGAACTCATCGGCGGTATGGGCCTGGGCGATGTCGCCGGGGCCGAACACCAGCGTGGTGTAGCCACCGGCCGAGAACAGCGAGGCCTCGGTCCAGAAATCCACCGCGTTGCCGATCGGCAGGTCCAGCGCATCGGCCACGTCACGCGCGGCCAGGCGCCGGTTTTCGGCATCGGCGATGTCACCGGCCGGCAGGCTGGGGCCACGGAAGGTTTCGGTGAACAGCGCCGCTTCCGGTTCGGCGAAGCCGGCAAAGGTCGCCAGCAGTGCATCGATGTCCATCGACGGCAGTGGACGGAAACCAAAACGCAGCTCGGCCGCCGGCGCGATCATGTTGGCCTTGATCCCGCCTTCCACGCGGCCGATGTTGAAACGCAGGCCGGTCAGCCCGCCGAAGCGCGCCGTGGACAACGAGTCCACATGATCCAGCGCGCGGTTTCCCCAACGCATTGCCTGGTGCAGCGCGCTGGCGGCCGCATCCTGCTTGCCCGACGCATGGCCGGCGCGGCCGGCGAACTGCATCAGCACCGAGCTGATGCCACGGTGGGCCAGCACCGCCTCGCTCATGGTCGGCTCGGCCACCAGCACCGCTTCGTAGGGAAGGCCACGGGCCAGGAAGGCGGCAATACAGCGCGGATCGTTGGCTTCCTCGTCGCTGGAAAACAGGAACGCCGCGTCGCCCTCACTGGCATTGGCCGCAGCCATCAGCGCAGCGGCCGCGCCCTTGATGTCACACACGCCCAGGCCGACCACCCGGTCGTCCAGGCGGCGCATCACATGCGGATCCGCACTCCAGTGCGGCGAATCCGGCACGGTATCCAGGTGCACGTTGAACAGGTACTTCGGCGTACCGCGCACCGCATGCAGGCTGACCGCGCCGTCACCGTGGTCGACCACCTCCACATTGAACCCGGGCAGGTTGTCGCGCAGGTAATCGAAGATGCCACCGGTGGTGATCGCACGCGGCGGGTTGCGGGTGTCGAAGGACACCAGCGCCTGCAGGTGATCGAGCGTCTGTTCAAGCATGTTGCGTAGATCCTTCAGGACAACGTGAATCCAGATGGAGGAGAACCCCCTTCTTGTTGAAGGGGGTGCGCCAACGGCGCGGGGTCAAGGTGGAATGCGCGGGCAAACCGCCTGCGGTTTGTTCAAGGGGGCGCGCCAACGGCGCGGGGATTAGGTGAAATGCGCGGGCTCGTGCTCAAGTCAACCACGGTTGACTTGAGCAAAGAGCGTCGAGCTCATCCCGAACAGCTTGATGAAGCCTTCGGCCTCTTCCACGCCCCAGTCCGCCGACTGCGCATAGGTGGCGCCCTTGGTATTGAGCAGGTGCGGCGAACGCACGGCCACCGCGTCGACGCGGCCACCCCGGGTTTCCAGCACCACTTCACCATTGACCTTGGCCTGGGAGGACTTCAGGAAGGCTTCGATGTCGGTCTTCAGCGGGTCGTGGTAGAAGCCTTCGTACACCAGCTCCACCCACTTGCGCGCCACGTCCGGCTTGAAGCGGTTCTGCTGCTTGGTCAGCACCGCGTCTTCCAGCGCACGGTGCGCGGCCAGCAGCGAGACCAGGCCCGGCGCTTCGAACACGATGCGGCCCTTCAGGCCAATCACGGTGTCGCCGGTGTACACGCCGCGGCCCACGCCATACGGAGCGAAGAGCTTGTTGAGCGTGGCCAGGATCTTCTCGCCCGGCAGCGCCTTGCCGTCCAGCTCCACGGCAACGCCGTCGACGAACTTAAGGGTGACCGTGAGGGCCTGCTCCGGCCATTCGCTGCGCGGTGCGCACCAGCCGCGGGCGCCTTCGCCCGGCGCTTCCCAACGGTCGATCTCACCGCCGGACATGGTCAGCCCCAGCAGGTTCTCGTTGATGGTGTAGGCCTGCTGCTTGGCGCGCACGCCGAAGCCGCGCTCTTCCAGGTACTTCTGCTCGTAAGCACGGGTCTGGGTGTGCTCTTTCTGGATTTCGCGGATCGGGGCGATGATCTGGTAGTCGCCCAGCGCCTTCACTGCCAGGTCGAAGCGCACCTGGTCGTTGCCCATGCCGGTGCAGCCGTGGGCGATGATGTTGGTGCCCAGTTCGGCGGCGCGCTTGAGCGCGGCATCGACGATCAGGTAACGGTCCGACACCAGCAGCGGATACTGGCCCTGGTAGCCTTCGCCGGCCCACACGAACGGCTTGACGAAGCCTTCCCAGATCGCAGGACCGCCGTCGACGGTGACATGGCTGGTGACGCCCAGTTCGGCGGCGCGCTTTTCGATGAAATCGCGCTCTTCATCATCCACGCCACCGGTGTCGGCGAACACGGTGTGCACGTTGTAGCCGCGTTCCTGCAGGTAGGGCACGCAGAAGCTGGTATCAAGGCCGCCGGAGAAGGCGAGGACGACGTCTTTGTTGCTCATGGGGGTAAGGTCCTGGTAGCGCCGGGCCAAGCCCGGCGGAAGGTTCGAATCGGAAAGAAATCAGCGGCCGGCCAGCGCGGCCATGATCGCCTTCTGCACGTGCAGTCGGTTTTCGGCCTCGTTGATGGCGATGCACTGCGGCGAATCCATCACCGCATCGGTGGCCTTGACGTTGCGGCGCAGCGGCAGGCAATGGCTGAAGACCCCGTTGTTGGTCAGCGCCATCTTCTGCTCGTCGACGATGAAGTGCTTGTACTGGTCGCGGATCGGCTTTTCCGGTTCCCAGTTGCCGAAGAACGGCAGCGCGCCCCAGCTCTTGGCGTACACCACGTCGGCACCGGTGTAGGCGCTTTCGATGTCATGGCTGACCCGCAGCGAGCCGCCGTTCTCGGCTACGTTCTGCTCGGCCCAGCCCATGTAGCGCTCGTCCAGGATGTAATCCGGGGTCGGGCACAGCAGGGTCACGTCCATGCCCATGCGGGTGGCGATGGTCAGCGCGGAGTTGGCCACCGCGGTGTTCAGCGGCTTGGGATGGTAGGTCCAGGTCAGCACGTACTTCTTGCCACGCAGGTCCTGGGTGCCGAAGTGCTCCTGCAGTGCCATCGCGTGGGCCAGTTCCTGGCACGGATGGGTGATGGTTTCCATGTTGATGACCGGCACCGGCGAGTACTTGGCAAAGCTCTTCAGCACGGTGTCTTCGCGGTCGACCGACCAGTCCACGAACTTCGGGAAGGCGCGCACCGCGATCATGTCGCAGTAGCGGCCCAGCACCTTGGCCACTTCGGCGATGTGCTCTTCGGTATCGCCATCCATCACGGTGCCGAGGTTGAATTCGATCGGCCATGCGTCCTTGCCCGGCTGCAGCACCACCGCGTGGGCACCGAGCTGGAAAGCACCCAGTTCGAAGCTGGTGCGGGTGCGCATGGACGGGTTGAAGAACACCAGCGCGATCGATTTGCCTTTCAGCTGGTCGCCGAGCTTGTTGCGCTTGAACAGCGCGGCCTGGGTCAACAGCGCATCGAGTTCGCTGCGGCTCCAGTCCTGGGTGTTCAGGAAGTGCTTGAGGGACATCAATCGATCCTTGCGGTGTGGAGTTGAGTGCAGATGCAACTTTTCAGAACCCGGAAACGAAAAAACCCAGCCGGGGGGCTGGGTTTTTTACCGAACAGACAGCACGAAGCTCCGGTCACCCAGCGGAAATGTGGGATTCCGGTCGGCGGGCACGCGAGGTCATGCTGCTGGCCTGGCGGGCGGCGCTGGAGTCGTGCTGGAAGTCGGTGGCGTTCATTTCCGCCCATGGTGGCATGGCCGATGGTGCGGTGCAAGACCCGCCGTCAGGGATTTGCCGGCGAACCCTGTTCGGCCCCGACCCAGGGGGTGATGGAGACCCGGATCTTCAGCCGGTTGCCAGGATCTTCCGGCAGCCGCGAGCGGTACTTGGTGCCCTTGTAGACGTAGTCCACGTCATAGGCGATGGGCCGGCGGAACTCGCGCCCGACCGGCACGATGCGGCAGTCACGGGTCAGGATCGGCGCGTTGCTGGGCTGGGCCCCGACCGGCACCGCGGCCACGTCGGCACTGCCCTCTTCGCCGGGCTTGAAGATCGATCGCACCGAATCCCACAGGCGCCCGAAGCGCCCCTTTTCTTCCACCGGCTCTTCGCCGGTGACGTTGACCGGCGGCAGGTTGCGCGTGGTGACCGGTTCACAATGCTCTTCGGTGCGGGTGGCGCGCAGGGTCTGGAACACCGGTTCGACGTTGAGCACCTGGGCGTAATCGAGCTTGATGTTCTCCACGATCACCACCCGGTTGCGCGGCTCGGCCTCTTCCGATTGGGCCATGGCAGGGCCGGCCAGCAGGCAGGCAGCCAGTGCGGGAAGGAAGAGGTATCTCATCGGCAACGGGTTCGAGGGCACATCGATAGTGTAGGCAGCACGGACGCCAAGGGGCTGAACATTACCCGTCCGCCGCGCAGGGGGCCAGCCCATGGCGTGCCCGGATGAGTCCACGCGGTACCCCGGGAGCCCCTGCAGCGCTAGAATCGACGGCTTGTCCCCCAGCGCCCCCGCCATGACCCTGCGCCTGCACAACAACCTGACACGCCAGCTGGAAACGTTCGCCCCGCTCGATCCGGCCTGTCCGACCCTGTATGTGTGCGGCCCCACGGTCTACAACTACGTGCACATCGGCAATGCGCGCGGCCCGGTCGTGTTCGGGGTGCTGGCCGACCTGCTGCGCCGTCGCTTCGGCGCCCTGCGCTATGCCCGCAACATCACCGACGTGGACGACAAGATCAACACCGCCGCGCGTGAGCAGGGCGTTCCGATCAGCACCATCACCGACCGTTTCGCCGCCGCCTACCGCGAGGACATGGCCGCGCTGGGCGTGGTGCCACCGGACATCGAACCGGAAGTCACCGCGCACATGCCGCAGATCGTGGAAATGATCGTCCAGCTGATCGACAACGGGCACGCCTATGCCGCAGAAGGCCACGTGCTGTTCGCGGTGGACACCTTCGACGGCTACGGCAAGCTCTCCCGCCGTGATCCGGAGGAAATGCTGGCCGGCGCCCGCGTCGAAGTGGCCCCGTACAAGCGCGCAGCCGGCGATTTCGTGCTGTGGA
The DNA here is from genome assembly GCF_032054965.1 of Stenotrophomonas chelatiphaga. Taxonomy (NCBI): domain Bacteria; kingdom Pseudomonadati; phylum Pseudomonadota; class Gammaproteobacteria; order Lysobacterales; family Lysobacteraceae; genus Stenotrophomonas; species Stenotrophomonas chelatiphaga. Next base: position 30,383 of record NZ_DAMBRS010000009.1, on the reverse strand, counting down.
AGCCCTCCAGCGACGACCTGCCCGGCTGGGACTCGCCATGGGGACGTGGCCGACCTGGCTGGCACATTGAATGCTCGGCGATGGCCGCCGCCCACCTGGGCCCGACCATCGACATCCACGCCGGTGGCGTGGACCTGCAGTTCCCGCACCATGAGAACGAAATCGCGCAGAGCGAGTGCGCGCATGGCGGCAAGGTGTTCGCGCGTTTCTGGCTGCACAACGGCATGCTGAACTTCGGCGGCGCCAAGATGAGCAAGTCGCTGGGCAACATCGAGCGCGTGCACGACCTGGTCCGCCAGCATCCGCCCGAAGCCCTGCGGCTGGCCCTGCTTTCCGCCCATTACCGGCAGCCGCTGGACTGGTCCGATGCGGTGATCGAGCAGGCCGGGCGCACTCTGGACCGCCTGTACGGCACCCTGCGCGACCTCGCCGACCTGCAGGCCACTGCCCGCATACCGGCCGTGGTGGAAGCGGCGCTGGACGACGACCTCAACACGCCGCTTGCCTTGGCCGAACTGGCCCGCATCGCCGGCGAAGCGCGCAAGGCCACCGATCCGGCCGAGCGCATGCAACTGAAGCAGGACCTGCTGGGCGCCGGGCTGGCGCTGGGCCTGCTGCAGCAGGATCCCGCCGCCTGGTTCGGCACCGCGGGCGGCAGCAGCGACGACGATGCGCGCATCCAGGCCCTGATCGATGAGCGTGCCGCCGCCAAGCAGGCACGGGACTTCGCCCGCTCCGACGCCATCCGCGACCAGCTGGCCGCCGAAGGGATCGTGCTGGAAGACACCGCGCAGGGCGTGCGCTGGGTGCGCAAGCGCGCCTGATCGCCCTCGTGCCGGCCCTCCCCGCCGGCCGCACTCCGCCACATGAAGAATGAAATGACCGACTCCCCGTTCCCGCTTGAAGCCACCGCCGCCGAGGCCCAGACCACCATTGCCGAGGAGTTCTCCTTCTTCGGCGACTGGTCAGAGCGCTACCAGTACCTGATCGACCTGGGCCGCAAGCTGCCGGTCTTCCCGGAAGAATGGAAGAGCGAAGAGCATCGCCTGCTGGGTTGCCAGTCGATGGTGTGGATCGTGCCGGAGGGCAACGCCGATGCCCTGCACTTCCACGCGATCAGTGACTCGGCCATCGTGTCCGGGCTGATCTTCCTGGCCCTGCGCGTGTACTCCGGGCGCTCGGCGCGGGAAATCATCGACACCGAACCCAGCTACATCCAGGACATCGGCCTGTCACGGCACCTGTCGCCCACCCGCAGCAACGGCGTGGCCGCGATGCTGGCCTTCATCCGCGAAACCGCGCAGGCCCAGTTGCAGTCCACGGGCCCGTGAGTCTCCCGGCCCCCACCGAAGAGACCGCACGCACGCTGCTGGCGCGCCCGGGCTTCAGCAAGCTGCTGGCCTACCGCATCTTCGCGATGCTGTCCTACCAGGTGGTTGCGGTCACCGTGGGCTGGCACATCTATGAAGTGACCCGCAATCCGTTCTCGCTGGGCCTGGTCGGCCTGGCCGAAGTGTTGCCGTTCTTCTGCGTCGCCCCGTTTGCCGGCTACCTGGTCGACCACCTGCCGCGACGCCGGCTGGGCATGGCCGCCTGCGCCGGCCTGGTGGCGACCGCGCTGGTGCTGTGCGCGGTGGCGCTGGGCTGGCTGCCGTTCCACGGCGTGTGGCCGATCTATGCCGCCATCGCGCTGACCGGCATGGTCCGCGCCTTCCTGTCACCGATCTACAACGCCCTGTTCGCCCGGGTGCTGGAGCGCCACCAGTTCGCGCGCGGCGCAGGCCTGGGCAGTGTGTTCTTCCAGGCCGGCATGGTGGTCGGCCCCGCACTGGGCGGTGTGCTGGTCGGTTGGGGCGGCAAGGGCGTGGCGTACGGCGTTGCGACCGGCTTTGCGTTGATGGCGATGGCCTGCCTGGCGACGCTGAAAGTCAGCGAGCCGGTGCACACCGGTCCGGCCGCACCGATCTTCCGCAGCATCGCCGAGGGCGCGCGCTTCGTGATCGGCAACCGGATCATGGTCGGGGCGATGGCGCTGGACATGTTCTCGGTGCTGCTGGGCGGCGTGGTGGCGATGCTGCCTGCCTTCCTGCAGGAGATCCTGCATTACGGGCCGGAAGGACTGGGCATCCTGCGTGCGGCGCCTGCCTTGGGCTCCATCGCGGTTGGCCTCTGGCTGGCCCGCCACCCTTTGCAGAAGCATGCCGGCCGCGTGCTGTTGTTCGCGGTGGCCGGCTTCGGGCTGTGCGTGATCGGCTTCGGGCTGTCGCACCACTTCTGGCTGTCGGCGCTGATCCTGCTGTTCTACGGCGCGTTCGATGGCGTTTCGGTGGTGGTGCGCTCGACCATCCTGCAGTTGGCCACGCCGGAAGAGATGCGCGGCCGCGTGTCGTCGATCAATGGCATCTTCATCAGCTCGTCCAACGAGCTGGGCGCGTTCTACGCCGGCACGATGGCGAAGTGGCTGGGACTGGTGCCGGCGGTCGTGCTGGGCGGATTCGCGGTGCTCAGCGTGGCGGGCATCACGGCGTGGAAGAACCCCACGCTGCGCCGCCTGAACCTGCGCGACCTGCAATAGATCCGGCAGCGTGACGCCCGCCGGTGGTCCGGCCGCCCTGTGACGGCCAGCGGCCGTCACTACCTGGATCCTCAGTTGCCGCAGCCCTGCAGCTTTAGCGTCTGGCCCTGGCGCAGGCTGTAGGCCGGGGCCTTCAGTCCGTTGGCGCGGGCCAGCGTGGGCACGTCGCAGCTGAACTTCGCGGCGATCCGGCCCAGCGTCTCACCCTTTCCCACCTTGTGCGAACGCACCGGCTGCGCGCGCGGCGCGGCCGGACGCGGCGCCACGACCGGCGCGGTCGGCGCGGTGCCCACCACGCTGGCTTCCGCCGCGGCGACCGGCACCACCCCGCCCACCGCCACGCTGCCGGTGAAGCTGGCCGCGCTGGGGCGCACGATCGCCGCGTTCAGATCAGCGGTGATCAGCGTGCGTGCCAGGTCGGCCCGCGGGCCGCTCACGCAGTTGCGCGTGTACAGTCCTGCGATCCGGGTGGTGGCATTGATCAGCGTACCGGCCGGGATCCACCCATCGGCTTCGTAACGCGGGTTGAGGTTGCGCAGCGTGCGCATGTAGCCATCCCGCGTGCCCTGGCTGCCCAGGCAGATGGTCAGCTCATAGATCGTGGTGGACTTGGCCAGGCGCACCGTCGCCGGCTGCGCGTTGACCTTCGGGAACTCCACCCCGTACTGCTGCGGGTGCAGGAAGATCCACGCCGCGGCGATCACCATCGGCACGTAGTCCTTGGTCTCGGCCGGGAATTCGCTGTACACGCTGTCTACCCAGAAGCTCTGCCCGCCGCCCTGGCGGAACACGCGCAGCGCGCGCCCTTCGCCGCCGTTGTAGCCGGCCAACGACAGTTCGATGTTGTTGTTGAGCTGGCGCATGCGCTCGTTGAGGTAGGTCGCACTGGCTTCGGCCGCGCTGCGCGCATCGAAGCGGGTGTCGAAGCCGGTGCCATCCGGGCCCAGCCCGAAACGCCGGCCGGTGGCCGGCATGAACTGCATCAGGCCGGCCGCGCCGGCGCGCGAGGAGGCGTGTACGCGACCGTTGGATTCCTTGGCCATGATGCCGAACAACAGCGCTTCGGGCAGGCCGCGCTTTTCCCATTCCGGCCACATCACCGCGCGCACGTTCTGGTAATTCTCGTAGCTGGTCAGCAGCGCCGGGCGCATGTCGGTCAGCCAGCGCCGGATGCCGGCCTGGATGGCCGGGTTGTACTCGACCATGCTGTCGAAGGCATGCCGCTTGTCGTTGAGCAGCGCCGCCGCGCGCGCCGCCTCGGGCACGTCGGCCGCCAGCGGCCCGATGTGGTCCGGGTCGGCCTGCAGGGTGTCGCCGGCCTCATCGGCCACGCTGTCATCGCCTTCGGCGTCGGCATCACGCTTCAGCAGGCGCTTGTAGGTCGCCAGCAGGGTGCTCATCTGGCAGCCTTTCTGGCCCACGCACTCGCTCAGCACGTCCTCCATGTCTTCCAGCGCTGCATCGGCCTCGCCCGCCGCCTTCGGATCGGCATTGGCCACGCGCAGCAGCGCGTCGGTGTATCGCTTTTCGGCCACGCCCATGCGCTGCTGCAGCGCCTCGGCCTTGGCACGATCACGGGCGGAAACGCGTTGCGCATGGGCATCGGGGACGGCCAGCAGCAGGCTGGCGAGGGCCAGGACGGGCAATCCACGAGCAAGCAGGACAGGAACGGGCATTTTTGGCACTGTGTGCGAATCAGGCAGGCAGAGTAGCGGTGCCGCCACGATCCGGGCAACCCGGGGCGGGCCCGCACCGCGCTGCCGGTTAACATTGCGCGCATTCATCACAAGAGATGGACCATGGACCCGATTCTGCTCGGCAAAGGCATCACCGACGACGTAGCGGTCACCCTGTTGCCGAAGCTCGGCAATCGCCACGGCCTGGTCGCCGGCGCCACCGGTACCGGCAAGACCGTGACCCTGATGACGCTGGCCGAGGGCTTCTCGCGGATCGGCGTGCCGGTGTTCCTGGCCGACGTGAAGGGCGATGTGTCCGGCCTGGCCGTGGCCGGCGCCGGTGGCGATGCGCTGCTGCAGCGCGCCGCGCAGATCGGTGTGGCCGACTACGCGCCGGCCGCCAGTCCGGCCGTGTTCTGGGACCTGTACGGCAAGCTCGGCCACCCGGTGCGCACCACCGTCAGCGAGATGGGCCCGACCCTGCTGACCCGCATCCTGGAGCTCAGCGACACCCAGGCCGGGGTGATGGACATCGTGTTCAAGCTGGCCGACGACCGCGGCCTGCTGCTGCTGGACCTGGACGACCTGCGTGCCCTGCTCGGACTGGTGGCCGAAGAGCGCAAGGACATCTCAACCGAATACGGGCTGGTCAGTGCGCAGTCGGTGGCGGCGATCCAGCGTGCCCTGCTGCGGCTGTCACAGGACGGCGGCGAGGCGTTCTTCGGTGAACCAGCGCTGGAACTGGCCGACATCATGCGGGTCAACCACGATGGCCGCGGGGTGATCGGCATCCTGGCCGCCGACCAGCTGGTGCTGAAGCCGAAGCTGTATTCCACCTTCCTGCTGTGGCTGCTGTCGGAACTGTTCGAGACCCTGCCGGAAGTCGGCGACCTGGAAAAACCCAAGCTGGTCTTCATCTTCGACGAGGCCCACCTGCTGTTCAACGATGCCCCCCCTGCCCTGGTGCAGCGCATCGAACAGGTGGTGCGGCTGATCCGCTCCAAGGGCGTTGGCGTGTACTTCTGCTCGCAGTTCCCCGACGACGTGCCGTCCAACATCCTCGGCCAGCTGGGCAACCGCGTGCAGCATGCGCTGCGCGCCTTCACCCCACGCGACCAGAAGGCAGTGAAGACCGCTGCGGAGACCTTCGTGCCCAACCCGAAGCTGGACGTGGCACGCGTGCTGTCCTCGCTGGGCACCGGCGAAGCGCTGGTATCCACCCTGCAGGACAAGGGCATCCCGATGCCGGTGCAGCAGACGCTGATTGCCCCGCCGCGCTGCCGCATGGGGCCGGTGACCGAAGCCGAACGTGCCCAGGTGCGCGCCGGCAGTCCGGTCGGCAGCCGCTACGACACGGCGATCAACCGCGAATCGGCGGCTGAACTGCTGGCCCAGCGCGCGCAGAAGACCGTCGAACAGGCCGCTACCCCCAAGGCGCGCACGCGCGAGCAGGACGACGCGCAGGACGGCGGTTTCGGCCAGACGATCAAGGATGCGATCTTCGGCACCAAGCGCCGCCAGGGGATGATCGAAACCATGGCCAAGCAGACCACGCGCACGGTAGGCACCAAGCTGGGCAACCAGATCGTGCGCGGGATCCTCGGCGGCATCTTCGGCGGAAAGCGCTGAAGGCCCGTAAGCTGTCCCATTGCAGTTGCGTAGAGAGCAGTAGATGTCGCGTTGGCGTCCCCCCGCAGAAAAGAGCACCGCGCTGATCACCTCCGGCGGCCATGCACGCTTGAAGGCCGAGCTGGAGGACTTGTGGCGGGTGCGCCGCCCGGAGGTGGTGAAGGCACTGGCGGCTGCGGCCGCCGAAGGTGACCGCTCGGAGAATGCCGAGTACACCTACCGCAAGAAGCAGCTGGGCGAGATCGACCGCCGCGTGCGCTACCTCAGCAAGCGGCTGGAGGCGCTGCGCGTGGTCGATGGCGAACCGAGCGACGCGCAGGCGGTGTTCTTCGGTGCATGGGTGGAGCTGGAGAACGTGGACAGCGCGGAGATCAGCCGTTATCGCATCGTCGGCCCGGACGAAACCGATGCCGCCACCGGCTGGATCAGCATCGACTCACCGCTGGCGCGGGCGCTGCTGAAGAAGCGCGTGGACGATGAGTTCGAAGTCGAACTGCCCGGCGGCCGCCAGGGCTTTGCGATCCTGTCGGTGCAGTACGGCGCCGGAACGCAGGAACGGTAACGCCGGTAGCGCCGAGCCACGCTCGGCGAGCGCATCGCGCGGCTGCCTTGAAAGCCGCCGACCATGGGTCGGCGCTACCGGCACGCACGCCCTGCATCAGTGCGGAGCGAGCACGCCAACCGGCAGCGGCGGCGGATACTCGCGCCCCGCCCGCAACGGACGGAAATAATCGGCCTGGGCATACAAGCCGGCATCCTGCCGCAGGTGCCAGCCCGGGATGCCGGCCAGTGGCAACGGGCGAAGCTCCAGCGGATCCTGCAGCACCGTGCCCGCGTCCAGCGCACGCGCGACGGCTGCGATGCAGGCATCGTCCTCCTCGCCCTGCACCACCAGGCACTTGCCCACCAGCAGCCGCTCCGGCAGCAGCGCCTGCTCCATCAGCGCATGACCAATCACTGCGGCCACGCCGATCTCCCCGCTCACCCACCGCCCTGCCCCCTCCACGAACAGCGCCTGCCAGTCGTGCGCATCCCACGCTGCGAGCAGATGCGGGTCACGCACCCGCACGATCACCCCCGATTCGTCGAACTGGGTCAGTGCTGCCTGCGCACGGTTGCGGGCCTGCGGGCCCACCTGCTGGATGTGCTGGCACTGGCGGCTATTAAGCGCCCGCTTGATGCTGGGGTAGCGCGCCCACACCAACGCGTTGAACAGGTCGTGCCAGTTGCACGCACGGGTGGCGATCTGGCCGGCTTCGGCGATGCGCTGCTCGTAATGCCGGCCATCAGCGAGCAACGCCGCGTCCTGCTCGACCAGCTGCTTTTCCGATAACGGCAACTCCGCGTTGAGCGTTTCGATGGAAGGCCACTGCGCAGCCTCCAGCAGCCTGGAAAACGGCGCCAGTGCGCCAAACAGCGGGTGCGCGAAGCAGACCGCATCCACCGCCTCGCGCGGCGGCGCGACGAAGCGGCGGCGGGTCGCGCTGGAATCCGAAGCGTGACGACCAGCGGGCGTCGCCCACCCGGGACCCGGCGCTTCCGGCTGAGTCACAGCATTTTCAGGTCGAGTGCCTTGCGCACGGCGGGCACGGCAGCCGGTGGCAACGCATCGCCATACAAGTCGTGCTCGTCGCTCTCGGTGATCTCCACGTCGACGAAATCGCCGACCCGCAGGGTCACCGCATCGGCATTCTGGACATGCACCAGCCCGTCGATCTCCGGTGCGTCGGCCTTCGAACGCGCCACGGCGATATCGCCTTCGATGGCATCGACCAGGCACTGCTGCACCGTGCCGATCTTGGCTTCCAGCCGCGAGGCGGAAATCTGCGCCTGCTTTTCCATGAAGCGCGCCAGGCGTTCCTGCTTCACTTCTTCCGGTACCGGGTTGGGCAGATCGTTGGCGGTGGCGCCTTCCACCGGCGAATACGCGAACGCCCCCACGCGGTCCAGCTGCGCCTCGTCCAGGAACGACAGCAGTTCCTCGAACTCGGCTTCGGTCTCGCCCGGGAAGCCGACGATGAAGGTCGAACGTACGGTGATGTCCGGCGCGATGCGGCGCCAGTTCTGCACCCGCTCCAGGGTCTTTTCCACCGCGCCGGGGCGCTTCATCAGCCGCAGGATGCGCGGGCTGGCGTGCTGGAACGGGATGTCCAGGTAAGGCAGGATGCGGTTTTCCGCCATCAGCGGCACCATCTCGTCCACGTGCGGGTACGGGTAGACGTAGTGCATGCGCACCCAGGCATCCAGCTCGGACAGGCCTTCGCACAGCGACTTCATCCGCGTCTGGTAGGCCTTGTCGCGCCACATGCGCTCGGCGTATTTCACGTCCACGCCGTAGGCAGAGGTGTCCTGGGACACCACCAGCAGTTCGCGCACGCCGCCACGCACCAGCCGTTCGGCTTCGCGCAGCACCTCATCCACCGGCCGCGAAACCAGCTTGCCGCGCATCGACGGAATGATGCAGAAGCTGCACTTGTGGTTGCAGCCTTCGGAAATCTTCAGGTAGGCGTAATGGCGCGGGGTCAGCTTGACGCCGTAGTCCGGTACCAGGTCCACGAACGGGTCGTGGCGCGGCGGAATCGCCGCATGCACCGCTTCCATCACGCTCTGGTAGTCCTGCGGCCCGGACACCGCCAGCACGTCCGGATACGCCTCGCGGATCTGCTCCGGGCGCTTGCCCAGGCAGCCGGTGACGATCACCTTGCCGTTGGCGTTCATCGCCTCGCCGATCGCATCCAGCGATTCGGTGACCGCCGAATCGATGAAGCCACAGGTGTTGACCACCACCACGTCGGCGGCGTCGTAGGTCGGGACGATGTCGTATCCCTCTACCCGCAGCTGGGTGAGGATGCGTTCGGAATCGACGAGGGCCTTCGGACAGCCAAGGCTGACGAAGCCGACTTTGGGGTTCAGCTGGGACATGGATCGGGACTCTGGGGGCCTGGGCCGGGCGTGGCCTGGGGGCCTGGATGGGACAAGTATACCGGGCCCGCTGGACGCCCCTGAACCCTGCCCCGCCGACGGCTGGCGTCGGTGCGGACGCGGCCGCCCCCTTTACCGCGATTCCGCAGCATCCTGCATGGGCACACGGCCCCGGCAGACGCAGGATGGAGCTGCACACTGCGGACATCGCAGGTGCGCCGGACCGGCACGCTGCCGGCATCCATCCCACAGGAGCCGCCTGATGAAACCCTTTACCGTGACCTGCATGGCCGCCGTGCTGCTGGCGCCGGCCTTTCGCCCGCCAACGCCGCCGCCAGCACCTGCTCCTATCGACTGTACGAGAACGGCCAACCGGTGGTCCGCCGCATCGAGTACGTCGAAGCCACCCTGCAGGCGGCCATGGCCAGGTTCGAGGCCTTCCTTGCCGACCTGAGGGCACAGGACAAGCATCCGCAGCACCTGGGATGCCGCTGGATCGCTGACAGCGCCCTGACGTCCCGGAGGAGGATAATGCGGTCAGAACCCTACTGAAGAGGCCTCACACGATGGGCAACTGGATCACGCTCGATACCCACCACGGCAAGGCGCAGGCCTGGGAAGTCCTGCCCGCAGGCACGCCGCGCGGCGCCCTGGTGGTCATCCAGGAGATCTTCGGCGTCAATGCGCACATGCGTTCGGTGGCCGAACGCTTCGCCGCTGAAGGCTATGCGGTGCTGGTGCCGTCCTTCTTCGACCTGCTCGATGATCACGCGGGGTCCGCCCCGCTGGAGCTGCCCTACGACAACGATGGGGTCAAGGCCGGCCTGGACGCGGTCAACGCGATCGGCGTGGAAAAGTCGCTGGTCCTGGTCCGGGCCGCAGCCACCCGGCTGGCAGGCCATGGCAAGGTCGGCACCGTCGGCTACTGCTGGGGTGGCAGCATCGCCCTGCTCGCCGCGCTGCGCCTGGGCCTGCCGTCGGTCAGCTACTACGGGGCGCGCAACGTGCAGTACCTTGATGAAACACCGAAGGCGCCGGTGATGTTCCACTTCGGCGCGCTGGACAAGAGCATCCCGCCGGAAGCCGTCGCCGCGCACCGCGAAAAGCTGCCGACCATGGAAACCTTCGTCTACCCGGCCGACCATGGCTTCAACCGCGACGTCGGACATGCGTATGATCCAGACAGCGCCGCCCTGGCGCTGCAACGCACCCTGGACTTCTTCACGGAGCATCTTGGATGAGCGATTTTGAACTGGATTCGCGCCTGGCCAATGACAGCGTGCTGGTGGCCGAAGGGCCCCTGTCCCAGATCAGGCTGATGAACGACGAACGTTTCCCGTGGCTGGTGATCGTGCCGCGGCTGGCGGGCATCACCGAATGGATCGAACTGGACGGCGAGCAGCAGGACAAGCTGCGTACCGAACTCAACCGCACCTCCAAGGCGTTGAAGTCCGAAGACGGCGTGGAGAAGATCAACATCGGCGCGCTGGGCAACATCGTGCGCCAGCTGCATTTCCACGTGATCGGCCGCCATGAGGGCGATCCGGCGTGGCCCGGTCCGGTCTGGGGCAGCGGCCAGGCACATCGGCATGACGCCGCCGAGCTGCAGCGGCGTGTCGCGCACTGGAAGGACAAGCTAGGATATCCGCCCCACCCTTGAGCGTTCGCAGACTCCGATGCGTTTCAATCTAGTCGCTGCCATCCTGCTGATCCTGGTCGGGCTGTTCATGCTCGCCACCAACCTCGGCTGGACCAACATGAACTTCACCCGCCTGCTCACCACCTGGTGGCCGGTCGGCCTGGTGGCGGTAGGCATCGGCATGCTGTTCGGCCGCGGCAAGTAAGCCACGGCCCTGGCGGTGCCGGTCCTGCCGGGCCGGCACGCCACGAATGATCAGGTACGCGGCAGGGTGACGCCGGTCTGGCCCTGGTACTTGCCGCCACGGTCCTTGTAGGACGTTTCGCAGATGTCGTCCTGGTCGGCCTGGAAGAACAGCATCTGGGCAACGCCTTCGTTGGCGTAGATGCGCGCCGGCAGCGGCGTGGTGTTGCTGAATTCCAGGGTCACGTGGCCTTCCCACTCCGGCTCCAGCGGGGTCACGTTGACGATGATGCCGCAGCGCGCGTAGGTGCTCTTGCCCAGGCACACCACCAGCGTATCGCGCGGGATGCGGAAGAACTCCACCGTACGCGCCAGCGCGAAGCTGTTGGGCGGGATGATGCATTCATCGCCCACCACGTCGACGAAGCTCTTCGGGTCGAAGTGCTTGGGGTCCACGATGGTGGAATTGATGTTGGTGAAGACCTTGAACTCGCGCGAGCAACGCACGTCGTAGCCATAGCTGGACGTGCCATAGCTGACGATGCGCTCGCCGTTGGCCTGCTTTACCTGCCCGGCTTCGAACGGCTCGATCATGCCGTACTGTTCGGACATGCGGCGGATCCAACGGTCACTCTTGATGCTCATGCTTGGTCCTGGCTGGGAGGGACGGGCGCGCGCCCGGGGGCTGATTCTACAGGGGTGGCCCGCTCAGAGCAGCGAGGACAAGATCGGGATCGACGCGCGCGGGCGCTTGGCCAGTTCCTCCAGCAGCCGGCCGGCGGCCTGGCGGTAGGCCTGTGCCGCGCTCGACTCCGGCTGTGCAGCGGTGATCGGCGTGCCGGAATCGCCCTGCTCGCGGATGTCGATCTGCAGCGGCAGCGATCCCAGCAGCGGCACGCCGTACTGGCCGGCCATCTTCTCCCCGCCACCGTGGCCGAACAGATGCTCCACCTGGCCACAGTTGCTGCAGGTATGCACGGCCATGTTTTCCACGATGCCCAGCACCGGCACCTCGACCTTCTCGAACATCTTCAGCGCCTTGCGCGCATCCAGCGTGGCGATGTCCTGCGGAGTGGTGACGATCACCGCGCCGGCCAGCGGAATCTTCTGGGTCAGGGTCAGCTGGATGTCACCGGTGCCCGGCGGCAGGTCGATCAGCAGCACGTCCAGGTCGTCCCACAGGGTGTCGTTGAAGAACTGGGTCATCGCCGAGGTGGCCATCGGCCCGCGCCAGATCATCGGCGTCTCGTCGTCGATCAGGTAGCCGATCGACATGGTGTCCACGCCGAACGCGCGCGGCGGCTCGATGCTCTTGTTGTCCGGGCTTTCCGGACGGCCGGAAAGGCCCATCATCGCCGGCACCGACGGGCCGTAGATGTCCGCATCCAGCAGGCCCACGCGCACGCCCAGCTGCTGCAGCGCCACCGCCAGGTTCACCGAGGTGGTGCTCTTGCCGACCCCGCCCTTGCCCGAGGCCACCGCGACGACGTTGCGGATGCGCGCATGCGGGCTCAGTCCTTTCTGGACCTGGCTGGCGTGGGGGCGGCGTTGCGGGTTGTTCACTGCGGTGCTCCGGAATCGTAAAGACGGTCGGCTGCCATGATACAAGCCGGGACGCCCAGCACTGGCACGTTGCGCGCCGCATGTCGAAGGTCGGCAGCGCCTCGCCCATACCAGAAAAATTCAGCGACAGCTCATGCACCGTATATGAAATATTTTTCATAATCCCTGAGCGCGTTGCAGTGCAAGGCCTGAAAGATGCCGCGCCGTGGGCCTTGCGGCCAAAGACACCGCGGATTGCGGAAACGCCGTTAATGCCATGTTACGTTTCGATGACGTCGTTCAGGACTGAACCGGCGATGAAGCGTCACGGATGACAGCGCCAGCCTTTCAGCCACAGCTCGGGACCCCCACATGCCTCAGCGTCGCACGCCTCTGCGTCACCCGCTCGCCATCGCACTGTTCAGCAGCCTGGTCGCCGCGTCGCCGGCCATCGCCCAGGACGCCGCTACCACCAGCCTGGACCGCGTGACCGTCACCGGCTCGCTGATTCCACAGACGGACATCGAGACCCATACGCCGGTGCTCACCGTCACCGCCGAAGACATACAGACCCGCGGCTTCACCAGCGTGGCCGACGTCCTGCAGCAGTCCTCCCTTTCAACCGGCGGCCTGCAGGGCGGCCAGACCTCGGCCTCGTTCACCCAGGGTGCCGAAGCAGCCGGCATGTTCGGCCTCAGCCCGGGCTATACCAAATACCTGATCAACGGCCGCCCGATGCTGTCCTACCCGGCGCTGTACAACGGCAGCGATTCGTTCAACAACATCAGCGGCATCCCGATCGACATCGTCGAGCGCATCGAAATCCTGCCGGGCGGCCAGTCCTCGCTGTATGGTTCGGACGCGATCGCAGGCGTGGTCAACATCATTCTCAAGGAACGCCTGGAAGGCGGCTCGCTCAGCGTGCGCGGCGGTGCCTACAGCGAAGGCGGCGGCAGCAACATCCGCTTCAGCGTCGCCCAGGGCTTCAACGCGCTGGATGACCGGCTCAACGTGCTGGTCAACGCTCAATACGAAAAGACCAACCCGATCTGGGGTTACCAGCGTGACCTGACCAAGGTCAACAACCCGGACGGCTACAGCCCGCAGTATGTTTCCAACGATTTCCTGGTACTGCAGCCGGCCAACAGCAACCGCTACGCGATGATGGATCCGAACCTGTGCGCCAACGTGGCCGGTCAGTTCGGCGGCACCACCGTGCTGGGCACCCGCCCGACCGGCCAGGCCTGCGGTTCGGTCTACGGCACCGGCTTCAAGACCATCAAGAACGGCAAGGAGAGCAGCCAGGTCTATAGTTCATTCACCTTCGATGTGAACGACAATGTCCAGCTGTTCGGTGATGCGCTGGTCAACCTGGAAGAAGTGCAGTACGCCACCGGCTCGAACTACACCTGGTGGGGCACCTCATCCGGCTGGGGCCGCTTCTATGACCAGGACAGCGGGCAGTACCTCAACCTGCAGCGCGTGTTCGCACCGGAAGACATCGGGCCGAACGGCTACAAGGACATCCTCAACACTGATCGCAACAAGGCCTACCAAGTCACCCTCGGTGGACGAGGAAGCGCAGGCAACTGGGACTACAGCGCCAGCTTCAGCCGTGGCGAGTACAAGCTCACCGAACGCAGTTTCGTTCGTTGGGCCGATCCTATCGACAGCTACTTCCAAGAGCGCGTACTGGGCCCGGAGCTGGGTACCACGTCAACCGGTTACAGCATCTACAGTCCCAACTGGGAAGCGTTCTACGCGCCCCTGCCGGCCGGCGATTTCCAGAGCTTCACCGGCTACGCCTACAGCGAAAGCCGGACGTGGCAGAACCTCGGCCGGGTGCAGCTGACCAATGCCTCGCTGTTCTCGCTGCCCGGCGGCGATGCCGGCTTTGCGGTGGTGGCCGAGGCCGGCAGCGAAGGCTGGGATTACACCCCCGACCCAGGCCTGATGGATGGCAGCGTGTGGGGCACCACGGCGGTTTCCGGCGCCGGCCATCGCAGCAACTATGCACTCACCAGTGAACTACGCCTGCCTCTTCTGAATTCGCTGACCGTTACCGGTTCGGGCCGCTATGATGCGTTCAAGATCCAGGACAGCACCGTGGACAAGGCCACCTACAGCATCGGCGTGGAGTTCCGACCGATCGACAGCCTGCTCTTCCGCGGCAAGTACGGCACGGCTTTCCGCGCGCCCACCCTGGCCGATGCCTTCCAGGGCCGCAGCGGCTACTACGCCAACGGCTCAACCGACTACTACCGCTGCGGCCAACTGGGATACGACCCATCCGAAACCACCGGCTGCCCGTATGACAGCGTGTCGGTTTTCGGCGTGCAGTCCGGCAACCCGGACCTGGAACCTATTACCGCCGATGTATGGAATGCCGGCGTGGTCTGGGCACCGCTGAACAACCTGTCCTTCTCGGTGGATTACTACAACTGGAAGATCGAGAACGAGGTCAACACGCTCAGTTCGGACCAACTGCTGCTCGCCGAGTACTACTGCCGCGGCGGCCAGGCCAACAACACTTCGGCCAGCTGCCAGAACGTGGCCGACTGGATCACCCGCGATGCATCGGGCGTGCTAGATGAGATCTACACGCCGAAGTTGAACGTGGCCAGGCAGAACCTGCAGGCATTGACGGCCAGCTTCAAGTACGTGCAGGACCTGGGACGCTTCGGCTCGCTGCAGTTCGCCGGCAACTACACCAACATGCTGGAACGGGAACTGCAGCCGCAGCCGGGTGACGACTACCTGGACCTGCTGCGGGACCCGTACGCCATGTGGGTCTACGACTCCTATGCGAAGGTTCGCGCCGATGGTTCGGTGGGCTGGGCCAAGGGGAACTGGACCACGACTGTCTATGCCAACTACATCGGCCGGACGCCGAACTACATGGCCTACCTGGGCAACGGTTACGACTACGTGCACTCTTCCGGTTACAAGGCAGGCAAGTGGGGTTCGTACACCACCTACAACCTGAGCGTGAACTACCGTGCGCTGGAAAATCTCACGCTGTCGCTGATGGTCAACAACGTGTTCAACAAGATGCCGGACAACCAGCGATACAGCTATGCCGGCACCAGCGGCCAGCCGTATAACAACTATCTATACAACGCCTACGGCCGTGCGATCTACGTGCAGGCCAAGTACGAGTTCGGCGCACCGTAAAAGCGCCGGTGGCTGCTGCGGGCCCGGCTCACGCCGGGCCCGTTTTCCATTGTGCCGAGCCTGTCCACCGAATGCCTCTTGCGCGCCGGCATGACCTTCGACACCCTTGCAGGCTTGGCCGGAGGCGTATCGTCCGGCCTATGGCCCTCTGGGGCCTTTCCCAGACATCACGCGGCCTGGAGGCCAAACAAAGTGACCCGTACTCCCAAGATCGTCCTGCTGACCCTGGCCGTTTCGGCCGCGCTGGTCGGCTGCGGCAAGAGCGAAACCCCGGCCAAGGAAGGCGCCGCCTCCACCCCGGCCGCGGCCGCAGAAGCCCACACCTACACCCTGGACCAGGCCAAGCTGCCGGCGTACAACGCCTTCCAGCCCAGCGACCTGGACACCACGCTGGATGCGTGCAACGCCTTCGGCGACTACGTCAACAGCAAGTGGCTGGCCGCCAATGAAATCCCGGCCGACCGCACCAGCTGGGGCGCCTTCACCATCCTCGACGAGCGTTCGGTCGCCGCCCAGCACCAGCTGGCCGAGCAGGTCGCGCAGGTCAAGAACCCGAACCACATCGAAAAGGTGGTCGGTGACCTGTGGGCCACCGGCATGGACGAGGCCAAGATCAATGCCCAGGGCATCGAGCCGCTGAAGGCTGACCTGGCCGCCATCGACGCGCTGGCCGACAAGGCCGCCATCGCCGCCTACCTGCGCGACACCGCCGCCAAGGGTGAAAACCTGCTGTTCGGCTTCGGCGCCGAAGCGGACTTCAAGAACTCCGCGGTGAACATGGCCTACGCCAGCCAGGGCGGCCTGGGCCTGCCGGACAAGACCTTCTACACCGACGCCGCCAAGGCCGACAAGCTGCAGGCCTACCAGGCCCACGTCGCCAAGGTGCTGGAGCTGGCCGGCGTGCCGGCCGCCGATGCCGCCACCCAGGCCGCCGAGGTGATCAAGTTCGAAACCCGCCTGGCCAAGGCCTCCAAGTCCAGCGTCGAACTGTCGCGCGACGTCTCGCTGTACTACCACCCGGTCACCCTGGCCGAAGCCGATACCCTGACCCCGAACTTCAGCTGGACCGAGTTCTTCAAGAGCCAGGGCGTGGCCGCGCCGGAGAAATTCTCGCTGGCCATCCCCGCCTTCCATGAAGAAGTCAGCAAGGCGCTGGGCGATACCGATCCGGCCGTGTGGCGCGCCTACCTGCGCTTCCACACCGTGGACAGCGCTTCGCCGTACCTGAGCGATGCCTTCGCCAACGAAAACTATGCCTTCTACGGCAAGACCCTCAACGGCCAGAAGGAACAGAAGCCGCGCTGGAAGCGCGTGCTGGGAACCATCGAAAACGGCGCCGGCGAAGCCTTCGGCCAGCTGTACGTCAAGGTCGCCTTCTCGCCGGAAGCCAAGGCGAAGATGGAAACGCTGGTGAAGAACCTCGCCGATTCGCTCAAGGAGCGTATCCAGGGCCTGGCGTGGATGAGCGATGAGACCAAGGCCAAGGCCATCGCCAAGTGGGAAACCTTCACCCCGAAGATCGGCTACCCGGACAAGTGGCGCGACTGGTCGGGCCTGGAAACCGGCCGTGACAGCTTCCTCGGCAACGTCCGCGCCGCCAACGCCTTCAACTACAAGTTCAACCTGGCCAAGGTCGGCCAGCCGGTGGACAAGACCGAGTGGGGCATGACCCCGCAGACCGTCAACGCCTACTACAACCCGCTGCAGAACGAGATCGTGTTCCCGGCCGCCATCCTGCAGCCGCCGTTCTTCGATCCCAACGCCGACGACGCGCTGAACTACGGCGGCATCGGTGCGGTGATCGGCCACGAAATGACCCACGGTTACGATGACCAGGGCAGCCGTTTCGGCCCGACCGGCAACTTCGAAAACTGGTGGACCGAAGCGGACAGCAAGAACTTCTCCGGCCTGACCGGCAAGCTGGTCAAGCAGTTCGACGAGTACAAGGTGGATGGCCAGGCCGTGAACGGCAGCCTGACCCTGGGCGAGAACATCGCCGACCTGGGCGGCCTGGCAACCGCCTACGATGCGCTGCAGAAGGCATCGGCCGGCAAGGAAGACCCGAAGGTCGATGGCTTCACCCGCGACCAGCGCTTCTTCTTCAACTGGGCCACCGTGTGGCGCACCAAGTACACCCCGGAAAACGCCAAGGTCCGCCTGGCCACCGATCCGCACGCACCGGCGCAGTTCCGCGCGATGGGCGCGCCGTCCAACCTGCCGAGCTTCGCCGCCGCGTTCCAGTGCAAGGCCGGCTCGCCGATGTCGCGCGCTGGCGATGCCAAGGTCGTGATCTGGTAAGCCACGGCTGACGCCGCGTTGAAAGCAAGGCCCGGGGAAACCCGGGCCTTTTTCGTTGGCGCTGGCGGGCCCGGGGAGGATCGGCGCCGGCGTGCACGCCGTGCATGCCGTGCACATCTCCGGCTTGCTATAGTTCGCCCGCCCTTAATCCATCATGGATTTGCTCTACATGCCCAATCTTCGTCCGCTTGCCATCTCCCTGGGCGTCAGCCTGGCCATGCTGGTTCCCGCCCACGATGCGCTCGCCGCCAAGAAGAAGGCTGCACGTGCGCCGGCCGTCAGCGCGCAGTGCACCGATTTCCACGACGCCACCAACGCCGCCTGGCTGAAGGCCAACCCGGTGCCGCAGACCGGCGCCACCACCGCGCTGGGCCAGCTGGTCGAGCGCAGCCGACTGCAGCAGCGCGCGCTGCTGGACGGCGCCATGGCCAGCCCGCAGGGCAATGTGCAGAAGCTGCTTGGCGACTTCTGGGCCAGCGGCCTGGACGAAGCAGCAGTGGAAGCCGATGGCTCCAACCCGATCGCCCCGCTGCTGACCCGCATCAACGCCATCAAGCGCGCCAAGGATGTACCCGCATCGATCGCCGCCCTGCACCAGGTCGGCATCCCGGTGGCCTTCAACTTCAGCCCGGACGTGGACCTGAAGGCGCTGGACCGCCACATCGGCTACTTCATGCAGGGCGGCATGGGCCTGCCGGACCCGGCCTTCTACACCCGCACCGACGCCGACACGGTCGCGGTGATGGGCCGCTACCGCGCCTACGTAAAGCAGATCCTGGCGCTGACCGGCACCGCGGCTGACAAGCTGGATGCCGAAGTCGCTGCGGTGATCGCGCTGGAAACCGAGCTGGCGCGCAGCGCGCAGTCGCTGGCCGACCTCAACAACCCGTTCCGCAACTACGCCCCGATCTCCACCCGCGACCTCAACGGCCGCTACAAGAACCTGCAGCTGGACGCCTTCCTGAAGGCGCAGGGCGTCAACGACGACCTGGTGTCGCTGTCCGACGAAGCGCTGTTCCAGGCGCTGGACGGCATGGTCACCCGGATCAAGCCGGACCAGTGGAAGGCCTACCTGCGCTGGCGCGTGGGTGATGCGATGGCGCCTTACCTGTCCAAGGCCTACCGCGATGCCGAGTTCGAATTCCGCGGCCGCGTGCTGCGCGCGCAGACCCTGCCCGCCCCGCGCTGGGAGCAGGTGCTGGATGCGATCAACGTCGCTGCCGGTCCGATGCTGGGCCGCGAATACGCTGCCAAGCACCTGAGCGCCGAAGATCGCCGCCAGGCCGCGTGGATCATCGACAAGCTGCGCGAAACGCAGATCGAGGCAGTCAAGCGCAGCACCTGGCTGAGCGCCGAGGCCAAGGCCGAAGCGGAAGCCAAGCTGGGCGCGCTGAAGATCGAGATCGGCACTCCCCTGCGCGACCTGGATTACAGCGTGCAGCCGATGGGCCGTGGCAGCTTCGGCGGCAACATGCTGATCGCTTCCACCTGGCGCCACCGCGAAGAAATGAAGCGCATCGGCCGTGGCAACGCGGACCGTCGCTGGGACGTGCTGCCGCAGCAGCCGTCGCTGGCGTATGACCTGGCGCAGAACCGCCTGATCGTCACCGCCGCCGCCCTGCAGGACCCGATCTTCAACGCCCAGTCCAGCGCGGCCCACAAGTTCGGCAGCTACGGCGCGCTGGTCGGCCATGAACTGACCCGTGCGATCGATGCCAAGGGCGCGCTGATCGACGCGCGTGGCGAACTGCGCAGCTGGTGGACCCCGGCCGACAAGACGGCCTGGACCCTGCTCGGCACGCGCATGGCCACCCAGTACAGCGCCTACGATTTCCCCGGCGTGAAGGGTGCCAAGGTCAACGGCGCGCTCACCGCGGACAACAACCTGGCCGACCTGGCCGGGCTGGAACTGGCCTGGGACGCTTACCGCGCCGTCGAAGCCAACGCCAAGCCGGCCGACCAGCAGGGCTTCTTCACCGCCTGGGCCGCCCTGTGGCCGCAGCAGCTGTCGCCGAACGAGGCGGCCGCACGTGCCAGCATGGATATCGAAGCGCCGGGCAAGTGGCGTACCAATGGCCCGCTGGCCAACCTGCCGGCCTTCGGCGCCAGCTTCACCTGCAAGCCGGGCCAGCCGATGCAGCGTACCGACGCCGAACAGATCCGCGTCTGGCGTTGAGTTGCCTGCTTCTGCAGCAGCAAAAAAGGGCGCCCGCAGGGGCGCCCTTTTTCGTGGCCGATGCAGCGCCAGGGTGTCAGAAGTCGTACGAGGCGGTCAGCCGGACCGAGCGCGGTGCGGTGAAATAGGTGCCGACGCCGTAGATGTTGGACACGGTGTAGGGGCCCTTTTGATACCTGGCTTCGGACTGCAGCGCGCGGCGCTGGTTGAGCACGTTGAACACATCCAGCCCGAACGCGAGCTGCTTCTGCGCGAACGCGGGGCGATACAGCACGCCGAGGTCGAGGCGGGTAGTCCACGGCTGGCGACCGGCATCGCCAGGACGCGACGGGCTGCCATTGCAGTAGTGATACGACGACTTGTAGTTGCTCGGATCACTCTCGTCAGCCCCGTAGAACCCCAGGCAGGTCTTCGGTGCACCGGACATCACCCGCAGCGTGGCCGATGCCGTCCATTCGTCGGTGAACTGGTAGGCGCCGTAGCCCTTCAACTGATGGCGGCGGTCGTTGGCGAGGTAGCCACCGGCGTATTCCATCAGGTACGACGAATCCCAGTCCTGGGTCTTGGACACATCCGTCTGGCCCAGGTCCGACTTCACCTGGCCTTCGGTGTTGCCGAAGTTGCGCGACCAGGTGTAGTCCACGCGGCCGTACCAGTTGTTGCGCATCGGGTGCTCGACGAACAGATCAACCGCCACGTAGTCACGCTTGGCCTTCTGCCCGCCCAGTCCCCAATCGGCACCGCTCATGCTCACCGGGACGTAGCCCGACCCGTCGCGCTTCTTCACCAGGAAGGTATTGGTCTTGCCCGGATTGAAGATCACGCAGCCGGGGAGATCCAGTGCGCTGGAATCCACGCCCATCGCGTCCAGCTTGTCGCTGATGCGGCCCGCATCGCAGGTGTCGTCGATCGCGGTCTGCAGACGACGGTAGGTCGCCTTGGCACCGCTGTTCCAGGAATCGCCGAGGGTCTTCTCGAAGCCCAGGATCAGCTCGTCCTGGAACTGCGACTTCAGGTCCGAAGGCGCCACGCTGCGCGGGTCCGGCGTCTGCCCATATTCATTGTTCGACGATACCGGGCCCGGCCCCAGCGCGGTCAGGCCGGTCGGGTTGCCGTTGGCATCGATGCCGCTGTAGGTGAAATATTCCCGGGTATAGGTCGATGCCGATGCACCGCGGATGGCCACGCTGTTGGGCAGCGCCAGGTAGTAGCGCCCCAGGTTGGCGAAGAACTTCAGCGAAGAATCGCCGAACACATCCCACGCCGCGCCCAGCCGCGGGGCCCACTGGTCACCACTTTCCACATAAGCGGCACCGGCGCTGTTGTAGTTGGTGAACTTGTCATTGCGCAGGCCCAGCGTCAGCAGCCAGTCCGGCGTCACCTGCCAGCGGTCTTCCAGGTAATACGCTTTCTGCTGCAGTGACATGCTGGTGGTGGTGGAGAAGATGTACTTCTGCACGAAGTAACCGTCACCACCGGGCGGGGTGATGCCGAAGCCCGGCGCAGGCGAAGAGCCCGGGGCGATGCGCGAATAGATCCAGGCATGGCCCGGCCCGGTCATGGCCTGGCCTTCGTTGCTGGCGTTGAACGTCATGTTGTCGATGCCGGCGGTGAGCTCGTGCTCCCCGATGCGGTACTGCAGGTCCACGCGCAGGCCGCGTGTACTGCTGCCCGCATTGGATGCCTTGTCATTGATCGCAACCTGGTCGTTGCGGATCGGCCTGCCGCCGGTGATCGCGGGATCCTGGTTGTTGGCACCGCTGATGAACGGGTTGGACGAATCCAGCGGGTTCGCGTCCAGATTGCGCTGCCTGCTGCGCCCCCACAGCGCACTCAGCGTCAGGTCATCGCTGAGGTAGCTGGTGAACTTGAAGATGTCGTAGTTGTCTTTCAGCTTGGTGGTGTTGGCGAACGTGCCGGTGCGTTCGCCCTCGCTGCGGGTCGCGTAGTCGTAGCTGCGGTGGTAGGCGTCGTAGCGATCCGTGTTCTGGATGCGGGTGTACTCCAGCGTGTTGCTGTCGTTGATGTTCCAGTCGATCTTGCCGTAGAACTTCGGCGCATTGATGGTGTAATGGCGCTTCACCTGCTGTGCCGATTCGATGCTGTGGGTCAAAACGCCGCTGGACTTGTCGACCTCGCCAGCCACGTGCACGAACAGCCGGTCCTCGATCAGCGGGCCGCTGACGTAGCCGCTGTAGGTGGTGCGGTCGGCGCCATCGCCCCGCCGCGAACGGTACAGCGAACCGGGAAGGGTCGGATCCTCCAGTTCGTACCCCGCCGGCAGGGCACGGTCCGGGTAGAGGATGTCGCGCGGCGATTCGACCAGCGCTGCCGGTTGCCAGGTGGTCTGCACCCCGAAGCGCCACTGGTTGGTGCCGCGCTTGCCGAGCTGGTTGATCACCCCGCCGGTGGAGCGTCCGTAACTGGCACCGTAGCCGCCGGTGAAGGTTTCCTGCTGGTCGATCGACCCGTAGGGCAGGCTCACGCCACCGAGGTTGTTCAGTGGATTGGTGGCGTTGAATCCGTTGAGGTAGTACGCGTTTTCGGTGACGCTGGCGCCGCCGAAGGACAGCGACGAACGCGAGCCGTTGAGGAACGCCCCGCTGCCGGCGACCACGCCCGGCGCCAGCAGCGCGATCGCTTCGGCACTGCGGCCCAGCGGCAGCACATCCAGCTGTTCGGAGGTGATCACCGAGCGCGAAACGGTGTTGGTGACATCGATCTTCGGCAGCTGGGCTGCCGTCACGGTCACGGTTTCCAGCGTGGTGGCCGCCGCTTCAGCGAAGGAAACATCGGTACCGGCGCCGACCTTCAGCTGCACGTTGTCGCGCTGCTGCACCACTTTGCCATCGCGCTGCAGGGTCACCGTGTACTTGCCGACCGGCAGTGAACCGAGTGAGTAGCGGCCGTTGGCATTCACCTCCACGGTGCGCTTCAGGCCGCTGTCGCTCTCCACGATGATCGAGGCGCCCGCAGCGCCCGGTGCGCTGCCGTAGAGGGAGCCGGTGGTGCTCTGTGCGGAGGCCGCGCCGATGATCGAGATCAGGGCCACGACGATGCTGGTCCGCTTCAATGACGCGGCCCGCTTCATGCTGCTCATGCAAACTCCTTGTCCAAAGGGAAGCAGGCCGCGGGTCACCGCAGATCTGCGCCTCAAGTTGAACAAGCAGCTGAACGGCAAGCCTACAAAGAACGCGACATGACCGTGTTTCAGGGCCGATATCGCCGTGCACTGCCGTGATCAGCGCGGGTTTCGCACGAACAGCGCACGAATGAAAAACCGGCGCGATGTCATTCACGACCCTCGTCCTGGCCGTCCTGCGCGTCCAGCATCCCGCGGTAGGCCACGATCCGCCCCACCACCGGCGCGGCGATTTCCACGTCGAAGGCGAAGCGCCCGTCCACCTCGGTTTCGAAACTGTTGCCGCCCGGCAGCAGCCATCGCGGCAACGGCACGCCCCACACCGACCAGCGCCGCGGCAGCAACTGCAGCCGGCCGCCGTCCACCACCAGCGCCAGCGCGACGTCGATCACCCCGAAGCGCTCGACCAGCAGCGCCTCGTTGCGGCCCACGCCCGCGGTCTGCAGCGAAGAGAAGGTCCTGTCGGCGAAGCGCCGCGTCCAGCGCTCGCCGTCGGCCTCATCGGTGAACGCAACGACGACCGGCACCTGCTCGCCCGCCGCGGGAAACCCGAACACCGCTGCCAACAGCCGCGACAACACCCCGCTGCCCCGCTCCACCCGCGCGGTGCCATGCCAGCGCTTGGCTGCCGAAGGCGCGTGCAGCGCCTGCACGCTCGCCGGCAGCGTGGCATACGCGCTGCCCAGCACGCGCTGGTAAAGGCTGGCACCGGGCAGCTCCCGGCGGAAGCCGGTGTGGATGCTGCGCCCTTCAAACAGCGGCTCATAGTCCGCCAGCTCCAGCGCATGCGTGGCCGCCCGCGCACCCAGCGCAGGGCGCTGCCCCTGCAGCAGCTTGCGGATGATCGCCTCGATGGCCATCGACGGAATATAGGGACCATCATCGCCCTCGGCCAGCAGGTGCCAGCTCTGCAGGACCGCCACCCCATCGCGCCGTCCGGTGGCGCGCACGATCATGCCGCCACGGTGCTCGCCGAACTTCATCCGGTTCAACACCCGGTAGAACAGCGGAGACAGCGGTTGCAGCGAAGGCAGGCGCAGCTGGTGACGTGCCTTGGCCAGCAGGTTGAGCATCCGGTGCAGCACGTCGGGCACCGGTCCGGCGCCGATCCAGATATCGGTCATGGCGGGGTGTTCGGGCGGCAGCACCTGCAGGTCCGGCACCTCCACCAGCGAATAACGCAGGTTGCGCAGCGGCACCCTGCCCGGCACCGCTACGGTGAAACGGCGGCTCTCGGCCAGGCCGATGCCGTGTGCATCGTGACCATCGCGACGCAGCTTCACCGGTGCACCCGCATAGCCCACCACCGCGCGCATGACGTTCAGGCCGATGCCGGCGTAGGGCGACGGCGCAATGCCGGCTTCCACGCTGACGATGTCCATGCACTGGGCCATCTGCCGCAGCACGGCGGCGGTCAGCACCGGGAAACTGCTGACCCCGGACAACACGAACACCCCGGCCGCCCTGGCCTGCGCATCGTAGCGTCCGACGCCGGCAACGAAGTCCGCTGCATCGGCGAAGTCCAGGTAATCAGTGCCCGCCGCGATGCAGGCTTCGATGGCCGCGTAGCACTGCCCACCATAGGCCTGGAACGGTCCGGAGGCATCCACCACCAGGTCAGGGTGCTCCTGCTGCAGGGTGGGCGCCAGCGCGCGCCGATCCAGCTGCAGCGGCCGCACCCGTGCCTGGCCGACGAACGCGTGGCAGAAGGCCGTTGCCGCGGCCAGGTTGCGCCCCCCGATCAGCAGTTCCAGTGCGGGAAGGTCGGCCAGCAGCTGCGCCAGCCGCCCGCCGAACACACCGTAGCCCCCAAGGATGAGAATCTTCACCTGCGTTCCGTCCGTGTCCGCGTTGCCGACAGGGTAGCCTGCCGGCGCCCCGGTCGAGCACGATCCGGGATTAACATCGGCCGTGCTATCGCTGCACGCTCGTCCCTTCGGGAGCACCACCATGGTCCACAAGAACACGGTCTGCATCTGGTACGACAACGGCGCGCTGGACGCGGCCACCTTCTACGCGGAGACCTTCCCGGACAGCGAGGTGATCGCGGTCCACCACGCGCCCGGCGACTTTCCATCAGGCAGCCAGGGCGACGTGCTGACCGTGGAGTTCAGCGTCTGTGGGCTGCCCTGCGTCGGCCTCAATGGGGGCCCCGCCTTCCGGCAGACCGAAGCGTTCTCGCTGCAGGTTTCCACCGAAGACCAGGCCGAGACCGACCGGCTGTGGAATGCCATCGTCGGCAACGGCGGCCAGGAAAGCGCATGCGGCTGGTGCAAGGACCGCTGGGGCGTGTCCTGGCAGATCACCCCGCGCATCCTGCTCGAAGCGGTGACCAGTACGGACAAGGCGCTGGCCAAGCGTGCCTTCGACGCCATGATGACCATGCACAAGATCGACATCGCCACCATCGAGGCCGCCATCGGCCAGCCCCGGTAGTGACGGCCGCTGGCCGTCAACCCGATCATCCCGCACGTGACGGCCAGCGGCCGTCACTACCCGCGCGTCTTACTTGATCGAGCGCAGGTGGTTCGGCCGCTTCGGCGGGCCCGGTGGGCGCGGCTTGAACGGCGGCTGGCCGCGCCAGTAGCGGATCAGCAGCCACCCGAACAACATGCCGCCCAGGTGCGCGAAGTGGGCCACGCCCGGCTGCCAGCCGGTGGCGCCCAGTACAAGTTCACCCACACCGAACAGGATCACGAAGGTGCGTGCCTTCATCGGGATCGGCGGGAACAGCAGCATCACCCGCTGGTTCGGGAACAGCATGCCGTAGGCGAGCAACAGACCGAATACGCCGCCGGACGCACCCAGCACCGTGGCCGGATTCTCCATCAGGCTGCCCACCAGCAACTGGCACAGGCCGGCGCCTGCCACGCAGACCAGGTAGTAGATCAGGAAGCGCTTCTCGCCCCAGGTCTGCTCCAGCGGCGCACCGAACATGAAGACGGCGAGCATGTTGAAGAACAGATGGCCGAAACTGCCATGCAGGAAACCATAGGTCAGCAGCTGCCACGGCTGGAAATTGCCGCCGGGCGAAAAGGCATCGAAGCTGCCCTGCAGCGGTTGCAGCATGAACGGTGCGAAGGTCGCATCGCCCAGCAGGAACGGCTGCTGCAGCAGGAACAGGATCGCGTTGGCGATCAGCAACGCCTTGGTAACGGTGGGCAGTCGCGGAAGCATGGGGGCATCCTCTGGAACGGTCTCCATCATAACGGCAGCGCTTGTGGATGGCGCTGCCCTCGACGCCCACGCGTTCAGCCCGCCGGCGTGCTCAGCGCGGCCCCCAGATCTCCGCATCCAGCGCCTTGGCCGGATCCAGCGCCGGCATCCGCACACGTCCCCGTTCCACCACCACGCCTTCGGCGCGAAGGCGCTGGCTCTGCTCACGCCAACCGCGCGAACCTTCCGGCATGGCGATGCGTCCATCGGCACGCAGCACGCGGTGCCATGGCAGATCCGGGTCTTCGTTCATGCCCAGCACGCGCGCGGTCAGCCGCGCCCTGCCCGGCAGTCCGGCACGTGCGGCGACCTGCCCGTAGCCCATCACCTGCCCGGCCGGAATGGCACGGATCACCGCCAGGATGCGCTCGCGCGCCTGCTCCGGGGTCAGCGCCGCAGGCGGGTCACCAGCAGCACCCCGCACAGCACCAGCACGGTGCCGGCGATCTGCGCCGGGCCCATCGGTTCGTCGAGCAGCCATAGACTCATCACGATCGTGGAAACCGGTCCGAGCATACCGACCTGCGCGGCCAGCGACGAGCCGATGCGCTTGACCGCCAGCATGATGGCCATCACCGGCAGCACCGTGCAGACCGTCGCGTTGACCAGCGACAGCCACTGCACCGGTGCCGGCGCCTGCCACAGCAGCGGCCATGGATGGGTCAGGCCGAAATGCAGCAGCACCAGCACGCAGGCCACGCAGCTGGCCTGTGCGGTCAGCCGCACCGCGCCGATCCGCGCCACTACCTGGCCGCTGCCGAACAGATACAGCGCATAGCTGATCGCGCTGCCCAGCACCAGCAGGCTGCCGAGCACGATCCGCCCGCCTTCGCGCTGCAGGTCGTGACCGAATGCCACCAGCACGCCGGCATAGCTGAGCGCCAGCGCGGCCAGTTGCCAGCGGCCCGGGCGTTGTCGCGCCAGCAGTACGTTGATCAGCAGCACCAGGGTCGGGTTGAGGTACAGGATCAGCCGTTCCAGCGTCACGCTGATGTACTGCAAGCCCTGGAAATCCAGCCAGCTGGACAGGTAATAGCCGGTGAAACCCAGCCACAGGATGCGTGCGCGGTCAGCCCAGTCCAGCGATGCGGCGCGGCGTGACGACCACCAGGCCAGCATCAGGAACAACGGAAACGCCATCGCCATGCGCAGCGCCAGCAACGTGGTCGGATCCACGCCATGGCGCAGGCCGAGCTTGACGATGATCGCCTTGCCGGACGCTGCCACCGCGCCGATCGCGGCCAGCCCGATGCCCCCCAGCGCGATGCGGGCGGACGAGGTGGCGAGGGGCGAAGGAGCGCTCATGCAGCGCTCCATTATCGCATGGGTGCGTACCGTGCATTTCGTGGTGCCGACCTTGGCCGGCACCGCATGCTCAGCCGCGCATCAGCACGATTTCTTCCGACGAGGTGGGATGGATCGCCACGGTGTCGTCGAACTGCGCCTTGGTCGCGCCCATCTTCACCGCCACCGCGAATCCCTGCAGGATCTCGTCGGCCGCCTCGCCCAGCAGGTGCACGCCGACCACCCGTTCATCGGCGCCCACGCAGACCAGCTTGAACATGCTGCGCTGGGTCCCGTCGGCCAGCGCCTGCAGCATCGGCCTGAAATTACTGTGGTAAGTGCGCACATCGCCATGCTGGGCGCGTGCCTCCTCTTCACCCAGTCCAACCATGCCCAGCGGCGGATGCGAGAACACCACACTCGGCACGTTCGCGTAGTCCATCTTGGCGTCCGGCTTGCCGCCGAACAGCCGGTCCATCAGATGCCGCGCGGCGGCGATCGCCACCGGCGTCAGGCCCACCTTGCCGCCGATGTCACCCACCGCGTGGATGCTGGGCACGGAGGTGTCCTGCCACTCATCGACAATCACTTCGCCGCGCTCGCCCACGGCAACCCCGACCTGCTCCAGGCCGATATCCGACGAATTGCCGCGCCGGCCGATCGCGAAGAACACCGTATCGAACACGCTGTCCAGCGGACCATCATGGCCCAGCACGCGCACGCGCTGGCCATCATCGTCACGCTGCAGCTCGCGCAGGCGGTAGTTGAAGTGGATGCGCACGCCCTGGTGGCACAGGTTGTCGGCCAGCTGCGCGGCCAGTTCACCATCGAAGCGGTCCAGCAGCCGGCCACCCCGCACCAGCAGGGTCACCCGGCTGCCCAGCGCCTGCAGCAGCCCGGCCAGCTCCACCGCGATATAGCCGCCGCCGACGATGGCCACCTGCGCCGGTGCGTCGCACAGGTTGAAGAAATCATCCGAGACCAGGCCCAGTTCCGCACCGGGAATGTCCGGGCGCTGCGGATGCGCACCGGTGGCCAGCAGGATGTGTTCACCGCTGATGCGCACTCCGTCGCTGCACTCCACCGTGTGCGCATCCACCAGTCGCCCGCGGCGCGGCACGCGCACCACGCCGGTCTCGTCCAGGCGCTTGCGGTAGCTGACGTGGATGTTCTCGATATAGCCCTGGCGGTGCACCACCAGTTCCTTCCAGGACAGCGCCGGACGCAGCGGCACATCGAACCCCATCGCGCGTGCCAGCCCGATCCGTCCGGCCAGGTCGGCTGCCAGCCACATGGCTTTCTTCGGCACGCAGCCGACGTTGACACAGGTGCCGCCCAGCTCGCCGGGCTCCAGCATCGCCACCTTCCTGCCGTGCTGTGCCGCGCGGAAGGCAGCGGCCAGGCCGCCGGATCCGCCGCCGAGGACGATCAGGTCGTAGTCATGCGCAGTGCTTGTCATCGGGTTCGCTCGCGTCGTTGCGTCAACAGGTGGTACCAGCGCAAAGCATGCCATGAGCAGCCGCGCGCCAGACGTGACGATGCCGGATCAGGGCGTCTGCTGCGTGCGCCGCAGCGGCGGCCAGCGCAGGTAGGTCATCGCCCGCCACAGCCACTCCATCGGGCCATACCGGAAGCGTGCCAGCCACAGGTGGCTGATGCCCACCTGCAGCGCGAACAGGGCCACGGCGAACACCAGCTGCCACGCACGCGGCAGCTGTTCGAAAAAGCCCAGGCCATAGCCGAAGAACAGCCACGTACACAGCAGCGACTGCAGCAGGTAGTGGGTCAGCGCCATCCGCCCGGGGGCGGCCAGCCAGCCCAACGCGTGCCGCGCCTGCACGATCCAGCCGAGGTAGCCCAGGGCCATCAGCAGGCTGGCAACCGCCGCCATCGCATACGACAGGCCAGTCCGCACGGTGAACTCGCCGGGCGCCAGATAGGGATGCCACGCGGCACTGGCCAGCATCAGCACCACGCCCACGGGCATCGCGATCCAGCGCAGCCGCGCATACAAGGACGCAAAGCGCGCAGGGTCGGCCAACGCACCGCTGCGCGCGAACCAGGCACCGATCAGGAACATGCCGAAGATTTCCGGCCCTGTGATCAGGATCCCGCCGACCATGTGCCGCAGGTCGGCCAACCGCTGCACGTTGGCTTGTGCCCAGCTTCCCTGGCCATACGCCAGCCGCTGCGCTTCGATCACCTCCTGCGCCGCGCGCATGCTGCCCGCGCTGTCCAGCGGGCTGCCACCGCGCGCCGCCGCCCACACCAGCAGCGCGAACAGCAGGCTGAGCCCCACCGCGAAGGCATACACCAGCGCGCC
This sequence comes from Stenotrophomonas chelatiphaga, assembly GCF_032054965.1. NCBI lineage: Bacteria > Pseudomonadati > Pseudomonadota > Gammaproteobacteria > Lysobacterales > Lysobacteraceae > Stenotrophomonas > Stenotrophomonas chelatiphaga. The sequence goes on along the minus strand of NZ_DAMBRS010000009.1, from coordinate 604 downwards.
CATCGCCGGCAGCATCGACACGGGCCAGCGCCGCGTGCCCAGCAACAGGAAGGACAGCAGCGCATACACCAGCAGGATATCGCCGGACCACACCAGCAGCGCGTGGCAGGCGCCGATCAGCAGCAGCGCCACGCTACGGCGCAGGTAGATCGGGGTGAAGTCCCGCCCGGCGCCCTGTGCACGCTGGGCCATCACCGCGAAGCCGGCGCCGAACAGCAATGAGAACAACAAGAAAAACTTGCCCTGCACCAACACATACACCAGCGCGTCGGCGAGGTAATCAATGCCGTTCCAGTGCGGATCCACGCCGGTGAACGACAGGTCCAGCGGGCCGGTGAACGCTTCGATGTTCATCAGCAGGATGCCGAAGAGGGCGGCGCCACGCAGGATGTCCATCACGGTGATGCGGTCGGCGGTGTTCAGCGGTTGCAGGGCGGGAGGTGCGCTGGTCACGGGGGATCCGGGGGTGCGGGGCGTCATTATGCGGTGGGGGTGGGTCGAACGGGTGTGACCCCCCTCGCGGGTGGCTTCTGTTTCTTTATCTGGTGGGGGGCCGGGCGGTGGGGCTGGTCGGGGGACGGCAGAAGCTGCATCCATGCGGGCC
>NZ_DAMBRS010000008.1:0-185860 GCF_032054965.1 Stenotrophomonas chelatiphaga | reverse complement strand
CGGCACCGACGTGGACAAGCCGCGCAACCTGGCCAAGAGCGTAACGGTCGAGTAACCCCCCCCGGAAAAAAGGGGCGGGTCCTCGCGAGTGGCTTTGGGGCTGGGAGCTGGGGCTGGGGCTGGGTCGGGCGGTGGGGCTGGTCGGGGGACGGCAAGAGCCGCTCCTGCGGGCCTCGTTTCGCGCCATCCATGGCGCTCAACGCCCCCGCCCAGCCCCACCGCCCGACCCCTGACAGGTTCCGTGGCCGCCACCCGCGCAATGAAGATAAAAAAGCAAAAGCCCCACCCCTCCAACCCCCGCCGTGTCCATGGCCACCATGGACCTGTCGAAGGTGGGGCGGGGTGGCTGTGCAGGACCGTCTTTTCGCATGGATGCGAAAAGCGAGCCTCCATGGACGGATTCACGGCGTGTCCTGCACAGCCACCCCGCCCCGCCAACAAGCGGCGTGCAGCTTTTGACGTTGACGTTGACGTTGACGTTGACGTCAAGCCTCCTCCTTACTGCGCCGAAGCGCGGCCCGGTCCGCGATAGCGCGCCAGCCAGTGCGCGTACGGCGCGGGCAGGGTGGCCCAGGCCGGGTTGTCGACCCCCAGTTCCTGCGCCAGCTGGTATGGGTAATGCGGGTTGGCCAGGTGCGCGCGGCCGATCATCACCAGGTCGCTCTGCTGCTCCTGCACGATGGTTTCGGCGGCTTCAGCGCCATCCACGCACCAGCCCACCGCCACGGGGATCCCGGCCTGGCTGCGCACGCGCTGGGCAATCGGTGCCAGGAAGGACGGCGTGCCCCACGGCACCACGCCGGTGGGAATGACAAAGTTGATGCTGACGTTGAGCAGGTCCAGCCCCCGTTCGCGCATCTGGCGGACCAGCTCGATGGATTCGGACAGAGTTTCTTCGTCGCGCCCGTCGTATTCAATCACGCCCATGCGCGCGGTCAGCGGCAGCTCGGCCGGCCACACCGCGCGTACTGCGGCAACCGTTTCCAGCAGGAAGCGGGCGCGGTTGTCGAAGCTGCCACCGTAGGCGTCATCGCGCTGGTTGCTGTAGGCAGAGAAGAAGCTCTGCGCCAGGTAGCCATGCGCGAAATGCAGTTCCAGCCATTTGAAGCCGGCATCACGCGCGCGTTCGGCGGCTGCAACGAAGTCGGCCTGCACGCGCTTGATGTCCTCGATGGTCATCTCCTGCGGCAGCTTGGACAGACCGCCACCGAAGGCGATGGCCGACGGTGCCAGGGTCGGCCAGCCACGCGCATCGTCTTCGGCGATATGGTCATCGCCTTCCCACGGCAGGTTGGCACTGGCCTTGCGCCCGGCGTGTCCGATCTGGATGCCCGGTACGGCGCCGGTCTCGGCGATGGCGGCGGCGATCGGGGCAAGTGCGTCAGCCTGCGCCTGGTTCCACAGGCCAAGGCAGCCGGGGGTGATGCGGCCTTCCGCTGAAACACCGGTGGCCTCCACGATGACCAGCCCGGCACCGCCGCGGGCCAGTCCGGTGTAGTGCGCCAGGTGCCACGCGTTGGGCACGCCATCTACGGCGCTGTACTGGCACATCGGCGGCACCGCGATGCGGTTGCGCAGGGTGACGCCTTTCAGCTGGAACGGGGAAAACAGGTGGGACATGGGGACATCCAGGGAGGAGGGGAGCGCGGCGCGGGGCGCCGTGCACTGCCCTAACCATGGGGTGCGGTGCAGGCGGAAACCACCACGCGGTGGCAGGACGCTGCATGTCACGGGTGTAAAGACGAAGCATGCGCTCCGAACGCGTCATCACAGGCGTCGGCGCTGCAACTGGGACACAACCCCGGCGTTCTGTCCGCATCTCGGCAGTGGGCGACGCATCTTGAGCGCGCCGCGTGGTCTGCGTTCAGCAGCGGTTTCTGCGCCAGTGCCATTCTCTGGATCGTTGGCTGGTTCCACGATGTGCTGTGCCGTCGATGCGGGTAGTGAGCGATGGTCGCGGTGATGGAATCGAGCCTGCCGGGGCGGGGTCAAGCAGTTTGACCTGCCCCGTCCGCGCTTTACCAGACGTGCGCTGGAAGGTCTGTTCCCGGGGAGGGGGCGCATCGGCAGAGCACATTTTTCGAATGAGTGACCTGCAACAGGAAACAAGAATGAACGTCCGCGAGCTGCTGCAATCCAAGAAAGAAGCTGTCATCACCATCGACGTGGAAGACACGATCGGTGCTGCCGCGCACAAGATGAGCGCGAACAAGATCGCCGCCCTGGTGGTGATGAAGGACGGTGCCCCGGTCGGCATCATTTCCGAAAAGGACATCGTCCGCAGCCTCGCCGACGACGGTCCGCAGGCCGGCCGCCGGGTGATTTCCAGCGTGCCCTCGACGGGCCTGGACGGCATCGCGCCGGAGGCGACGCTGAAGCAGGCGATGTCCCTGATGACCTATTCGCGACGCCGCCACCTGATGGTGACCGAAGGCGCGACGCTGGTCGGCATCCTCAGCCTGGGCGATATCGTCAAGAACCTGCTGGGTGAGCTGGAGCTGGAAAAGGCCGTGCTGCAGGACATCTACCTGGCCGCGCACTGAGCCGTCGGCACATCGCGACATCGGAAGCCGGGCAGTGCCCGGCTTCCTCGTTTCAGCGCATCGCGGACGTCAGAACGTGACCCTCAGCGACCCGGCACTGTAGGTGGCCTCGCCGTGGTACACCACTTCGATGTTGTTGCCATCCGGGTCGAGCACGAACGCGGCGTAGTACCCCGGGTGGTAGGGGCGTTCGCCGGGCGCGCCGTTGTCCTTGCCGCCTGCGGCCAGCGCGGCGCTGTGGAACGCATCCACGGTGGCGCGGCTGCGTGACTGGAAGGCGAGGTGGTGGCGGCCGGTCAGCGTGCCGGCGGCGGCCTCGCTGTCCGCGCTGGAAATGAACAGCTCGTCGGCCCAGAAGTACGTGTCGCCTTCGCCGGCGATCGGGATGCCGATCGTGTCGAACACCGCCTGGTAGAAGCGCCGGCTGGCGGCAAGATCCCGCACGATCAGCTGGATGTGGTCGATCAATCGCCCGCGGTGCAGCTCGTTGGTTTCCATGCGCACGCTCCAGAAAAGGGGACGGAGGACATTAAGTCGCTTGCGGCCCGATTGTGCCAGAAACGACTTAATGTCCTCCGTCCCCTTTTTGGGGGGTCAGGCGTTGGAAATGATCTCGACCCAGTAGCCGTCCGGGTCCTTGATGAATGCCAGGTGCTTCATGCGGCCGTCTTCCAGGCGCTTCTGGTAGGGCACCTGCAGGTCATCGAAGCGCTTGCAGGCGGACTGGATGTCCGGCACCGACACGCAGATGTGGCCGAAGCCGCGCGGGTCGCTGTTGCCGTCGTGGTACACCGGGCCGTCCTGCGCTTCGGTGCCATGGTTGTGGGTCAGTTCCAGCACGCCCGGGATGCCGGCCATCCACAGGCGGCGCTCGGCATCGGATCCAGGCACGACCGTGCCGGCCGGCAGCAGCGCCAGGAAGTACAGGCTGAACTGGGCTTCGGCGAAGTCGCGCTTGTCGATCAGCCGGTAGCCCAGCACGCGGGTGTAGAAGTCCAGCGACGCGGCCGCGTCCTTCACCCGCAGCATGGTGTGGTTGAAGACGAAGCCGGCGGTCTCGGCCGGCGGCTGGGCGGCGACGCCGGGGACGGTGTGCAGGTCGGCAAGGGACATGGGGGGCTCCTATCGGGTCGGGCGGGAAACGGCGTAAACGCCCATTCTACCGACCGGCGGATGACGACGGTCCGGCGTAGAATGCGTGCACCGCACCGTTCCACCACGGACAACGATTCCGCCATGTCGCAGCGTGAATGGGTGGCTGCCGCCATCCGCAAGATCGAGGCCGATTTCAACCGTTCGGCCGATACCCACCTGATTCCGATGGACCTGCCCGGGTTCGACGGCATCGAGGTGTATTTCAAGGACGAGTCCAGCCATCCCACCGGCAGCCTGAAGCATCGCCTGGCGCGCTCGCTGTTCCTGTACGCGCTGGCCAACGGCTGGCTGCGCGCTGGACGCCCGGTGATCGAGGCCTCCAGTGGCTCGACCGCGGTCTCCGAAGCGTATTTCGCGCGCCTGCTCGGCCTGCCGTTCATCGCGGTGATGCCGGCCAGCACCTCGCCGGAAAAAATCGCCGCGATCGAATTCCATGGCGGCCGCTGCCACCTTGTGCAGAGTGCCTGCGGCCTGAATGCCGCCTCCGAACAGCTGGCACGCGAGACCGGCGGCCACTTCATGGACCAGTTCACCTTCGCCGAGCGGGCCACCGACTGGCGCGCCAACAACAACATCGCCGAATCCATCTTCAAGCAGATGGCCGAAGAGCCGCATCCCATTCCGGAATGGATCGTCTGCAGCCCGGGCACCGGCGGTACGGCGGCCACGCTGGGGCGCTACGTCAGCTACCGCCGGCATGACACGCGCATCCTCTGCGCGGACCCGGAAGTCTCCGTGTTCTATGACGGTTACCGTGCCGCGCTGGCCGGTGAGCCGTGGCGCCACCTGACCTGTGAAGGCGGGTCGCGGGTGGAAGGCATCGGCCGTCCGCGGGTGGAACCCAGCTTCATCCCGACCAGCGTGGATGCCATGGTGAAGGTGCCCGATGCCCTGGCGCTGGCCGCCATGCGCCAGGTCAGCCGCCGCCTGGGGCGGCGCGTCGGCGGCTCCACCGGCACCAATTTCATCGGCGTGCTGCAGGCCGCGCAGTGGATGCGTGCGGCAGGGCGCGGCGGCAGCATCGTCACCATCCTGTGTGACAGCGGCGAGCGCTACGCGCACAGCTATTACGATCCTTCCTGGTATGAACGGATGGGGATCGACGTGGCCGCTGCGGATGCGGCGCTGGCGGCGGTATTGGCCGGTGGCGCGTTGCCCAGCCTGCCGACCAGCAGCCTGGAAACGATCTGATCCCCCTTGCCATCGCAACGGCGCGGCGCCATATCCAGCACCATGCCACGCTGCGTGGCACCCGCTACTGGAGTTCCCATGACCGCCACCAACCCGTTGCTTGATTTTTCCGGCCTGCCGCGTTTTTCCGAGATCCGGCCTGAACACATCGGACCGGCGCTGGACGTGCTGCTGGCCGACGCGGAAGCCGCCGTCGCCGCCGCCGAACAGGTGCAGCCGGTGACGTGGGAATCGTTCGTGGTGCCGCTGGACGATGCCACCGAGCGCCTGTGGCGGGCGTGGGGCCAGGTCGGCCACCTGCAGGCGGTGATGAACACCCCGGCGCTGCGCGAGGCCTACAACCAGAACCTGCCACGGGTCACCAACTTCGGCAGCGCACTGGGCCAGAACCTCGCGCTGTTCCAGCAATACCAGGCGCTGGCCTCCTCGGTGGAGGCGGCCGGCCTGGATGCGCCAAGGCGCAAGGTGCTGGACAACACCCTGAGGGATTTCCGCCTGGGTGGCGCGCAGCTGGATGGCGCCGACAAAGCGCGCTTCACGGCGATCAAGGCCGAGCTTTCCGCACTGGCGGCCCGGTTCTCGCAGAACGTGCTGGACGCCACCGATGCGTGGTCGTTGCTGATCGACGATGAAACGCGCCTGGCCGGCCTGCCACAGGATGTCCGCGCTGCCGCGCGCGCTGCCGCTGAAAAGGAGGGCACGCCGGGTTGGAAGCTGACCCTGCAGATGCCGTGCTACCTGCCGGTACAGACCTATGCCGAGGACCGCAGCCTGCGCGAGACCCTGTACCGCGCCAGTGCGCAGCGCGCTTCGGAATTCGGTGAGGCGGCGCTGGACAACAGCGCCAACATCGACCGCATCCTCGCCTTGCGCGCGGAGCTGGCACAGTTGCTGGGGTTCGCTTCGTACGCCGAGTATTCCATCGCGACCAAGATGGCGCAGGATCCGGCCGAAGTGCTGGCGTTCCTGCGTGACCTCGCTGCGCGCGCCAAGCCCTTCGCCAGCAAGGATCGCGCAGAGCTGGAGCAGTTCGCCCACGACGTCCTGGGGCTGGACAGCCTGCAGGCCTGGGACCTGGCCTTTGCCGCGGACAAGCTGAAACAGGCGCGTTACAGCTATTCCGAACAGGAAGTGAAACAGTATTTCACCGAACCCAGGGTGCTGGGTGGGTTGTTCGCCGTGATCGAGCAGTTGTACGGAGTGCGGGTGCAGCCGGACAGCGCACCGGTGTGGCACGACGATGTCCGCTTCTTCCGGCTGGTGGATGCCCGGGATGCACTGGTCGGCCAGTTCTACCTTGACCTGTACGCACGTGAAGGCAAGCGCGGCGGTGCCTGGATGGACGATTGCCGCAACCGCCGCGTGCAGGCCGATGGCAGCGTGCAGACGCCGCTGGTCTACCTGGTATGCAACTTCGGCCGCGGTGCCGATGGCGCGCCCGCTACGTTCAGCCACAACGAAGTGACCACGTTGTTCCACGAAATGGGCCATGGCCTGCACCAGCTGCTGACCCGCATCGGCGAACTGGGCGTGGCCGGCATCAACGGCGTGGAATGGGATGCGGTGGAGTTGCCGAGCCAGTTCATGGAGAACTTCTGCTGGGAATGGAGCCACCTGCAGGGCATGACCGCCCATGTGGAAACCGGCGAACCGTTGCCGCGCGCGCTGTATGAGAAAATGCTGGCGGCGCGCAATTTCCACAGTGGTATGGCCACGGTACGACAGCTGGAGTTCGGCGTGTTCGACATGCTGGTCCACAGCCAGTTCGAACCGCAGCAGGACACCGTGCTGGGCTTGCTGGATCGCGTGCGTGCGGAGGTGGCGGTCAACCATCCGCCGCAATGGAATCGCTTCCCGCACCAGTTCAGCCACATCTTCGCCGGCGGTTATGCGGCGGGGTATTACAGCTACAAGTGGGCCGAAGTACTCAGTGCCGATGCCTATGCCGCCTTCGAGGAGGCGCCGGACGCGGTGGCGGCGACCGGCGCGCGTTTCCGCGACGAGATCATCGGACGCGGTGGCAGCCGCAGTGCTGCGGAGAATTTCCAGGCCTTCCGCGGCCGCGCACCAAGCATCGATGCGCTGCTGCGGCATTCCGGCATGGCCGGCTGACGCGCCTGCTTTTCAGTCGACGTAGATCATCTTGCGGGTCATGCCGCCGTCGACGATGTGGTCCTGGCCGGTGATGAAACCAGCCATGTCCGACAGCAGGTAGACCGCCAACGCGCCGATGTCTTCCGGCTGGCCGACCCGGCCCACCGGGTGCTGCGCATGGTCGGCACGCGACAGCGATGGCGTGCGCCGGCGCATCGGTGCCTGCCATGCGCCCGTGCTGATCCAGCCGGGGCTGATGCTGTTCACGCGCACCGCCGGGCCAGCGCTGAGCGCCAGTGCGTGGGTGAAGGCGAGCAGCCCGCCTTTGGCGGCGGCGTAAGCCTCACTGTGTGGTTCGGACTGCTGCGCGCGTGTCGAAGCAATGTTGAGGATTGCACCGCGCTTGTCGGCACCCAGCGCCGGCAGGGCGTGCTTGCTGCACAGGAAGGCGCCATGCAGGGACGAAAGCCTGCGCTGCCACTGCGCCCGATCCATGTCGGCCAGTGCGGTGCCATGCGCATCGGCAATGCCCGCATTGTTGACCAGCCCGTCGATGCGGCCGAAGCGCTTCAGGGCCGCTGCGATGAAGCCGCGCACGCTGGCTTCGGCGGTGATGTCCAGCTTGCGGAAGGCCGCGTCGGCCGGGCGATCCCATTCGGCCAGGCAGGCCTTGCCTGCTGCCACGTCGAGGTCGCCGATCATCACCTGGCCGCCGGCGCCCAGCACGGCCTGCGCGATGCCGCGGCCGATGCCGTTGGCACCGCCGGTCACCAGCACCACCTTGCCCGCCAGGGGCGCGGCGGGCCACGCCGCAACCGCGGGTACGATGCTCATGACAGGTCCTGCCCGCGCAGGCGCCGCCACCATCCTTCCACGCCGATCCGGTCCAGGGTCTGGATGTTGCGCTCCACGATCACATCCGGGTCCGGAAACGCATCCACCGCGCGGGCCACGCTGTCTTCGCGCAGCAGGTGCAGGATCGGGTAGGGCGCGCGGTTGGTGTAGTTGCTCGCATCGTCCGGCGCAACGCCTTCGAACTGGTACTGCGGGTGGAAGCTGGCCACCTGCAGGATGCCCTGCAGGTCCAGTGCCTCGATGGCGGCGTCGGCGTTGTCGAGGAAGTCGTTGTAGTCCAGGAAGTCGGTCAACACGTCCGGGTGGATGATCAGCGTCGTGTCGATCTGCTCGGCGGGCGCGTCGCGCAGCAGCACCAGTTCTTCAGCCAGTTGCTCCACCAGTGCTTCGGGCGTGGTCGCATCGCTGAGCACGTAACGCACCTGCTCCTTCACGTACACCGCCTTGGCGAAGGGGCACAGGTTCAAGCCGATGACGATACGCTCCAGCCACAGGCGGGTAGCGGCGATCGGGTCGTCGGCAGGCGGGCCTTCGGCAGGTACAGCGGAATCGGTCATGGCGGGCTCGGCGGGCTGGCGTTGGGGTGATCCATCAGTCGCGGAAGTTGTCGAACTGCAGCGGCAGTTCGAAGTCGTTCTTGCGCAGCAGGGCCATGGCGTCCTGCAGGTCGTCGCGCTTCTTGCCGCTTACCCGCAGCTTGTCGCCGTTGATCTGGCTTTCCACTTTCAGCTTGGCTTCCTTCAGCGTGGCGGCGATCTTCTTGGCGATCTTCTGCTCGATCCCCTGCTTGACCGTGATCTTCTGCCGGGCGCCGGCGACGTTGGTTTCCACCTCGCCGAATTCCAGACTCTTGGTGTCGATCTGACGGGCCGCCATCCGCGCGCGCAGGATGTCGGTCATCTGCTGCAGCTGGAACTCGCTCGGCGCAGACTGCGAGATCACGCTGTCTTCCAGCTCGAACTTCGCAGCCACGCCCTTGAAATCAAAGCGCGTGGTCAGTTCACGGTTGGCCTGGTCGACTGCGTTGACCAGCTCGTGCTTGTCCACTTCGGAGACGACGTCGAAAGAGGGCATGGGGAAACTCCTGGATTCAGTGCCCCCATTCTACCCAACCCGCCTTGGAAGGTCGGCAGGGCAGGGGCGATAATGGGTCATGAACGCCCCTGCCTCCCCCTCGCGCGCCGTCTTCTGGATGGTCGCCGCCGTCGCCTGTTTCTCGCTGATGGATGCGGGCATGAAGCAGTTGTCCGCTGGCTACCCGTCCTTGCAGGTCACCTTCCTGCGCGGTGCGGCCTCGCTGCCGTTCGTGCTGGTATGGGTACTGGCCAGTGCCGGGCCGCGTTCCTTGATACCGCGGCGCTGGGGACTGCACCTGCTGCGCGGCGTGCTGGGCATGGTGATGATCGGCTGTTTCGTCTTCGCGCTGCGTGACCTGCCGCTTTCAACCGCCTACAGCATCTATTTCGTCGCCCCGCTGATCATCGCGGCGCTGTCGGTGCCGCTGCTGGGCGAGCGGGTCGGGCCACGGCGCTGGGTGGCCATCGGCATCGGCCTGCTGGGGGTCATCGTGGTCCTGCGACCGGGCGTGGACGGCTTCATCTCCATTCCCGGGCTGATGGTGCTGGTGGCCGCCACGGCGTATGCGGTGGCCGCCATCACGGTGAGCCTGCTGACCCGGACCGATACCTCGCAGTCGATGGTGGTCTGGTTCCTGGTGATCATGGCCATTGGCGCCGGCCTGCTCGCCTGGCCGGGCTGGGTGCCGATGCAGTGGGCCGACGCGCCGCTGGTGGCCGGCATGGGGTTGGCCGGCGCGCTGGGCCAGATCGCCCTCACCCGTGCCTTCCAGCTGGGCGAAGCGTCGATGATCGCGCCATTGGAATACACCGGGCTGGTGTGGGTGATCGGCTGGGACCTGCTGTTCTGGCAGCAGTTGCCCGATGCCTGGACCTGGAGCGGGGCGGCGATCATCGTGGCATCGGGGCTGTACCTGCTGCACCGGGAGCGGGTCAACCGGCAGGCGCCGCCGATGCCGCTGGACCACCCCTGACAACGCGCCCGGCGGCGGCTTAGAAGCAAACGGAATATCATTGTGGTGACTGGCGCGGGCGCAGGGACGCGCGCGCTGGTAGGCTGCACGCCCCCCGTCGCCCCCTCTGGTGAGCCGCTCCGTGATCGAGTTCCAGCGCCTGCACAAATCCTATGCCGTAGCCGGCCGCGCGATCAGCGCGCTGCAGCCGCTCGACCTGACCATCCAGGAAGGGGAGGTGTTCGGCATCATCGGCCATTCCGGCGCGGGCAAGTCGACCCTGATCCGCATGATCAACCGGCTGGAAGATCCCAGCGGCGGCCGCCTGCTCATCGCGGGCGAAGACGTGACCGCACTGGAGACGGCCGGCCTGCGTACGCTGCGTCGGCGCATCGGGATGATTTTCCAGCACTTCAACCTGCTGTCCTCGCGGACGGTGGCGTCCAACGTCGCCTTCCCGCTGGAACTGGCCGGCACGCCGCGTGCGCAGATCGATGCACGGGTCGCCGAGCTGCTGCGGACCGTTGGCCTGCAGGCCCACGCGGACAAGTATCCGGCGCAGTTGTCCGGCGGGCAGAAGCAGCGGGTCGGCATTGCCCGCGCGCTGGCCACCGGGCCGCAGATCCTTCTGTGCGACGAAGCCACCAGCGCGCTGGATCCGCAGACCACCGCTTCGGTGCTGGCGCTGCTGTCGAAGATCAACCGCGAACTGGGCCTGACCATCGTGCTGATCACCCACGAAATGGATGTGATCCGTCGGGTCTGCGACCGCGTGGCGGTGCTCGACGCCGGCGAGATGGTGGAAATGGGGCCGGTCACCGACGTGTTCCTGCACCCGCAACATCCGACCACGCGTCGTTTCGTCAGCGAGTCCGAACACATCGACGAGGGCACGCTGCACGGCGACTTCGACACCGTCGGCGGCACCATCGTGCGGCTGACGTTCCTCGGCGCTGATACCTACCAGCCGCTGCTGGGCAGCGTCGCCCGGCAGACCGGCGTGGATTACAACATCCTGTCCGGCCGCATCGACCGCATCAAGGACACCCCGTACGGGCAGCTGGTGGTGTCGCTGGTAGGGGGCGACCAGGCCGCCGCGCAACAGGCATTCGCCGCCGCGGGCGTGCATGTAGAGGAGCTGCGCCGATGATCTTTGCAAGCAATGGCGGCTTCTTCCGCCACCTGGACGCCGGCAAGTGGGCCGATATCGGCCAGGCCACCGTGGACACGCTGCTGATGCTGGCCGGTTCGCTGCCGCTGACGCTGGCCATCGGCCTGCCGCTGGGCGTGCTGTTGTACCTGTTCGGTTCGCCGCAGCTGCGGCGCCGGCCGATCGCCTACGGGGCGCTGGCGCTGGTAGTGAACCTGCTGCGCTCGGTGCCTTTCATCATCCTGATGATCGTATTGATCCCGGTCACGTTGGCGCTGATGGGCACCTCGCTGGGTGTGCGCGGTGCGATCGTACCGCTGGTGATCGGCGCGGCGCCGTTCTATGCACGGCTGGTGGAAACCGCGCTGCGTGAAGTGGACCGCGGCGTGATCGAAGCGACCCAGGCAATGGGGGCGACCACCTGGCAGCTGGTCACCCGGGTGTTGCTGCCTGAAGCGCGTCCCGGCCTGATTGCTGGCGCCACGGTCACCACCGTGGCCCTGATCGGCTTCACCGCCATGGGCGGTGCGATCGGCTCCGGTGGCCTTGGCGACCTGGCCTTCCGCGACGGGTACCAGCGTTCGCATACCGACGTGGCGCTGGTTACCGTGGTGCTGCTGCTGGTGCTGGTGCAGCTGCTGCAGATGCTGGGCGACCGCCTGGTCGCCCATTACAGCCGCAGATAACAGAATGCCGGGCAGCGCCCGGCAGTGTTCCAACAGGACCGGCGTGTGCAGTCAGCGCTGGTTCGGCACTTCATAGCCGAGCCGGTCCACCTGGCTGCGCTGCTGCGGCACGCGCTTGAGCTTGTCGGTGTTGACCCCGTACTCGTCGCGCAGGCGCTCGGCCAGCTGCTTGTACAGGGCATTGTCCATTTCCGGCTTGCGCGCGAAGATCCACGCCATCTCACGGCCGGGATAGCCGACCAGCGCCCATGAATAATCCGGCGCCACTTCCAGCACGCGCGAATGGGTGGGCACCACGCGGTAGAACCAGGTGCGCCAGTCGTGGTTGCCGCTTTCTTCGTCGACCGAGGCGCGCGCCTGGATTTCCTGCATCGGTTCACCGAAACCATCGCGATAGCGATAGGTAATGCCGATCTTCTGCGGCTCGCGCAGGGTGTATTCATTGACACTGGCTACATGGCCACGTTCGATGAAATTGGGCACGCGGCCGATCACATACCAGGTGCCCATGAAGCGTTGCAGGTTGATCGGGGCCCCCAGCTCGCCCGCTTCGGCCACGGCAACCGGCTCCGGGGCGCTGGACGCGCTGGAACGGAACATCGCACAACCCGGCCCGACGATCAGGGTGGTCAGCAGGACAGCACACAACGGGCGGATCGACGGCATGGGAAAGCGGGCTCCAGGAGGGCGTGCGCAAGCATGGTCGAATGCGCGCGAGGGATTCGTCAATGGTGTCTGACCGACGGATGTCGCAGCTGGTGAGAAACGACGCGCGCAAGGTGGCGACCTGGATCACCCTTCAACCCCGGAGACCACCATGCGCCAACGTCATCCTGCCCGTACGCCCTCACCGGACAGCCATCCGGACCCCCGTCTGCTGCGTTGCGTCAGGCATGCGGCGCTGGCGGGATTGGCGATGGTGCTGGTATGGCCGGCCGCGCGCGGCAGCAGCACATGGCTCGGCTGGATGCCGCTGTGGGTGCTGGGCATGCCGCTCGTGGCGTGGTGGTCACTGCTGCGCTTCCCGCTGCCGCGCTGGCCGCGCCGCCGGGTGCAGGCGCGGCGGCGGGGCACGCGTACGGTCCGCACGGCCTGACCTTCGACACGGGGGCAGGGCGCAGGCCCTGTGATAGCGTTCTGCAGCTTATGACTGCCTGGAACCGCAATGTCACGACTCGCTTCCGCCTGCCTGCTGGCGGGCATGATGACCGCTGCCTCGGTGGGGACCGCCGTGGCCGCTGAAACTGAACAGACCGACCGCTACGCCTGGCTTGAAGACGTCACCGGCGACAGGTCCCTGGCCTGGGTGAAGGAGCAGAACGCCAAGTCCGAAGGCCGCCTCGCGCAGACCCCGGCCTTCAGCCAGATGGAAGCCAGCATCCGCGAAGTGCTTGATTCGGACGCCAAGATTCCCGGCGTCGAGAAGATTGGCGACTACTACTACAACTTCTGGAAGGACAAGCAGCACGAACGTGGCCTGTGGCGCCGCACCACGCTGGCCGAATACCGCAAGGCATCGCCGCAGTGGGAAACCGTGCTCGACCTGGACGCGCTGAACAAGGCCGAAGGCGAGAACTGGGTGTGGCATGGCGTGGAGTGCCTGCGCCCGGAATACACCCGCTGCCTGATCGCGCTGTCGCGCGGCGGCGCCGATGCCGATGTCACCCGTGAGTTCGACCTGGCCAGCCGCAGCTGGGTCACCGATGGCTTCTTCCGTCCCGAATCCAAGGGCGGGCTGGGCTGGATCGATCGTGACAGCGTGTTCGTCTATACCGATTTCGGCGATGGCGCGATGACCACGTCCGGCTACCCGCGGGTGGCCAAGCTGTGGAAGCGCGGCACGCCGCTGTCCGCGGCGCAGGTGGTGTACGAAGGCAAGCCGGATGACATGTACATCGCGGCCCTGCACGATGACACGCCGGGCTTCGAGCGCAACCTGGTCAGCCGCACGCTGGCCTTCTACAACAACGAACTCTACCTGCGTGCCGACGATGGCAAGCTGACCCGGATCGACGCGCCGAACTCCGCTGAAAAGGGCCTGCACAAGCAGTGGCTGAGCCTGGAGCTGCGCGAGCCGTGGACGGTGGGCGGCAAGACCTACCCCGCCGGTTCGCTGCTGGCGGCCAGGCTGGAGGATTTCCTGGCCGGCAAGCGTGACTTCGACGTGCTGTTCGCGCCGACCGATACCACCTCGTTGGCCGGTGCGGTGTGGACCCGCGATCACGTCGTGCTGAACGTGCTGGACGACGTCAAGAACCGCCTCAGCGTACTGACCCCCGGCCGCAATGGCTGGACCACCAGCGAGTTCGTCGGTGCACCGGCGTTCGGTACGCTGGGCGTGGGCGCGGTGGACAGCAACGACAGCAATGCCGTGTGGCTGACCGCCACCGATTACCTGACCCCGACCACGCTGGCCATTGCCGAGATCGGCAAGGCGCCGGAAGTGCTCAAGACCATGCCGGCGTTCTTCGATGCCGAAGGCAAGGTCATCGAACAGCACTTCGCCACCAGCAAGGACGGCACCCGCGTGCCGTACTTCGTGGTGCACGACAAGGCCATGAAGCTCGACGGTTCCAATCCGACGCTGCTGTATGGCTACGGTGGTTTCGAGATCTCGCTGACCCCGAACTATTCCGGCGGCATGGGACGCGCCTGGCTGGAGAAGGGCGGGGTGTACGTGGTCGCCAACATCCGTGGCGGTGGCGAATATGGCCCGCGCTGGCACCAGGCGGCTTTGAAGCAGAATCGTCACAAGGCCTATGAAGACATGGCCGCCGTCGCGCAGGATCTGGTCACCCGCAGGATCACCTCGGCCAGGCACCTGGGCGTGCAGGGCGGCAGCAACGGTGGCCTGCTGACCGGCAACATGCTGACCCAGTACCCGGAGCTGTTCGGCGCGGTGGTGGTCCAGGTGCCGCTGCTGGACATGAAGCGCTACAGCCACCTGCTGGCCGGTGCCTCGTGGATGGCCGAATACGGCAATCCGGACACCGCCGATTGGGAGTACATCAAGACCTTCTCGCCGTATCACCTGTTCGATGCGAAGAAGGAGTACCCGCCGGTGCTGTTCACCACCTCCACCCGCGATGACCGCGTGCATCCGGGCCACGCCCGCAAGATGGCAGCGAAGATGATCGAAGCCGGCAAGGACGTGACCTACTACGAGAACATCGAAGGCGGCCATGGCGGTGCGGCCAACAATGCGCAGGCCGCGCACATGTCCGCGCTGGCCTACAGCTTCCTGTGGGAGCGGCTGGGCGGCAAATGACGCGGTAGTGACGGCCGCTGGCCGTCATGATCCTCGGAGTGACGGCCAGCGGCCGTCACTACCGCACCAGCGTGCGCAGCCCGCGCGCGATCCGTTCCACCGCCTCCTGCAGGCGCGGGATTTCCTGCGTATAGGCCAGCCGCACATGCTGGTTGGACCGATGGAAACCGAAGTCCAGGCCGGGGGTGAAGGCCACGTGCTCGGTTTCCAGGAAATGCGCGCAGAAGGCCTGCGCATCATCGGTGAATGCACTGACGTCGGCGTACAGGTAGAACGCGCCCTGCGGTTCCACGTCGATGCGGAAGCCAAGTTCGCGCAGCGCCGGCAGCAGGAAATCGCGGCGTTGCCGGAAGGCCTCGCGGCGTTGTTCGAAGATCGCCATCGCCTCGTCCTGGAAACACGCCAGCGCGGCGTGCTGGGCAATGCTCGAGGCGCTGATGTAGAGGTTCTGCGCCAGCTTCTCCAGTTCCGGCACCGCAGCGGGTGGGGCCACCAGCCAGCCCAGTCGCCAGCCGGTCATGCCGAAATACTTGGAAAAACTGTTCAGCACGAAGGCGCTGTCATCCACCTGCAGCACGCTGGCGGCATCCATGCCGTAGGTCAGGCCGTGGTAGATCTCATCGACCACCATGTGGCCGCCCCGCGCGTGCAGCGACTGCGAAAGCCCGGCCAGTTCGGCGGCCGACAACACCGTGCCGGTGGGGTTGGCGGGCGAGGCCAGCAGCGCACCCACACTGTGTTCGTTCCAGTGCCGGGCCACCAGGTCCGGCGTGAGCTGGTAGGCGGTGCCGGCGTCGACCGGCACCAGCTGTGCGCCGCCTTCCACCAGGCGCAGGAAATGCCGGTTGCACGGATAACCCGGGTCCGCCAGCAGCCAGTGCCTGCCCGGGTCCACCAACAGGCTGCTGGCCAGCAGCAACGCGCCGGACCCGCCAGGGGTGACCAGGATCCGCTGCGGGTCGATATCCAGCTGGTAATGGCTGCGGTAGAAACCGGCGATCGCCTCGCGCAGCGCAGGCAGGCCGCGCGCGGCGGTATAGCGGGTATGTCCGGCGGCCAGCGCGGCCTGGCCGGCACGCACCACCGGAGCAGCGGTGGTGAAGTCCGGTTCGCCGATTTCCAGGTGGATCACATCGTGGCCGGCCTGTTCCAGCGCCTGCGCGCGGGCCAGCAGGGACATCACGTGGAACGGGGCGATCTCGTGGCTGCGCCGGCTGTAGGCCGGTCGCTTGTCGTCATGCAGGGGGCTCATGCCGCCCATGGTACGCCGGCCATCCCGGCAGTGCCGGCCGCTGGCGGGCAACGTCGGGCGACCATGACCATCCGCAGGCTTGTCCCCTTCGGCGCGTGCGCCCAGACTGGCGGCACAAGGAAGCCGTTGCAATCCCGTCCCAGGAGCCTTACTTCGTGAAGTCCACCCTCTGCCTGTTGCTTGCGAGCCTGATGACCACCACCACCCACGCCGCCCCCCCGCCCGTCGCGCCGGACGCCGAAAAGCGCCCGCACGTGGTCAAGGCCCCGTTCGGTGCCAGCCGCAACGACGACTACTACTGGATGCGCGACGACAAGCGCGAAGACAAGGCGATGCTGGCCTACCTGCAGGCCGAGAACGCCTACACCGACCAGGTCGTGGCGCCGCTCAAGCCGCTGCAGGAGACCCTGTACAAGGAGATCGTCGCGCGCATCAAGCAGGACGATTCCAGCGTGCCGGCGCGTGAGCGCGGTTACTGGTACTACAGCCGCTTCGAGACCGGCCAGGACTATCCCATCCATGCGCGCCGCAAGGGCGACATGCAGGCGGCCGAAGAAATCCTGCTGGACGTCAACCAGATGGCGGCCGGCAAGGGCTACTTCAGCGTGGGTACGATGGAGGTCAGCCAGGACAACCAGCTGCTGGCCTGGGCCGATGACGATGTGGGCCGTCGCCAGTACGTGATCCGCTTCAAGGACCTGCGCACCGGTGAGGTGCTGCCGGACACCATCACCGGTTCGTCCGGCAACCTGGTGTGGGCCGATGACAACCGCACCGTGCTGTACGTGGAAAACGATCCGGAAACCCTGCTGACGGTGCGGGTGAAGAAGCACGTGCTGGGCACCCCGGCCAGCAGCGACGTGGTGGTGTACGAAGAGAAGGACGACAGCTTCTACATGGGCATCGGGCGTACCCGCGACGACCGCTTCATCACCATCGGCCTGCACAGCACGGTGACCTCCGAAGAGCGCTATGCGCCGGCCAGCGATCCGACCACGTTCACGGTGCTGGCGCCGCGCCACCGCGAAGTGGAATACGATGCGGACCACTTCGATGGCCGCTGGGTGATCCGCACCAACGACGGGGCGAAGAACTTCAAGCTGGTCACCGCGCCCACCGATGCGACCTCGCGCGCGCAGTGGAAGGACTGGATCGCGCATGACCCGGCGGTGTACATCGAAGGCTTCGAACTGTTCGACGGCTTCACCGCCATCGCCGAACGTTCCGAAGGCCTGGAGCGCATCCGCCTGCTGTTCAAGGACGGCCGCACCGACTACGTGAAGGCCGATGAGCCCGCGTATTCGATGGGCCTGGACGACAACACCGAAGCCGATACGCCGTGGCTGCGCTATGCGTATACCTCGATGACCACCCCGACCACGGTGTTCGAGATCAACACGCAGAGCGGCGAGCGTCGCCAGCTGAAACAGCAGCCGGTGATCGGCTATGACGCATCGAAGTACGAAACCGACCGGGTGTGGATCACCGCGCGCGACGGGGTCAAGGTGCCGGTGTCGCTGGTGTATCGCAAGGGCTTCAAGAAGGACGGGACCGGCGCACTGTTCCAGTACGCGTACGGCAGCTATGGCATGTCGATGGACCCGTATTTCAACCAGACCGCGGTGAGCCTGCTCGACCGCGGCGTGGTGTATGCCATCGCCCACATCCGCGGCGGCCAGGAGATGGGGCGCGACTGGTACGAAGACGGCAAGCTGCTGAACAAGCAGAACACCTTCAACGACTTCATCGATGTCACCCGTGGGCTGGTGCAGCAGGGCTGGGCAGCCAAGGACCGCGTGGCCGCTTCCGGCGGCAGCGCCGGTGGCCTGCTGATGGGCGCGGTGGCCAACCAGGCGCCGCAGGATTACCGGGTGATGGTCGCCCAGGTACCGTTCGTCGACGTGGTGACCACCATGCTCGACCCGACCATCCCGCTGACCACCAACGAGTACGACGAGTGGGGCAACCCGGAGCAGAAGCCGTTCTACGATTACATGCTGAAGTACTCGCCGTACGACAACGTGGCCAGGCAGGCCTACCCGGCGCTGTTCGTGGGCACCGGGCTGTGGGATTCGCAGGTGCAGTACTGGGAGCCTGCGAAGTGGGTGGCGAAGCTGCGCGATGACAACACCGGTACCCACCCGATCGTGTTCCGCACCAACATGGAGGCGGGCCACGGTGGCAAGTCCGGGCGCTTCCAGCGTTACCAGGAACTGGCTGAGTCCTATGCGTTCGTGCTGGACCAGCTGGGCGTGTCCGGCCCCTGATCGATCGGTAGTGACGGCCGCTGGCCGTCATGCCGCCTCCGGTGGGTGCCGATCACCGGTGGGTGACGGTCCCTGATGGGTGACGGCCAGCGGCCTATCTGGTTTGACGGCCAGCGGCCGTCACTACCGGTATCCTTGCGGCATGAACACGCCTGACCGTCCTGCTGATCCTGACGCCCCGGCGCCTGCGCGCCGGGCGCGCTTCAAGTGGGCGTGGTGGCTGCTGGCCTATGCCAGCCTGGGCACCGGCATCGTCGGTATCTTCGTGCCGGGCCTGCCAACGACCGTGTTCATCCTGATTTCTGCCTGGGCCGCTTCGCGCGGTTCCGAACGGCTGCACGGCTGGCTGCTGGGCCACCCGCGGTTCGGTCCGGCGATCCGCGACTGGCAGGCCCATGGCGCGGTCAGTCGCCATGGCAAATGGATGGCCACGCTGACCATGGCGGTCTGCGCCGGCATCATGCTCTGGTGCGTGCCGGTGGCCTGGGTCAAGTGGTTCTCCATCGGCAGCATGACGGTGGTGTGCGTGTGGTTGTGGCTGCGTCCGCTGCCCCCTGCTGAAGCGTGAATCCGGCCGTCGCCGTGCGGGCGCGATGGGCGACGCAGGGCAGGGCTCGGCGCTACACTCGGGGCATGAACAATTCCCGCCGAACCCTCATCCTGATTCCGCTGGCAGCGTCCGCGCTGCTGTTCCTCAGCGCCTGTGGCAACAAGGGTCCGTTGGTACTGCCGCAGAAGCCGGTGCCGGTGGAAGAAGTCGCCGAGCCGGTCGACGTGCCGGCCGCCGATGATGCCAGCCAGGACACCGCCACGCCCCCGGCCACCCAGGACACCGGGGCAGGCAATCCCAGCACCGTGCCGGACCCGGTGACGCCGCAGATCGACGATGGCGCCGGCGACAACAATGAGTGAGGCAACACAGCGTCCGGCAACGACGGGGCAGGGCCCGGTAGTGACGGCCGCTGGCCGTCAGCCTGACCGTCAGCCCCGCCGCGGAACCCCGCTGCGTTTCAGCAAGATGCACGGCGCCGGCAACGATTTCGTCATGATCGACCTGCGCGGTGGAACGCCGCCGCCGTCGCCGCAGCTGGCCGCGCGCCTGGCCGACCGCCACACCGGCGTGGGCTGCGACCAGATCATCACCATCGAATCCCCGCGCTCACCCATGTCGGTGGCGTCCTACCGGATCTGGAATTCGGACGGCAGCAGCTCCCAGCAGTGTGGCAATGGCGCGCGCTGCGTGGCTGCCTGGCTGGTCCGCAACGGCGATACCACCGACAGCGACTTCGCCATCGACAGCCCGCTGGCCACGCATCCGGTGCGTACGCTCGGCGAGGATCATTTTTCGGTGGAAATGGGCGTGCCGGTATTCGAGCCCGCGCAGATTCCGCTGATCGGCTTCGCCCACCCGCGCGATGAGTATCTGCTGCCCGTGCAGGGTGAGACCGTGCGCTTTGGTGCGGTGTCGATGGGCAACCCGCATGCCGTCATCGAAGTCGGCCTGGTCGACGCGGCGCCGGTGGAGCGCCTGGGCGCCTCGCTGCAGCAGCATGCCTCGTTCCCCGAATCGGTCAACGTGGGCTTTGCGCAGGTGCTGGAACCTGACCATGCGCGCCTGCGGGTGTACGAACGTGGCGTCGGCGAGACCCTGGCCTGCGGCAGTGGTGCGTGTGCGGCGGCGGTTTCGCTGATGCAGCGCGGACGCCTGGGTCCGGATGCACGGATCAGCCTGCCCGGTGGCGAACTGCGCATCCAGTGGGCCGGTGAAGGCCAGCCGGTAGTGATGTCCGGACCCAGCGCATTCGTGTTCGAAGGGGAGTGGAATGCATGAGTGACAGTACTGAGAAGCTCGCCGGTCACGAGGTTGCGGCCTGGCTGCGGCGGCATCCGGGCTTCCTGAAGCAGTTCCCGGACCTGGCGCTCACCCTGGTGGTGCCGCGCGACGACGGCCCCACCGCATCGCTGGCCAGCTACCAGCTGGACGTGCTGCGCGACAAGAACCGCGAGCTGTCGCGTCGACTGGCCGACCTGGCCCACACGGCGCAGGTCAACGAGCGCCTCGCCGTGCGGACCCACCAGCTGACCCTCGCCCTGATGAAGCAGGACAGCGCCGCCGATACGCTGCGGGCGATGGCGGCGACGCTGGAAGAAGATTTCGATGGCGACCTGGTGCGGCTGGTCGTGCACACGCCGGTGGCCGGGCTGGAGCAGGCGCCGTGGCTGCAGGTGCTGGCTGCGGACAGCCCGCTGCTGGGCCCGTTCCGCGATTGCCTGAAAGACGGCGAACCGATCTGCGGCCGCCTGCAGCCGGAGAAGAATGCCGTGTTGTACGGCGGGCGTGCCGAGGAGATCCAGACCACGGCGCTGTTGCCGCTTCCCGGCGTCGGCCTGATCGCCGTGGGCAGCCACGATCCCAACCGGTTCTACCCGGGCATGGGCACGCTGTTCCTGCGCATGATGGGCGAATCGCTGGCTGTTGCGCTGCAGCGCTTCGGCTGACTGCCGGGATGAACGATGCGGTGCCGGCATTCCTGCAGTACATGGCGGTCGAGCGCCGCATGTCGGCGCATACGCTGGATGCCTACCGGCGTGACCTGGACGCGCTGCAGCGCTGGGCCGAAGCCCGCGACCGCAGCGTGGATGCGCTGGACGGGGAACACCTGCGCAGCTTCGTCGCCGATGAGCATCGCCGCGGACTGTCGGCCAAGAGCCTGCAACGGCGTCTCTCGGCCTGCCGAGGATATTACGCGTGGCAGCTCAAGCACGGTCGCCTGCAGGTGGATCCCACCCTGGGACTGAAAGCCCCGCGTGCACCACGGCGCCTGCCGCAGGTGCTCGACGCCGACGAGGCCGTGCGGCTGGTCGAACTGCCCACCGACGGTGAACTGGGAAGGCGCGACCGCGCGCTGCTGGAACTGTTCTATTCCTCCGGCCTGCGCCTGAGCGAACTGTGCGCGTTGACCTGGCGCGACCTGGACTTCGCCAGCGGCCTGGTCAACGTGTTGGGCAAGGGCAACCGGCAGCGCCGGGTACCGTTCGGGCGTCCCGCACGCGAGGCGCTGGAAGCCTGGCGTGCGGAAACCAACGGTGCCCCCGCGGCGCCTGTTTTCCCGGGGCGCAACGGCCCCATCAGCCAGCGCGCGGTACAGGTGCGGATCAAACAGCTGGCGCAACGCCAGGGCCTGTTCAAGCACGTGCACCCGCACATGCTGCGGCACAGCTTCGCCAGCCACATCCTGGAATCCTCCGGTGACCTGCGCGGCGTGCAGGAACTGCTCGGCCATGCCGACATCGCGACCACCCAGATCTATACCCACCTGGATTTCCAGCACCTGGCCAAGGTGTACGACGCCGCGCACCCGCGGGCCAAACGCCAACCCAGCCGTACGCCCGACGCTGGATCGCCGGAGGACGGCAGTCCGGTCTGAGCCGCCGGGTCGTGACGGAGCGGCGGGCAGGACAGCGACCGTCGGATGAACGGCTTCCTGCCATGACGGCTTGATGGCAGCCGGCGCTGTCCCCATGTCCTTCGCACAGCTTACCGGAGGCCACATGGACCCCAGCCAGAACCCTACTGTTTTCCACGCCACCACCATCGTCTGCGTCCGCCGCGGGGACAAGGTGGCCATCGCCGGCGACGGCCAGGTCACCCTCGGCCACACCGTGATGAAGGGCAATGCACGCAAGGTCCGCCGGCTGGGCCGTGACAGCCAGGTGCTGGCCGGCTTCGCCGGTGCGGCGGCCGATGCGTTCACTTTGTTCGAACTGTTCGAGGCCAAGCTTGAAAAGCACGGCCAGCTGCAGCGTGCCGCCGTCGAACTGGCCAAGGACTGGCGCACCGAACGCCGCCTCGGCAAGCTCGAAGCGCTGCTGGCCGTCGCCGACCGCGAGACCTCGCTGATCATCAGCGGCACCGGTGATGTGATCGAACCGGAGGACGGCATCATCGCCATCGGCTCCGGTGGCTCTTACGCCTTGTCTGCCGCACGCGCGCTGATGGCGCATACCGAACTGGATGCCCGCAGCATCGCCAGCGAGGCGATCGGGATTGCCGGCGACATCTGCATCTACACCAACCGCAACGTGGTGGTGGAAGAGCTCTGAACCTCCGCCCCGCGCCGTGCCGGTTCCGGTCGGCACGCGTTCCGGTAGCGCCGGCCCCGGTCGGCAATCCTCATTCGTGAGCACCCCATGTCCAAGAATTTCGAGAACACTTCCGCTTCCATGACCCCGCGCGAGATCGTGCAGGAACTGGACCGCCACATCGTCGGCCAGCACGATGCCAAGCGCGCGGTGGCCATCGCGCTGCGCAACCGCTGGCGCCGCATGCAGTTGCCGGCCGAGCTGCGCGACGAAGTGATGCCGAAGAACATCCTGATGATCGGCCCGACCGGTGTCGGCAAGACCGAGATCGCCCGTCGCCTGGCGACGCTGGCCAATGCGCCGTTCGTCAAGGTGGAAGCCACGCGTTTCACCGAGGTCGGCTACGTCGGCAAGGACGTCGAGCAGATCATCCGTGACCTGGCCGATACCGCGGTCAAGCTGTACCGCGAGCAGGCCAAGGTGCGCGTGCGCACGCAGGCCGAAGAACGCGCCGAAGACCGCATCCTCGATGCGCTGCTGCCGCGTCGCAGCGGTGGCATCGGGTTCGACCCGGAAGCCGCACGCAACGAGCCGTCTTCGCAGGACAACGAGACCCGTATCAAGTTCCGTCGCATGCTGCGCAATGGCGAACTGGACGAGCGCGAGATCGAGCTGGAGATCGCAGCCAACGTCAGCATGGACATCATGACTCCGCCGGGCATGGAGGAAATGGGGCAGCAGCTGAAGTCGATGTTCGCCAACCTCGGTGGCGCAAAGTCGAACAAGCGCACGTTGACCATCAAGGCCGCGCGCCCTCTGCTGCAGGAAGAAGAAGCGGCCAAGCTGGTCAATGAGGACGACGTGCGCAGCGCGGCCATCGAGGCGTGTGAACAGCACGGCATCGTGTTCATCGACGAGATCGACAAGGTCGCCAAGCGCGGTGACAACGTGGGCGGTGGCGATGTGTCGCGCGAGGGCGTGCAGCGCGATCTGCTGCCGTTGGTGGAAGGGTCCAACGTGTCGACCAAGTACGGTACGGTCAAGACCGACCACATCCTGTTCATTGCCTCCGGTGCGTTCCATCTCGCCAAGCCCAGCGACCTGATCCCGGAGCTGCAGGGCCGCTTCCCGATCCGCGTGGAACTGACCGCGCTTAGCAAGCAGGATTTCATCCGCATCCTGACCGAACCCAAGGCGGCACTGACCAAGCAGTACGAAGCGCTGCTGGCTACCGAAGGCGTCAAAGTGGCCTTCAGTGAGGATGCGATCGACCGGCTGGCCGAGATCGCATTCCAGGTCAACGAGCGGCAGGAGAACATCGGCGCCCGCCGCCTGCACACGGTGCTCGAGCGGCTGCTGGATTCGCTGAGCTACGAGGCGCCCGATCGCGATGGCGACACCATTGCCATCGATACGGCGTACGTGGACAAGCACCTGGGTGAGCTGGTCAAGGATCCCGACCTGAGCCGCTACATTCTCTGATACCGCAAAGGCCGCCGAAAGGCGGCCTTTTCATATGCAGCCGTGCCGGGCGTGCGCCACGGTCCGCTGCGCTCGCCGACCCTGGATCGGCGCTACCCATGAGCGCCGTGACGTGGTCGGGACGGATTGTCCTCGATGTCATCCTGGATGTGCGCCCATACGTGCTCCTGCTCACACTGCTTCTGTGATTGCATCCGGCACATCTTCCGCAGGCGCCGCGTCTTGCGTCGCGTCCTAGTCTGCCTGCTCCCGCGTTCCTCGACGATGGCCTCCCGGTGGCATGCAGTTTCCGGGTACGAAGGTCAATGGACGAAACAAGGAGCTCATTTCATGCGACATGCATCAACACGCCTGTCCGCCACGCTTGCGCTCATCCTGTTCGGCGCGAGCGGCGCCGCGCAGGCGCAGAGTGGCGACATCACCTTCAATGGCGCGGTCTCGGCCGTCACCTGCGAAGTCTCCTTCGACGGCGTGGTCGGCACTGACGCGACCGTTACCCTGCCCAAGGTCGCGGCACGTTCGCTGCTGTCGGGCCAGAGCGGGGGCCGCACCCCGGTCGTGGTGCGGATCAGCGGCGCCGACCCGGTCTGTTCGAGCAATCGTCTGGCGATTGCATTGAACACTGACCGATCAGCGAACCTGCTCAACGGTCGACTGCGTAATGCGGCCATCGGCGTGGGCGGCGGCACCAACGCCGTGGTGGGCCTGCGCGATGCGCAGGATGCGCCGATCAACCTGACCGGTGGCGCCGTGCTGAGGCCGGTTGCCTCAGGCGCTGGCGGCGCGGAATTCACCTTCTTTGCCGAGTACTACGCCGACAACCAGGATGCCGTACCGGGCGCCTTCCAGGCCCCGTTGCGCTACACCCTCAACTATCCCTGATCCACCGAGCCGGGCGGGACGCGGCACGGCAGCCCCATGACGGGAACAGGACGCACCTCGGACGCGTCCGATGGCAGCTCGCTACGCAGTGCGCTGTCATTGCAGACCTGCCGGCGTCGCCATGGCCCCCTTTCATCCCCGTCCTATTAAATGCCGGCAGTTCGGTTACTAGATTAGGCGTCAAGGACGAGACAGTCCTTCCGGCCGACATCCTGCCAAACCGGATCCCGCCGAGCTGGCTACACCTCCATCACAAAGGATTTTACCTTCATGAACAAGCTTGCTATCGCGCTGTCGGCCGCCCTGGCCATTGGCGCCTCCTTCTCTGCTTCGGCACAGAGCGGCACCATCACCTTCAACGGCGAAATTACCGCCACCACCTGTTCGGTCACCTGGCCGGGCAGCGGCGGCGCCGTCACCGATCCCATCGTGACCCTGCCGACCGTGCCGACCACTGCGCTGGCAGCCGCCGGCGTCACGGCCGGCAAGCAGACCGTTTCGCTGGTGATCGGCGGTGCCGGCTCCCAGTGCACCAGCGGCCTTGCGGCGATCGAACTGAACCCGAACCGCACCGCCAACCAGACCAACGGCTACCTGAACAACACCGCGGTCGCTAACCCGGCAGCCAACGTGCAGATCGCGCTGCGCGACGCCAACGACACCCCGATCAACATCTCCACCCCGTGGCGTTCGGCTGAAATCGATCTGTCGACCACCAAGCAGATCGACTTCGCTGCCGAATACCGCAGCAGCACCGCCGCCGCCGGCGCCGGCAACGTGACCGCAAGCGTCGGCTACACCATCGATTACAAGTAATCGAACGGTTGTCGGAGTACCGGTCGGGGCCTTCGGGCCCCGGCTATCCCGGGCCGTGGCCCGCAACGAGTGACCTGTCATGAACCTGATCCGTACCGGACTCCTCTGCTGTGTAGCTGTCGCCTCGCTGCTGGCCAGTGTTTCGGCCGACGCGGGCGTCATCGTGCACGGCACCCGTCAGATATTCCCCGGCAACCAGCGCGAGATCACCGTGCGCGTGGAAAACGTCGGCCAGAAGGCATCGCTGGTGCAGGCGTGGACCGACGACGGCGACAAGCTGGCTGAACCGGAAGAGAGCGTCACCCCGTTCGTGCTGCGGCCGCCGGTATTCCGGCTGGACGGCGGCAAGTCGCAGTCGCTGCGCATCCTGTTCACCGGCGGTGACCTGCCGCAGGACCGCGAAAGCCTCTATTACCTCAACGTACTGGATATTCCCCCGGTACCGCAGAGCGGCGAAATCGCCACGGGCAACTACCTGCAGTTCAGCCTGCGCACGCGCATCAAGTTGATCTACCGCCCCAGCGGACTGGACGACGCCGGCACGGCGCCGCAGAAGCTGCAGTGGAGCCTGGTGCCGGATGCGAAGGGCTGGGCCCTGCAGGTCACCAATCCCACTCCGTATTACGTGCATATGGGCACCTTGGGCCTGCGCGTGCAGGGCGTAGACCATCCCGCTGTCGACCCGCAGATGATCGCGCCGCAGTCCACCGAACGCTATGCGCTGGACAGCCTGCGCGCGCGTCCGAGTGGCGGCAACGTGCAGTTCGAGTACATCAACGACTTCGGCGCCAGCATCGGCCAGTCCGTGCCGCTGTCCGGCAACTGATCCGCGGCGCCCGCCGCCGCTCCGCCCCCGATAGACGCGACATCGGCTGATGCCTGCCCCTGGCAGGTGTCGCCGCCGCATGCCCTCCTGGAGATCCGCCATGCTGTTCCGCAGCCCGACATCGTCAGCGCCGAAGCCGTGCCGCCTGGCCTTTGCCGTGGTGGGTGCCTTGTTTCCCGCCGTCGCGTTGGCGGCGCCCAACGTGGAGTTCAACGCGCAGTTCCTGCAGGGTTCGCAGGCCAGCGCGCTGGATCTGAGCCGGTTCGAGAGCGGCGAGGATGTGCCGGGCATCTACAGTGCCGACATCAAGGTCAATGGCGTGGTTGTCGCGCGGCGTGAGGTGGAACTGCGCGCGCTGGATAACGGCTCGACCGCGGTGTGCCTGTCGCCGGAACTGATCGCGGTGCTTGGCATCGACGCCGCACGCCTGCCGCAGCCTGGCAGCGCCACCGATGGCGACGGCCAGCCGATCCAGCTGCAGCCGTTGCCCGTCTCGGTCAGCTGCGAGCCCCTTTCCACGTTCATCCCACAGGCCAGCGTGCGCTTCGACGCCGGCGAACTGGCGCTGGAGGTCAGCATCCCGCAGGCCTACCTGTCGCGCGATCCGCGCGGCTGGGTCAGCCCGGAACTGTGGGACGACGGCGTCAGTGCGGCGATGCTGGGCTATTCCATCAGCCACCAGCGCATCCAGACCCGCGGCTACCAGCTGCAGTCGACCAGCGCGATGCTCAACGCCGGCATCAACCTGGGGGCCTGGCGCGTGCGCCATGATGGCTATCTGTCGCAGGCCAGCGGGCGCGGCACGTCGTATCGCGCGGGGCGCAGCTACGCCCAGCGTTCGATCGCATCGCTGGGCACCGAGCTGACCGTGGGCGAGGCCAGCACCAGCGGTGACCTGTTCGATGGAATCAGCTTCCGCGGCGTCAGCGTGGCGACCGATCCGCGCATGCTGCCGGAATCGCAGCGTGACTATGCCCCCACGGTGCGCGGCGTGGCACAGACCAACGCGCGGGTGGTGATCCGCCAGCGCGATGCGGTGCTGTACCAGACCAACGTGGCTGCCGGTCCGTTCGAGATCAATGACCTGTACGGGACCGCCTACGCCGGCGACCTGGACGTGGAAGTCATCGAGAACGATGGCCGCGTGCAGCGATTCGTGGTGCCTTTTGCTTCCGTGCCGCAGCTGCTGCGCGCTGGCCAGCACCGCTTCAACGTCACCGTGGGCACGCTGGACGATGCGTGGCTGCGCGATACACCGACGTTGCTGGAAGCCACCCTGCGCAAGGGCATCAGCAACCGCTTCACCGGGTTTGGTGGTGTCACCGCCAGTGATGGCTATGCGGCGGGCCTGATCGGCGGCGCGCTGAATACACGCTTCGGTGCGTTTTCCGGCGATGTCACGGTGGCCCGTACGCAGCTGCCTGGCACGCTGCCGACGTCGGGTTCGCGCATGCAGGGTCAGTCCTACCGGCTGGCCTTCAGCAAGGATATTCCGGCGACCGGCACCAATCTGTCGATGGCCGCGTATCGCTTCTCGACCGAGGGATATCTGTCGCTGGCAGATGCGGCGCGGCTGCGCCAGCAGATGGCCGATGGTGAAGGCGGGGACTTGTTCGCACGTCAGCGCTCGCGCCTGGACATCAATCTCAACCAGCGCCTGGGTGACGGTGCGGCGTCGCTGTATGCCAGCGCCAGCAGCGTGGATTACTGGAGCCGGAACGAGCGTCGCACGAATTTCTCGGTGGGCTACTCCGACCGGCTGGGCCCTGCCAGCTACAGCCTGTCGGCGCAGCGCAGCCTGGAACGCAGCCTGGGCGGCGGGGCGGCGCGCGAAGGCAACAGTTTCCATCTGAACGTGACCGTGCCGCTGGGAACGCGCAGCAGCGCGCCGCGCCTGGTCACCGCGGTGAACCGCAGGAGCGATGGTCGTGACGACGAACGCGCCGGCGTCACCGGCACGTTCGGCGAGCGTCGCCAAGGGGGCTACAACGCATCGATCAGTCGCTACAGCGGTACGGGGGCGAACGTCGATGCCGGCGTCAGCTACCAGGCTTCGGTGGCCACGCTCAACGCCGGCTACAACCACGCCTCCGGCAGCCGTGGGCTGAGCCTGGGGGCGACCGGTGGCGTCGTGCTGCATGGCGATGGCGTGGCGTTCGCCCAGCAGCTCGGTGACACCATCGCGCTGGTGCAGGTGCCCGATGCAGCGGGCGCGGCGCTGGACAGCACCGTAGGCGTCAAGACCAATGCGAAGGGCTATGCCGTCGTCCCGTACCTGACCCCGTTCCGCCGCAATGAAGTGACGGTGGACCCGAAGGGCTTGCCGTTGGACGTGGAACTCAAGACCACCTCCGTCATCGGCGTGCCGACGGCCGGCGCGGTGGTCAAGCTGGTGGTGCCCACCAGCAACGGGCGCAGCGCATTGATCGAAGCGTTCCAGGCCGATGGACAGGCATTGCCGTTCGGGTTCGATGTCTGCAACGAAGCCGGCGACGTGGTGGGCGTGGTCGGCCAGGCGAGCCGCCTGTGGGTGCGCGGCATCGAAGAGGCAGGCCGCTTGACGGTGCGCCTGGGGGCCAATGGCGCCCAGCAGTGCGTGATCGACTACACCGTGCCAGAGGGCAACAACGGTGAGCTGATCACCGCCAACTGCGCGGCGCCCTCGACCATGGCGGCAGGGGCGGGTGCCGACGCTTCGCAGGTCGGATCCCGGTAAGCATCGCGCTGCCGCTGCCGCTGCCGCTGCTACAGCGGCGTCGGTGCGCTGCCTGCCTCGAAGACGCCTTCTTTGACATACGCCGCCAGCGTCATGTCCAGCGCCAGCATCCCATCGCGGCGGATGTCCATCAGGTCCGGTTCCACCATTGCCCCGTGCAGCACGCCCAGTACCGTGGCGTGCAGCATCCGTGCGGCCACTTCGGGGTTCGCGCCCGGCTTGAGCTGGCCCAGCTGTCCGGCCCGGCGCAGCGCGCGCGCCATCCGCTCCAGCCCATCGCGGAACCCTTCCTGCTGCAGGTCCGCCAGCACCTTGCTGTCCGCCGATGAATCACTGCGCAGCATGATTTCCATGGTGTTGCGCAGCCGCTCGTCCTGCGCCAGGTCGATCAGCGAACCCAGGATCACCGAACGCAGGTCCAGCACGGGGGTGTCGCGCGACTCGGTGGCGGCGCGGTCGAGTTCCTGCATGAAGGGCAGGCGCACGCGCTCGATCACCGCGGCCAGTACGTCGATCTTGTTCTTGAAGTGCCAGTACACCGCGCCGCGGGTGTAGCCGGCACGCGCACCGATCATTTCCAGCGTGGTGCGGGCCACCCCGTGCTCATGGAAGCAGGATTCGGCGGCGTCGAGGATCCCTTCGCGGGTCGCCTGGGTTTCCTCTTTGGTCTTTCGGGCCATTGCTCAGGATGTGGCTGAAACGTCGGTGAATCATAGCGCTTTACAAACAAACAGTCATGTATGTATATTTCCTGCCCATGATTGCCGTCGCTATTGGCCGCCTCCGGAACGGGGCGGGCGGGCGGCTGCCCGCTACCGAACTCCCGCCATCGAGACCCTCCCCCATGCTCCTGTCCCGTATTCGTCCCCTTGCCTTGTCGTTGGCGGTTGCCGCGACCGTGGCCGCCTGCGGCGGTGGCGATGACCAGCCGCAACAGCAGGGCCCCGGCCAGGTCACCGTGGTGACCCTGAAGGCCGAATCGGTGTCGCTGACCCGCGAACTGCCCGGCCGCACCACCGCGTTCCTGGTCGCCGAAGTGCGGCCACAGGTCAATGGCATCGTCGGCAAGCGGCTGTTCACCGAAGGCAGCCTGGTGACCGAAGGGCAGCCGCTGTACCAGATCGATGACGCCAGCTACCGCGCGCAGTCCAACAATGCACGTGCCCAGCTGGCCCGGGCCGAGGCCACCGCCAATGCATCGAAGTTGAGTGCGGCGCGCATCACCGAACTGGCCAAAGTGGATGCGGTCAGCAAGCAGGACCTGGAAAACGCGATCGCCGCGCAGAAGCAGGCCGAAGCCGATGTAGGCGCCGCGAGGGCATCGCTGGATGCGGCCAACGTGACCCTGGGTTACGCGCGCATCACCGCCCCGATCAGCGGCCGCATCGGCAAGTCATCGGTCACCCAGGGCGCGCTGGTCAGCGCCGCCCAGACCGAAGCGCTGGCCACCGTGCAGCAGCTGGACCCGATCTACGTCGACCTGACCCAGTCCGCCGCCGAGCTGCTGCAGTTGCGCCGCGAACTGGCCGCCGGCCGCCTGCAGGACAACCAGACCCTGCCGGTCAGCATCCTGCTGGACGATGGCAGCACCTTCGACCAGCAGGGCACGCTGGAGTTTTCCGAAGTCAGCGTGGACCCGACCACCGGCAGCTACGGCTTGCGGGTCAAGGTCGCCAACCCCGAAGGCGTGCTGATGCCGGGCATGTACGTGCGCGCGGTGATCGGCGGCGGCGTGCGCAATGGCGCGCTGCTGGTGCCGATGCAGGGCATCGCTCGCGATGCCAAGGGCGATACCAGCGCGATGGTGGTCAACAAGGACGGCAAGGTGGAAGTGCGCCCGGTCAAGGTGAGCCGCGCACTGGGTGACAAGTGGCTGGTGGAAGACGGCCTGCAGGCCGGCGACAAGGTGATCGTGGAAGGGCTGCAGAAGATCGCGCCGGACATGCCGGTGCAGGCCACCGAGAAGGGCAGCGAACCGGCCAGGCCGGCCGGAACCCCGGCCGCCGCGCCGGCCGACGCCGCCGCACCCGCCCAGGCTCCGGCCGGCACCGACGCGCAGTAAGCGGAGAATTCCATGGCACGTTTCTTCATCGATCGACCCATCTTCGCGTGGGTGATCGCGATCATCATCATGCTCGCCGGCGCCTTGGCGGTGACCACCTTGCCGGTGTCGATGTACCCGGAAGTGGCCCCGCCCGCCGTCGAGATCTCCGCCACCTACCCGGGCGCTTCGGCCAAGGTGGTCGAGGACTCGGTGACCCAGATCATCGAGCAGAACATGAAGGGCCTCGACGGGCTGATCTACTTTTCGTCGAACAGTTCGGCCAACGGCCAAGCCACCATCACCCTGACCTTTGAATCGGGCACCAACCCGGACATCGCCCAGGTGCAGGTGCAGAACAAACTGCAGCTGGCCATGCCGCTGCTGCCGCAGGAAGTGCAGCGGCAGGGCATCAACGTGGCCAAGTCCAGCAGCGGTTTCCTGCAGGTGCTGGGCTTTGTGTCCAACGACAACAGCATGGACGCCAACGACATCTCAGATTTCGTGGGCTCCAATGTCGTCGATCCGCTCAGCCGCGTGCCGGGCGTGGGCAACATCCAGGTGTTCGGCGGCAAGTACGCCATGCGCATCTGGCTGGACCCGAACAAGCTGCACACCTACAAGCTGTCGGTGGATGAAGTCACCGCGGCGATCACCGCGCAGAACGCACAGGTGGCGATCGGCCAGCTCGGCGGCGCACCGTCGGTGAAGGGCCAGCAGCTCAATGCCACCATCAATGCGCAGGACCGCCTGCAGACCCCGGAACAGTTCCGCAACATCCTGGTGCGTGGCGGCACCGATGGCAGCGAGCTGCGGCTGGGCGACGTGGCCCGCGTGGAGCTGGGGGCCGAAAGCTACGATTTCGTCACCCGTTACAACGGCAAGCCGTCCACCGGCATCGCCATCACCCTGGCCACCGGCGCCAATGCGCTGGATACCGCCAACGGCGTGCGCGCGGCACTGGAAGACATGAAGGCGACCTTCCCGGCCGGCCTGGAATCGGTGGTGCCGTATGACACCACCCCGTTCGTGCAGGTGTCGATCAAGGGCGTGATCAAGACCCTGATCGAGGCGATCGTGCTGGTGTTCGTGGTGATGTACCTGTTCCTGCAGAACTTCCGCGCCACCCTGATCCCTACCATTGCCGTCCCGGTGGTGCTGCTGGGCACCTTCGGCGTGCTGTCGGTGCTGGGGTTCTCGGTCAACATGCTGACCATGTTCGCGATGGTGCTGGCGATCGGCCTGCTGGTCGACGATGCCATCGTGGTGGTGGAGAACGTGGAGCGGATCATGGCCGAAGAGGGCCTGTCGCCGCTGGAAGCCACGCGCAAATCAATGACCCAGATCACCGGCGCGCTGGTGGGCATCGGCCTGGTGCTGTCGGCGGTCTTCGTGCCGATGGCCTTCATGGGCGGCGCGACCGGTGTGATCTACCGGCAGTTCTCCGCGACGATCGTCTCGGCGATGGGGTTGTCGGTGCTGGTGGCGATCGTGCTGACCCCGGCGCTGTGCGCCACGATGCTCAAGCCGCTGAAGAAGGGCGAGCACCATGTTGCACACAAGGGCTGGTCGGGCCGCTTCTTCGGTGGCTTCAACCGCGGCTTCGATGCGTCCAGTGAAAAGTACCAGCGCGGCGTCAAGGGCATCATTTCCCGCCCGTGGCGTTTCATGGGCGTGTTCGCAGCGCTGTCGGTGGTGATGGTGCTGCTGTTCATGCGCCTGCCCAGTTCGTTCCTGCCCAATGAAGACCAGGGCATCATGATGGCGCTGGTGCAGACCCCGGTCGGCTCTACCCAGGAGCGGACGCTGGAGGCGATGGCCAAGCTGGAAAACCATTTCCTTGAAAACGAGGGCGAAGCGATCGAATCGATCTTCGCCATCCAGGGCTTCAGCTTCGCCGGCATGGGCCAGAACGCCGGCATGGCCTTCGTCAAGCTGAAGGACTGGAAGGACCGTGATGCCGAGCAGAGCGTGGAAGCAGTCACCGGCCGTGCGATGGGCGCACTGAGCGGCATCAAGGATGCCTTCATCTTCGCCTTCCCGCCGCCGGCGATGCCGGAACTGGGTATCGGCTCGGGCTACACCTTCTTCCTGAAGGACAACAGTGGGCAGGGCCACGAGGCCCTGCTCAACGCGCGCAACCAGCTGCTGGGTGCCGCCGGGCAGAGCAAGCTGCTGGCCAACGTGCGCCCGAACGGCCAGGAAGATACCCCGCAGCTGCGCATCGACGTGGACGTGGAAAAGGCCAATGCGCTTGGCCTGAACATGACCTCGATCAACAACACGCTGGCCACCGCGTGGGGCAGCAGCTACATCGATGACTTCATCGACCGCGGCCGGGTCAAGCGCGTGTACGTGCAGTCCGATGCGGACTTCCGCATGAACCCGGATGACTTCAACGTGTGGTCGGTGAAGAACAGCGCCGGTGAGATGGTGCCGTTCAGTGCCTTCGCTTCCAAGCGCTGGGACTTCGGTTCGCCGCGCCTGGAACGCTACAACGGTGTGTCGGCGATGGAAATCCAGGGCGAGCCGGCGACCGGCGTGGCATCGGGCGATGCCATGAACGAGATCGAACGCATCGCCAAGGATCTGCCGCCCGGCTACGAGATCGAATGGACCGCGTTGTCCTACCAGGAGCGCCAGGCCGGCTCGCAGACGCCGCTGCTGTACTCGCTGTCGCTGCTGATCGTGTTCCTGTGCCTGGCCGCGCTGTATGAAAGCTGGAGCGTGCCGACGTCGGTGCTGCTGGTGGCCCCGCTGGGCATCCTCGGTGCGGTCCTGGCCAACACGCTGATGGGCCTGGAGCGCGACATCTACTTCCAGGTCGCGATGCTGACCACGGTGGGCCTGACATCGAAGAACGCGATCCTGATCGTGGAGTTCGCCAAGGAAAACCTGGAAAAGGGCGCCGGGCTGATCGAAGCGACGATGCACGCGGTACGCGATCGCCTGCGTCCGATCATCATGACCTCGCTGGCCTTCGGCCTGGGCGTGCTGCCGCTGGCGATCGCCTCAGGCGCAGGTTCCGGTGCGCAGCGCGCCATCGGTACCGGCGTGCTGGGCGGGATGCTGGCCGGCACCCTGCTGGGCGTGTTCTTCATCCCGCTGTTCTTCGTGGTGGTGCAGAAGCTGTTCAACCGCAAGCTGCGTGACGCAGCAAAGTCGAGTGATACCCCATGAACAAGACCCCGTTGCTGCTGGCGCTGATCGCCAGCCTCGGGCTGGGTGGCTGTGCCACCCTGGTCCCGGGCCACACTGACGTGGCACCGTCCATTCCCGTGCAGTGGCCGGCCGAGGCGGGCCAGGGCCGCCCCACCGATGCCGCCGAACTGGGCTGGCGCGATTTCTTCACCGATCCGCGCCTGCAGCAGGTGATCGAGCAGGGCCTGGCCAACAACCGTGACCTGCGCGTTGCCGTGCTCAACGTCGAACGCGCGCGCGGCCAGTACCGCATCCAGCGCGCCGACCGCATGCCTGCGCTGAACGTGCAGGGCCAGATGGAGCGCACCGGCGGCGACGTGCCGGTGAACGAACAGTTCACCGCGGGACTGGGTGTGACCGAGTTCGAGCTGGATCTGTTCGGGCGCGTGCGCAACCTCAGCGAAGCGGCGTTGCAGCAGTACTTCGCGGTGGCCGCCAACCGCCGCAATGCGCAGCTCGGCCTGGTCGCGGAAACCGCCACGGCGTGGCTCACCTACGGTGCGGACAGCGAGCTGCTGCGGATTTCCGAGGCGACCCTGGCCAGCCATGAGGATTCGCTGCGGCTGGCACAGGCGCGTTTCGAACGCGGCGGCAGTTCGGCCTTGGAGCTGGCACAGACACGAACGCTGGTGGAAACCGCACGCACCGATGCCGCGCGCCTGCGTGGCCAGCTGCAGCAGGACCGCAATGCGCTGGCGCTGCTGATCGGCGGCCCGGTGGACGAGGCACTGTTGCCGGCCGGCAGCCACGACCTGCAGCTGCTGGCGCTGGCGCCGCCGCCGGCCGACCTGCCCAGTGACGTGCTGCTGCGCCGCCCGGACATCATGGCGGCCGAGCACACCCTGCTGGCGGGCAACGCCAACATCGGCGCTGCACGCGCGGCGTTCTTCCCCAGCATCCGGCTGACCGGCACGCTGGGCAGCAGTTCGACCGAGTTGTCCGGCCTGTTCGACAGCGGCACGCGGGTGTGGAGTTTCCTGCCCACCATCAGCCTGCCGATCTTCCAGGGCGGCAAGCTGCGGGCGGGACTGGCGGTGGCCAACGCAGACCGTGACATCGCCCTGGCCGAGTACGAAAAGTCGATCCAGGTGGGCTTCCGCGAAACCGCCGACGCACTGGCGTTGAGCACCAGCCTGGACGCGCAGGCGGCGTCGCAGCAGGCGCTGCTGGCGGCCGCCACCCAGGCCGAGCAGTTGTCGCAGGCGCGCTATGACGCCGGGCTGGACAGCTTCGTCACCCTGCTGGATGCGCGGCGCACCGCCTACAGCGCGCAGCAGAGCCAGTTGCAGACCGCGCTGGCGCAGCAGTCCAACCGCATCACCCTGTACAAAGTGCTGGGCGGCGGCTGGCGCGAGCGCAGCTGAGCCATCGGGTAGTGAGGGCCGCACCAAGGTAGTGACGGCCGCACCGGTGGTAGTGACCGCCGCTGGCCGTCAGCGTGCTGCCTGTAGTGACGGCCGCTGGCCGTCAGCTTCCTGCCTGGGTGGGTGACGACCGTCGGTCGTCACGCTGTCGCCGCTGCGTTCAGGCGATCAGCCGCGGCCGGTCGGCGCTGTGGATCATGCTGGACACGTAGACGTGGTCCCACACCTGCTCGATGAACTCACGCGCCTGCGCCTCGGTCAGCCGCGGCATGATCTGCAGCGCGTACTGGGTCTGGAAGGCTTCCTCGCGCTGCTCGTTGCTGGCGCGCGGGTGGGTGATCAGCGAATCGCAGGCGAACTTTATCCACGGGACGAAGTGGCCGAAGGAGCCGGGCCCCATCGCGCCGTCGGCATGTCGTTGGCGCCAGTGATTCAGCTCTGCCTCCACGTCGATGACCGGAGGGACATTGGGTGCATCTGCGCGCATGGCTCTGACTTCTTATGGATGATGGGGGGTGGGGGAGACCCGATCATCGCTATCGGCCAGTGCACGCAGCGTCATTGCTGCGTGCAATCAGCGTGGCCTTGTCGTTCTTCGCGAACGATCCGGCATGCCTCTACGTAGTTTTTCCCACGCTGGCGCTGAAGTATTCAGGGAAAGTCATTCGCCGATGTCTTCGTCCCAGATCTCCGGGTGGCGTTCAATGAAGTTGCCCAGCAGGTCCACGCACTCCTGGTTGTCCAGATCGATCACGTTCACGCCGCTCTCGCGCAGCCAGTCGATGCCGCCCTGGAAGGTGCGCGATTCGCCCACCACCACGGTACCGATGTTGAACTGTCGGACCAGCCCGCTGCAGTACCAGCACGGGGCCAGCGTGGTGACCATGATGGTGTTCCTGTAGCCGCGCTGGCGGCCGGCCTTGCGGAACGCATCGGTTTCGCCGTGCACGGACGGGTCACCTTCCTGTACGCGACGATTGTGGCCACAGCCGAGCAGGCGCCCATCATTGTGGTAGAGCGCTGCGCCGATCGGCACGCCACCCTCGGCAAGCCCCTGGCGGGCCTCGGCGATGGCAGTCTGCAGCAGGGCCTGGTAGTCGGGCGTGGTGATCATGTGGGTCTCCGTGAAGTCAGGGAGCCATGATAAGGGCAGGGGGTGCCGCCGGCCGCGCGCGGTGCGATAATCAGCCCATGAGCGAATCCCCCTACAAGTCCGGAACCACCCATTTCGGCTTCCGCGATGTCGATGCAAAGGACAAGCAGAAGCTGGTCGGCCAGGTCTTCACCTCGGTCGCGCGCAACTACGACCTGATGAACGACCTGATGAGCCTGGGCGTGCACCGGGTGTGGAAGCGCTACTACGTAGCCACCGCGCAGGTGAAGCCGGGTGACCGCGTGCTCGATCTCGCCGGCGGTACCGGTGACATCGCCGCCCTGCTGAAGGAGCGGGTCGGTGCCGAGGGTGCCGTCGTGGTGGGCGACATCAATGCCGGCATGCTGTCGGTCGGCCGCGACCGCCTGACCAACCGCGGCCTGGTGGCCGGGCTGGATTACGTGCAGTGCAATGCCGAGGCGCTGCCGTTCCCGGATGCCAGCTTCGATCTGGTGACCATTGCCTTCGGACTGCGCAACGTGACCGACAAGGATGCCGCGCTGCGCGAAATGCACCGCGTGCTGAAGGTGGGCGGACAGGCCCGCGTGCTGGAGTTCTCCGAGGTCACGCTGGACTGGTTCAAGCCGATCTACGACTTCCATTCGTTCAAGGTGCTGCCGAAGCTGGGCCGCCTGTTCGCGCGTGATTCGGACAGCTACCAGTACCTGGCCGAGAGCATCCGCAAGCACCCGCCGCAGGAAGAACTGAAGGCGATGATGGGCGAGGCCGGCTTCGAACGCTGCCACTACAAGAACCTGTCGGCCGGCATCGTGTCCATCCATTCCGGCTACAAGCTGTAAGGGGTCGCGCCGAGCCATGCTCGGCCTCAGGGAGCCCGCCGATCCCCGCCGGGCATGGCTATGCCGGTCGTCCTGACCGGCACCCTGCGGGCCGTCGCAAGCGACGTTGGCAGCGGCTCCTGCTGCTGCCTTCGGCGCTACCAGGTGCGGTTCAGGGGTAACATCCCGGTTTACCCCTGAAACGGTCTCGATTCATGCGTACCCCGTTCCTGCTCATTCCGCTGGCCGTGGCGCTCGCCGCCGGCTGCTCCCAGGAGCCTGCAGCCGCCGCTGCCACGGCCCCGACCGCCCAGAAGGCGCCCGCCGCCCCCGTGAACGCCGAAAACCGCAGCCACGACGAAAGTTCCTATGCCGAGCCTGAGAAGGTCGTCATCAAGGACATCGCGCTGGACCTGAAGCTGGATTTCGACGCCAAACAGATCGGCGGTACCGCGACCTACACCCTGGAATGGAAGGACAAGGACGCCAAGCAGCTGGTGCTGGACACCCGCGAGCTCAACGTGGCCAAGGTGGAAGCGGTTGCCGCCGACGGTGCGCGCAGTGCGCTGCCGTTCGTGCTGGCGCCGGTCGACAAGGTCTTCGGCAGCAAGCTGACCATCGAAGCGCCGGCCCAGCCGACTAAGGTCGAGATCAGCTACCACACCGCACCGACCGCCTCGGGCCTGCAGTGGCTGGAGCCGTCGATGACCGAAGGCAAGCAGCTGCCCTTCATGTTCAGCCAGTCGCAGGCCATCCACGCCCGTTCCTGGGTGCCGCTGCAGGACACGCCGAGCGTGCGCTTCACCTACAGCGCGCACGTGACCAGCCGCCCGGACGTGATGGTGCTGATGAGCGCCGACAACGATCCCAAGGCCGCGCGTGATGGTGATTACACCTTCAAGATGCCGCAGCCCATTCCGTCCTACCTGCTGGCCATCGCGGCCGGTGACCTGGTGTTCGAGCCGATTTCCGGACGCTCCGGCGTCTGGGCCGAACCGACCATGGTCGGCAAGGCCGCCAAGGAATTCGAAGACACCGAGAAGATGATCGGCGCGGCTGAAAAGTTGTACGGCGAGTATCGCTGGGGCCGCTACGACATGCTGGTGCTGCCGCCGTCGTTCCCGTTCGGTGGCATGGAAAACCCGCGCCTGACCTTCGCTACTCCGACCGTGATCGTCGGCGACAAGTCGCTGGTCTCGCTGGTGGCCCACGAACTGGCGCACAGCTGGTCGGGCAACCTGGTGACCAATGCCAGCTGGAAGGACATCTGGCTCAACGAAGGCTTCACCACCTACGTGCAGGGGCGCATCACCGAAGCGCTGTACGGCAAGGAGATGGCCGAGATGGAGCGCCAGATCGACCAGACCGACCTGCTGGCCGAAGTGAAGGACATGAGCCCGGCCGACCAGGCGCTGGCGCTGCCGCCGTTGAACGAGCGGGACCCGGACGAAGCCCTGAGCCAGGTCGCCTACGTGAAGGGCTCCTGGTTCCTGGAGTTCCTGGAACAGCGCTTCGGCCGTGAAGTGTTCGATCCGTTCCTGCGCGGCTGGTTCAATGACCATGCCTTCCAGAGCGCGAACACCGACCAGTTCGTCGAGTACCTGAAGAAGAACCTGCTGCCGAAGAACCCCAACGCGGTGACCGAGGCTGAACTGACCGCCTGGCTGGACCAGCCGGGCATTCCGGCGTTCGCTGCGAAGGCGCAGTCGCGCAACTTCAGCAACGTGGACACCGCGCGCATCGCCTGGGAAGGCACCGGCAAACTGCCGACCAACCAGCTGACCGCCGAGTGGAGCACCCAAGAATGGGTGCGCTTCATCGACGGCCTGGGCGCCACCCAACCGCTGGACAAGCTGGCCGCGCTGGATCGCGTGTTCAAGTTCACCGGCACGCCGAATGGTGAGATCGCCATGCGCTGGTACCCGCTGGCCATCCGCAGCGGTTATGCCGAGGCCACCCCGGCGGCTTCGGCGTTCATCGAGCGGGTCGGTCGTCGCAAGCTGATCATGCCGATCTACGCTGAACTGGTGAAGACCCCGGAAGGCCTGGACGTGGCCAAGGCCGCATTTGAAAAGGCCAAGCCGGGCTACCATCCGATCACCACCGGTTCGGTGCGGGACATGCTGTCCAAGGCCGAAGCCAAGTAAGCGGCCGATCGCTGCGGTAGTGACGGCCGCTGGCCGTCATGCTGCTCCGGTAGTGACGGCCGCTGGCCGTCATGCTGCCTCGGTAGTGACGGCCGCTGGCCGTCATGCCGTAGCGTCTGGTGGGTGACGACCGTTGGTCGTCACGCCGTCACGCCGTCACGCGATCATGCCGTTGCGCGCAGCGCCAGGAACATGTCCACGCAGTCTTCCATCAGCCGCTGCTGCGCCTCCGGCGACAGCGGCGCCTGGCCCATCGTCACCTGCGGCCAGAACGCGAACGCCTTCAACATTCCCTGCAGCTGATGCGCCGCTTCGGCAGGCGTGACGTCCGCGCGCAGCCGGCCATCGGCCTGCGCTGCACGTATCCACGTCGCCAGCCCTTCTTCCTTCTCCGCCAGCTTGTCCATCATCGCCCGTGCCCGTTCCGGGGCATGCACGAGCTCGGCGATCGCCACCCGCGACAGATCGATGAAGCTGGCATCGGACATCAGGCGCATCTTCTGCCGGGTGAACCGCAACAACTGCTCCCGCAGCGGCTGCGCCGACGCGTAAGCCACTGCCTCCACCGCCTGGCTGGCTTCCCACAGTTGCCACAGGATGGCGGTGAACAGCTCGTCCTTGCTGGCGAAATGGTTGTACACCGTGCGCTTGGACACCCCCGCCGTGGCGGCGATGCGGTCCATGCTGGTCGCCGCGAAACCGAAGCTGCGGAACTCGGCCACGGCCGCCGACAGGATGTCGGCGCGCTTGCGGTCGGTCAGGCGGGGAGGGCGGATATCGGTACTCATCCCGATATTTTACACCGTTCAGTTTACTTTCCCTGAAATGGAAGTAGACTCACAAGTGTACTTTTCACGGCAAGCCCGAATGACCCGTCGCCTGCCGCGCTTCCTCCTTCTTTCTACGGTGTTGATCGCCATGACCCTTGGCCTGCTGACCTGCGGTGCACGTCCCGCCGCTTCCTACGAACAGTCGCCGCAGTTCCACGATGGCCGTTTCCACAATCCTGCCGGCAAGTCCTCGCTGGGCTTCGTCGGCACGCTGGGCGTGTTGTGGCGCTTCATGGTGGACAAGCCGAAGGATGCCACCCCGCCTGCCCCGATTCCGGTGCAGCCGCTGACCCGCCAGGCACTGCTGGATGCGCCGGATGACAGCCTGTGGCGGCTGGGCCACTCGACCCTGCTGATGAAGCTGGATGGCCACTTCTGGCTGACCGATCCGGTGTTCTCCGAACGCGCCTCGCCGATGTCGTTCATGGGTCCCAAGCGCTTCCACGCCCCGCCGCTGGACATCGCGGCGCTGCCGCCGCTGACCGGTGTGATCATCTCCCACGACCATTACGATCACCTCGACCACGACGCGATCCGCGCGCTGGCGCCGAAGGTCGAACACTTCGTCACCGCGCTGGGCGTGGGCGATCGCCTGGTGGCCTGGGGGGTGCCAGCGGAAAAGATCCAGCAGCTGGACTGGTGGCAGGAGACCCGCGTGCAGGGACTGAAAGTCACCGCCACGCCGGCGCAGCATTTCTCCGGCCGCGGCCTGTCCGACGGCAACCGCACGCTGTGGGCATCGTGGGTGATCGACAGCGGCAGCAGGCGCATCTTCTTCAGCGGCGACAGCGGTTACTTCGACGGCTTCGCGCGCATCGGCGAACGCTACGGGCCGTTCGACCTGACCCTGATCGAAACCGGCGCCTACGATGCCGACTGGGCCGATGTGCACATGCAGCCCGAGCAGAGCCTGCAGGCGCACCTGGACGTGCGCGGCAAGGTCATGATGCCCATCCACAACGGCACCTTCGACCTGGCCCTGCATCCGTGGACCGAACCGTTCGAGCGCATCACTGCGCTGGCAGCGGAACGCGGGGTCACCCTGACCGCCCCGCAGATGGGCGAACGGCTGGATATCGGCACCCCCGCGCCCTCCACCCACTGGTGGCGCCAGGTCGGCGAAGGCGCGGCCCGTTCCCGGTGACGACCGTGCGTCGTGGTGGGTGACGATCGTGGATCGTGGTGAGTGACGATCGTGGATGGTGGTGGGTGACGACCGTTGGTCGTCACGCTGTTGGCGGGTACTGTATAGGCACGCCATCACCCCGGAATCCGCGATGAAACACCTGATCCTCGCCGCTGCCTGCGCATTGTCCCTGGCCGCCTGCAGCGATCCCGAAGCCGAACGCCAGGCGCAGCAGGCTGCCGAGGCCGCTGCCCAGGCGCAGAAGGAGGCCAAGGCGGACGACGTGGCAAAGCAGTACGACACCGCCGTCGCGGCCAAGGACTGGGAGCGTGCGCGCATGCATGGCGGCTCGCTGCTGGACATCTACAAGGGCACCGCAGCGGCAGCGCGGATCGAACCGGGCTTCGCCGACGTCAAGGCCCAGTCGGACCAGGCGCGCAACCTGCGCCGCATGCAGGGCCTGTGGCAGTACAACCAGATCCCGGTCGGCACCAAGGGCACGCAGCGCTCTGCGTCGATCTACGGCAAGGAGCGCTTGGACGTGGACGGCAGCGGTCCCAAGCCCGTGCAGTTGGTGTTCCGCGACCATCCGCAGTGGAAGCAACACGCCTATCTTGTGCTGCAGGCCGGCGATTTCCGCTGCCCCGGCGGCTGTCGGGTGCAGGTGAGCGTGGACGGTGGCAAGCCGCGTGCAATGGCCGCGTGGCGCCCGGACACGGACGAAGCGATCGCCATGTTCATCACCGACCACGCCGCGTTGTGGAAGCTGGCGCGGCAGGCACAGGCGATCAGCATCGAGTTCCCGGTGAAGGCCGGTGGCACGCGCACCGTGGTGTTTGAAACCGGCGGCGTGGACGCCAGCCAGATGCCATGGAAGTGAGGCCGCACGCGGTGCGGGCTACGCAGCCGCGACTGGATGAAGTGCGCCACTGGGTGTTCGACATGGACGGCACGCTGACCGTGGCCGCGCACGATTTCGCGGCGATCAAGCGCGCGCTGGACATCGCCGCGGACGAGGACATCATCGCCCACCTGGCGGCGCTGCCCGACCCGCAGGCGCGCGCCAAGCGGGCCTGGTTGTTCGAGCACGAGCGCGCGCTGGCCGAGGCGGCCGTAGCGGCAGAGGGCGCCGTGGATCTGCTGCGCGCGCTGGCCGGGCAGGGACGCCGGCTGGGCATCCTGACCCGCAACGACCACGCGCTGGCCCAGCTCACGCTGGATGCGATCGGGTTGGGTGATCTTTTCCAGGCTGCCGACATCATCGGTCGCGACGAGGTGGCCCCGAAGCCGGCGCCGGACGGGCTGCATTACTTCCTGGGGCGCTGGGGCATCACGGCCGCGCAGGCGGTGATGGTGGGCGATCACCGGATGGACCTGGCCGCCGGGCGTGCCGCCGGCACCCCTACGGTGCTGGTCAATACGCCGGGTGATCCGTGGCCCGGCATGGCCGACTGGCGCTTTGCCGATTGCCGCGCGCTGCACGCAGCGCTGGGTGGGAACCGCACGTGAACCGGAAGCGCCGGCCGTTGTCCGGCGAGCGCAGCGGTGCTTCAGGCATTGCGCCGAGCGTGGCTCGGCGCTGCCGGACTCCGGGTCAGACGTTCAGCGCGTAACCGAACTGCTGCTTGAACTGTTCGTTGAACTCATCGAAGGTGAAGCGCTGGTTCTGGGTGCCCGG
The DNA here is from genome assembly GCF_032054965.1 of Stenotrophomonas chelatiphaga. NCBI lineage: Bacteria > Pseudomonadati > Pseudomonadota > Gammaproteobacteria > Lysobacterales > Lysobacteraceae > Stenotrophomonas > Stenotrophomonas chelatiphaga. The sequence continues at coordinate 142,246 of NZ_DAMBRS010000008.1, read as the reverse complement.
GTGTTCCACCTTCAGCGCGCCCATCAGGTTGCCCATGCGGCCGATGGTCAGCCAGTCGAAGCCCTTCTGGATGCCGTAGATCAGGCCGGCGCGGAACGCGTCGCCACAGCCGGTCGGGTCGACCACGCGGCGCTCATGCGCCGGCGGGATGTCGTAGCTCTTCTCCGGGGTGTGGATGACCGCACCCTTCGGGCCGCGGGTGGTGATGTAGGCCTGCACCCGGCTGACGATTTCCTTTTCGTCCCATCCGGTGCGTTCCTGCAGCAGATTGGACTCGTAATCGTTGACCACGACGTAGTCGGCCTGTTCGATGAAGGTGCGCAGTTCGGGACCGTTGAACAACGGCATCGCCTGGCCCGGATCGAAGATGAAGGGAACGCCGTCTTCGTGGAACTCCAGTGCGTTCTGGATCATGCCTTCGCGGCCATCCGGACCGACCAGTCCAAGGCTCACGCCGGGCACGTCGCGCACGTGGTTTTCATACGAACGCATCATCGCGCCGGGATGGAAGGCGGTGATCTGGTTGTTGTCGTGGTCGGTGGTGATGAAGGCCTGCGGGGTGAACAGTTCTTCGATCACGCGCACGCGCGACAGGTCGATGCCCAGCGCGTCGAAATGCTCGCGGTACGGGCCGAAATCGGTGCCCACGGTGCCCATCGGGATCGGGTTGCCGCCCAGCAGGTGCAGGTTGTAGGCGATGTTGCCGGCGCAGCCGCCGAACTCGCGACGCATGCGCGGCACCAGGAACGAGACGTTCAGGATGTGCACTTTGTCCGGCAGGATGTGGTTCTTGAACTGGTCCGGGAACACCATGATGGTGTCAAAGGCAAGAGAACCACAGATCAAAGCGGACATCGATGTAAGCCTATGCGGGAATGAGTGGAGTGCTGGCCGCAGCGGTGGGCAAGCAAACGGCGCCCATGGGCGCCCGACGGCGCAAAGGTTACCGGCTGGAGCCGCCGAAGGGTAGCGCCGGGCCGTGCCGGGCGGGTCATCGGCCGGTGCCGGGGCATGCGCCGGCCGCGCCGGCCGGTGCGCGGTGCCGCTGGCGGGCGGGATCGCCGTCCAACCTGTACCAATCGTGCCGAAAGCTAGTGAATACGCGGCTCCGGCTGGAAATATCCTTGCCCGCAGGGGGGCGGGTTGTTAGGCTTGTCTGTCTAAATTTTGCCCACGATTCCCCATTCCAGGCCGGAATTGCGCACCCCTCAGGATCACCACCTCGATGTTGAAGAAACTCCGCGGCATGTTCTCCAATGACCTGTCCATCGACCTGGGCACGGCCAACACCCTCATCTATGTGCGCGGACAGGGAATCGTCCTGAACGAACCGTCCGTGGTCGCCGTGCGCCAGGACCGCGCCATCGGTGGCACCCGCTCGGTGGCTGCCGTCGGCGCCGAAGCCAAGCAGATGCTCGGCCGTACCCCCGGCCACATCACCACCATCCGCCCGATGAAGGACGGCGTCATCGCCGATTTCACCTACACCGAGGCAATGCTCAAGCACTTCATCAAGAAGGTGCACAAGTCGCGCTTCCTGCGCCCGAGCCCGCGCGTGCTGGTCTGCGTGCCGGCCGGCTCGACCCAGGTCGAGCGCCGCGCGATCAAGGAATCGGCCGAAGAGGCCGGTGCGCGCGACGTGTTCCTGATCGAAGAGCCGATGGCCGCCGCGATCGGTGCCGGCATGCCGGTGACCGAAGCCCGCGGCTCGATGGTCATCGACATCGGCGGCGGCACCACCGAAGTGGCAGTGATCTCGCTCAACGGCATCGTCTATTCGGCTTCGGTGCGCATCGGCGGTGACCGCTTCGATGAATCCATCACCAACTACGTGCGCCGCAACCACGGCATGCTGATCGGTGAAGCCACCGCCGAACGGATCAAGGTGGAGCTGGGCTGCGCTTACCCGCAGGCGCAGGTGATCGAGATGGAAATCTCCGGCCGCAACCTCGCCGAGGGCGTGCCGAAGATGATCAAGATCACCTCCAACGAGGTGCTTGAAGCCCTGCACGAGCCGCTGTCCGGCATCGTCAGCGCGGTCAAGCTGGCCCTGGAACAGACCCCGCCGGAACTGTGCGCCGACGTCGCCGAGCGCGGCATCGTGCTGACCGGTGGTGGCGCCCTGCTGCGTGACATGGATCGCCTGATCTCCGAGGAAACCGGCCTGCATGTGCAGGTGGCCGACGATCCGCTGACCTGCGTGGCCCGCGGTGGTGGTCGTGCGCTGGAGCTGGTGGACATGCACGGCAACGAGTTCTTTGCGCCGGAGTAAGTCCCCCTGGTGGTACGTGAGCGCCGCGCCCTTCCGGGGTGCGGTCCGCCTTCGCGGCGGGCCGGCACCGGCAGGGCGCCGTCGTGTTTCTCCTTTGATTCCTAGCTGAAGCTGCATCGTGCCGCCCTACGCCGGACCTCCCATTGCTTCCCGCTCCGGCGATGCCGCCAGCCCGCTGCGGCTGCTGGCCTACCTGGTGCTGGCGATCACCCTGATCGTGCTGGATGACCAGGCCGGTTGGCTTGCGCGCCTGCGCGACCAGGCCAACGTGCTGGTGCAGCCGGCCTGGAACCTCGCCGGCCTGCCCGGGCGCCTGGGCAACCAGGTGCGTGACAACGCGGCCAGCCATGGCCAGCTGGTGGCCGAAAACCGCCAGCTGCGCAACAACCTGCTGGTCGCCAACGCGCGGCTGACCCGCCTGCAGACGGCGGCGCTGGACAACGCGCAGCTGCGCGAATTGCTGAACGTGGCCGAGCGCAGCGGGCTGGACGTGCAGCTGGCGCCGATCCTGGACATCGACCTGGACCCGGTGAAACAGCGGCTGGTGCTGGCTGCCGGCAGCCGCGAAGGCGTGCACGTGGGGCAGGCGGTGATCGATGCCGGCGGCCTGATGGGTCAGGTGATCAGCGTGACCGCCAGTACCTCCACGGTGCTGCTGCTGACCGACCCGGACCATGCCGTGCCGGTGACGGTGGCGCGCAACGGTGTGCGCCTGATCGTCTACGGGCGTGGCGATACGCTGGAACTGCGCGACATTCCGTTGAGTGCCGGGGTGGAAGTGGGCGATGAGATCGTCACCTCCGGGCTCGGCGGTCGCTTCCCGGTCGGCTTCCCGGTGGGCAGCATCGCCGCGCTGCGGCCCGATGATACGCACGCCTTCCTGGTGGGTGAGCTGAAGCCTGCTGCGGCGCTGGATCGCGGTCGCGATGTGCTGCTGCTGCGGCCGGGTTCACCGATCCGGATCCCCCCGGTAGTGACGGCCGCTGGCGGTCAACCCGATACGCCGGTAGTGACGGCCGCTGGCCGTCAACCCGCCAATGCTGACGGCCAGCGGCCGTCACTACCCACTTCGGCTGACGGCCAGCGGCCGTCACTACCCACTTCGGCTGACGGCCAGCGGCCGTCGCTCCCCCCCGAGGTGCGCCCGTGAGCCGCCTGCGTGACAACCGTTGGGTGCTGCCGCTCAGCCTGATGGTGGCGCTGCTGCTGGGGCTGCTGCCGCTGCCGGCGCTGCTGCAGCCGCTGCGCCCCTACTGGCTGGCGCTGGTGCTGGCCTACTGGGTCATCGAAGCCCCTGACCGGGTAGGCCTGGGCGTGGCCTTCGCCAGCGGCGTCATCGCCGATTTCCTGTACGGCGGCGTGCTCGGCGAACAGGCGCTGCGGCTGGTGATCATGGCCTTCATCCTGCAGCGCTTCCGCGCCCGCATCCGCTTTTTCCCGATGTCCCAGCAGATCCTCGCCATCGGCGGCCTGCTGTTCAACGACCGCATCGTCAGTGCCGTGGTGCACGTGGTGGTAGGCGAGCCGACCCTGCCGTGGGCCTACTGGTGGGCACCGCTGCTGGGCATGGCACTGTGGCCGCTGGTGTTCGTGCTGCTGGATGCCGTGCGCTTCGGACGGCGCGGACGCTGACATGAGCTCGCGCCGCGCGGTCAAGAATCCGCATGCCGAAGCCGAGCAGTTCCGCCGTCGCGCGGCACTGGGGTTCCTCGGCGTGCTGCTGTGCCTGGGCGGGCTGGGCGGCTGGTACTTCAAGCTGCAGGTGATGGACCACGAGATCTACGCCACGCGTTCTGAGGCCAACCGCATCAAGCCGCGTCCGGTGGTCCCCGGCCGCGGCATGATCTACGACCGCAACGGCCGCCTGCTGGCCGAGAACGTGCCGGCGTTCCGCCTGGATGTCACTCCGGACAAGGTCAAGGACATGGACGCCACCCTGGCCGGGCTGGCGAAGATCTTCCCGTTGAGCGAGGAGGAGATCGAGGCGTTCAACAGATCGCGCAAGGCGCGTCGCAGCTTCCTGCCGGTCACCTTGAAACTGCGCGTCAGCGAAGAGGAGATGGCCCGCTTCGCGGTCGATCGCTGGCGCTTCCCCGGCGTCGAGCTGGAGCCCTACTTGACCCGTCGCTATCCCTTCGGCGACCTGTTCGCGCATGTCATCGGCTATGTCGGTCGGGTCGATGACAAGGACCTGGAGATGCTGGGCGAGGGCAACGCGGCGCTGACCCACATCGGCAAATCCGGGCTGGAACGCTACTACGAACAACAGCTGCGCGGCCGGGTCGGCTACGAACAGGTGGAAACCAACGTGCAGGGCCGCGCGATCCGCACCGTGGGCCGGGTGGCCGCGCAGTCCGGCACCGACCTGCGGCTGTCCATCGACGCCGACCTGCAGCGGGCGATGGTGGCCGCCTTCGGCATCCAGGAAGGCGCGGCGGTGGCGATGGACCCGCGCACCGGTGAAGTGCTGGCGATGGTCAGCCTGCCGTCGTATGACGCCAACCTGTTCGTCAACGGCATTTCGCATACGGATTTCCGCGCGCTCAACGACAACCCTTCGCGGCCGCAGTTCAACCGGCTGGTGCTGGGCGGGGTGGCTCCCGGTTCCACGTTGAAGCCGCTGATCGGCCTGGCCGGTCTGGATTCGGGGGTGCGCAAGCCGGAAGACAGGATCCTGTCCACCGGCATGTTCTACCTGCCCGGCACCAGCCGTGGCTGGGGTGATGCCAACCGCGGTGGCCATGGCTGGACCGACCTGCGCAAATCCATCGCCCAGTCGGTCAATACCTATTACTACCGGCTGGCGCTGGACCTGGGCATCGAGCGGTTCGACCAGTACATGGCCAGCTATGGCTTCGGCGCGCCGACCGGCATCGACCTGACCGGCGAGATCGGCGGCATCCTGCCTTCGCCGGCCTACAAGGCCAAGACCCGCAAGGAACGCTGGTATCCCGGCGACACGGTGAATGTGAGCATCGGCCAGGGCGACTGGAAAGTGACGCCGCTGCAGCTGGTACGCGGCGTCAGCGGCATCGCCAATGGCCAGCTGCGCACGCCGCACCTGGTGATGCAGCAGCGCGCCGGCTTCGACAGCGACTGGACCCTGGCCCCGGCGGGCGAAACCCGGCCGATCAGCCCCAATCCGAACAATCTGCAGGCGGTGCGCGAAGGCATGATGGCGACCATGCAGCCGGGCGGCAGCGGCGCGCGCATGGCCGCCGGGGCCCCGTATGTCATGGCCGGCAAGACCGGTACCGCGCAGGTGGTCAGCCGCAGGGGTACGGCTGCCGTGGACCCGCGCAGCCTGCCCCTGCACCTGCGCCATCGCTCGCTGTTCGTCGGTTTCGCGCCGGCCGACAACCCGGTCATCGCCATCGCGGTGGCCGTGGAGGGTGGCGGCTACGGGGGGTCGGCGGCCGCGCCGATCGCGCGCAAGGTGTTCGATGCGTGGCTGCTGGGCAAGATGCCCGAAGGCGTGCTGCCGCTGGACGTGGAGCGCGGCAGCGTGGCCTTCGGTCCCACCGCCTTCGACAACGAAGACACCAGCGCACGCGCCAATGGCGATGCCGCGGCGATGGAGGCCGGCGAGCTGCCGGTGCAGGTAGGGCCGCCGGTGGAGGCGCCCGCCACCCCGGCAGCGCCGATCCATGATGGGCGGACGCCCTCCCCGGAGCCCGCCCGATGAAGGACTTCCTGCGCTGGGCCGGCGAGATGCTGGTGCGCTTCTTCAGCACGCTTGACTGGATGCTGTGCGCGGCGCTCGGCGCGTTGATGGTGATCGGCCTGGCCACGTTGAAGAGCGCCGGTGGCGATGGCCTGGTATTCGCCCAGGGGGCGCGTTTCGCCGTCGGCCTGGCGGCGATGTGGGGCATTTCGCGGGTGCCGATCCTGCGCATCCGCTCGGCCACGCCGATGATCTACGCCATTTCGATGATCCCGCTGCTGGCCGTGTTCGCCATCGGTACCGGCAAGTACGGCCGCCAGTGGCTTGACCTCAAGCTGTTCTACCTGCAGCCGGCCGAGTTGTTGAAGGTCAGCCTGCCGATGATGGTGGCCTGGTACCTGCACCGGATGCCGCTGCCGCCGCGCTTCAACACCGTGCTGATCAGCATGGTGATCATCGGTGCGCCGACGGCGGCGGTGATGCTGCAGCCGGACTTCGGTACCGGCGTGCTGATCGCCGCCAGCGGCGTGTTCGTGCTGCTGCTGGCCGGCCTGCCCTGGTGGTGGGTGGGGCTGGGCGTGGGAGGCGTGGCTGCGATCGCGCCGGTGGCCTGGTTCTGGCTGCTGATGCCGTACCAGAAAGACCGCATCATGATGTTCCTGGACCCGGAAATGGATGCGCTGGGGGCGGGCTGGAACATCATCCAGTCCAAGATCGCGATCGGCTCCGGGGGGCTGGATGGGAAGGGCTGGGGGCAGGGCTCTCAGTCGCACCTGAACTTCATTCCCGAGCAGACGACGGACTTCGCATTTTCGGTGCTGAGCGAAGAGTTCGGCTGGATCGGCGTGGCGCTGGTGCTGGCCCTGTATCTGGTGGTGATCGGACGCTGCCTGTGGATCGCCAGCCAGTCCCGCGATTCCTATTCGCGCCTGCTGGCCGGTGCCACCGGGCTGGCGTTCTTCGTCTATGTGCTGGTCAACGGCGGCATGATTTCCGGCCTGCTGCCGGTGGTGGGCGTGCCGATGCCGCTGATCAGCTACGGCGGCACCTCGGCGGTTTCCCTGCTGGCCGGCTTTGGGCTGGTGATGGCGGTGCGCAGCCACAACCCCGTGCACGGCGGCTACCGCTAACCGACAGGGGTCAGAGTCCTTTTCCGCAGGAAGGGACTCTGACCCCGTTGCCGCAGCCGGATTCGTTTCCCCCCGATGAAGATTTCACACTTCAAGTGCGAATTGCGTCACAGTTCAGAATACTGTTGATCCGAATCAATGGATTTGACGCAAACGGCCTGCACAATGGCGCCCGTCAGGCAGGGCGCGTTCATCTACTCCGCCGACCACCTGACGAACCGCAGCACGACCTCACGTTTTGCCACCTGCTCTGGGGAGATGCAGGGGGCAGTATTGGATGGTCCGTCAGGCCGGTTGCGCCCGTCGGGGGATGGGGGCGCAACCGGCTTGCTCGTTGCCGGTTTTCACGCAGGTTTTACAAAGCAGCGGTGGATTAACCAATCCTTTGCTATTCATGGTCTTAGGGGTTTTATTTCATCCATGACCTGCTAACCTGCGGCGATGATCCGACGTACTCTGGCCTGCATGCTCACCCTCGGCCTGGTCGCCTGCGCGACCCAGCCGTCGAGTCCTCCATCGCCTTCGCAGGCAACCGTGGCGCCGCACAAGCCGGCATCCGGACAGCACAAGGGACCGGCTGAAGCCGCGCCCGAATCGGCTGCGTCCACCGCACCGCCGGTCGACCTCACACCGGTTCCGTTCGAAACCGCGCGCGCCAACTTCATCCGCGACACCGCCGCCGCGCACAGGCTCGATCCCGCCTACATCGCCAGCGTGCTGGACCAGGCGCAGGTACGGCAGCCGATCATCGCCGCCATGTCGCGCCCGGCGGAGCGGGTGAAGCCGTGGAACGAATACCGTCCGATCTTCATCAGCCAGGCGCGCATCGACGGCGGAAAGAAATTCCTCGCCGAACACCGCGATGAACTGATGCGCGTGCAGCAGCGCACCGGCGTACCGGCCGAAGTCATCGTGGCCATCATCGGCGTGGAAACCAGCTACGGCGGCAACACCGGCAACCACCGCGTGCTGGATGCGCTGTATACCCTGGCCTTCTATTACCCGCGCAGCGGCGACCCGGCCAAGCTGGAACGCGAAGTGCGCCGCGAACTGTTCTTCCGCGACGAACTGGCCAAGGCCTTCGTGCTGGCGCGTGATGAAAAGCTGGACATCACCACGCTCAAGGGCAGCTATGCCGGGGCGATGGGCATGGGCCAGTTCATGCCCTCCAGCTACCTGGATTTCGCCGTGGATGGCAACGGTGACGGTCGCCGCGACCTGTTCAACAGCTACGACGACGTGTTCTCGTCCATCGCCAATTACTTCGTCAAGAAGGGCGGCTGGGTACGCGGCGGACAGGTGGCCGTGCCGGCCACGCTGGCGGCCGGGCGCGAAGAATTCAATCCGTCCGAATGGACGCCGAGCTGGTCGTTGCAGGACCTGGCCGCGCGCGGCTACACGCCCAACGCCGCCGTGCAGCCCGCCGCCACCGCCACCCCGATAACCCTGGAAGGCAGCACCGGCAAGCAGTACTGGCTGGGCTTCCAGAACTACTACGCCATCACCCGTTACAACATCTCCAAGATGTACGCGATGGCGGTATTCCAGCTGTCGCAGGCCATCGCAGGGCAGGAGCTGCCACCGGCATGAACATCAGATGGTGGGTCCCCGGAGCGTTGATCCTTGCGCTGGCCGCATGCAGCAGCGCGCCCAAGAAACCCGGTGGAACCGCCAGCACGGGCGGCAAGCCGGCCACCACGGTGGTGCAGCAGGGCAAGGGCGGCAGCCGTCCGGCGCACTGCCCGGAAGGGTCCCCGTACGCGGCCGCGTCGGAAGACCTGGCCACCCGCGGCAACTACACCGCCGGCGGCCTGTACAAGCCGGGGGTGAAGGACACCACGCCGACCTATGTCCCCAACGTGGCCTGCATCCCGGAACCGGAAGTGCAGGACCTGGCGCGCTCGGCGATCGGCAACAAGACGCCCTATGAAGTGCTGGGCAAGCAGTACAAGGTGATGGACAGCACCCGTGGCTACGCCGAACAGGGCACGGCCTCGTACTACGGTGCCAAGTTCCATGGCCGGCTGACCTCCAACCGCGAGGTCTATGACATGTACCAGTTCACCGCCGCGCACAAGACGCTGCCGCTGCCGAGCTTCGCCCGGGTGACCAACCTGGACAATGGTGAATCGGTGATCGTGCGCGTCAACGACCGTGGCCCGTTCCACGATGGCCGCGTGATCGATCTCAGCTACGCGGCCGCCGTGCGCCTGGGCATCACCCAGCGCGGCACCGGCAACGTGGAAGTGCGCGCGCTGCAGCCGGGCGAGGGCAACCTGCTGGCCGATGCCAAGCCTACCCGCGCCGAGCGCCGCGCCACGACCATGGTGGCTGCCACGGCGGCCGCGCCGTCGGCCATCGATGCACTGGTGAACCGCCTGCCGGCTCAAGCGCCCGCCGCGGCCACGCCGGCCCCGGCGCCTGCAGCCGCGCCGCGTACCGTGGCTGCCGCCGCAAGAACGCCCACCGGTGCCGAGGCCTACCGCTACCGCGTTGCCGACAGCGCCAAGCCCGGATCGGCCGACAACTTCGACCGCTGGATGCGCGACAACAATGTGCGCGTGGCCACCGGCAAACCCGCTACCCCCGTGGTGACGGCCGCTGGCCGTCAATCCGATAAACCATCCGCAACTGCCCGCCCCACCGCCATCGCAGCCACTGCTGCGCCCCTCGCCGCCCCGGCCTCGGCCACCCTGTCCCAGCAGGTCCTCGGCAACGTCCTGCTGCAGGTGGCCAGCTTCGCCAGCCGCGACAATGCCACCCGCGCCCAGGGCCAGTTGACCGCTGCCGGCATCGTCGGTGCGACCATCAGCGACATCGCCGCCGGCGGCCGCACGCTGTGGCGCCTGCGGGTGCCGGCCAACGACCACGCCAATGCCACGGAACTTGCCGGCCGCATTGCCGGTCTCGGATTCGGCTCCCCGCAGATCGTCAAGGAATGACGCCCGGCGGCGCGGCCTGACGGCCCGCCGCGTCCCGCTTGCCGACCGCCTACAATGGCGGTCGTTTTCCCCTTCCGACCTTGGCCGCTCCAGGAGCCTGCCCTCCCATGAAATTCCGTTTTGCCGCCACCGCGCTGGCCGCCACCCTGCTGGTGGGCCTGGCCCACGCCCAGACCGCGCTGCCGACCCCGGCCGCTCCGGCTGCGGCCTCTGCCCCGGCTACCGTCGCCACGCCGCCCGCGCCGGTGCCCAGCGTATCCAAGGCCTGGATCCTGATGGACTACGCGTCCGGCCAGATCCTCGCCGGCGAGAACGTCGACGCCCAGCTCGCCCCGGCCAGCATCACGAAGGTGATGACCAGCTATGTGATCGCCGCCGAAGTGAAGAACGGCAAGGTCAAGCCGGACGACCAGGTGATGATGAGCGAACGCGCCTGGCGCGAAGGCGGCGCCGGCACTGATGGCAGCTACAGCGGTTTCCCGGTCAACCAGACGGCACGTCTTGAGGACATGGAAAAGGGCATGGCGATCCAGTCCGGCAACGATGCCGCGATCGCGTTGGCCGAGCACGTGGCGGGCAGCGAAGAAGCCTTTGCTTCGCTGATGAACAGCTATGCCGCCAAGATCGGCATGAAGAACTCGCACTTCGTCAACGCCCACGGCCTGACCGCCGAAGGCCACCACAGCACCGCGCACGACCTGGCGCTGCTGGGCCGCGCGTTCGTGCGTGATTACCCGGAAACCTACGCCTACAACAAGGTGAAGGAATTCACCGTGGGCAACATCAAGCAGCCCAACCGCAACCTGCTGTTGTGGCGCGATGGCAGCGTGGACGGCATCAAGACCGGCCACACCGCCGCTGCCGGCTACTGCCTGATGAGCTCGGCGCAGCGCGGTGACCAGCGCCTGATCGCGGTGGTGCTGGGCGGTGCTTCCGAAAAGCAGCGTGCCGATGACAGCCTGGCGCTGTTGAACTGGGGCTTCCGCTTCTTTGAAACCCATCGCCTGTACGAGCCGGGCAAGGTCGTGGCCGAGCACAAGGTGTGGAAGGGCACCACCGACACCGTGCAGCTGGGCGTGGCCCAGCCGATGCTGGTCAGCCTGCCGCGTGGCCGTTACAACGACCTGAAGCCGAGCATCGACGTACCGAAGTCGCTGGTGGCGCCGTTCACTGCCGGCCAGCAGATCGGCACGCTGAAGGTAACGCTGGATGGCAAGGTGGTCGCGCAGGCACCGCTGGTGGCGATCGCCGCCGTGGAAGAAGCCGGCTTCTTCAAGCGCCTGTGGCACAGCTTCTGGATGTGGTGGGAATCGGAATAACCGACGGCGGTAGGGACGGCCGCTGGCCGTCATCCTCTTGGTTTTCCCGGAAAGCCCGCGATGCGAATCGCGGGCTTTCTGCTGTGGCGGTGCGCCGGGCCATGCTCGGCGAGCGCATGACGGCCAGCGGCCGCCACTACCAGATCAGTCGCGTCTGATGGAGGAGGCGGCCCGGTTGCGTAGCATGGGCTGTCGAGGGGGCGGCAGGTGGGTATCCGCCGGTGGCCTTCGGGCCCGTGACTGCCATGTCACGGGCCTTCCCACCGGCTTACAGCGAACGGCTGATGGTGAAGCTGCCGAAGATCGGCGACTGGCGCTGTCCGTCGAATTCCTTGGTGCTGTGGTAACGCGCCAACGCGAATTTCCAGCGCCCGCGCATCACTGCCACACCGTAACCGCCCTGGGCCACCACGGCTTTCTTGTCCACGCTGTGGCTGTTGCGGAAGGTGTTGCCATCCAGGGTGATATCGCGGATCACCCAGGCCGCGTCGGTGGTGGCGAACAGGTGCCACGACCATCCGCTGGGCCGGCCGCCACGCGATGGCGCGGTGTTCTCGCCCGCCGGGCGCAGCGGCGTGCTGCCGAAATCGTCCGGCAGTTTCCAGCCGAAGCGCACTTCGCCACCGGCATTGAGGTGGGTGGCCAGGTTGCCGACGGCGCCGCCGTAGTGGCTGATCGCATCCCACCCCCAGCCGCTCGCGTTTTCAGTGGCATCGCGCGGCCAACGGTTCATCCGCTCGTGGGTCAGCATCACCACCGGCTCGTTGTGCAGTTGGTTGTCCCAGCCCTGGAATTTGTCGTCGTCCAGCAGGTCATGTACCGCGTCCTGCACTTCCTTGCCCTGCGCCCACGGGCCGACCACGCCCAGTGTCAGCTGGGTGGTCTGCAGGTAATTGCCGCGCCGCGCGTTGTACCCGAAGCTGCCGACCAGCACGCCGGCATACGGGCGATCATCTTCGATGACGTCCCTGCGGGTGAAATCGGTGGGAGTGAAGATGCCCTGCGCCACGCTGAAGATCATGTTCTGCTGTTCGAACTCACCCGGATGCAGTGCCTCCAGGTGGCTGTTCACCCAGCGCGCCAGCCGCGGCAGGCACGGGTCGTTGGTGAAGTCCACCAGGTTCGGTGAAACGAAGGTGATCTGCGCCCCGTTGGTGTAGCCCTGGTCCTGGTCGGCACCACCGAACAGGTCATTGTCCACGCGGAAATTGATCTGCGGGGGATGATCGGCCAGCGCACTCTGGCTGCATTGATCGGCGGCATGGGCGGGGAGGGCAAGGGCCATCAGGCTGGTCAGCCCGAGGGCTGCCGCGATACGCGTGGGGTGCATGGAAGTCCAGAGGGCTGTTTTGACGTTTTTCTCCTAAATACGGTAGCGCCGATGTGAATTCGGGTCGACGTCCGTGGCCGGTCTGATCCGTTCCGTACGTGGACTTCTGCGCCACGCGTTCGTATCGTCCCGCTGGCGGGCCGTAAAACGTGATGGGCATCACGGCTCTGCGGGCCCCCGCCCGCTGGATTGGACCGTTGTTCAGCTGCGGTTGCCGTCGGCAGAACGGTGTTTTATCCTCTGCGCCGGCGCCAGAGGGCGCTGTACAAGGATTCCGGCCTGCCACCACCGGCCTCTCTCAAACCAATGGATTGCGCGCCGCCTGCAACGGGCAGGCGCGCTGGACAACAGACATGACCCAACAGAATTCGTTCGCCACCCTCGTGGTCACCGCCGTGCTGGGCGTTGGCCTGATGGCTGTCAGTGCGCCTGCCTCGGCCGGCCTGCGCGACAGCTTCAGCTCCAGCCGTACCTCCGCGCAGGAGCAGAGCAAGCAGGGCCAGGCGCAGATCCCGGTGTGCACCAAGCCGCTCGGCTCGATTTCGGTGATCGAACCGGAAGACGTGGTGAACTGGTGGACCGGCCAACAGCTGCCGGCGCCGTCCAAGCTGATCAAGGTGTTCGTCAACAAGTCCAAGTGCTTCACCCTGGTCGACCGTGGCGTCGGCATGGCCGCTGCCCAGGCCGAGCGCGCGCTGGCTTCGGAAGGCGAGCTGCGTGGCCGTTCGAACATCGGCAAGGGCCAGATCCGCGCGGCCGACTATGTGCTGGTGCCGGACCTGATTTCGCAGAACAACAACGCCAGTGGCAATGCGATCGGTGGCCTGCTGGGCGGGTTGATCGGCGGCAAGGCCGGCGCGGTGGTGGGCGGGCTGAACTTCCGCAGCAAGACCGCTGACGTCACCCTGACCCTGACCGACGTGCGTTCCTCCGAGCAGGTCGCGATCGTGGAAGGCAACTCGAAGAAGACCGACCTGGGCTGGGGCGCCGGTGGCGGCCTGTTCGGCGGTGGCGGCATCGGCGCGATGGGCGTGGGCGGCTATGCCAACACCGAACTGGGCCAGGTCATCACGCTGGCCTACCTGCAGGCCTACACCAACATGGTGAATGAACTGGGCGGCCTGCCGGCCGATGCGTCCGCTGCCAACAGCAGCCAGGCTGTGACCATGCTGAAGGCCGGTCGCCTGCTGTCCAATTCCAAGGGCACCGGCGCGGCCGTGCGTGACCTGGAACCGGGCATGCTGCTGTACCCCACCGGCCAGAAGGACGGCACGATGTGGGAAGTGGAAGACGAAATGGGCAACAAGGGCTGGGTCAACTCCACGTCCATGCAGTTGGCCAAGTAACAGGGGTAGTGACGGCCGCTGGCCGTCATCCACCGGTGCCGGTCAGCACGGCCGGCACCGGCGTGCTCGGCGAACGCAGCGGCAGGTAGCGCCGACCCAGGGTCGGCGAGCGCAGCGGTGAGGAAGCATGACGGCCCGCGGCCGTCACTGCCGCTTCGCCCACCCCTTGGGTTTGATCCGCCGCGGCCCGATAATGGGCGGATGGAAATCAAGTCCGACAATCCCGAACACGGCTTCCAGTTTCCCGGGCAGTTCGAGCTCAGCGCCATGGGCGCGGCCAACTCCGGGCTGGAAGTGGAACTCCCCAAGCTGCTGATGGCCGCTGGCATTGACGTGCTCAACGAGCAGATCAGCTGGAAGCACTCGTCCAACGGCAAGTACGTTTCGGTGCGCATGGCATTCACCGCCCGCGACCGCGCCCAGTACGACCTTGCCCACGAGGTGCTGCGCGAGCACCCGGAAGTAAAGTGGACGCTCTAGCACCGGTAGTGACGGCCGCTGGCCGTCAGCTTCCGTCCGCGATCGTCCGCGACCTCGGCCGCCAGCCCTACGCGCCGGTCTGGCGCGCCATGCAGCGGTTCACCGACCAGCGTGACGACGACACCGCCGACGAACTGTGGGTGGTCGAACACGACCCGGTGTTCACCCTGGGCCAGGCCGGCAAACCCGAACACGTGCTCGCCCCGGGTGACATCCCGGTGGTGAAAGTGGATCGCGGCGGCCAGGTGACCTATCACGGCCCCGGCCAGATCGTGGTCTACCCGCTGCTGCGCCTGCCGCGGCTGGGCATCGGCGTGCGTGATTACGTATGCCGGATCGAACAGGCCATCATCGATACCCTTGCCGAGTGGAATATCGGCGCTGAACGCCGGGACGGCGCCCCGGGCGTCTACGTGGGCGGGGCCAAAGTGGCCGCGCTGGGCATCCGGGTCCGCCGCGGCTGCACCTTCCATGGCCTGGCGTTCAACGTAGCGATGGACCTGGAACCCTTCCGCCGCATCAATCCCTGCGGCTACCAGGGGCTGCAGGTGACCACGATGGTAGACTTGGGTGGGCCTTCCGGCATGGCAGCCGTCAAGCCCGTCCTGCTGGACCACCTGGCGCGACAGTTCGGCCTGCACCTGCAGCCGTCCTCCACGCAGCCGGACCTGTCTGCCTGACCGAACCCATACCACGCGGCCCTGTTGCCGCCGGGAACACCATGACCGAACAGACTGCCCGCACCATTCCCCTGCAGATGCTGCAGGGCGATTCCGCTCCCGCCGCCGCGCCGTTGCAGGCCGGCGTCAAACAGCTGGGTGGTGACAAGATCAACCGCTCGCCGGTGCAGTTCGCCGACGCGCCGGTGCTGCGCAAGCCGTCGTGGATCCGCGTGCGCATTCCTTCCGGCAATGCGGTGCAGAACCTGAAGGCCAAGCTTCGCGAGAACCGCCTGGTGACGGTCTGCGAAGAGGCCAGCTGCCCCAACATCCACGAGTGCTTCAGCCACGGCACCGCGACCTTCATGATCCTCGGCGAGGTCTGCACCCGCCGCTGCTCGTTCTGCGACGTGGCCCACGGCCGTCCCAAGCCGCCCGATGCCAACGAGCCGGCCACCCTCGGCCAGACCGTGGCCGACATGGGCCTGAAGTACGTGGTGGTGACCAGCGTGGACCGCGATGACCTGCGTGACGGCGGTGCCCAGCACTTCGTCGACTGCATCACGGCCATCCGTGCGAAGTCGCCCGGCACCCGCATCGAAGTGCTGACCCCGGACTTCCGCGGCAAGGGCCGCATGGAACGCGCGCTGGAGATCCTGGCGCAGAACCCGCCGGACGTGTTCAACCACAACATCGAAACCGTGCCGGACCTGTACCGCAACGTGCGTCCTGGTGCGGATTACCAGTGGTCGCTGACCCTGCTGAAGAACTTCAAGGCGCAGCACCCGGGCGTGCCGACCAAGAGCGGCATCATGCTGGGGCTGGGTGAGGAATTCGAGCAGATCAAGGCCACCATGCGTGACCTGCGTGCGCACGATGTGGACATGATCACCATCGGCCAGTACCTGCAGCCGACCGCGCACCACCACCCGGTGCTGAAGTACTGGACCCCGGAAGACTACAAGGCGCTGGAAGACTACGGTTATGCGCTGGGCTTCAGCCACGTGGCGTCCGGCCCGATGGTGCGCTCGTCGTACCACGCCGACGTGCAGGCCAAGGGCGCCGGCATCGCCTGACCGGGCAGGGACGGCCGCGCTTGAACCGGTAGGGACGGCCGCTGGCCGTCCGCTCCCCGCTTTGGTGGGTGGCGACCGTTGGTCGTCACGCCTTTGCCGCTGCGCTCGCCGAGCACGGCTCGCCGCCAGCGGGGTGCCGGTTCTCATTCACATCCTGCTACAGGCCCCCGTCTAGGCTGGAAACACGCGTTCCATGAACGCGGATGACAAAGCGCGCAACTTTCGGCACTGTCGTGGTGTCTGAAACGCACGCAGTCTTCCTTTCGGCAAGGTGCCCTGAGCAATTCCATGAAATTCAAAGCCCCCGCATTCCTGATTGCCCTGGCACTCACCGCCCCGCTGGCGTTGTCAGCGCAGGCCGATGGCCCGGCCCTGCCGGCCGCCGCCACGGCCGACCAGGCGACCACCTCCAAGCTGGTGTACGGGCTGCTGTCCGACAGCCGTTACGCTTACCGGCCGCGCGCGCTGGACGAGGCCACCTCCAGGGACGTCTTCAAGCGTTACCTGGAGACCCTCGATGGCGGCAAGCAGTTCTTCACCCAGGCCGACGTGGCGAAGTTCGCCCCGTTCGAAGCCGGCATCGCCACGGCGATCCGGGGCGGCGAGCTGGAGCCGGCCTTCCAGGTGTTCTCCGTCTACAAGCAGCGCGTCGGCCAGCGGGTCGGCTATGCCCGCAACCTGCTGAAGCGCGAACCGGATTTCAGCACCGACGAACGGTTCGAGTACGACCGCAAGGACGTACCGTGGGCCGCCAGTGATGCCGAGCTGGACGAGCTGTGGCGCAAGTCGGTGAAGAACGATTGGCTGCGCCTGAAGCTTGCCGGCAAGAAGCCGGACGAGATCCGCACCACGCTGGACAAGCGCTACGCCACGCTGGAAAAGTCGGTCAACGAGTTGAAGGGCGAGGACGTGTTCCAGTTCTTCCTCAATGCCTATACCAGCGCCGTGGACCCGCATACCGATTACTTCACCCCGCGCACCGCCGAAAACTTCAACCAGGCCATGTCGCTGTCGCTGGAAGGTATCGGCGCGCAGCTGCAGCGCCAGGACGACATGGTGGTGATCCGCGAGATCATTGCCGGTGGTCCGGCGGCGGTGAATGGCAAGCTGAAGCCCGGTGACCGCATCGTCGGCGTCGGCCAGGGCACCTCCGGCCCGATCGAAGATGTGATCGGCTGGCGCATCGACGACGTTGTGGCCAAGATCCGCGGCAGCAAGGACACCCAGGTCCGGCTGGAGTTCATCCCGGCCGAAGAAGGCGTGGACGGCAAGCACCACACGCTGGTGCTGACCCGCCAGAAAGTGCGCCTGGCCGAGCAGGCTGCCAAGGGCGAGACGCTGACCATCCCGGCCAAGGACGGAGCGCCCGAGCGCAAGGTCGGCGTGATCAAGCTGCCGACGTTCTACCAGGATTTCGAAGGCCGTCGCCGCAACGCGACCGACTACGCGTCCGCTACCCGCGACGTGGCCAAGCTGCTGGCCGGTTTCAAGACCGACAAGCTCGATGGCGTGGTGCTGGACCTGCGCAACAACGGCGGCGGTTCGCTGGATGAAGCCATCGAACTGACCGGTCTGTTCATCGAGCAGGGTCCGGTGGTGCAGGTGCGCGAGTCCGGTGGCCGCGTCACCGTCAACAGCGATCGCAGCGAAGCGGTCGCCTGGGACGGTCCGCTGGCGGTGCTGATCAACCGCGGCTCGGCCTCTGCCTCGGAGATCTTTGCCGGTGCCATCCAGGATTACGGTCGTGGCCTGGTGATTGGTGAGACCACCTTCGGCAAGGGCACCGTGCAGAATATCGTCGACCTGGACCGCTGGCCCAGCGGCGAAGCCCAGCGCTTCGGCCAGGTCAAGCTGACCATCGCGCAGTTCTTCCGCGTCAGCGGCAGCAGCACCCAGCACAAGGGCGTGGTGCCCGACCTGGCCTTCCCGGCCAGCGTGGACGCCACCGAGTTCGGCGAAAGCACCTATGACAATGCGCTGCCGTGGACCCGCATCGCCGCCGTGCCGCACACCCAGTACGGCAACTTCGGCCCGCTGCTGCCCAAGCTGGAAAGCCGCCACGACACCCGGATCGCCGCCGACAAGGAGTTCCAGTGGTGGAACGAGGACGTGCAGCAGTTCCGCGAAGAGAAGGCCAAGAAGTACATCTCGCTCAACGAAGCCGAACGCCGCACCGAGCGTGAGCGCCAGGACAAGCAGCGCGTGGACCGCCAGGCCGTGCGCAAGGAACTGGGCCTGGACCTGGATCCGCTGGCCGACGACAGCAACGATGATGGCCTGACCGGCAACGAGCGCGATATCGTCAAGGATGCCGCGCGGGAGAAGGCTGCCGAAAAGCGCCCCGACCCGCTGCTGCGCGAATCGGCGGCAATCCTGGCCGATGCCGTGAACCTGCTCGAAGAGGACCGCCCGCTGTCTGCCCAGGTGCTGCCGCAGTCCACCGGGGCAGGTCGCTGGGCCGACTGAGGCGGGTGCTGAACCCGCACCAACCCGTCGCGCGGTGCCGAGCATCGCGCCACGGCTGTAAACCTGCCGCTTACGCCAGGCGCGCTATGCTGCGCTGAGTCAATCTCTGCAGGAATGTCCATGCGGACTGCTGTCTTCCTTACTCCCGTGTTGCTGATGGCCGGCCTGTCCGGCTGTGGTGGACGTGCGGCCGACAGTACGTTGCTGCGCGAATCCTTCGACTCCGGTGACATGTATTCGCGCACCGTGGACGGTTCGCCGGCCGAGGCCTGCGAGGCCGCCCGGCGCACCCTGCTCAGCCAAGGCTATGCGATCGCCCGTGCCGACGGGACCGGCGTGGAAGGGAGCAAGAATTTCCAGCCCCGCGATGACGATCACGAACAGCTGGTGCTGCGTATTTCCTGTGCGCCACGCGGCGAGCAGGCGCTGGTGTTCATCAGCGCGGTGCAGGACCGTTACGCGTTGAAGAAGAGTCCGACCTCGGCCAGTGTCGGGGTAGGTGCACTGGGCTCGGTGTCATTGCCGTTCGGCAGCAATGACGATTCGCTGGTGAAGGTCGCCAGCAGCACGGTGCAGGACGGCGATTTCTACGGCCGGTTCTTCCAGCGGCTGCAGCAGTACCTGCCGGTGGTGGCTGTGCCGGCAACGGCGCCCGCGCCTGCGCCCGCAGCGGATCCACCGGCGACCGACAGCACGGACGACGGGTTGCGCTGAGCATGCGCGCAGGCGCTGCGCTGCTGGGGGCCCTGCTGGTCCTTCCGGGGACGGCGCTGTCGGCCGCGCCGGATTGCACGCAGGGGCTGCTGGAGCGCCTGGGATGGCGCTTCGAGTCGGCTGCGGTGGCGGTGCCCGATGTGCATGGCGGCCCTGTCTGTACCCGTGAGGATCTACGGCAGGCGCACGCGCAGGGCGATCTGCGCGCCACGCTTCCGCGCGACTGGAAGCCTGCCGAGCGCGCGGAATTCATGCAGCGCCTGCTGGACGACCCGGCCAGTGTGTGTGCCTACGCGATACGGGTGGGCGAAGCAGCGCGGCGTGCGGCGCACGCGCTGGAAAGCAATCCGGGCTATCGGTTTTCAGGGCTGCAGCTCGGCTGGATCGGCTTCGGCGCGCGCGGGGCACAGGCACAGGGCTGGCAGCGTACGCGCAGCCTGGGGCGGGGGTACCAGCCTGCGGCCAGCAACAGCCAGGCGCTGGCAACTTTCTACACCGGCAAGGTGCGCACCGAATGCGGCGTCGGCCGCCAGGTCGCCCAGCTGGCCACGCAGCGCGAACTGCACGGGGATGCCTCGTTCGACACTGCGTTCGACAACGATGAGCTTGGCATCGGCACCTTCCTCGGCCTGCACGACACCGACAGCATCCTGCTCGGCGCGCACGCGGGGGAACTGTTCGCCGACGGCAAGGCGGTGCGCACCTCGGCGATGGGCCGGCAGGCCTTCATGGGGGCGCCGGGTTACATTACCCACGCGCTCGGCCGGGAAACGCTGGACGACCTGAACAACCAGGCCGAAAATTTCATCGTGGTGGACGTGGGCGCGGAGGCGGCCGACGCGCTGCGCCGGCACGGTGGATTCGGCTGGTACGACCAGCGCAACCGGGAACTCTGGGAACTGTCCCGGCAGCTGCCGCGGCGCGGAGTACGCTTCTTCGAACGACTGCTGGCCGATCAGGATCCCTCCCTGCGCGCATCGCTCACCGATGATGAGGCAGCGCTGGTGGCGCGCATGGATGGCGTGCTGGACGATCCGTTCTACCGGCAGTTCCTGATCTTCGTGCACCCGCGCGGTATAAAGCCCATCGGCTTCCATGTCGCACGCCTGCTGGACCGCAATCCACGTACGCCGTTCACGGTGGAGCTGACGGTGCACAATCTGCATACCACGCTGTACCGGCGCTGGCAGCAGGCGCAGTTGCGCCACTGCGCGGCGACCGAAATGCCAGGCAGCCTGACTTCTGATTCCGGACCCGGTGGCGATGCCGCCCGCGGTTCCTCAACGCAAAGGTGAAACAGATGGATATCGCAATGATCGGCCTCGGCCGGATGGGCGCCAACATGGCCCAGCGGCTGCAGCGTGGCGGCCACCGCGTGGTAGGACATGACCCGATGGAAGCGGCGCGCACGCGCGCGTCGGAGTCCGGCCTGGAGGTCTTCGCCACGCTCGCCGAGGCGGTCGCCGCCCTGCCGGTACCGCGCGTGGTGTGGCTGATGGTGCCGGCCGGCGATACCGTCGACCAGACGTTGGCGCAGCTGGTCCCGCATCTCGCCGAAGGCGATGTGGTGATCGATGGCGGCAACTCCAACTATCAGGATTCCGTGCGCCGCGCGCGTTCGTTGGCTGACGATGACATCTTCTACCTGGACTGCGGCACCAGTGGCGGGGTGTGGGGGCTGCAGGAGGGCTACAGCCTGATGATCGGCGGCGATGCGGCCACCGTGGAGCAGTTGGCGCCGGTGTTCCAGGCGCTCGCGCCGGCCGCCGACTGCGGCTGGGCCCGGGTGGGACCGAGTGGGGCAGGGCACTACACCAAGATGATCCACAACGGCATCGAGTACGGAATGATGCAGGCCTATGCCGAAGGCTTCGCGCTGATGGAGCGGAAGGAAGAGATGGAGCTGGACCTGGGCCAGGTTGCCGAGGTATGGCGGCACGGCAGCGTGGTGCGTTCCTGGCTGCTGGACCTGAGCGCGCAGGCGCTGCAGCGCAATCCGGCGCTGGATGGCATTGCGCCCTACGTGGAGGATTCCGGCGAGGGCCGCTGGACCGTGGCCGAGGCCATCGCGCTGGACGTGCCTGCGCCGGTGATCACGCTGGCGCTGCTGGAGCGGCTGCGTTCCCGCCAGTCCAACAGCTTCAGCGACCGCTTGCTGGCGGCGATGCGCAACGAGTTCGGCGGCCACGCGATCAAGAAGATCTGATCGCCATGGTGCAGCGCCGGGCGGTGCTCGGCGCTGCCCGGACGTTTACAGCGCGATGGTGCGGCGCTCGCTCGCACTGAGGCGGCCCGCATCCAGCAGCTGCATCAGCTGCACCGCCTGTTGCGGGGTGACCTCGGCAGGCGCCTGGCCATTGATCGCTGCAGCGAACGCGCTGTACAGCTTCCGGTAGTCGCCCGGCAGGTTGTCCACGGTGGTGTGCTGCAGCTGGCCCTCGGCATCGAAGGCCGAATGGACGCCATGGTGCGGATCCAGGCCCCAGCCGGGCGCACCGGGTGCCTTGCCGGCGGCAAGCTGGGCTTCCTGCACATCCAGTCCGTGTTTGATCCAGCTGCCTTTGCCGCCATGCACGGTGAAGCGCGGCGCCGCGGCAGCCACCAGCGAACCCGCATGCACGATGGCGCGCATGCGCGGGTAGTGCAGCACGGCATGCAGGTAGTCGGTGCTGCCTTCGCCGCGCTGGCAATCCAGGTCCGCGGTGATCGCCTGCGGCCAACCGAACAGCTGCAGCATCTGGTCAAGCAGGTGCGGACCCAGGTCGTACCACAGGCCACCGCCGGGCTGGTCGCGCTCGCGCCAGCGGTCGCGCACGTGCGGGCGGAAGCGGTCGAAGTGCGAATGGCATTCGGCGATGTCACCCAGCGCGCCGCTGGCCAGCAACTGCCGAAGCGTAAGGAAGTCCGCATCGAAACGCCGGTTCTGGAACACGGTCACCACGCGTGCGTGTTCCTCTGCGGTACGCAGCACGGTTTCCGCCTGCGCGGTGTCCAGTGCGAAGGGCTTGTCCACCAGCACGTGCTTGCCTGCGCGCAGTGCGGCGATGGCCAGCGGCGCGTGCTGTTCGTTGGGCGTTGCAATGACCACCGCATCCACTGCGGGGTCTTCCAGCGCCTCGGTGGGCGCGGCGCGCACGTGCACATCGGTGAAGTGGCGGCGCAGTTCATCTCGACGCGAACTGACCACGCTGTGCAGGGCAAGTCCCGGCGTGTGCTGGATCAGCGGCGCATGGAAAACCCGCCCGGCAAGGCCATAGCCGATCAGGGCAACCTGCAGGTCAACAGGCATGGCGTGCTCCGCGTTGGGTAGGGGTGACCAGCCTAACGGCTCGTCCACGGGGTGCAAAACATGAACGGATGTCGCATGCAGCTCCTCGGTTCACCCCAGCATGACGGTACCGGCACGCCGGCTGGACGCTGGTTACGGGACACTCCATCCACCAACGAGGAGGACCGTACGATGAAGACGAATTCCAAGCTGCTTACCGCGACCATTGGCCTGGGCATGCTGCTGGCTGCACCGCTGGCCATGGCCAACGACCCGGCCAAGAAGGACGCCACGATGGCTCACGACCGCACCCATGCGGCGAACCACGACTCCAACGAGCCGGTGACAGATACGTGGATCACCACCAAGGTCAAGGGTGACCTGGCGGTCAGCAGCAATGTGCCGGCCACCGATATCAGCGTCACCACCGTCAATGGTGTGGTGACCCTGAAGGGCAACGTGGCCAACAAGGCCGAGCATGACAAGGCGGTCAACACGGCGAAGGGGATCAAGGGCGTTACCCGCGTCGATTCCACCCAGCTGAAGGTCGCCAGCACCGCGTCGAAGTAATCCTGCGCGGTGGCATGACGGAAAGGCAGAGGCGCCCGCTGTGGGCGCCTTCGCCGTTTCTGGCTCTGGCACGGCAGGGGCTGCACTGCTGCACTCGCACGCTGGCTTCCTTCATGGATGGACTGATGATCCGCGCGCCCGACCCGGCTGTCTCGATACCCCTGCAGGCCATTGCCGTGACCCGCACGCCTGGTGCTGCCGAGACAGGCGCACTGCTGCCAGTGCGCTTGGGCAACACGGCCCTGCCCGGCGCCGCGGACGGGGTGGCGCCAGCGGCGACCGGGGCAGTCAGCTGGCGCAGGATCCTGGTGGCGGTGGGCACGCTGGCGGCACTCGGCTCGGTCGCCTACTGGACGTTCGGCCAGCCGGTGTTCTCCATCGGATCCCGGTCCCATGGGCGTGCGCCCGCGCCGGGGCCAAGCGGGGGGAGCCGGGTCGTCGACTGGGCAGCGATGGATCGCATACTTCGCAAGTCGGTTGGTTGAAAGCAGCGGTCCTGGACTATAGTGGCTTCACGCGCCCTTCGCGGGCGTCGTGGTGGTGCGGCGTGGGGCGGCGTTCTGGAGTGTGCTGGGGGATCGGCAATGTGGGGAGCCAGGGTGAGCATGCCAGTGAAAACCGAGGCGGGTGAGCTGCGTATCCTGCTGGTCGAGGACGTGCCCGAGGATGCCGAGCGCGTCATCGCGCAGATCCTCGCGGCAGGCATGCGCGCAAGCTTCCACCGCGTTGACGAAGAACGCCAGCTGCTGGCTGCGCTGCAGGGCTTCCAGCCCGACGTGGTGCTGGCCGAGCTGAACATGGTCGCTTTTTCGGGTTTCCAGGCCCTGGACATCGTGCGCCTCGCCCAACCGGACCTGCCGTTCCTGTTCCTGTCCAGTACGCTGGGCGAAGACGCGGCGGTGGCCGCACTGCAACGCGGCGCCAGCGACTACATCCTCAAGCACCACCCTGCTCGGTTGCCTTCGGCGGTCGCGCGCGCGGTGCGCGATGCGCGGGCCACGGGCGAACGGCAGCGGGTGGAAGGCGAGCTGATGCGCGCGCAACGGCTGGAAAGCCTGTCGATGCTCGCGGCGGGCCTCAGCCATGACCTTCGCAACATCCTGCAGCCGTTGCTGATCGTGCCGGAGCTGCTGAAGGCCCGCACGCAGGATCCGCAACTGCTGCACATGGCCGAGGTCATCGCCGAATGCGGGCGGCGCGGCCACGAGATGGCCGAGTCCATGCTGTCTTTCGTGCGCGGATCACCCCGGGCCAGCGAGCGGGTCAAGGTTCACCACCTGTTCGAAGCCGTGCACTTGCTGCTGCGCGGTACGCTGCCCAGCGACGTCGAACTGCAGGTGGAGACGGCGGGCGGCGCGCTGGCGGTGGATGGCAACTACACCGAACTGCAGCAGGTGCTGCTGAACCTGGCACTCAACGCGCTGCAGGCGATGCCCGGTGGCGGCACGCTGACCCTGCGCGTGGACCTTGGTGGCCTCCACCACGGACGGCAGTGGCTGGTGATTTCCGTGATCGACTCCGGCATCGGCATGGATGCGCCCACCCTGGAAAGACTGTTCAGTCCGTTCTTCACCACCAAGCCGGATGGCACCGGGCTGGGCCTGGTGTCCTGCAAGCGGATCGTGGAAAGCTGTGGCGGCCGCATCGCAGTCACCAGCGCACCGGGCGAGGGAACACGCTTTGACCTGCACCTGCCGGCCAGCGAACAGGCTGAACTGCCGCAGCCGCCGATCCAGCCATTGGCGGCCGGCACGGGGCAGTCGATCCTGGTGGTGGATGCCGAGGCGACCCGCCTGTCGTTGCTGGGAAATGCCTTGTCCAGCCAGGGCTATCTGCTGCAACTGGCGTCCGATGGTGCCGCAGCGTTGCGGGCGGTGGAGCCCGATGCCATGCCCGCGCTGGTCATCCTGGATGGCGGGGCGCAGTGGTTGACTGCCAGCGCGCTGCTGTCGGAGCTGTCGCAGCGGGGGTTCCGCGGCGCCGCCCTGCTGCTGTGCGATGAGGCCTGCATGCCGCCTGTGGAAGCGCCAGCGGGCGTGTCCCTGCACGTGCTGCGCAAACCCCTGGAGATGCAGCAGGTGTTCCGTTCGGTGGCCAAGGCGCTGCGCTCACACCGGTAGTGACGGCCGCTGGCCGTCAAGCCCTTGCCGTAGCTGGGTGACGGCCGCTGGTCGTCACGCCTTCGCGCGCGCCGGGCATGACCAGGCGCTACCGGACCGGGCTAGGCCTGCTGTTCCCACGGGAAGCGGGGAAGCGCGGCGACTGCCTGTTCCAGCCGGTGCGCCCAGTTGCGGTGGATGTCCGCATACAACGGCGAATCGCCACTCAAGCGCAGCTGTCCGCCGATCCGCAGCTCATCGCGGCGCACCAGCGCAAGGTCCAGCGGCAGGCCCACCGACAGGTTCGAGCGGATGGTGGAATCCAGCGACACCACCGCGGTGCGGGCGGCATCGTCCAACCGCGTGCGCGGGCGGATGATGCGGTCCAGGATCGGCTTGCCGTACTTGGATTCACCGATCTGCAGGTACGGCGTTTCGGGCGAGGCCGAGATGGCGTTGCCAAGCGGATAGATCATGTAGAGTCCGGGCCGTTCGCCGGCGATCTGTCCGCCGAGGATCAAGGTCGCCTGGGTGTTCACCCCGTCGTGCCCATGTTCCACGTCGCGGCATTTCACCTGGCTGTCCACCAGCAGCGCACCGACATACTCGGCGACCTCGAACAGGTGGCGCAGGCTGCGCAGGTTGGGCGTGCGCTGCTCCTCCACGTCGCGCTGCAGGCGTGAGACCAGCAGCTGGGTGGTCGCCAGGTTGCCGCTGGCCATCAGCACGAACACGGCCTCGCCAGGGTATTCGAAGGCATGCAGCTTGCGGTGGACGCGTACATCGTCCACCGACGCGTTGGTGCGGGTGTCGGCGGCAAAGACCAGCCCCTCGTCCACCTCGATTCCGACGCAATAAGTCATTGGCATCGTCCCATCAAGTGCGTTCCAATGGTACGGGTGATGCCGTGATGAAGCCATTACCTCCCCCCTGCCACCCGATGACCCGCATGACCACCGTGCTCCTCAGCCTGGGCAGCAATGTCCAGCCCCGCCGCCACCTGCATGCCGCCGTGGCCGCCCTGGCCGAACGTTTCGGCAGCATCACCGTCTCTCCGGCCTATCGCACGGCGGCAGTAGGCTTTGACGGCCCGGCGTTCCTCAACAATGCGGTGGCCATTGAAACCGACATGCCGCTGGAGGCCCTTGATGCCTGGGCCCATGCGCTGGAAGACCGGCACGGGCGCGATCGCAGTGGCCCACGCTTTTCCGATCGGACCCTGGACATCGACGTGGTGTTCTACGGTGACCTGATCGTGGAGGGGCCGGGACATCTGCGGATTCCCCGCCCTGAACTGAAGCACGCCTTCGTGATCAAACCGCTGGCGGATATCGCGCCGGACTTCGTCGATCCGGTCAGTGGACTGACCCTGGATGCGCTGTGGCGGGCCCACCGCCAGGTGGGTGATGCCTTCGAGGTGGTGGAACTGGGCGCCGGTGCCGATTGAAGGGTAGCGCCGCTCCATGCTCGGCGAGCGCAGCGGCAGGAGCTGACGACCAGCGGTCGTCACTACCGAGCAGACGTTGACGAGCAGCGGTCGTCACTACCGAAGCCGCTGACTCAGGACAGCGTGCGCCCGCCATCCAGCCGCAGCGTGTGGCCGGTGACGAAGCCGGCATCGGCGATCAGCCAGCGCACCGCTTCGGCGATTTCCTCCACCGTGCCGATGCGCGCCAGCGGAGTGCGCGCCAGCAGCGCCTCGCGCGCGAAATCATCCTTGCCGGTTTCCGGCCACAGGATGGCCCCGGGCGCCACCGCGTTCACCCGCACCTTGGGCGCCAGTTCCAGTGCCAGTGAGCGGGTCACCATTTCCAGCGCGGCCTTGGCCATGCAGTAGGCCGGATGGTCGCGCATGGGCTGGCTGCCGTGCAGGTCGGTGAGGTTGACGATGCTGCCGTGGCTGCGACGCAGGTGCGGTGCAGCGGCCTGGGCCAGGAGCAGCGGCGCGCGCGCATTCACCGCGTACAGGTCATCGACCGCTTCGGCGGTGATCTGCCCGAGCGGGGTGGCGAAGAAGTTGGAGGCATTGTTGACCAGCGCATCCAGCCGGCCGAAATGGGCGACCGCCTGCTCGACGAGGTCGGCCAGGGCGTCGCTGTCGCGCAGGTCGGCCTGCAGCGCCAGCACACTGCCCGGCCGCGCCAGTTCGAAGGCGAAGGCTGCCTGCTGCAGCTCGTCGCTGGAGCGATTGGCATGCAGCACGATGTGGTACCCGGCCTGGTGCAGATGACCGGCGATGGCTGCACCGATGCGGCGCGCGCTGCCGGTGATCAGGGCCACGGGGGCGGTGGGGGTCATCGGGTACTCCATGGCTCGGCTATCCTGTGCACCATTGTCACCGCATTTGAAGACGCCATGCAGTCCACCCTTCCCCTGCCCGATACCGACGCCCTGGCCCACAGCGAACAGCTGGCAGCCGCATTGCGCGATGAAATCCGCGCGCAGGGCGGCGCGATCCCGTTCTCGCGCTTCATGGAACTGTGCCTGTACACCCCCGGATGGGGTTACTACAGTGCAGGCGCCAGCAAGTTCGGTGCCGGCGGTGATTTCACCACCGCGCCGGAAATGGGCGGATTGTTCGCCGCCACCGTGGCCAATGCACTGGCGCCGGTGTTCGGCCAGCTGGGGCCGCAGGCCCGCCTGCTCGAGCTCGGCGGGGGGACCGGTGCCTTCGCCGAAGCGCTGCTGCTGCGGCTGGCGGAACTGCAGGCACTGCCGGCGCGCTATGCGATCCTGGAGCCCAGCGCCGACCTGCGCCAGCGCCAGCGCGAGCGCCTGCAGCAGAACCTCCCGGCAGAGATCGGCGGGAGCGTGGAATGGCTGGACCGGCCATTCGATGACGACTGGGAAGGCGTGGTGTTCGCCAACGAGGTGATCGACGCGCTGCCGACCCCGCGCTTCGTGATCCAGGCCGGTGAGGTGTACGAAGAGACCGTGGCGCTGGATGCCGATGGCCAGTTCGTGCGCGCCACGGCACCGGCGGACATGCTGCTCAACGGCGCGGTACGGCATCTGGAGCGTTACTTGGACACGCCGTTCGCCGATGGCTACCGCTCCGAGCTGCTGCCGCAGCTGCCGTACTGGCTGCAGGCGGTGGCCGGCGGACTGAAGCGCGGCGCGATGCTGTTCGTTGATTATGGTTACAACCGCGGCGAGTACTACCTGCCCGAACGCGATGACGGCACCGTGCGTGCGTTCTACCGCCACCACGTACACAACGACGTCCATCTGTGGCCGGGCCTGCAGGACATCACCGCTTCGGTGGACTTTACCGCCATGGCCGAAGCCGGCCTGCACGCGGGGTTCGACCTGGCCGGTTACTGCAGCCAGGCCAGTTTCCTGCTCGGCAACGGGCTGGACCAGGTGCTGGCACTGGCTGATGAGCGCACCGACGACGTGGGCCGGGTGCAGCTGCGCGAGGAGGTCAAGAAGCTCACCCTGCCCAGCGGCATGGGCGAGCGCTTCCAGGTGATCGGCCTGCAGCGCGACGTGGATTTTGAACCATCCTTCGAACTGGGTGACCTGAGCTGGCGGCTGTGAGCGGCAGGTGGCTCAAGCCACTGCGCCATCCGCGGTTCTGGCTGGGTGTGTGGCTGGCCGCGGTGCTGACGGTGATCGTGGTCTGCCTGATCCCGCCGCCGCCGCTGGCGCTGCCCCAGGGCAGTGACAAGGTGGAGCACTTCCTGGCGTATTTCCTGCTGGGGGGCAGTGCGGTGCAGCTGTTCCAGCGCGGCCGCGCGCTGCTGTGGATAGCGGTGGGCCTGGTACTGATGGGCGTTGGCATCGAGTTCGCCCAGGGGGCGCTGACCGAAACACGGATGGCCGACCCCGCCGATGCGCTGGCCAATACCGTCGGGGTGGTGGTTGGCCTCGCCACGGCACTGACGCCGTGGCGGGACCTGTTGCTTCGCCTGCGCGGTTGAGGGCTGACCGGGGCTACCGGGTCTGCTGCGCGCGTTACCGCGCCAGGGTGGCTTCGTCCAGCACCCACATCGCCGGCCGGGTGTCACCGGTGAAGCTGATGCACAGATCGCCCTTGCCGGTCGCCTGCTTGGGCAAGGTGGCTTCCAGGGTGACGAATCCATCGGCACCGACGCTGGCGGGCAACGCCACTTCGGCTAGTGCCGGGCCGCTGCAGTCGCCGCGGCGGATCTTCATTTCACCGTGTGCCCGCGTGGCCGCTTCGAACCTGCGCTGCGGTTCGTCGTGGGCCAGCTGGAAGTAGTACGGAATACGCCCCGCACGGACCTTCAGCGTGCCGATGCCGGTGAGATCGGCATCGGCCCAGCGCCAGCACGGGTTGAAGATGTTGACGTTGAACACCGCACGGGGGCCGTCGGCCGGGCCATCGTCTTCCAGCCGCAGCAACAACTGTCCCGGGCCGGGGCAGGTGAGCAGTTCGTCATCGCGGCGGGTCAGCAGCGACTGTGCGGTGAACGCGGCCACGCTGGGCGCAGCGGCCAGCGGCTGGCCGTTGAAGAACGCGGCAGCGTGCACGGTCACCGGCACGCGTGCCTGCAGCGGAGCCTGGTACAACGGCGAAGC
Organism: Stenotrophomonas chelatiphaga; assembly: GCF_032054965.1. NCBI lineage: Bacteria > Pseudomonadati > Pseudomonadota > Gammaproteobacteria > Lysobacterales > Lysobacteraceae > Stenotrophomonas > Stenotrophomonas chelatiphaga. The sequence continues at coordinate 112,366 of NZ_DAMBRS010000008.1, read as the reverse complement.
CGCAGTGACCGGCTGGCCATCGGTGCGATAGCGCACTTCGTAGCCCAACGGATTTTCCAAACTGACCTGCACGCTGCCGGCGCGGCGGTCGTCCTGATGCGCGACTGCCACCTCGAACGGCGTCTGTGCATAGGCCAGGCCCCACGCGCGGTAGCGCTGCAGCTGTGCCGGCAGGCGGGCCAGGAAGTCGCGGAAATCGCGCTGCTGCACCGGGCTCCAGCCGGTTTCTGCAACCGCGGCCAGGCGCGGGAACAGGTTGTGCTGCAGCCGGGCGTAGCTGCGCGTGTGTTCGGTGAACATGTTGGCCTGCAGGCCGAGGATGTGGTGCTGCTTATCCGCTGCCAGCGTGGCCGGCACCGGCTCGAAGGCGTAGGTACGTGCCAGCGTGGTGAGCAACGGACGGCCCGGCGGCTCGTTCGGCGATGACGTCTGCAGATAGTCCATGTACATGTCGGTGACCGGCGACATCACCACGTCGTGGCCTTCGCTGGCAGCCTTCAGGCCACCTTCGGTACCGCGCCAGGACATCACCGTGGCCTGCGGCGGCAGGCCGCCTTCGAGGATTTCATCCCAACCGATCAGGCGCCGGTCGTGCTGTTCCAGGAAGGTTTCCAGACGCTTGATGAGATGGCTCTGCATCTGCATCTCATCGCTGGCGCCCAGTTCGCGCATGCGCTGCTGCACACGTGCCGAGGCGATCCACTGGTCCTTCACGGCTTCATCGCCGCCCACATGCACGTAGGTCGACGGGAACAGCGCGATGACTTCTTCCAGCACGTTTTCCAGGAAGGTGAACGTGCTTTCCTCGGTGTTGAACAGGTTGGGGAACACGCCCCATTCGCTCAGCGGTTGCAGCGGCGTATCCAGTACGCCCAGCTCCGGGTAGGCGGCAATGGCGGCGGTGGCGTGGCCGGGTACGTCGATTTCCGGAATGACCTGGATATGCAGCGCGGCGGCGTAGGCGATGACTTCGCGGATCTGCTGCTGGGTGTAGAAGCCGCAGTACGGACGGGGTGCGCCGGTGGCCGGGTCCCGGCCGCCGTCACCGGCCGGGATGCGGCAGCTGCCGACCTCGGTCAGTTTCGGGTAGCGCTTGATCTCCATGCGCCAGCCCTGGTCATCGGTGAGATGCCAGTGGAACGTGTTGAGCTTGTGCGCGGCCATTGCATCGAGCACCTGCTTGATCTCGTCCAGGCTCTGGAAATGCCGCGCCGAATCCAGCATCAGGCCGCGCCAGCTGAAGCGCGGGGCGTCTTCGATGCGCACCGCCGGGATGCGTCCATCGCTGCCGCCGGTAGCCAGCTGGGCCAGCGTGGCGGCGCCATAGAACAGGCCGGCCTCGGTGGCAGCGCGCACGCTGATGCCGGAGGGGCCCACCTCCAGCGTGTAGCCCTCTGCACCTGGTGGGTGACGACTGTTGGTCGTCACGCTCTCCAGCACGAAGCGAATCCCACCGGCCGCGTTGCCCGCAGACGGTACCAGTGTCGGACCGCCACTACGCGCCAGCAGCGCGGCAAACTGGGCGGCCACGCGCCGGGCAGCGTCGCCCTGGGCGGACAGCGGCGTCGATGCGGTAAGCGTGAAGCCTGCGCCCTGCGTGCGCTGCACGTGGGCCGGGGCGGGAATGAGCGGCAGGCTGCCGTCGCGCAGCAACGGGCCGGGGGCGTTGTCGATGGCCGGTGCATCGGCGGCGCGTGCCAGCGGCGCGATGGCCAGGCACAGCAGCAGCGGGGCCAGGGAGGTGAAGCGCATCAGGTGACTCCTGTGGTGGAGGGGCGCCGATCATCCGCCGGCACCATCCGTTTACCGTCCCCATCATGCAACGGGCCCGGATGACCGGGCCCGTTGCGATGGGACATTGCCAGCTGCAGCTTAGAACTTGAAGTGCACCGTGGCCATGTAGCGGCGGCCACTCTTGTACTTGCCGGCCAGGTGCTCCTTGTCGCCCAGGTACTGGAAGTAGGTCTCGTCCAGCAGGTTCTGAGCGTCGATGTTGAGCGACCAGTTCTCGTTGAAGGTGTAGCCGATGCTCGCACCCAGTTCGGCGTAGTCGTCCACGCTGGCCGGTGCGGCGCCGGCCACGTAGCCGCCGGCCAGGTAGCTGTCACGCCAGTTGTAGGTCAGGCGGGCATTCAGCGGGCCCTTCTCGTAGTAGGGGCTGAAGGCCACGGCGTTGCGCGACTGGTAGGGCAGCGGATCACCGGTGTTGTTCTCGCCGTTGGCGTAGGTGTAGTTGCCGGTCAGGCCGAAGCCGCTTTCGCCGAAGGGCTGCTGGAAGCTCAGGTTGAAGCCCTTGACGTGGCCGCTGCCGGCGTTGCGCGGACGCTGGATGCTGTAGTCGCAGTAACCATCGGCGGTGCAGCCGTTGGTGCCGACGATGCTGTCCCAGGTCAGCGGCGAGGTATCGCGGATCGAGTTGTACTGGCGCTCGATGGTGGCCGAGGTGTCGATGTAGTTCTCGATCTTCTTGTAGAAGATCGACCACGCCACGACGGCCTGCGGCGCGAAGTAGTACTCGGCCGAAGCGTTGAAGTTCCACGACTCATACGGCGACAGGTTGGCGTTGCCGCCCGAACCGGTCAGCTGGGTATCGTTGAGGAAGGTGTTGTTGACCATCTGGTTGTACGGTGCCCAGGCGATCACCTTCGCACCGGAGAAACGGAACACCCAGTCGCTGTCGGTATCCCAGGCCAGGCTCACCGACGGCAGCACGAAGTCTTCCTTCTTGGACTGGGTCTGCCACTTGCTGTCCAGGTCGGTCAGGGTCGGCGTGCCGCCGTAGACGAAGCCGCTGCCGTCGGTCTTGGAATCGACGTAGCGCACGCCCACGTTGCCGCGCAGCGGGCCGTTGGAGAAGTTCAACTGCGCATAGGCCGCGTTGTTGGTCTGCTCCAGCGCCCAGCTGTTGTTGAGGTAGCTGGACGGATCCGGATTGGCGAAGTCCAACGGGCTGCCCTTGACCCAGGCCAGCACGTTGTCACGGCCGACCTGGATGTGGCGCGACTGGTCGTCACCGAAGCCCTGGATGCCGTCGGTCAGGCCGATGGTGCCGACGTCGGCCAAGGTGCCGGTGCGCACGCCGCTGTACACGTTGAGCTCGAAGTTTTCTTCGTGCTTGCCGTGGCGCACGCCGAGCTGCAGCTGGTTGAACACGCTGTCGAACTGCACGTTGAAGTCCAGCTGCGCGTAGGTGTCCTTGCTGTCGGTGGCGAAGATGCCGTTGTTGCCGAGCCAGCCGCCGGGAGCGCCCCAGTTGGCCGGGTCACGCGCGCCTGCCGGATCATCGAAGGTCAGGCCATCATCGACACTCCAGCTGTAGCCCCCGTTGTACACCGGCTCGATGAAGTACTGTGCCAGGTTCTTGTTTTCCGACTTGCTCTGGCCGACCTGGCCGTTGACGCCCCAGCCTTCGCCCTTCCAGGCGCCACGCAGGTCCAGGCCCTTGGTGGTGACTTCGGATTCGCGCACGTTGTTGTCATAGATGACCGTGCCGCTGGTGGCATCTGCGTTGGCATTGGAATGGCCGCTGGTGGCCACGCCGTTGCGCACGTCGCCGAGCTGGTCGATGGCGTTGCGCGTGCCGTCGTTCCAGGTCAGGAAGGAATACATCGACTGGTTGTAGTTGTCGAAGTTTTCCTTGATGTACAGCCCGCTCAGGTTGAACTCCAGTTCCTCGGTCGGCTTGAACTGCAGGTTGACCACGGCGCTGTCGCGCTTGCGCTCCTGCTGGAACCAGGCGGCGTTGATCGAGTTCGGCACGTCGACATCACCCGCCACGCCCGGTGCGTTGGTGAAGCTGCTGGCCTTGGCGTAGCCGAAGACCTCGATGCCCTGGCGGTCGATCGCTTCTTCGTAATGCTGCGCGGACACCGCGATGCCGAACGTCTCATCGTCGTTCTTCCAGCTGTACAGCGCCGATGCGTTCGGCTTGCCTTCGCTGGCCTGCTGGCTGTAGCTGTAACCCACCGAGGCAGCCACTTCGTTCTTCTTCAGGTCCAGCGGCTGGCGGGTGTGCATCAGCACGGTGCCGCCGAGGCTGCCTTCGGTCAGGCGTGCTTCGGAGGACTTGATGATCTCCGCACGCCCGAGGATCTGCGGCGACAGCAGGGTGTAGTCGAAGCCGCGGTTGGGCTGTTCGCCATACAACCAGATCGCCTGGGCGACCGGGTGGCCATCCAGGAAGGACAGGTTGAGGCTGGGGTCGGTGCCGTCGATGCTGACCCGCTCGCCCTGGCCGAAGCGACGGTCCAGGGTGACGCCGGGAATCTGCGACAGCGCTTCAGCCACATTGGTGCTGGGGAACTTGCCGATGTCCTCGGCGGTGATCGCTTCGGACACACCGACGTTGTTGCGCTTGGTGTCCAGGGATTTTTCCAGGCTGGCGCGGATGCCGACCACGGTGATCGTGTCCAGGTCCTGCGGGGTCTGGGTCTGCTGGGCGTGGGCACTGAAGGCCAGGCAGCCGACGATGGCGGCCGAAAGTACGGACTTGCGGGTGTTCATGATGTCTCTCCTCATCACACGAAGTTTCGCCGCGTCGGCGCGTGGTTGTTGCTGTCGTACGACCTCGCCGCGGCCGGCGGGTCGGGTGTTCCGGGTACAGCGTGCTGCGTGTTCCGGGTACCGCGTCGTTCGTCCAGGCCGCCGCGCGCTCCAGCGCGCTGCATCCTCAGCGGGGCTGCTGGCCGAGGTACCAGCTGGCGGCGCCGATGACGCCCAGCTGGCCGTGCTCGACCACCTTCACCGGGATCCGCTGCAGCGCTTCGCTCATCGGTCCCTTGTTGAGATAGCGCGCGACGAAGGTGCTGTCGCGCAGGTAGTCGCGGATCTTCGGCAGGATGCCGCCGGCCAGGTAGACCCCGCCATGGGCGCCGTACAGCAGGGCCATGTCACCAACGGTGCTGCCAAGCAGGCCGCAGAACACGTCCAGCGCCCTGCGTGCCAGCGCATCGGTGCCCGCGATGGCCGCAGCGGTCACCGCATCGGGGCTGCCCAGCAGCGCGGGCTGGTCTTCCAGTGCGCACAGCGCGGTGTACAGGTTGATCAGGCCGGGACCCGACAGCGCATGCTCTACCGACACATGGGAACGGCCGCGCAACATGTGGCGCAGGATCGCCATTTCCAGCTCGTCGCTGGCGGCGAGACTGGCCTGGCCGGCTTCGGTCGCCAGCACCACCGGACCGTGCGCGGTCGGAATCCACAGTGCCGCTCCCAGGCCGGTGCCAGGGCCTACCACCAGGGTGGGGCCGATGGGCGCGCTGTCCGGCCCGCACAACTGCAGCACGCCGCTTGCATCGACCTGGGCCGCCGCGTGGGCCACGGCTTCGAAATCATTGACGATGTGCACGTGCTGCACGCCGACCTCGGTTTCCAGCTGACGAGCGGACAGCGGCCATGGAACGTTCGCGGTGATCACCGTGCCGTCTTCACGGGCGTAGCCGGCGGTGGCCACCACGCAATGCGCTGGCCGCATGCCGTCGCCGAGGAAGTCGGAAAGAATCGCGCCCAGGCCAGGGTGGTCCGCATTGCGGTACTTGCGGTAGTCCAGCACGCGCACCGGATGCGCTGCATCGCCGCTGGCCTCGACGCGGGCCACCCGGACATGGGTTCCACCCACGTCTGCGGCCAGGAAGCCCGGCGCTGCAGTGGAGAGGGCGGGGGTGGGTGCGGGATGGCTGGCAGCGGTCACGCGGGCTCCTGCGGAGTGCGGGCCATGATTGACCCGCCGTTGAGCGGAATATGAAGCTCTGTTGACAACGATGTCAACGGCTTCGTGAATTTTTCGTTGCTGCATTGCAAGGGATGGTTTCGACCGAAAACGATTACACGTCGACCTTCCATCGGCCGGGCAAAGTCCCGCCGCACCGGCGCTCCAGCGATCGAGCGCATTCATCGGGTCCTGCATCTGAAGACATGCGGCAATGCAGCAAACAGGGCGCCGCGGATTTTGTGAGTTGACAAAGTCCCCACGGCCGTCGAAAGAATGTGACAACGTTGTTCCCAGCCACTCGTCGACGACGCCCCGTGCGGAGTCGCAGCAGGAGCCTTGCCGATGTCCGCCGTCCACGCTGCAGGTGCGCGTACCAGCGTCACCACGTCCATCGCCATCGTCGGCGTGCTGTTCTTCCTGATCGGTTTCTTCACCTGGCTCAACGGACCGCTGATCACCTTCGTCAAGCTGGCTTTCGAGCTCGACGAAGTCGGCGCGTTCCTGGTGCTGATGGTGTTCTACCTGTCCTACTTCTTCCTGGCGCTGCCGTCCTCATGGATACTGCGCCGTACCGGCATGAAGAAAGGGCTGAGCCTGAGCCTGCTGGTGATGGCCGCCGGTGCAGCGACTTTCGGGGAGTTCGCCACCCAACGTTGGTACCCGGGCGCGCTGGGCGGTCTTTTCATCATCGGCAGCGGTCTTGCGCTGCTGCAGACCGCGATCAATCCGTACATCAGCATCCTCGGGCCGATTGAAACCGCGGCACGGCGCATCGCGCTGATGGGTATCTGCAACAAGGTCGCCGGCATGCTCGCGCCGGTGCTGATCGGCACCCTTGTGCTGCATGGCGTGGGCGACCTTTCCACCGCGGTGGAGCAGGCGGACGTTGCAACGCGCGCGGCACTGCTCAACGACTTCGCCGCCAAGATCCATGCGCCTTACCTGGGCATGGCGGCGCTGCTGGTGGTGCTGTCGGTGGCGGTCCTGTTCTCGCCGCTGCCCGAACTGAAATCCTCCGAGGCCAACGCCGCACCGGCGGGCAAGGGCGGGATCGAGCGCAGCAGCATCTTCCAGTTCCCGCACCTGTGGCTGGGCGTGCTTTGCCTGTTCGTCTATGTGGGCGTGGAAGTGATGGCCGGTGATGCCATCGGCACCTACGGCCACGGATTCGACCTGCCGCTGGACCAGACCAAGATGTTCACCTCGCTTACCTTGGGGGCGATGCTGGTGGGCTACGTGGTGGGCCTGCTGCTGATCCCCCGTTTTGTTTCCCAGTCGCGCTACCTGAGCATTTCCGCCTCGCTCGGCGTACTGTTCTGCGTGGGCGCCTACTTCACCCATGGGTATGTATCGGTCGCCTTCGTGGCACTGCTTGGATTCGCCAACGCGATGATGTGGCCGGCGATCTTCCCGCTGGCGATCCGCGGCCTGGGCCGCTTCACCGAGACCGGTTCGGCCCTGTTGGTGATGGGCATCGCGGGCGGTGCGATCATTCCGCAGGCCTTTGCCGTGCTCAAGCAGCATGTCAACTTCCAGTTGGTGTTCCTGCTGCTGATGGTCCCTTGCTACCTGTACATCCTGTTCTATTCGACCATCGGGCACCGCGCGGGCCTGCCACGCGACGCTGCCTGATCGGCGATCATGGGCGCCACGGATCAATCGCAGGGAACGGCAATGCGCAGAGCCACAATCAAGGATGTCGCCGAAAAGGCCAAGGTCTCGCTGAAGACCGTGTCGCGCGTCATCAACAACGAGCCGTCGGTGATGCAGGCCACCCGCGCGCGGGTGCTGCGCGCGGTGGCCGAACTGGATTACGAGCCGGATCCTTCGGCGCGCAACCTGCGCAGCGGCACCACCTTCGTGGTGGGTCTGGTGTATGACAACCCCAACCCGTACCACATCATCGGCGTGCAGAACGGCGTGCTGGCGGCCTGCCGCGAAACCGGCTTCGGGCTGCAGATCCACCCGTGTGATTCCAGTTCGCCGCTGCTGGCCGAAGAGCTGGCCGACTGGGTGCAGCGCTCGCGGCTGGCCGGGCTGGTGCTGACCGCACCGATGTCCGAGCGCCGTGACCTGGTGCAGGCACTGACCGCGCGCGGCATCAAGCTGGTGCGCATCATCGCGGCCACCGAAGACCCGGCCGATGGTGCGTGCGTGTTCGTGGACGACCGCGAGGCCGCCTACGAGGTCACCGAGCACCTGATCCAGCTCGGTCACCAGCGCATCGGCTTCCTGTGGGGCGGCAGTTCGCACCGATCTTCGGTGGAGCGCCACGCCGGTTACGAAGCCGCGTTGAAGGACTACGGCATGACCGTGGACAAGCACCTGGTGGTGCAGGGCGACTACACCTTCGACGACGGCTTCCGCGGTGCACGGCGCCTGCTGGCGCTGCGCGAACCGCCGACCGCCATTTTCGGGTCCAACGACGAAATCGCCGCCGGCGTGCTGGCGGCAGCGAAGTCGGCCGGCATGAACGTGCCCTATGACCTGTCCATCGCCGGCTTCGAGGACAGTCCGTTCTCGCGCCAGTCCTGGCCACCGCTGACCACCGCCAAGCAGGCCACCGAAGACATCGCCCGGCATGCCGCGCGCCTGCTGATCGCACAGCTGCGCAGCGATGCGTATGACGATGCGCCGTCGCCGCTGCACAACCAGGGCTTCGTGCCGCAGCTGGTGGTGCGTGGTTCGACCGCGCCGATGCGTCCGGCCGCCGCGCGCGCCCTTCCTTCCGATCCCCCTTGAGTACCGCCATGACCCTGCCAGCCCCTGCCGACACGTTGATGTTCCGCGAAGCCGCCGAGGCGGCCGATGTCATCGCAGCCCAGTTCGCGCGCAACCATGGCGTGATGGAGACGCTGGCTGCCAGCCTGCGCGCTGCGCCGCCGCCGTTCGTGGTGACCTGCGCGCGCGGCAGCTCCGACCATGCCGCCACCTATGCCAAGTACCTGCTGGAAACCCAGCTCGGGCTGGTGGTGGCGTCCGCTTCGCCCTCGGTGGGATCTGTGTATGCCGCGCCGTTGCAGCTGCGCGGTGCGTTGTTCATCGTGATCTCCCAGTCCGGCAAGAGCCCGGACCTGCTGCGCAATGCCGAAGCGGCCAAGGCCGCCGGCGCGCGCGTGGTGGCGCTGGTCAACGTGGAGGATTCGCCGTTGGCGCAGCTGGCCGATACGGTGATTCCGCTGCACGCCGGTGCCGAGCGCAGCGTAGCGGCGACCAAGAGTTATCTCGCCTCGCTGGCCGCTGTGCTGCAGCTGGCCGCGTACTGGAAGCAGGACAGCGCGCTGCGTGCGGCACTGGAGGCGCTGCCGGCGGCATTGCGCCAGGCCTGGCAGGCGGACTGGAGCACGGTCACCGAGGGCCTGGTCGAGGCGTCCAATCTGTTCGTGCTGGGGCGTGGCCTCGGCCTGGGCGCGGCGCAGGAAGCGGCGCTGAAGTTCAAGGAAACCTGTGGCCTGCATGCCGAAGCGTACAGCTCGGCGGAGGTCAAGCACGGGCCGATGGCGCTGGTCGGGCCGGGCTTCCCGGTGCTGGCCTTCGCCCAGCCCGACGAAACCGGTGCCGGTACGCGCGCGGTGGCCGACGAGTTCGCCGCCCGCGGTGCGCAGGTGTGGTTGGCAGGCGCTGGCGGTGGCCTGCCGGTGGCAGCGGCGCCGCATCCGCTTTGCGCGCCGTTGCTGACGGTGCAGAGCTTCTACCGCGCGATCAACGCGCTGGCGCTGCGTCGCGGGCACAACCCCGACCTGCCGCCGCATCTGAACAAGGTCACGGAGACCGTCTGATGAAGCAGGTGCTGCGCAATGCCCGCATGCTGGTGGGCGACGAATTCCGCGATGACCTCGCGCTGGTGATCGAAGACGGTCGCATCCTTGCGGTGCTGCCCGACGCGGCGCCGCAGCTGGGGCAGGCCGACGAGCAGGTGGACCTGGGCGGTGGGTGGCTGCTGCCTGGCTTCATCGACGTGCAGGTCAATGGGGGCGGCGGTGCGCTGTTCAACAACACCCCGGACGTGGCGACCCTGCGCACGATCGCCGCGGCGCATCGCCGCTTCGGCACCACCGCGCTGCTGCCGACGCTGATCAGCGATGACCTGCAGGTGATGCGCGCGGCGATCGCCGCTACCCACGATGCCATCGCGCAGGAGGTGCCCGGGGTGATCGGCATCCACCTGGAAGGTCCTTATATCGCGCCGGCGCGCAAAGGCACGCACGATGTCAGCAAGTTCCGCGTGCCGGACGCCGATGAAATCGCGTTGGCGGCCTCGCTGGACAATGGCGTGACCCTGCTGACGCTGGCGCCGGAGCGGGTGCCGCTGGAGACCATCCGCGCGCTGGTGGAGCGTGGGGTGATCGTGGCGGCCGGGCATACCGCAGCCAGCTATGAAGAAGTGCGTGCCGGGCTGGATGCCGGTATCCGTGGCTTCACCCACCTGTACAACGCGATGTCACCGCTGCAGGGCCGCGAGCCGGGTGCGGTGGGGGCCGCGCTGGAAGACCGCGACAGCTGGGTCGGCATCATCGTCGATGGCGTGCACGTGCATCCGGGCAGCCTGCGCGTGGCGCTTGCCGCCAAGCCGCGCGGCCGCCTGCTGCTGGTGACCGATGCGATGCCGCCGGTCGGTGCGGATGACCCCAGCTACGAACTGTACGGTGAGATCATCACCGCCGTGGACGGCGTGGTGCGCAACGCGGCCGGTTCGCTGGCCGGTTCGGCGCTGGACATGGCCACGGCAGTGCGCAACACCGTGCAGCTGCTCGGCCAGCCGCTTGCCGAAGCAGCACGCATGGCCTCGACCTATCCCGCGCGCTTCCTCAACGTCGATGATCGCCTGGGCCATATCGCCGAGGGCTTCCAGGCCGACCTGGTGCTGCTGGACGATGCCCTGCAGGTGCGCGGTACCTGGATCGCCGGGCAGTACGAAGCAGCATGAGCACGGCCGCCGGCGCGCGCCTGGCATCGATCGATGCACTGCGCGGGATCACCGTGGCGGCGATGTTGCTGGTCAACAACCCGGGTGACTGGGGCCACGTGCATGCGCCACTGCTGCATGCGGCGTGGCACGGCTGCACGCCCACCGACCTTGTGTTTCCGTTCTTCCTGTTCCTGGTCGGCGTGTCGATGGCGTTCAGCGTGGTGCCACGCGCCGCCGACGCGGTGGCGCGGCCTGCGTTGGCGCGCGGCGTACTGACCCGCGCGCTGCGGATACTGGTTGCCGGCCTGCTGCTGCACGCGCTGGCGTGGTGGCTGCTGGAGCTGCCGCACTACCGTTTGTGGGGCGTACTGCAACGCATCGCGGTGTGTTCGGCGCTGGTCGGCCTGCTGGCGGTGCATGCGCGTGCGCGGCTGCAATGGACGGCGCTGGTGGTGCTGCTGGCCGGCTATGCGGGCCTGCTGCTGGCCGCCGATACGCTGGCGCCGCTGCACAATCCGGTCAGTCGGCTGGACACGGCGCTGTTCGCCCCGTGGATCTACCAGTACGACGCGGCGACCGGGCTGGGCCATGATCCGGAAGGGCTGGCCAGTACGCTGGGTGCGCTGGCCAGCACGCTGCTTGGGCTGCTGGCGGGGCAGATGCTGCGCGCCGGGCAGACGCTGCGGCTGGCCTTCGGCGGCGCGCTGTTGCTGGCGATCGGCCTGGCGGCAGCGGCCTGGCTGCCACTCAACAAGCATCTGTGGACGCCCCCGTACGTGCTCTGGACGGGGGGGCTGGCGATCATCGCCCTGCTCGCCGCGCACTGGCTGGTCGACCAGCACGGCTGGCCAGCGCTGGGGCGCCGCTTCGGCGTCAATGCCATCACCGTGTACCTCGGCGCGTCGGTGATGTCGGTGCTGCTCGGCGCCAGCGGCCTCTGGCAGGCAGCCTGGAACATTGCCGCCGGCGCACTGCCGACGCAGCTGGCAACGGCCTCGCTGCTGATCGCCGTGGCCTTCGTCGCTGCGTGGTGGGCGGTGGCCTGGTGGCTGGACACCCGCCGTATCTACCTGAAGATCTGAACCCGTTCAGTGATGTTGCAGAGCGGTGAGAGGCGCGCGTATTCACGCTTAATGCCTGAACTTCATCACATTTAAGATGTGGAAAATAACTAGGCGGCAGTGTCAGACTGCGGCCGCAGGACCCTTACGGTTACTGACGCAGGGGACAGTCCGGGGACAACCGCAGCAGGCGGGCGGGGCACGGGGTGGGCGTCGATGCCGGCACGTTCAGTCGCATTTCGTTTCTTCCGATCATCATGTTGGAGAACGTCCCATGCACCGTCCCGTTCCTTCCCGGCTTGCATTCAGCATCTCAACGCTTCTCCACTCGCGGGCCATGGCAGGCACCGCGCTGCTGCTGGCTACCCTGAACGTCAGTGCCGACTGCATCACCACCGGCACCAGCACGGTCTGCGACGCCAACCCGCCCACGCCATGGACCAGCACGCTGGGCACCGGCAACAACGCGGCCGAAGACAACCGCTCGGTGCAACTGCAGCCCGGTGCCACGGTTGCCGTGGGTAACGCCAACGCGATCTCGCTGCGCGACAACGCGACCGTTTCGATCGGCGCCGGCAGCACCGTCAGCGCCACCGCAACCAGCGTCGCGGGGTTGTTCAACACTGGTGGCAACACCGTGGAGGTGCGCAGCAACGGCATCATCAACGTGGCAGCTGGCGGGCAGATCCTCGCGCAGGGCACACAGGGCAGCGCCGAGGCGATCAACTTCCAGGGCGCGGGCAACGTGGTCACCAACAGTGGCACGATCCGCGCGAGCAACTCGGTCGCCATCTGGTCGCAGAACACCAGTGGCCTCAACACCGTCATCAATACCGAGACCGGCATCATCCAGGCCCCCGGCACGGTGATCGGCGGGTCCGGCAACGGCGCGCTGGATTTCACCAATCGCGGGCAGGTGATCGGCAATGTGTCGCTGGCCGGCGGCGATGACATCCTGCGCCTGTTCACCGGCTCGGTGATCACCGGCAACTTCAGCGGCGGCGCCGGTACCGATGTGATCTTCCTCAGCGGCACCGGCGATTCCACGCTGCCCGGCAACTTCGTCGGCTTCGAAGCGCTGACCAAGAATGACAGCGGCCGCTGGACGCTGTCCGGCACCATCACCGGGGTCACCCTGGCAACCGTGCAGGCGGGCACGCTGGCCTTGACCGGCAACAACGCGCAGTACACCGGGCAGGTGGTGGTCGAGCCGGCGGGTACGCTGGAAGCACGCGCGCAGAGCCTGCCACCGACGGTCACCAACAACGGGCTGGTGCGCTTCGCACAGGCCGACGACGGCACCTACGTGGGCGCCATCAACGGAACCGGCGCGCTGGAAAAAGCCGGCGCGGGCGTGCTGACCCTGGCCGGCACCACGAACGCAGGCGGGGCGACATCGCTGCTGGGCGGCACGCTGGTCGCGGCCAGCGCACTGCAGACCGCAGGCGTGTCGATGGCCGGCGGCACCACGCTGCGGCTGCAGAACGTGCTGCAGACCCAGGCCGGCGGCGCCGCCAACGTCAGCGGTGATGCGGGCGCGCAGCAGGTCTTCATCGACGCAGGCGGCACGCTGAGCGGCGCCATGGCGCTGGGCGACGGTGACGATCTGCTTGATCTGTCCGGCAGCATCGCCGGCGCTGTCGACCAGGGCGGCGGCAATGACACCGCCATCCTGCGCAGCGGCGGCCGCATCGGCGGGGCGCTGGCGCAGGGCGCGGGCAACGACCGGCTGGAGGTGCAGGGCGGCAGCGTGGCGGGCGCGGCCACGCAGGGCAGCGGTGACGATGTGGCGGTGCTCAGTGCAGGCAGCCTGGCCTCGCTGGACCAGGGCGACGGTGCCGACAGCCTGCAGGTCAGCGGTGGCAGCATCACCGGCACCGTACAGCAGGGCAACGGCATCGACAGCTTCCTGATGACCGACGGCAGCATCGGGGCGCTGCTGCAGGGTGACAACTACGATTCCTTCCGCATGACCGGCGGCCGCATCGTCGGTGCGTTCGAAGATGGCGACTACGCGGAGATGACCGGCGGCCGCATCGGCCGGGTCAACATGAAGCTGGACAACAACGTGTTCGACATGTCCGGCGGCACCATCGATGGCAACCTGGTCACCGGCTTCGGCCGCGACACGATCATCCTGTCCGATGGCTACATCGGCGGCAACATCAGTGTCAGTGGCGGCGATGACAGCGTGACCCTCACCGGCGGCACGGTGCGCGGCGAAATCCGCATGAGCGTGGGCAACGACACGCTGGACTGGAGCGGCGGCGGGGTGGTGCACGACCTCATCGACATGGGCGAGGGCGACGACATCGCGCGGCTGTCCGACCTCAATGAATCGCACCTGGGTGCGGTGCCGCGGCTGGATGGAGGAAGCGGCACCGATGCGCTGGCGATGGACAACGTCAAGACCACCGCGGTAGCGCGCTACACCGGCTGGGAACGCATCGCGCTGGCCAACGACAGCCAGATGACCTTCGATGGCACGCTGGTGCTGGGTGATGCGGGCACCGCCACCGGGACGCTGGATATCGATGCCACCAGTGCCTTGTTTGCCAGTGGGGCCACCGGGGTGTCCGCCTTCACTGCCGGCTCGTTGGCAAGCGTGCTCAATGCCGGGCGCATCGACATGAGCAGCAACGATGCGGCCGGTGATGTGTTCACCATCAACGGCAACTACACCGGCAACGGCGGTGGCCTTTACCTCAACACCGTGCTGGGTGACGACAGTTCGGCCAGTGACCGCCTGGTGATCTCCGGTGGCGCCGGCACCGGCACCACCGGCATCGGGGTGATCAACGCCGGCGGCGGCGGTGGCGCGACGATCGCCGATGGCATCCTGCTGGTGCAGGCGGGCAACGGCGCCACCACCAGCGCGGATGCGTTCGCGCTGTTCTCGCCGGTGGCTGCCGGTGCGTACGAGTACTTCCTGTTCAAGGGTGGAGTCAGCGGCGGCACCGCCGAAAACTGGTACCTGCGTTCGACCATCGTGGCCAGCGTGGACCCCGCGCCGGCACCGCCGCCGACCACCCCACCGTTGCCCGAGCCCGCCCCGCCAGAAGACCTTGGCACGCCGCCCCCGGTGTTGCCGCCGGCCCCGCCGCCGCCGCCGGATGTGCCGGTTGATCCGGGTGTGCCGGACCCCGACCCGGTCGCGCCCGAACCGGCCCCGCCGCCGCCGCCGCCGGAGCCCGCGCCGGTTGCGCCGCCGGTGATCACCCCGCCGCCGCCGGTGCCCGATGAGGTCGCCGTGGTGCCGGGCCCGCTGGCCACCCCGCCCACGCCCGGCGCGCGCCCGTCGCAGGCCGCGGTGACCCCGATCTACCGGCTGGAAACACCGGCCTATACGGTGGTTCCGTCACTGCTGCGCACGGTATCGCAGGCCTCGCTGGGCACCTTCCACGAACGCCAGGGCGAACAGCGCCTGCTGGCGGGCGAGGGCGCCGCGCGCGCCGCCTGGGGCCGCTTGATCGGCAGCAGCGAGGAGCAGCACTGGAAGGGTGATGCGCTGACCGGCTTCGACGGCGACCTGCAGGGACTGCAGGCCGGCCTGGACCTGCATGCCAGTGACGACGGCACCCTCCGCAGCCAGTGGGGCGTGTTCGTCGGCCGCACCCGCGCCACCGGACGCATCACCGGCCTGGCGCTCGGCTGGGAGAACGTGCACGTGGGCCAGACCCGGCTGGATGACAAGCACGTGGGCCTGAGCTGGACCGGTGTCGGCACGGCCGGCGGCTACCTGGATGCGGTGGTGATGCAGAGCCGTTACCGCGGGCAGGCGTGGTCCACCCGTGGGCTGGGCATCGACGTGCGCGGCGATGGCACCAGTGCCTCGCTGGAAGCGGGCAAGCCGCTGCTGCGGCTGGGCCAATCGTCGTGGTGGCTGGAACCGCAGCTGCAGGTCATCTGGCAGCGGCAGTCGCTGGATGATGCGGACGATGCGGTGGCGGCGATCCGCTTCGACGCCGACAACGCCTGGACCGGCCGTATCGGCCTGCGCCTGGCCGGCGATTACGGACTGGCCGACAACGGCTGGCAGCCGTATTTCAAGCTCAATTACTGGAAGACGCTGGATGGCGACAACCGCGTGGACTTCGGCAGCAACCGCATCGTCGCCGGGCAGGAGACCAGCGCCTGGGAAGTCGGCGTGGGCGTGGTGGGGCGGTTCAACCGCAACGTGAGCGCGTACGCGGTGGCTGATTACACGCGCGACCTGGAGGACCGCAACCGCGAACGCAGGAGCGTAGAGGGCAACATCGGCCTGCGCTTCGATTGGTAAGACTTTCCGCCGGGGCCTGGCGGCAGCGCCGGGCCATGCCCGGCGGGCTGTGCGGAACATCGCGTTCGCGCCCAGCGTTCACGTATCATCCGGCTTCCTCTACATGGATGTAGCGCGATGGCCGGTCGCTGTGCGTGGGTGGTTGCGATGATGCTGGTGCCTGCCGTGGCGCAGGCGGTGGACGTTCCTTCAGCGGAATCGCTGGCGAAAATGCTCGACCTGATGGAACAGCGGGCGCTGTACCGCGAGTCGGTGGACTGGACGCTGGTACGCGCTGATATCGCCGGCGCGCACGGCGACCCCGCACGGGTCCGCGCAGTGCTGGATGCTGCCATCCAGCGCAGTTCCAAGGGCCATGGACGTTGGGTAGCCGCCGGCAGCGTGCAGCTGCCCGCGCAGCTCAACGCAGTGCCTGGCGCGGGCGCCACAGCGGGGCGCGGCGGCCTGCCTGCCACGCTGGATCGCCGGCTTGGCTGGGTGGCGGTCGATCGCTTTTCATCGACCCTGGCCAGCACCCCGGCAGAGCAGGCGCGGCAGTCGGTGCAGCGGGCAGTGGCGCTGCAGCAACGCCTGCGCGATGCCGATTCCAGCCCGCGTTGCGGCTGGATCGTCGACCTGCGCAACAACAGCGGCGGCAACATGTGGCCGATGCTGCTGGGCGTGGAGCCGCTGTTGCGGATCCCCGGCGATGGCATCCAGGTGCTGGGCATGCTGCGTGGCGCGGGACCGAACGTGCCGTGGGAATCGCACGACGGCACGCTGATGGCGAAAGGCCGGCCGATGCTGGGATTTGGCCAACCCGGATACCGCCTGCGCGAGCCCGGCGGGCCGGTGGCGGTGCTGTTGGGCGAACGCACCGCCAGTTCCGGCGAAGCCACCGCACTTGCCTTCCGTGGACGCCCGGATACGCGCAGCTTCGGCGCGCCGACGGCCGGCTTTGCTACCTCCAATTCCTCCATCCGCCTGCCCGATGGCACGCTTTTCCTGCTGACCGACACGCTGATGGCCGACCGCAACGGCGTGGGCGACGGCGGACCGATCGTGCCGGACCAGGTCACCGAAGGCGAAGCGGCGACCCTGGCCGCGGCCCACCGTTGGCTGCTCTCGCAGCCGGGCTGCGTCGCCCAGGCCAAGGCCGCCCCGCGTGCCGGGTGAGATCATCGGCGAGGGACTGGCGGCCCTGCTGCGCTGGTTGCTGCAGCAGCTGGCCTGGTTCGTCGGGGAGATCGTGCTGGGTGGGACCGGCTACCTGATCCTGCGGCTGCTGCGTTCGCGCCGCGCCGAGGACGGCCACGCCTGTGTGCTGGCCGGGCTGGTGTTCTGGGTGGCCACGGGCTTCAGCGTGGGGTGGTGGCTGCGCCGGTCCACAGGATGACAACGCCACGGCCTGCTAAAGTCGCGCTATCGATCACGCGTGTGAGCACGCAAGCAGGAGTAACCGTGGAAGCCGAAGCCCCCTTTGAACCACTGAACGATCTGGAAGTGCGCCTGGTGCAGGCGCAGGACGGCACCCTGCAGGCGCCCGCGTTCCTGGACAGCCTGCTGGGCGACCAGGTGTTCGTGTTGCTGGACAAGCCGGTCGGCCCGGACGCGGACTGGGATGAATCGATCAATCCGCTGGTGCTGACCAGCGAAGCCGATGAGCCGATGTTCGCGATCTTCTCCGCGGTGGAACGTGCCAGCGCGTGGAGCGAGCAGTTGCCGCAGTTCGAGAACGCCCTGCAGGTGGAAGTGCGCTGGCTGCTGAGCGCGATTTCCGACGGCGTCGGCATCGTGCTCAACCCCGGTTTCGACCTGGGCATGGAGATGATCCCCGATGCGGTGGTGCAGCTGAAGCAGCGCGCCGACGCGTTCACCCGCGGCGAAGCCCGCTGAGGAGCGCTGCTGGCCGATGCCGTGGAGGCGTCGGCCAGCGGTTGCCGGATGACCGATACACGGTCGTGGCCGGCAGAGAATGCACTGCATCGCGTGCCGGCCATGCGGTGGGCGATGGCCGACATGCTCTCCCGCCTGAAGCCTGAATCATCTACGGCAATCTTCACCTGTAAGACGCTGGGCGGCTCAGCGTGCTGCCGCAATCGCTGCGATGCGCGCCCTGGCCAGCGCCTGGCCGATCGCCGGCCCCTTGAGGTGGGTGGTGTCCAGGTCACGCGCCTGCACGGACAACGCGGCCCGGTGCAGGCGTTTGAGGGTCTCACCCTGGGGGTAGTCGCCGTCCTCGAAACCGAGCCGTCCGCGCTTGTCGGCCTCGCAGCACAGCGCGATGCGGGCCACGCGTTCCGGCCGACGCAGGGCATCGCAGCGGCCCAGCAGCTCCAGCACGGTGGCATCGCGCAGCTCGTCGATGCGGTGCACGTTGAGGTGCTCGCGGCATACGGCTTCGGCCAGCTGCTGGTGCTCGGCCGGGACCTTCAGGCGCGCGCACAGCGCCTTCAACGGCTCCAGTCCGCGTTGCTCGTGCATGATGTGGCGCGGCCATTCGTGCTGTGGGGTGAGCGCCTTGCCCAGGTCATGGGTGAGCGCGGCGAAGCCGACCAGATCATCGCCCGGCGCCAGGCACGCGGCCATGTCGCTGACCATTTCCTGGTGCACGCCGGTATCCACTTCCGGGTGGTACTCCGCGCGCTGCGGCACGCCGTACAGCGCGTCCAGCTCGGGCAGGATCGGCGCCAGCGCATGCGCATCATGCAGCGTGCGCAGGAACGCCGACGGGCGCTCCGACGCCAAGGCGCGGCGCAGTTCCTGCCACACGCGTTCGGGCACCAGCGCGTCGAGCTCGCCACTGGCGGCGACTTCGCGCATCAATGCCAGGGTTTCATCGGCGATGGTGAAGCCCAGCGGCGCGAAGCGGGCCATGAAACGGGCTGCACGCAGGACCCGTAGCGGGTCTTCGACAAAGGCCGGGCCGACATGGCGCAGCACGCGGTTTTCGATATCGCCGATGCCGCCATACGGATCGACGAGTTGGCCGCTGTCCTCATCGCAGGCAATGGCGTTGATGGTGAAGTCGCGGCGCTGCAGGTCCTCTTCCAGCGTGACCGACGGATCGGCATCGACTACGAAACCGCGGTAGCCGCGGCCGGATTTGCGCTCGGTGCGGGCCAGGGCGTATTCCTCGCTGGTGTCCGGATGCAGGAACACGGGGAAGTCGCGCCCGACCGCACGGAAGCCCTGGGCCTCCATCCGCGCGGGCGTGGCGCCGACCACCATCCAGTCGCGGTCACCGGCGGGGCGCTGCAACAGGCGGTCGCGTACCGCGCCGCCGACGAGATAGATCTTCATGCCGCCCATGATACGGCGGCTTCGCCGCAGGTAGTGACGGCCGCTGGCCGTCACGGTTGTGCCGTTGGTGGGTGACGACCGTTGGTCGTCACGCCCGCGCCTCAATCCGCCTTGGCGCCCGCCGCGGAGGTACAGGTGAACTTCTTGCGGGTGTCCACCAGCTTGCCCATCAGCCGGTCGCTCAGCGGCAGGGCATCGCCGTTGAGGCGCCAGTCGTAGATCACGCTGAAGGCCAGCACGCGGGCCACGTACTCGCGGGTTTCCTTGTAGCTGATGGTCTCGATCCACAGGTCCGGATCAAAGCCCGGCCGCTGGGTCTGCCAGCGCGCGGTCGGCGTGGGGCCGGCGTTGTAGGCGGCGATGGTGACGTAGGGCAGGCCGTCGTACTTGTTCATCAGCTGGCGCAGGTAGGCGGTGCCGATGGCGATGTTGGTGTCCGGGTCGTACAGGCTGGCTGCGCCACCGTAGCTGGTCAGCCCGATGTTCTTTGCCACCGCGGCGCCGGTGGTGGGCAGCACCTGCATCAGGCCCATCGCGTTGGCGGGCGAGCGCGCATTGGGGCTGAAGATGCTCTCGGCACGGATTTCCGCGGCCACCCAGGCCGGATCGATCGCGTTGCGCGCGGCCTCGCGGCGGATGCTGCCGTCGTGGTGCAGCGGGAAGCGCAGGTGGTACAGCCGCTGTTCGTCCGGCTGCTTGCCGAGCGAGAACACCGCGCGATCAAACCAACCATTTTCCTGCGCCACTTCCACCGCCAGGCGGCGCTGGGTGTCGTCGAACTTCGCCAGGGCGCTGTTCCATTCGGCCGTCGCCCAGCTGGCGCGGTCGATGCGGTACAGCTCCATGGCGCGCACGATGGTCGGATCACGCGCTACGGCGGCACGCGCCGATGCGCTGTCATTGGGCTTCCACGGGCACAGCATGTAGGGCTGTTCCAGCTTGTCGGCGGCCAGGAATCCATGGAAGGTCGGAGAGCTGGCGGCGCGCGCGAACACCGGCTTGGCCTGCGCCGCCTGGCCGGTCTTTTCCAGCATGCGGGCTTCGAAATAGGTCCAGCGCGAATCTGCACGCTGGGCCGGGCCCATCTTGCGGATGGCGACCAGCGTGGCCGGCCAGTCACCGCGTGACATCGCTTCGCGAACACGCCATTCGTGCAGGCGCTCGTCATACGCCGAATCCGGCACGGCGTTGAGCCGGCGCGCCGAATCGGGCAGGTAGGAAGCCACCGTCCAGAGGGCAATCTGGTACCGCACCTGGGCCTGCTGGTCCGCACTCAGGCCGAGGGCCTGCGCGTACTGCGGCAGCTGCTGTTCGGTGGCGTCTGGATTGGCCTTGGCCAGCTTCTGCAGCCCATCGGTGGCAATGCGCCGGCTGCGTTCGTTGCGTGGCCAGTTAAGGGCCTTTGCGCTGGGGGCATCCACAAAGGCGGCGTAATCGGTGGCCAGGGCGAGGTCGGCCGCGGGCAGGCCGCGTGCGGCACTGCGCATCACCGCCGGCTGCCCGGCATCGGCGGCGGCGTCCACGCGCTCCCAGCGCAATGCGTCGGTCATGCCGCCCTGCGCCTGCAGCACGGCGAACACCGCATCGCAGCCATCGGGCAGCGATTTGCCGGCTTTGCGCCACAGGTCCTGCGCCGCGCTGGTCCACTGCGCATCGGCCTTGCCGGTGGCCTGTTGCGCGGTCAGCTGCGCACAGCGCAGGCCGACGTTTTCGGTGGGCGCCCAGTTGGCCAACAGGGTCGACCAGTCCTGGCGGCGGGCGACTGCCGGCAGCCACACGCTGCGGAACGTGGTGGCCACGGCCTGGCCGTCGTAGCGCTTGAGGAAGGCCTGCGCCTGGTCATTGCTGACCGTTTCGATGTTGCGTCGCAGGTTCGCGTATTCCAGCCAACCGTAGGCCGGGTTGCGGCTCAGCGTGCCGGCCTGGGCCGCATTGAACTGGCCGCGTTCGGCATCGGCGATGGCCGTCTTCAGCTGCGCGCGCTGGGCATCGGAAGACTGGGCGAAGACGCTGGGCGCGGCGCAGGACAACGCCGCGGCGGCAAGCAGGGACAGGGCAGGGCGAGAGTGTCGAGTCATGCGGGCAGCATAGCCGCTGGCGCCTGAATTCTGCTGTTCACGCCGGTGTCTGTTGGGCCGTACCCGCGATCGCTTATTCCAATTCGGCTTTGTGCAGCCGAAGTGAAAGCGAGGCACCGGTCACGTCGCGTCTTTTACAAGTTGTTTACAACTAGGACGTTGTGTGAGTTCCGCAGTTGATTGGTACGCCCATCTGGAGAGAGAGAAGCGAATGAACAACCTGCATTACCGCCCCTTGGCGGTCGCTGTATCCCTGTGCGTCGGCCTGATGTCGTCTGTCGGCGCCATGGCCCAGGAGACCCCCCGTGTCGCCACCGAGCTGGATCGTGTCGAGGTCACCGGGTCGCGCATCAAACGCGCCGAAGTCGAGGGCCACCTGCCGATCCAGACCCTCACCCGCACCGAGATCGAACGCACCGGCCTGACCTCCATCGGCGAGGTGCTGCAGCAGCTCACCGGTTCCGGCTCGGCGCTGAATGCCAAGTTCAACTCGTCGGGCAACTTCGGCTTCCCGCCGGATGGCAGCGGCGTCGGTGCCGGCTCGGCGCAGGTCGATCTGCGTCA
The DNA here is from genome assembly GCF_032054965.1 of Stenotrophomonas chelatiphaga. NCBI lineage: Bacteria > Pseudomonadati > Pseudomonadota > Gammaproteobacteria > Lysobacterales > Lysobacteraceae > Stenotrophomonas > Stenotrophomonas chelatiphaga. The sequence continues at coordinate 90,483 of NZ_DAMBRS010000008.1, read as the reverse complement.
CCTGGGGGCCAAGCGCGTGCTGGTGCTGGTCGATGGCATCCGCTGGGTCAATGAATCGTCCGCATCCGGCGTCGGCTCGGCGACCGATCTCAACACCATTCCGCTGGCCATCGTGGAACGCATCGAAGTGCTGGAAGACGGCGCCTCGTCGCTGTATGGCTCCGATGCCATCGCCGGCGTGGTCAACATCATCACCCGCCGCAATTTCGATGGCGCACAGGTGACGATGAACTACGGCGAGTACAGCAAGGGCGATGGCACGCAGAAGGGCATCGACCTTGCCTGGGGCACGCAGGGCGACCGTTACAGCCTGTTCCTGGGGGCGAGTTATACGAAGCAGGATCCGGTGTATGCACGGACCCGTGAGCAGTCGCGCTTTCCAGTTCCCGGCACTGGCTTGACCTTCGGTAGCGGCGGTATTCCCCAGGGCCGCTTCCGCTTCATCGATCCGAACACCGGCGCCGTGCAGGACCTTGTACCGAACAATGGCGCAAGCACGCCGAACTACGATGGCAGCGCGGGTTGCAGCCGCACTGATGATTATCACTGCTTCACGACTGCGGACCGTTTCAACTTCGCCGAGTACAATCTGCTGTTGACGCCGTCCGAGCGCAAGGGCGTGTTCGGTCAGTTCCGCTTCGACATTACCGACAACTTGCAGTGGTACGTCAAGGCGCTGGGCAACCGCCGCGAATCGACCAATCAGGCGGGCCCCGAGCCGCTGTTCTTCGGACCCGATGGCGCCACCGGCAACCCGCTGGCGGACAACATCACCATCTCGGCATTGAACCCGTTCAACCCGTTCGGCTTCGATCTCGTTTCCTCCGACAACATGCAATTCATCGGGCGTCGCCCGGTCGAAGGTGGCGCGCGCGTGTTCGAACAGGAGGTCAATACCAGCTATTTCGCAACGGGTCTGGTGGGTGATTTCGAAGCGGCGGATCGTAGCTGGTTCTGGGACGTCAACGGCATGTACAGCAAGAACAAAGCCGAGCAGACCAACTACGGCAGCTACAACATCTTCAACATCGCCACCGCGCTGGGCGATCCGGCGGTATGTGCATCAACACCGGGCTGCGTGCCACTGAACATCTTCGGCGGTGTCGGCAGCATCACCCCGGAGATGCTGCAGTGGATCCAGCCGGTGGTGCGTGACCGCAGCCAGAACGAACTGAGCCTGTTCACCGCCAATCTGTCCAGTGAGCTGTTCACTCTGCCGGCCGGACCGGTGGCCTTTGCCACGGGTTACGAGTACCGCAAGTACGAGGGCTCCTACCAGCCCGATCCGCTGACCGTGATCGGCCATTACAACGGCGTCCCGTCGCTGCCGACGTCGGGTTCCTACGACGTCAATGAAGCCTACCTGGAGCTGAGCATCCCGATCTTCGCCAAGAGCGCGCTGGGCGAGAAGCTGGACCTGAGCCTGGCCGGACGCTACTCGGATTACTCCACCTTCGGTGGTGAGTTCACGCCGAAATACGGCCTGCGCTGGCAGGTGACCGATGACTTCGTGCTGCGCACCAGCTACGCCGAAGGTTTCCGCGCGCCGTCCATCGGCGAACTCTACGGTTCGGCGGCTCGCGCCGACCTGCAGATCTTCGACCCGTGCTCGATCGGCCTCGGCGGCGACGCGCCGCGGGGCAATGCCGCCAACTGCGCGGCGCTGGGCGTTCCTGGCGGATTCCAGTCGGCCAACTCGCAGATTTCGGTCACCACCGGCGGCAACATCGAGCTGGATCCGGAGCACTCGCGCAGCTTCAGCGCCGGCTTCGTGTGGAGCCCGTGGTTCGCCAACAACACCGAGTGGTCCGAGCGCTTCGACGTGGAGGTGACGTTCTACCGCCACACCATCGAGGGCGCCATCCAGGCGATCAACGCACAGACCCAGCTGGACCTGTGCGTGGATTCGCTGGACCCGCTGTACTGCAACGGCATCACCCGCGCCAACACCGGTGCGATCAGCAGCTTCAACAACCGGCTGACCAACCTGGGTTCAATCAAGACCGATGGCTGGGACGTGGACCTGTTCTACACCCTGCCGCAGACCGACATCGGCCAGTTCAAGCTGGGCTGGCAGAACACCTTCGTCGGACGTTACGAGGCCCTCGGCGCGGCCGGCCAGCGGCAGCCGCAGGAACCGGGCGTGGAAGTGGCCGACAGCTCCATTCCCGAATGGACCAGCAATGCCAGCGTGTCGTGGGCGCTGGACAACTGGAACGCTTCGTGGACGGTGCGGCACATCTCCGAGCTGACAGAGCAGTGCGGCGATGCGTCCGCGTTCCCGATCTGCAGCGACCAGGTAGCCGGCACCAACAAGCTGGCTGCCACCACCTTCCATGACATGCAGGTGGGCTACAAGGTCGACTGGATGAAGGGCCTGCAGCTGAGCCTGGGTTTGAACAACGTGTTCGACAAGGATCCGCCGATCTGCCTGTCGTGCTCGTTGAACGGCTACGACGCCTCCACGTACGACATCCCGCGTGGACGCTTCTGGTACGCCCGCGCGGACCTGCGTTTCTGATGTAGAAAGAGGCTGCAGGAGGGGTCAGAGTCCTTTCGCTGTGCGAAAGGACTCTGACCCCGGACCTCCGGATGCAAAAAGGGTCGGAGTCCTTCCGCCATCCGGAAGGACTCCGACCCCTGTTTCAGCCAGCCGTGATCAGAAGTTGTAGGTGAACGTCAGCGAGCCATTACGCCCGTCGCCATACGCGCCATAGCCGTTGATCTGCGAGAAGTACTGCTTGTCCAGCAGGTTGTTGAGGTTGGCCTGCACGCTGAACTCCGGCGAGATGCGGTATCGCACGAAGGCGCTGACCAGCGCGTAGCCGTCCTGCTCGATACGGCCGTAAGCCGGCACCGGGTAGTAGATGCCGTTCTGCCAGTTGGCACCACCGCCGACGGTCAGTGCGGTCAGCGACTGCGGGGTGTAGCTGGTGAACAGCTTGATCGTGGTCTGCGGCAGGTTGGTGTTGATGTTGGCGCCGTTGATGTCCTTGGCCACGTAACGCGATGCACCGAAGGTGGCGTTCCAGCCCGTAGCCAGTTCACCGTTCACCTCGAATTCGAAACCGCGGCTCACCGTGCCGCGTGCGGCGACGTAGGCGAACTCGCCCGGACGGCTCGGGATCGGCTCGCTGGTGACCTGCGCCACGTTGTCCTGCTCGATGCGGAACGCGGCGACGGAGGCATTCAGGCGGTTGTCGAACCAGGCGCCCTTGACGCCGATTTCGTAGTTCTTGCCGTCTACCGGATCCAGGTAGCTGCCGTTGCGATCGCGCGCGGTCTGCGGCTGGAAGATCTCGGTGTAGCTGGCGTAGGTGGAGTAGGTATCGTTGATGTCGAATACCAGGCCCGCATACGGGGTGGTGACCTTGTGCGCGCGGTCGTTGCCTTCGCCTTCGCTCTTCCAGTCGGTGTAACGCGCGCCGATGATCAGCTTGAGCGGGTCGGCCAGTGACAGACGGGTGGCGGCATAGCCGGCCTTCTGGGTGATGGTGCCTTCGCTCTGCAGCGGCAGGGTACCGACCCAGTTCGGCTCCGGGAAGTCGCCCACGCCGGCCAGGTAGTTGTCCAGCGGCGCCCAGCCGACCTGGTAATCGCCGTAGTTGGCGAACTCGCGCTTGTTGTAGCTCGCACCTGCCATGAACTGGTGCTCACGGCCGAACAGCTGGAACGGACCTTCCGCGAAGCCGTCCACCGCATTGACCTTGCGCTCGGTGTTGTAGAAACCAGCGGAGGGCGAAACGCCGGCGCCGGTGTTCTTGTCCAGCAGCGAGGCGCCGGTGGTCCAGTCGTTGTAGGCGGGGTAGAACAGCTTGTCGTCGGCCTTGGTGGTGTCATGCGTCGCGCCGAGCTTGACCTTCCAGTCATTGGCGAAAGCATGTTCCAGCGTGGCGAACAGACGCTTGCTGGTGGTATCCCAGTAGGTCCAGCCCGGGTTGGCGCTGAACGATTCGTCGAACGGGGTCGGGCTGCCGTCGGAGAACAGCATCGGGAAGCCGCCCCAGGTAGCGCCGTTGGCACGCTTCTGCTGGTAGTCGTAGCCCACGCTGAGCTGGGTGTCCGGGGTCAGGTCGGCATCGATGACCGCATAGCCCAGCGTCTTGTGCTGGTTGTAGCGATCCATCTGCGATTCGGTGTCCAGGTAGCTGCCGATCACGCGGGCGCGCACCGAGCCACTGGCATTCAGCGGCGTGGTCACGTCCACGGTGCTGCGGGTGCGGCCCCAGCTGCCCACGTTGACCGACACGTTGCCGGTCAGTTCGGCGCTGTCGGCATGCTTGCGGATCAGGTTCACCGAAGCCGACGGATTGCCGGCGCCGGTCAGCAGGCCGGTCGCGCCGCGCACCACTTCAACGCGGTCGTACAGGGCCAGGTCCAGGCCGGAATCGCCGTAGCTCCAGTTCTGCACCATCTGGGTGGGCAGCCCGTCGAACTGGTAACTGTCGATGTAGAAACCGCGCGCGTAGAACTCGGTGCGCTCGGTATCGGACTGGGTGCTGCTGATGCCGGTGGTGTTGGCCAGCACGTCGATGATGTCGTCGAGGTTCTGGTCCTCGATGCGCTGGTGGCTGATGATGCTGATCGACTGCGGGATCTCGCGCGGGGCCAGGTCGAAGCGCGTGCCGGCCGAGGTGCGACGGACCGAATAGCCTTCGGCGCGCTCACCCTTGACCACGATGCCATCCAGCGTGGTGGCGGAGCTGCCATCGGGCGTGTCGGTGCTCTGCGCGAAGGCGGGCGCGGCAGCCAGGCTGCACAGGGCAACCATCAGGGCCTGCGGCAGGCGGCGCAGGGCGAGGGGGGCGGGACGGGTCATCGGCATCAACCAGGCAGGTCGCTACAGGCGCCTGGCCGGGGATCCCTGGTGGCCAGACGGAGCGGGAAAAAGGGGGGAGAGCTAAGACGCGCCCGCACCATCCTGTGCGATCACGATCACACTATGATAATGGGACTGATTCGCATCATCAATGGCATCGCTGACATGTCTTGGGGACGGCCGCTGGCCGTCCATGCCTGAACAGGTGAACTGAAGAGGCCGACCCGCAGTCGGCTGTACCGACTCAGCGCAGTGCGCTGGCCGGGACGTCGATCGACATGGCCAGGGCCAGGTGATCGGAGAAGGCCGCGGGAACGGCTTCGATGCTGCGCTGCTGCAGGCTGCTGCTGACCAGGATGTGGTCGATGGCCCGGTCCGGGCGCCAGCTGGGGAAGGTGGGCACCACGCAGCCCGGGGGCTGCAGGGTGGTCTTCTGGTACAGCACCTGCATTTCCGGGCGCTCGGCCAGGCAGTTGAAATCGCCCATCAGCACCGCATTGGGGTGGTCGGACAGCATCTCGGCGATGAAGGAAAGCTGCGACAGCCGGGAACCGGCACCCAGTGACAGATGCGCCACGGCCACCGCCAGCCCGTCGGCGCCGTCGCCGAATTTGGCCAGCAGCACGCCGCGTCCGCCGATCCGGCCGGGCAAGGCATGGTCCTGGACCTCCACCGGCTCCAGCCGGCTCAGCAGGCCGTTGGCCGATGAGGCCACCCCGCCCATGCGCCGGTTCGGCTGGTGGCTCCAGTAATTGAAGCCGGCGCGTTCGGCCAGGTAGTGGGTCTGGTTGGTGAAACCCGAGCGCAGGCTGCCGGGATCGGCTTCCTGCAGGCCGACGATGTCGTGCCCGCGGGCAAGCGTGGCGATCGCATCCAGACTGCTGCGCTTGCGACCCGCCGGCAGCGCATGTGACCAGCTGCGGGTCACGTAGTCGCTGTAACGGCGGGTGCTCGAGCCGGCCTGGATGTTGGCCGTCAGCAGGCGCAGGGTGCGTGATGTGGGGGAATTCACGACGGGATGCGCTTGTCCGGGATCAGTTGCCGGCCTTGGCCGCACGCTCACGCGCGATCAGGTGGTCGGCGATGCGCAGGTAGTCCGGGAACGACTTGCCCTTCACCAGGTACTTGCCGTTGATGATCAGCGACGGGGTGCCGGAGATCTTGCTGCGCTGGGCGAACTGCTTGGCGGCGTTGGTCTTGGCATTGACCGCGAAGCTGCTCATGGCAGCGCTGAACTGCTTGGCGTCCACGCCGTGCTTGGCGTAGAAGGCGGCGATGTCATCGACCGAATCACGGCCGCGCTCGCCCTTCAGGGTCTGCTCGGCGTGGATGGCGGCGTAGACGGCTTCATGGGTCTTTTCCTGCACGCCCAGGGTCTGCGCGGCGTAGAACGCACGGGCGTAGTCATCCCAGGTACCGCCGAACATGGCCGGCACGTAGATGAAGTTCACATCACCCGGCAATCCGGCCTTCCACGGGCCCACCAGCGGCTGGAACGCGGCACAGGCCGGGCAGACATAGCCGAAGATCTCCACCACTTCGACCTTGCCCGCCACCGGCTGGAACGGCTGGCCGTTTTCGATCACCACGTAGTCCGTGCCGGCGACCGGCTCTGGACCGGTCAGGCGCATCGGCGCATCGTTGGCGGCCGCCGGCGCGGCTTCGCTGCCCGCCGCCTGCTCGGTGCCAGCTGCCTGTTCACTGGTGGCCGGTGCGGCGGCATCCGTTGCCGGGGCAGTTTCGGCGGCCGGGGCCGCTTCGGTCGGGGCGGCGACGTTGGCGGTGCCGTCGTCGGCCTTGCAGGCGGCGAGAATCGGCAGCAGGGCCAGCAGGGTGAGGGCGAAACGGGTCTTCATCAAAGCTTCTCCAGCAATGGTTGAGGCCGGCGTCGGGCGCCGGCCAGGAACGAATGATGACACGCAGGCGCATGGGCGCCGCGTGTGGATGGCGTGTGGTTCAGCGGGCCTTGCCGGAGCGGGCCTGCGCGATCAGCGCCGAGGCGATGCGCAGCTGCTCTTCGGCACTGTTGCCCTTGACCAGGAACTGGCCATTGATGACCAGGCTGGGCGTGCCCGGGATCCGGGTGCGGCGGGCGAAGTCGCGCGCTGCGCTGACCTTGGCCTGTACCGCCTCGCTCTTCAGCGCGGCCACGTAGGCCGCCTCGCTCACGCCGTATTGCTTGTAGAAGGTCGCCAGCTCGTCGGCCGACACGTTCTGCATCGGCAGGCTGCGGTCTTCGTGCAGCGCCTTGAACACCGCGCCGTGGCTGCGCTTGGCGACGCCCAGCTGGTCAGCGGCGTAATACGCCGTGGCCCAGGCATCCCACGGCCCGCCAAACGCCGCCGGTACCGGCGTGAAGCGCACGTCCTTGGGCAGCTTGGCGACCCAGGCGACCAGCTGCGGTTCGAAGTGCGCGCAGTGCGAGCACGTGTAACCGAACACTTCGACGACTTCGATCTTGCCGGCCAGCGGCTGGAACGGGCCGGGCTGGGCGATGCGCTCGTAATCGCGACCTTCCTGCAGGTCGGTCGCGGCCGGCGCAGCGGACAGGGCCAGCGGCAGCAGCGCCAGCAGGGACAGCAACAGACGGGGAATCAACCTCATCGACACGCATCTCCATGAAAACAGGTGCCGGCGGGTGCCGGCGCGGAGATGAACATACCTCAGCCAGCGCCCGCGGGGGATACCGCAGGCGATGGGCGGTCGTCAGGGGGCGGCCGTCGGTGCCGCCGCGGTGGCCTGTGCGGCGACATCGTCGGCGCGGTCGTGCAGGCCCTGCAGGTAGCTGCCCAGCGCCTGGATTTCCTGTTCGGTGAGCTTGGCCGCCACGCTGGCCATGATCTCGAAGTGCGCCTTGTCGGTCTCTCCGCTGCGCCCGGCCTGGTACTCCTGCAGGCGGCGGGACACATAGCTGGCGTGCTGGCCGCCGATGTGCGGGTAGGCCGGGCCGGGATTGCCGGCGCCGGTCGGGCCATGGCAGGCCATGCAGGCCGGCAGGCCGCGCGCCACGTCGCCGCCACGGTACAGCTGCTGGCCGATCTCATAGAACTTCAGCCCCTTGTAGGGGCCATCGGCGACGACGGTGTCATCGGCGATGCCGGCAGCGGCTTTCTGGGTGGCGAAGAAGGCGCCGATGTCGCGCATGTCCTGCGCGGTGAGGTCCTTGACGAAAGGCACCATGGCGACCGCCGCGCCCGAGGTGCGCTGCCCGGTGGCGATCAGTGCCATCTGCTGGGCGGAATAGCGTTCGCTCTGGCCGGCGATGCTCGGGTACATCTCGATGCTCGCGTTGCCGTCGGCGCCATGGCAGGCGGCGCACGCCGCAGCCTTGGTCTGGCCGGCCTTGGCGTCGCCCCATTCGGTCTTGCTGAAGTCGATTTCCAGCGATGCGGTCTGGATCGGGCCGTTGTCCGGCAGCGGGGTGATGCTGGTCTGCGCCCAGGCGGCAGCACCCAGGATGGATATGGCGACAGCGGAAACGGCAATAACGCGAGCGTGGCGCATGCTGGAGCTCCGTTCTGGTCCGGCCAGGCCCTCCGCCCGGATACGCCGGATTATCAACGCCGGTTCATGGCACGGTCAAACAATGGTCGGGCGCGCGGCGGCGCAACATGCGATCCTATGCGTCATGTCTCTTCTCATCGAACGCGCGCACTACTTCGTTTCGGCCCACAACATGCGGCAGCTGCCGCCTGATGAAGGCGCCGAGGTGGCGTTTGCCGGCCGCTCCAACGCCGGCAAGTCCAGTGCCCTGAACGCCCTTACCCGCCAGAACGCGCTGGCCCGTGTGTCCAAGACCCCTGGTCGGACCCAGCAGCTGGTGTTCTTCCGGGTCACCCCGGAAGCCCATCTGGTGGATCTGCCCGGCTACGGCTACGCCAAAGTGCCGCTGGACCTGCAGGCGCACTGGCAGGCCTTCATCGACCAGTACTTCCGCACCCGGCAGGCCCTGCGCGGCCTGGTGGTGGTGATGGACATCCGTCATCCGCTGAAGGAATACGACCGGCAGATGCTGTCCTATGCAGTGCAGCGCGGCCTGCCGGCGCATGCGCTGTTGACCAAGGCCGACAAGCTCAGCCGCAGCCAGCAGATGATCTCGTTGAACAAGGTCAAGAAAGAGCTGCACGAAGCTTTCGGCGATACCGTCGGCGTGCAGGTGTTCTCCGGCGAAAGCCGGCTGGGCGTGGACGAAGCACGCGGCATCATCGGCGGCTGGCTGGGGCTCTGAACCCCGCAGGGAAAAAGATCCGGGTGCGGGTAGTGACGGCCGCTGGCCGTCATCCAGGTTGAAGCAAGGACGGCCAGCGGCCGTCCCTCCCGATCCAACCCGGTCAAAGCGGCGAATACTCCGCCGGCACCCACGCATACGCCTCACCTTCGCTGCGCACGTGGCCCAGCCCCGGGAACGGCAGGTGCGCGCCTGCAACCCACCATCTTCCCTGCGTGGCCTGCGCCAGCATCGCCGTGCGGCTGTGGATCGCTGCGCGCCGGTCGCTGTCGGCTTCGAACGAGGCATCGGGGTGGGCGAACTGCACCGCGTGGTAATGCAGCACGTCGCCCCACACCAGCAGTGACTGGCCTTGGCTGTCGAAACGGAACGAGACGTGCCCGGGGGTGTGGCCGTGGGTATCCAGTGCGACCGCATGGCCTGGCAGTGCGTCGCCCGGGGCGAAGGTGCGCAGCCGGTTGCCGGCCTGGTAGGGCGCGGCAGCGCTGCGCGCCAGCGCGAAGGCGAAGCGCACGCCCTGCGGCGCGGTGTTTTCGCTGGCAGGATCCAGCCAGTAGTCCGCGTCGGCCCTGGACAACCAGACGGTGGCGTTGGGATAGGCGATCGCACCGTGCGCATCGACGATGCCGCACAGATGGTCGGGGTGGGCGTGGGTCAGCAACACGTCATCGACGTCGGCCGGGTCCACGCCGGCCGCGCGCAGGTTGGCCAGCACCTGTCCCAACCCGGGGCCGAAGCACTGTGCGGTGCCCGCGTCGACCAGGGTCAGGTGGTCACCTTCGCGGATCAGGAAGGCGTTCACTGCCGTCTGCAGGCCCTTCGCACTTTCGGGCACGTAGCGGTCCTGCAGGGCGCGGGTGACGATGGCCGGGTCGACCCCGACCAGCTCCCTGCGGGCCAGTGCCACGACGCCATCGAACAGCGCGGTGACCTGGAGGGCGCCGATGCGCTGGTCGTAGACGCCGGGGACCTGTTCGGCGCGGGGCGGCGCAAGGGTGCCGGCCAGGGCGGCCGTAGGCGAGGCCCACAGGGTAAGCAGCAGGGCGCTGGCCAGCGCGGAGCGTTGCAGGGACATGGCGGTTCGGCCTGGTTGCGCGGGACATTCCGCTGGACGCAATCGTCGCGTGGCGCGGCGGTGCGATGTGCTCAAACTGGTGCGCATGGCGCTCGATGACGCCCGATCCATCTCCGGTAGTGACGGCCGCTGGCCGTCTGCTTCTGCTGTCGGTGGATGACAACCGCAGGTCGTCACGCTGCTGCCCGCCGCTGCGCTCGCCAAGCTTCGCTATGCCGGTCGTCCTGACCGGCACCCTGCGGGCCGTCGCAAGCGACGTTGGCGGCGGCTCCTGCCGCCGCCTTCGGCGCTACCTCAGGCCCGTCCGATATCCGACGGGTGCAGGCCGTAACGCTCGACGAAGCGCTTGCTGAAGCTCGGCAGCGAGCGGTAGCCCGCCCGCGCGGCGACCGCTTTCAGCGGCAGCGCGGTGGTGTACAACAGGCCCATCGCGTGGGCCAGCCGCGCTTCGGTCAGCAGCTGGCGCAGGCTGGTGCCTTCGCTTGACAGCCGCCGTCGCAGGGTGGCCCCGCTGATGGCAAGTGCGGCTTCCACATCGTGGGATTGCCAGTCGCGCGCCGGCTCTGCGGCCAGGCGGTCGCGCACCTGTTCGGACAGCGTCGGTTGCGGCGCCAGCAGCAGGCTGCCATGACCCTGCCGGGCCAGGGTGATGGCGAAGCTGGCCAGGGCCAGCCGCGCCTCGCTGTAATGGCCATCCTGCAGCGCCTGCCGCCAGCGCCGCAGCAGCGCACCGTGCGCGTCCAACGGCAGGCGTGCCAGCGCCTCGCCCGCAGCGGGCAAGGGCTCGTTCCACAACGTGCGAGCGGCGGCCAGCGCCTCGCTGCAGAACGGCACCACGGCGCTGGTATAGCGTCCGCAACGTGCGTCGGGCAGGTTGACCACATCGATGCGGCAGCGACGGCTGATCAGGAAGATGTCGCCGGGCGCGAAATGCAGCGACTGGGTCGCCGTGCGTACACGCTTTTCGCCTTCCAGCAGGATCGCGAACTGCGGCTGGGGAATTTCCACCGAGCGTGCGCCGTGTTCGCGCAGGGCGGTGACGCAGGCATAACCTTCGGCACGCGCACAGTGGGCGAGGCTGGCCATGTCGGCCAGTACGCTGGCGGTGTCGGATTCGGCCATGGCGGGCGGGACGGACGTCATCCCTCCAGTGTACGAGGGTCAAGCCCCCGCAGGTGGGATGCTGAAGTCCGTCACGGAGGCGTGACGCGGGCAGGCCTCACGCTATAGTGCGCCCTTGTGATGACGGGGCCACAACCCCATTCCATCCGCCACCCCTTCAGCGAGCCTGTCCCTTGTCGAGCCCCAGCCACGTCGCGCAGACGCCCATCACTGACCGTTCGCAGCTGGTGGAGGTGATCGCCTCGGGAGAAAAGCCGCGCGCCGCCTGGCGCATCGGTACCGAGCATGAAAAATTCGGCTTCCGGCTGGACGACCTGCGTGCCCCCACCTTCGACGGCGAGCGCGGTATCGAAGCGCTGCTGCAGGGCCTGCAGCGGTTTGGCTGGGAAGCGGTGCAGGAAAAGGGCCGGACCATCGCCCTGCTGCGCGATGGCGCTTCGGTGACCCTCGAGCCGGCCGGCCAGCTGGAGTTGTCCGGCGCGGCAGTGGAGACCATCCACCACACCTGCGTGGAAACCGGCACCCATCTCAATGAAGTGGCGCAGGTCGCTGGTGAGTTGCAGCTGGGCTTCCTCGGCATGGGTTTCCAGCCGAAGTGGAAGCGCGATGAGATGCCGTGGATGCCGAAGGGCCGCTACCAGATCATGAAGAACTACATGCCCAAGGTCGGGTCGCTCGGCCTGGACATGATGACCCGCACCTGCACGGTGCAGGTCAACCTGGATTACGCGTCGGAAGCAGACATGGTGAAGAAGTTCCGCGTGTCGCTGGCGCTGCAACCGATCGCCACCGCGCTGTTCGCCGATTCGCCGTTCACCGAAGGCAAGCCGAACGGCTACCTCAGCTACCGTTCGCACATCTGGACCGACACCGATGCCGACCGCACCGGCATGCTCGATTTCGTGTTCGAGGACGGCTTCGGTTACGAGCGCTACGTGGATTACCTGCTCGATGTGCCGATGTACTTCTCTTACCGCGACGGCGTGTACCACGATGCCAGCGGCCAGAGCTTCCGCGATTTCATGGCGGGCAGGCTTCCGGTGCTGCCGGGCCAGTTGCCGACCCTGACCGACTGGGCCGACCACATGACCACCGCCTTCCCGGAAGTGCGGTTGAAGAAGTACCTGGAGATGCGCGGTGCCGACGGTGGCCCCTGGAGCCGCCTGTGCGCGCTGCCGGCGTTCTGGGTGGGCCTGCTGTATGACGATGAAGCCCTGGATGCGGCCTGGGACCTGGTGCGTGATTTCACCTTGGTCGAGCGCCACGCACTGCGCGATGGCGTGCCGAAGCATGCGATGAACCTGCCGTTCCGTAATGGCACGGTGCGGGATCTTTCGCGCGAGGCGGTCAGGATCGCCGTGGGCGGCCTGAAGCGCCGCGCTGCGTTGAACAGCGACGGCATGGACGAAAGCCATTACCTGGACGTGCTGCAGGAAATCGTCGAGTCCGGCCTGACCCCGGCCGAGCGCAAGCTTGCGCTGTTCCATGGGCGCTGGAATGGCGACGTGGACCACGTGTTCCGCGAATTCGCGTACTGATCATTTACCGGCCGGGCGGGCGTCCGGCCACGTTGAAAAGAGATAAAGGCAGGGGTCAGGGTCCTTTCGCTATGCGAAAGGACCCTGACCCCGTTTACTGATCAGCCCTTGATCGAGGCCATGTCGATCACGAAGCGGTAGCGGACATCGTTCTTCGCCATGCGCTCCCAGGCTTCGTTGACGTCCTGGATGTTGATCAGTTCCACGTCGCTGACGATGCCGTGCTCGGCGCAGAAATCCATCATCTCCTGGGTTTCCGCCATGCCGCCGATCGCCGAACCGGTCAGGTGCTTGCGGCCGAAGATCACGCTCACGCCGGTCAGCGGCGGGTCGAGTTCGGTCAGCACGCCCACCAGGCACATCGTGGCATCGCGCTTGAGCAGGCCCATGTACGGGTTGGTGTCATGCCCGACCGGGATGGTGTTGAGCAGGAAGTCGAAGCTGCCCGCGTGGGCCTTCATCTGCTCCGGATCACGCGAGACCAGCACCTCATCGGCGCCCAGGCGCGTGGCATCGGCGCCCTTTTCCGGGGTGGTGGTGATCATCACCACGTGCGCGCCCAGTGCCTTGGCGAACTTCACGCCCATGTGGCCCAGGCCGCCCAGACCGATCACGCCGACCTTCTGGCCGGGTCCGACCTTGAAATGCTTCAGCGGCGAATAGGTGGTGATGCCGGCGCACAGCAGCGGAGCGGCGGCCTTCAGGTCCAGCGTCTCGGACACCTTCACCACGAAGCGCTGCTCGACCACGATGTGGTCGGAATAGCCGCCCTGGGTGGGCTCCCCGGTATGGCGGTCGGTGCCGTTGTAGGTGAAGGTCGAGCCTTCGGCGCAGTACTGTTCCAGATCGGCGTTGCAGGCTTCGCAGTGGCGGCAGGAATCGACCATGCAGCCGACGCCGGCGAAGTCGCCGACCTTCAGCTTGGTGACCTCGGCGCCGACTTCGACCACCTTGCCGATGATCTCGTGACCGGGAACCATCGGGTACTTGGCGCCGCCCCAGTCATCGCGGGCCTGGTGCAGGTCGGAGTGGCAGATGCCGCTGTACAGGATCTCGATGCGGACGTCGCCGGCGGCGACGGCGCGGCGCTCGAAGGTGAACGGAACCAGCGGCGCGGTAGTGGAGTGCGCGGCATAGGCTTTGGCGAGGGACATGGGGGATCCTTGGCAGGGTTTATGGAAAGGCGCTTTACAATACGCCCACGGCGGCGTGCCTTGTAGGCCGTTGATCGGGATGATTCATCAAGGCGGACTGGACAATGGCGACGGATAACCTCACCCATCTCGCGGCGTTTGCCGCCGTGGCACGCCATCGCAGCTTCCGCCGCGCCGGTGCCGAACTGGCCTTGTCCACGTCCGCGGTGAGCTATGCCATCCGCGCGCTGGAAGAGCGGCTGGGCGTCGGCCTGTTCCACCGCACCACGCGCAGCGTATCGCTGACCGAGGCCGGCCAGCGGCTGATGGAGCGGTTGCAGCCGGCACTGGGACAGGTGAGTGACGCGCTGGAGGAAATGAACCAGTTCCGCGCCACGCCGGCGGGGTTGTTGCGCATCAACGCGGCCCGTGCCGCCGTGCCGACCCAGCTCAGCCCGCGGCTGGCCGATTTCCTGCGCGCGCATCCGGACGTGCGCATCGAGGTGACCGAAAACGACGGTCTGGTGGATATCGTCGCCGAAGGATTCGATGCCGGGGTGCGCCTGCACGAGTTCGTGCCTGAAGACATGGTGGCGGTGCCGCTGGGCCCACCGCTGCGCGGCATGATCGTGGCCTCGCCCGCCTACCTGGCCCAACATGAGACCCCGCAACACCCGCGCGACCTGCTGCGGCACCAGTGCGTGCGCTTCCGCTTCGCCAGTGGCCATCTGTACAAGTGGCAATTCGAGCGGGGCGAAGAAACGTTGGAGATCGACGTGCAGGGCAGGATCACCTTGAGCGAGCAGACCACCATCCTGCGCGCCGTGCTCGACGGGCTCGGCATTGCCTACGTGTTGGAAGATGCCGCGCGCCCGTGGCTGGATTCCGGGCAGCTGGTCAGCATGCTGGAGGACTGGAGTCCGCCGTTCCCGGGGTTCGTGCTGTATTACCCGCGACAGCGGCAGATGACATCGGCGCTGAGGGCCTTCGTGGATCTGCTGCGCGGGACGTGAATGGCGCCAAGACGCCGCCTGCATCCGGGTCCGACCCCGCGCCGGCCATCGGGATGACGGGCGCGCGCGGGGCACTGCCGCACACCGATGACGGGTACCAACCGCAAGCGGGCCGTCGCCGGAAATCCGGATGCCTGGCTGGGCAGATTTCCTGCAATCGCCATCGGCCGCGCAACGCAGGATCACGCTGCTGCACGCGCTCCCGCTGGAAAGCAGGCGCCGACTGCCTGCGTTGCCGCGGCAGCACTCTTCTGCCACGGCAAAGGTGTCCACCCGCATGCAATCACACGCTTTCAATCCCGCCGCACTTACCCGGGCGTGGCCCGCTGCCGCCGCCGAGCTCCCCGCCAGGCCCGCGCTGCGGTCGATGCAGGATCCCATGGCTGCCTGCTTTCTCGGTCCCTTCGCGGACAACGATGGGGTCATCCAGGAGCTGCTCTACGACTTCTTCCGCGAACATGTCCAGTGGCGTCGAAGCCTGCACCCGCAGGGCGACACCCCCGTGCGAGACATGCCTGCTGCGTCGCCAAAATACCGTCAGCTGCAGAAGCGCATGGTCGAAGAACTCAGTGCACTGTCCAGTGCGCTGAAGGATTCAGTGCCTTTCCACAGCCCGCGTTACATCGGCCACATGTCATCGGACCTGCTGTTGCCTGGCCTGTTGGCGCAGATGCTGACGCTGCCTTACGACCCCAACAACATCAACACCGACTCCGGCGCGGTCACCATGCGCATGGAAATGGAGGTCGGCCTGCAATTGGCCCGCATGCTCGGCTGGCCCCACGACGTCAGGCAGCCGGACTGTGCCTTCGGCCATCTGACCTCCGGTGGCACCACCGCCAACTACCAGGCGCTGCGCCTGGCCATGTCACTGAAGGCCTGGCCGGTGGCGCTGCGCGCTGCCAAGGTGCCGGACATCCCCTTGCCGGTGGACGACGATGCGGCGTTCAACGGCGATCCCGCAGCCGGCATCGCGCTGTTCCAGCAATGGCAGGCGTGGACCGCCGCGCTTGCACCCGCTGATCGCCAGCGGTGGCGGGCCCGGGTCAGTCAGCAGCAGGTCGAAACGCTGGGCCTGAACGAGTTCTTCGCTCGCCATCCCACGCTCCGCGTTCCGCAGGTGCTGGCCTCGTCGACCGTTCACTATTCCTGGAACAAGGGCATGAAGCTGGTCGGCCTGGGGAAGGCGCAACTGCGGCTGCTGCGCACCCAGGGCATGCGCCTGGATATCGAGGCCTTGGACGAAGCGCTGCGCGACTGCGCGCGGAGGCGGCAACCGGTGCTGATGGTCGTGGCAGTGCTGGGCAGCACCGAGTACGGCAGCATCGATCCGGTGGAGGCGATTTGCGATGCGCGTGATCGCTCGACCCGCGCAGGGCTGGGCTTCGGCGTGCACGTCGATGCGGCGTGGGGCGGTTATCTGGCCAGCGTGTTCCGCCATGAAAGCGGGGCGCTGCGCTCGTTGCAGGACCTGCGCGCAGAGTATCGCGACTTCCCGCAGCCCTACGTCTACCGTGCGTTCGAGGGCCTGGCCCGGGCAGATTCGGCCACCGTGGATCCGCACAAACTGGGGTACCTGGCCTGCGGTGCAGGTGCCTTCGTGTGCCGTGACAACCGCGCCATGCCCCTGCTGGCCGAACAGGCCGACTACGTGTTCGCCGGTGATCCCGCGGCCGGCTACATCGGTCAGTACGCGCGCGTGGGCCAGTTCACCCCGGAGGGCTCGCGACCGGGCGCGATGGCTGCGGCGGCCTATGTCAGCCAGCGCGTGCTGCCGCTGGACCATGCCCATTTCGGCGTGCTGGTGCGTCGCACCCTCCTGGCCGCCGAGTTTTTCACACGCCAGGCGACGGACTTCGCCGAACGCGTCCGCGACGTGGTCAACGTGCTGGTGCCCTGCGAGCCGGACAGCAACCTGGTGTGCCTTGCCTTGAATCCGCAGGGCAACGACGGCATCGAAACCGCCAGCCGGTTCGTGCAGCGGCTCCACGACCGGCTCAGGCCGGATCCGGCGGGCAATGGGCGGTGCCCGGCCTTCATCGCCTCCAGTACCTCCCTGCGGGAGCAGGCAGTAGGCAGGCGGGACATGCAGCGCATCCTGCGCCAGCTCGGGCTCGACGGCGGCGAGCCCGGCAGCGTGGCCAGCCTGTCCATCCTGCGCCACTCGCTGATGAATCCCTTCCTGCTGCATGCCGAGGCTGCAGGGGAGCCGGGAAACCCCATCACGCAGTACTTCGTGCACCTGGAAGCGCTGGTGCGGGAGCTGGCGGCGGGCCAGGGCTGACCCTGCCTGGACAAGGGATGGACCGCCGCGACAGTCATCAATATACTGTCCCCCAGTATAGTTCCATGGCCGCTGCCCGATGCCGCACTCCGCTGAAGAAAAGAAGAAGGTCCTGGCCCGCGTGCGGCGCATCCGTGGCCAGTGCGATGCGCTGGACCGCGCGTTGGAATCCGGTGCCGACTGCGGTCCGGTGCTGCAGCAGATCGCGGCCATCCGCGGTGCGGTGAACGGACTGATGTCCGAAGTCATGGAAGCGCACCTGCGCGAGGAATTCGGCCAGCCCGCAACCTCCGACGAGCAGCGTGCCGAGCGCGTGCGCGACATGGGCGCGCTGATCCGCTCCTACCTGAAATGAACCGTGCCCGCCGCGTGCGGGCGCTCGTCAACACGCGCGCAACACGCGCCTGCCTACCCTTGTCCTTGCCCGTCCCCTGGAGAATCCCATCATGAAGTCCCGCGCCGCCGTAGCCTTTGGTCCTGGCCAGCCGCTGAAGATCGTCGAGATCGACGTCGCCCCGCCGAAGAAGGGCGAGGTGCTGGTCAGGATCACCCACACCGGTGTCTGCCACACCGATGCGTTCACCCTGTCCGGCGATGACCCGGAAGGCCTGTTCCCGGCCGTACTGGGCCACGAAGGTGCCGGGATCGTGGTGGAAGTGGGCGAGGGCGTGACCAGCGTGCAGCCGGGCGACCATGTGATCCCGCTGTACACCGCCGAATGCGGTGAATGCCTGTTCTGCAAGAGTGGCAAAACCAACCTGTGCGTGGCCGTGCGCGCCACCCAGGGCAAGGGCGTGATGCCCGATGGCACCACCCGCTTCAGCTACAACGGCGAGCCGATCTACCACTACATGGGCTGCTCCACCTTCAGCGAATACACCGTGGTGGCCGAAGTCTCGCTGGCCAGGATCAACCCTGAAGCCAATCCGGAGCACGTCTGCCTGCTCGGCTGCGGCGTCACCACCGGTATCGGTGCGGTGCACAACACCGCCAAGGTGCAGGAAGGCGACAGCGTGGCGGTGTTCGGGTTGGGCGGCATCGGCCTGGCGGTGATCCAGGGCGCGCGCCAGGCAAAGGCCGGGCGCATCATCGCCATCGACACCAACCCGTCCAAGTTCGAGCTGGCGCGTGAGTTCGGTGCCACGGACTGCGTCAACCCGAGCGAGCATGAAGCGCCGATCCAGCAGGTGGTCGTGGACATGACCGGCTGGGGCGTGGACCACAGCTTCGAGTGCATCGGCAACGTCAACGTGATGCGCGCCGCACTGGAATGTGCGCACCGCGGCTGGGGCCAGTCGGTGGTGATCGGCGTGGCCGGCGCCGGCAAGGAGATCTCCACCCGTCCGTTCCAGCTGGTCACCGGCCGTACCTGGAAGGGCAGCGCTTTCGGCGGGGTAAAGGGACGCAGCCAGCTGCCGGGCATGGTCGAAGATGCGATGAAGGGCGATATCGAACTGGCGCCGTTCGTCACCCACACCATGGAACTGGACAAGATCAACGAAGCCTTCGACCTGATGCATGAAGGCAAGTCGATCCGTTCGGTCGTGCATTTCTGATCATGGGACACGCCATGGAACGCATTGAACACCGCGCCTGTTTCGGCGGCTGGCAGGACGTCTACCAGCACCGTTCGGAGGTGCTGGACTGCGAGATGAAATTCGCGGTCTACCTGCCACCGCAGGCCGCCACGCAGAAGCTGCCGGTGCTGTACTGGCTGAGCGGACTGACCTGCAACGAACAGAACTTCATCACCAAGGCCGGTGCGCAGCGCTACGCTGCCGAGCACGGGGTCATCCTGGTCGCGCCGGACACCAGTCCGCGCGGCGATGACGTGGCCGATGCGGAAGGCTACGACCTGGGCAAGGGCGCGGGGTTCTACCTCAACGCCACCCAGGAACCGTGGGCGCGTCATTACCGCATGCACGATTACATCGTCGACGAGCTGCCGGCGTTGATCGAAGCGCATTTCCCGGCCACCGATGCGCGCGCCATCAGCGGTCATTCGATGGGCGGTCACGGCGCGTTGGTGCTGGCGCTGCGCAACCCCGGCCGCTATCGCAGCGTATCGGCGTTCTCACCGATCGTGGCGCCCAGCCAGGTGCCGTGGGGCGAGAAGGCGTTCAGTGCCTACCTGGGCACCGATCGCAGTGCTTGGTCGCAGTGGGATGCCACCGAGCTGGTGGCCACGGCAACCGAGCGCCTGCCGCTGCTGGTCGACCAGGGCGACGCCGATGAGTTCCTCGGCGGACAACTGCAGCCGCAGCGCCTGCAGGCCGCCTGCGAAGCCGTCGGCCACCCGCTGCAGTTGCGCCTGCAACCCGGGCATGACCACAGCTACTACTTCATCGCCAGTTTCATCGGCGATCACATCGCCCACCACGCCAAGGCGGTGTGATCGGGTAGCGCCGGGCATCGCGCCCGGCGCCATCGGACAGCGCGACCTCGCTGATCAGTCGTCGTCCTGTTCGGCGGCTTCGCGACCCTGCTGGCGGATCAGCGCTTCTTCGCGCGCATCGTTGATGGCGTGGCGGACGCTGTCCAGGTCGATGGTGGTTTCATCGTGGACGAAGGTGCCGGTCAGCGGCGAATCCGGCAGCAGGTCGCCGGCCTCGAACAGGGCCCACATCTCTTCGCCGTACCAGCTGTCCAGCAGCTCCGGGGCGAAGCGGCCCAGGTAGGCGGTGAGGTTGTTGACGTCGCGCAGCAGCATCGTGCGCGCGGCATTGTTGCCACCGGCGCTGACCACCTGCGGGAAATCGATGACCACCGGGCCATCGGGCCCGACCAGCACGTTGTACGGCGACAGATCGCCGTGGATCAGCCCGCAGCACAGCATGCGCACGACCTGGCGGACCAGGATCTGGTGGAACTCACGCGCCTGGTACGGCTCCAGCTCCACTTCGCCCAACCGCGCGGCGGAGAACCCTTCCGCATCGGTGACCAGTTCCATCACCAGCACGCCGTGGTAGTAGCCATGCGGCTCCGGCACACGGACCCCGGCGTCGCGCAGCTGGTAGAGCGCGTCGACTTCGGTATTCTTCCAGGCGGTTTCCTGCTGCTTGCGGCCGTACTTGCTGGCCTTGCCCACGGCGCGGGCTTCGCGGCTGCCACGGACCTTGCGGCCTTCCTGGTACTGCACGCGCTGCTGGAAGCTGCGCTGTGCCATGTCCTTGTAAACCTTCGCGCAACGTACATCGTCGCCGCTGCGCACCACGTACACAGCGGCTTCCTTGCCACTCTTGAGTGGGCGCAGCACTTCATCGATCACGCCGTCGTCGATCAGCGCCTGCAGGCCTTGGGGGGTCTTCACATAACCTCGGTGGGACGGCCAGCGCCAGAGGCGGGCCTGAAAGGAGGGTGATTTTCGCACCTTCCTGACCCGGCGGCCACCTGCCCCGTATGCAGACGCCGCCGGGCATGGCGCGGCGCTAGGACTCAGCGGACGTCGTGCAGGGTCCAGTGGGGGCCGGCGAGCAGGCGCAGGCGTTCCTTCAGGATCTCGCCCTTGATGGTGGTGCGGGCTTCAAGCTTGATCTGCAGGTCGTCCTGGGTGCCGGTCACGCTGGCGGCGGGGTCGGTGACGCCCCACTGTTCGGGCACCGCGTCCGGATCGGACTGCTTGGCCTTCCACTTGTCGAACAGGGTGGTGCTGGACAGCGCGTCCTGCAGCTGCGCGGCGAAGCCATCGGCGCCGTGGGCGGTGAAGGCGAGTTCGGGGTCGCTGCCGCGCGCCTTGGCGGGGTCCGGCAGGCTGATGTAGTACGTGGTCATCGGGATCTCCGTTCAATGCTGCAAGCGTTGCAGGCGGCCGGTGCACGGTGCGTGCAGGGCCGCCGCAGGCTACTCATTCGAACCGGTGCGGTCCATCGGCGAAACCGACCGTCAGTGCCCCTTTGCCCACGTTGACCATGCCGGTCAGGCTCATCACCGTTTCCAGCACCACCACGCCGTGGTCGCTGCAGACCTGGCGCAGCGAATCATAGCCGGGCAGGGCGCGCAGTTCGTCCAGTTCGCCGCCATAGCTCAGGCAGACCGCCGGGGTCATCAGCCCTGCACGTACGCGCTGGCCGACCACCTCGAACAGCTTGGCCACGGCATTGTCGAAGCCCTTGATCTTGGCCACCGGGCCGGTTTCACCCCGGTAGCCGTGCAGCACCGGCTTGATGTCCAGTGCACTGCCCAGCGCAGCGCTGATCAGGCCGACGCTGCGATCCCCTTTGTGGCGGGCGCGGGCGCGCATGTAGTACAGGTCGCGGGTGATCATGTAGCCGTGCACGTTGCCGGCCAGTTCTTCCAGCCGCTCGCGGATCTGCTGCACGCTGGCGCCGCTGTCGCGCAGCCGCACCGCTTCCACGGCGGTCACGGCCTGGGCGGCGAACAGGTTCTGGGTGTCGATCACCCGCAGCGCGAACGGCGAGTTGAAGCCGGCCGCCTGGCGCACCGGTTTGTAGTCGTTGAGGATGGCGAAGCTGGCCTGCAGCGCGTTGTCGTGGATCGGGCTGCGGGTCTTGGTGATGGTCATGCAGAACACGTGGTCATAGTCGATCACCAGGCGCTGCAGGAACAGGTCGCGGATCTGCTGGACGCTGAAGGGGATGGTCTCCGCCTCGGCGCCGTTCTCGGCCACGTGGGCATGCAGGAAGCTCAGCGTGGCCTGCTCGTCGCGATGGTCGGCGAGGATGGCTTCGCCGATCCGCACCGTGATCGGCAACAGGACGATGTTGTGCCGGGTGATGAAGTCCTGCGGCAGGTCGCAGGCCGAGTCAACGACGATTCCGATGCGCATTCGCAGGCCCCCTCCAGGCGCGTGTTCCGCTTCATAAGCGTGAAACGTATCGCACTTTCGGGAATTTCGCGCGTGCCATCGGCGTCCCGCTGCTCAGCGGCTGCGGTGCACCGCGACCGGCAGGGCCAGCAGCGCTTGCCACGCCGGCTGCTCCAGCAGCAGCGGATCGTCGAGCACGGCGGCCATCAACGGATGCGCATCATTGCCCCAGAACAACTCCCCGTCGATGGACAGGGTCGGTACCCCGAAGACACCCGCCGCGATGGCCGCCTCGGTATTGCGGCGCAGGGTTTCCTTGACGTCGAGCGCGCTGACCGCAGTGGCCGGATCGTCCACGCCGAGCTGGGCGGCCAGCGCCCCCAGCGTGCCCACGTCATCGGCGGCGCGGCCCTGCAGCCAGATCCAGTCGAAGATGGCATCCACCGCCACCGCACCGGACCCGGCAGCGATGCACAGCCGCAGGGCGGGCAGCGGATTGAACGGATGCGCCGGGGGGAAGCGCAGGCCGACGCCCTCCTGCGCAGCGGTCCAGGCCAGCTGGCGGTAGATGAAACGCCGCTTGGCCGGGATCTCCGCAGGGCCCAGGTTGCCAAGATGGTGCAGCACGGCCCCGAGCGCGATCGGGACCGGCTGGATGCGCGCGAACTGCGGCAGGGCCTTCAGCTTCTGCCAGTGCAGATAGGCGTAAGGGGAGACGAAATCGAAATACCAGCGCAGCGCCATCGCGTCGTCTCCTTGGGGCAGGGGCAGGTCAGTCAGGGCTGCGCGGTGCGCGGCAGGTAACGGTCGCGCAGTTCGGTCTGGCGCGAACGCATCGGCATCGCGCGCCCGCCCAGCCACACCTGCTCGGCATAGTGCGCTACGTCCAGCGGATCGCCTTCCCACAGCACCAGGTCGGCCAGCTTGCCCGGTTCGATGCTGCCGATGCGGTCGCCCACGCCCAGCGCCTGGGCGGGGACCCGGGTCAGGCCGGCCAGCCCATCGGCCCACGGCAGCCCATGCGCTACGGCATTGCCGGCCAGCTGGCGGACCTTGCGCGCGTTGTGCGAGGCATCGCCGGCCTGGGTAAAGCTTACCTCCACCCCGGCCCTGCGCAGCCGGGCGGCATTTTCCAGGGTCGCGCCGATCTGGTCGAAGGTGGTCGGCAGATTGCCCAGCGCATCGACGAAGACCGGAACGCGGGCCTGGGCCAGTTCGGGTGCCAGCTGCCAGGCCTCGGCGCCGCCGGCGATGGCGATCTTCACCTTCTCGCGTGCCGACCAGCGCAACAGCTGGCGGATGTCCGAGGCACGGTCCACTTCGATGATGATGCGGCCCTTGCCGGCCAGGTAGTCGGCCAGCGTGCGCCGGCCGGCGGGGGTGAGCAGGGCATGCGGTGAATCACTGCCGACGCGGCCACGGGCCTCGTCGATGACCTGCTGCAGCAGCATCCACTGCGCCGCGCGTGACTTGCCGGTCAGCTCCGCTGCCGCCGATCCCAGGCGCAGGTACAGGGTGCGCGGCCCGATCGGATCGGCACTGCCATCCAGCCGCACCACGCCGCCCTGCCCGGCGATGAAGCCGCCGCCGGTGTGCGCGCCCAGCGCGGTGAAGCCGATGCCTTCCACGCGAGCGACCGGCACCAGGATCGAGGCCGGGTTGTAGGCCAGGGTGACGTCGAACTCCGGCCGCAACGGCTGCTCACCGAGGGTCAGCGTGCTGTCCACCGTGCTCTCTTCGCCGGACACTTCCTCGATGCCGATTTCGGTGATGCCACCGAACAGCGCGGGCGTCAGCGGACGGCCATCGGCCTCCACCACCGCCACGCCGGCCGGTGCGGAAAGGCCGCTGCCGACCGACTGGATGACCCCGCCGCGCACCAGTACATCGGCGTTGGACAGGCTGCCGCGCGCGCTGGCGGTGTGCACCGTCGCGTTGCGGATCAGCAGGTCCTGCGCGGTGGCGGGCAGGGCGGCCAGGCCCAGCAGCAGGGCGAGGGCGTGCGCGGTCTTCATGCGTGCACGGATCATCAGCGCACCTCCTGGCCGAGACGGAAATCAGACACCGGCTTGCTGCGCGGATCGGCCCGGTCGAAGTACTGATGACCGTCGATGAACACCTGGTCGGCCAGCGCGTAGGAACTGAAGGGATTGCCGTTCCACACCACCACATCGGCGTTCTTGCCCGCCTCCAGCGTGCCGGTCTTGCCTTCGATGCCCAGTGCCTTGGCGGCATTGGCGGTCATCCAGGTGATGGCGCGTTCCGGTGCGATCGCCGGCATGTCGGCGCGGCGCGCGGCGGCGATCACCTTGGCCGCTTCCTGGTTCAGGCGCTGGATGCCTTCGGGTGAATCCGAATGCACGATGGCGCAGCTGTTGGCAGGACGGTCGACCAGTGCGATGTTCTCCTGGATGCCGTCGAACGCTTCCATCTTGAAGCCCCACCAGTCGGCCCACAGAGCGCCGCAGACCCCTTCCTGGGCCAGTCGGTCGGCCAGCTTGTAGGCTTCCACCCCGTGGTGGAAAGCGGCGATCTTGAAGCCGAACTCATCGGCCAGGTCGAGCATGGTGGCCATTTCGTCGGCACGGTAGCAGTGGATGTGCACGCGGATGTCGCCCTGGATCGCGCCGGCCAGCGTGTCCAGTTTCAGGTCGCGCTTGCCGCCGTTGTCGCCGCTGCTGTCTTCCTTGTCGCCGCCGAACCAGCGCTTGCGCTTGGCCGGCTTGGCGGTGTTCTTGGCGATGTACTCGCTGGCATCGATGAACGCGGCGCGGTAGCCGGCCACGTTGCCCATCCGGGTGCCCGGTGCGGTGCCCTTGCCGCCGTACACGCGCTTGGGATTCTCGCCGCAGGCCATCTTCAGTCCCCACGGCGCGCCGGGGAATTTCATCGCCTGGTAGGTGGTGGTGGGCACGTTCTTGAGGACCACGCCGCGGCCGCCGACCAGGTTGGCCGAACCGGGCAGCACCTGCATGCTGGTCACCCCGCCGGCCAGCGCCTCGGCGAAACCGGGATCCTGCGGCCACACCGAATGCTCGGCCCAGACGTTGGCGGTCACCGGCGCGGTCATCTCGTTGCCATCGCTGTGCGCGCTGACGCCGGGGCTGGGATACACGCCCAGGTGCGAGTGCACGTCGATCAGGCCGGGGGTCACCCAGCGCCCGTGCGCATCGATGCGGCGCACGTCGCTGCCAGCCTGCAGGGCACGGCCGACCTCTACTACTTTTCCATCACGCAGCAGTACGTCCGCATCGTCCAGGCGCTGCCCGGTGCCGGTGAGCACGGTGGCGTTGTGGATCAGCACGGCCTCGCTGCTGCGCGGCTGGTAGGTGCTGGGATACGGATCCTGGATGAAGCGCGAAGCGCCGGTGGCCGGCGCAGCGGCCAGCGACAGCAGCGCCAGGCCGATGCCGGCGCGCAGCAGGTTGTACATGGAGTCCCCGTGAGCATGGTGGTGCAGGCTGCTGACGCTAGCGGAGTAACGGCCTGCTTGCCAAGTGACCTTCGGCCTGGCATCGCGACCGTACGCGGCGGCACGGTGAAAGCGCGCTGGCGTATTTGCGGTAATCTCGGGAAGCGATGGCGCCACGCGCTGTCCGCCGTGTGGGTCGCCGCGAGCTGCAATGGCCGCGCGCACCCAGGATGAACCACGTAATCAAGGAATAGATCCAACCATGACCCGTACCACGTTGTTCCGTACTTCTTCCTCTTCGCGCCGTCCCCTTCCTTCGCTGCTTGCTTCGGCCATCGCCGGTTCGTTGCTGGTGGCCGCCGCGATGCCGGCCCTCGCGCAGTCGCAGGATGCGCAGCTGGAACGCTACCAGCAGCTGCGCAGCGTGCAGGCAGCGGCCGCATCGGTGGCGCAGGGCGCCGTCGCGCGTCCGCCTGCAACCGCGCTGGCATCGGCTGCTGAAACCGGCCCGGTGATGGGCGCGGCCGGCAATCGCGAAAGCTGGCAGACCGAAGAGTTCCAGGTGGACTGGGGCCTGGCTGCGATGAACGCCGATGCTGCCTATGCGCGTGGGCTGACCGGCCAGGGGATCCGCCTGGGCGTGTTCGACAGTGGCACCGGCCTGGCGCACGACGAGTTCGCCGGCAAGAACCACAGCAGCATCCGCATCGCCGACCTGCTGCCCGATGGCACCTCCTGCACCAACGTCAACGCGCTGTGGGGGCCGGATGCCTGCTTCGCCAGCGATGGTGACGTGGTGGCGCTGGAGGCCATCGGTTTCGATTACGGCCTCACCGAGGAAGACATCGCCTTCCTGATCGGTGCCGGTGCGCCCTACGGGCTGACCTTCAATACCCACGGCACGCATGTGTCGGGCACCATCGCCGCCAACCGCGATGGCAGCGGCATGCACGGTGTTGCTTTCGGTGCGGACCTGGCCGCCGCCAAGCTGTTCTTCGACAGCTACGTCGAGTGGTACCTGGCACCGGATAATTACTACCGTCAGGGCTCGGTGTTCCCGCAGGTCGGGCCGAGCGAAGACGCTTTCGCCAGCATGTATTCGCAGATGAACGCCCAAGGCGTGCGCGCGATCAACCACAGCTGGGGCCTGGGCAGCGAACCGGAGACCGTCGAGGAGTTCGACGAGATCTACAACCACGAAGGCGACCGCGCCTATCTGGATATCTTCGCCGAAGGCTCGCGCCAGGCCGGGATGATCCAGGTGTGGGCGGCCGGCAACTCCGCCGACTACAACCCCAGCCCGGAACAGGCGCCGCTGGCCGGCGTCTATGCCACGCTGCCGCGCGCCTTCGCCGATATCGAGCCGTACTGGCTTGCCGTGGTGAACCTCGACCAGGACCTGCAGCTGAGCGACCTGTCGCACCGCTGCGGGCTGGCCGCGAACTGGTGCCTGGCCGCGCCGGGCAGCGACATCATCTCCACCTCGTACGGTTCGGAAGGACTGGAAGGCCAGCTGGCCACCGATGACAACCAGAACGTTCTGCTGGACGTGCTGGAACGCGTGCCCAGCTACACCTACGAACAGATGAGCGGCACCTCGATGGCGGCCCCGCATGTCACCGGCGCGCTGGGCCTGCTGTTCGAACGTTTCCCGTATCTGGACAACGCGCAGGTGCGCGACGTGCTGCTGACCACCGCCACCGACCTCGGCGCCGAAGGCGTGGACGATGTCTACGGCTGGGGCCTGGTGAACCTGGAAAAGGCCATCGAAGGCTATGGCCAGCTGCGGGTGGACACGAACGTGGTGATGAACACCGCAGCCGGCGGCCTGAAGGTATGGGAAGGCGATGCATGGGATGACTGGACCAACGACATCGGCGGCCCTGGTGCGCTGACCAAGTCCGGCATCGGCTGGCTGCGCCTGAGCGGCGACAACAGCTTCAACGGTGCCGTGCTGCGCGAAGGCATCCTGGAGCTGGACGGCGTCAACACGCTGACCGATGCGGTGGTGGTGCAGGGTGGCCAGCTGCGCTTGAACGGCAGCCTGGTCGGCACCGACCTGGACGTGCGCGGTGGCAGCGGGCTGGTCGCTGCGGGTGCGCTGCTGGAGGGCTCGTCGCTGTCGATCAGCGGCGGCATGCTGTCGTTCAACGGCACGCAGACCGGCGGGTCCACCGTGGTGGGGGCCAATGGCCTGCTGCAGGGCACCGGTACGCTGGGCGATACGCGCGTGGCCGGCATCATCGCGCCGGGCAACTCGATCGGCACGCTGACCATCGATGGCGACTACGTGCAGACCGCCAGCGGCGTCTACCTGGCCGAACTGTCGCCGGGTGGCAGCAGCGACCTGCTGCGCGTCAGTGGCACCGCCACGCTGGATGGCACGCTGAAGGCACTGCCGGAAGCGGGCATCTACTACCTGGGCGAGCAGTTCAACGTCATCCAGGCCGACGGCGGGGTGCAGGGTCGCTTCGCCAGCACCGACTTCAGCGCGTTCTCGCCGTTCCTGCAGTTCGGCGTGGACTACGCCAGCAACGGCATCAACATCGAGGTCACCCGTGGCCAGTTGCTGGCTACCGCAGCGACCACCGCCAACCAGCGCGCTGTGGCCGGCTCGGCCGATGCGCTCGGCGTGGACCAGGGCCTGCCGCAGCCGCTGACCCTGCTGTTCCCGCAGCAGGTCGGTGCAGCACTGGACGGCCTGAGTGGTGAACTGCATGCCGCCACGCCGCTGGCGCTGGTGGAAAGCAGCCGCTACGTGCGCGACGCGGCACTGAGCCGTGCGGTCGGCACGCGTTCGCCACAGGACGATGCCAGCCAGGCCACCGGGGCGTGGGTGCAGGCCATCGGCGGCAGCGGCAAGCTGGATGGCGATGCCAACACGGCACGTACCCAGTCCAACACCAGCGGGTTGCTGGTCGGCATCGATCGTGACATCGGTAGCTGGCAGCTCGGCCTGCTGCTGGGCAATGGCCGCACCGACACGAAGCAGGCGCAGGGAAGGTCGGCGAAGGCGCGCATCGACAACACCCACGTGGGCCTGTACGCCGGCCACAGCTGGGGCGCCTTCGGCCTGCGCGGTGGTCTCGGTTACAGCCGTCATGACATCGACAGCAGCCGCCAGGTGGCCTTCGCCGGCTACAGCGACGGGCTGAATGCCAGCTACGACGCCAAGACAAAGCAGGCCTTCATCGAAGCCGGCTACCGCTTCGGCGGTACGCAGGGGGGACTGGAGCCGTACCTGCAGCTCGCCCGTGTCGAAGTGGACGTGGACGATGTGCGCGAGCAGGGCGGTGCCGCCGCGCTGACCGGCAGGGTGGCCGACACCGCGACCACCGTGGCCACCGTCGGCGTGCGTTTCGACAAGGGCCTGAAGGCGGCGTTCCAGCAGGATGCGTGGCTGCACGTGGTGGGCGGGGTGGGCTATCGCCGCGCTTCCGGTGACCGTGATGGACTGGCGCAGCTGGCCTTCGATGGCGGCAGCAGCTTCGCCGTCAGCGGCGCGCCGATCGCCGACAGCGCGGTGGTGGCCGAACTGGGCCTGTCGGCCTGGCTGAGCCCGCGCCAGCAGCTGGAACTGGGCTACAACGGCCAGTTCGGCGATGAAAGCCGCGACCATGGCGTGAATGCACGGTGGTCGGTCCGGTTCTGATGGCCGGGTGACCGAGGCGTGACCAGGGGCGGCCTTCGGGCCGCCCTTTTTATTGCGGCAGCGCCGAAGCTCGACTACGCGCCGCCGCTCTCGCAGAATCGTGTCTCGAAGCTCGCCAAGACCGCCGCATGAAAACCAAACAGGACATCGTCGACAACTGGCTGCCGCGCTACACCGGCGTGCCGCTGGACCAGTTCGGGCAACACATCCTGCTGACCAACTTCAGCGGCTACCTGCATGCCTTCGCCCAGCTCAGCGGTGCACCGGTAGTGGGCCTGGACCGGCCGATGGCCAGCGTCACCGCCGATGGCATCAGCATGATCAACTTCGGCATGGGCAGTCCCAACGCGGCAATCATCATGGACCTGTTGTCGGCGGTGATGCCCAAGGCGGTGCTGTTCCTGGGCAAGTGCGGCGGGCTCAAGCGCAAGAACCAGCTGGGTGACCTGGTCCTGCCCATCGCGGCGATCCGTGGCGAAGGCACCTCCAGTGACTACCTGCCGCCGGAAGTGCCGGCACTGCCGGCGTTCGCGCTGCAGCGGGCGGTCAGCACGATGATCCGCGACCTCGGCCATGACTACTGGACCGGCACCGTGTTCACCACCAACCGGCGCGTATGGGAGCACGACGAAGCCTTCAAGGAGCGTTTGCGCCGCATGCGCTGCATGGCCATCGACATGGAGACCGCCACGGTGTTCGCGGCGGGTTTTGCCAACCACATCCCGACAGGGGCCTTGCTGCTGGTCTCCGACCAGCCGATGATCCCGGATGGGGTGAAGACCGAAGCCTCCGATGCCAAGGTGAGTTCGCAGTTCGTGGACAACCATATCCAGATCGGCATCGAGGCCCTGCGGTTGATCCGACGCAACGGCAAATCGGTCCGCCACCTGCGGTTCGACGAATGACCGGCAATGGGCAGGGCGCCCCGATGCAGCCCGTGGAGCAGGATATGCAGACCGCAGCGCAGGTAGTGGCGTTCTGGAACGAGGCAGGACCGGCGAAATGGTTCGCGCGCGATGACGCGTTCGATGCGCGGTTCCGTGCGCTGTTCCTGGAAGAGCACCATGCGGCGGCCTCGCGTGCCCGCGAACACTGGCTTTCCACCGCCGAAGGGGCGCTGGCACTGATGCTGCTGCTGGACCAGTTCCCGCGCAACTGCTTCCGCGGCACCGCCCATTCGTATGCCACCGACGGGCTTGCCCGGCATTACGCGATGCGCGCGGTGGAAGAAGGCCTGGACCTGGAGCTGCTGCCCAAGCTGCGTGCGTTCATCTACCTGCCCTTCGAACATTCCGAAGAGTTGCAGGACCAGGACCGGTCGGTGGCGATGTTCGACGTGCTGGGCGACAAACAATACCTGCAGTTCGCCGAGCTGCACCGGGACATCATCCGGCGCTTCGGGCGCTTCCCGCACCGCAACGCGGTGCTGGGGCGGATGACCACGATGGAAGAAATGGACTTCCTGGCCGAGGGCGGATTCGCGGGCTGAGGCGCTGGAACGGAAAACGCCGGCGGCTGCCGGCGTTTCCGTTCATCAACAAGGGTGCTGGAGGTCCGGAATCAGTACTTCGGCACGCCGTTGTCGACCTCGTCGGACCACGCATCGATGCCGCCGGTCACGTTGTGCACCTTGGTGAAGCCCAGCGCACGGAACTGCTCGGCGGCCTGCGCGCTGCGGCCGCCGTGGTGGCACAGGAAGGCCAGCGCGGTGTCCTTCGGCAGCGCCTCCAGCTCGGCACGACCGTTGCCATCGAAGACCTTGAACGGCACGCCGACCGCAGCGATCGAACGCTCTTCGGACGGACGCACGTCCACCAGCAGCACCGTGCCGGCACGCACCAGGTCATCGGCATCGCGCACCGACAGTTCGGTGATGGCCTTGGGGGCGTTCGGGTTGTCGATGGCAAGGCCCTTGCCGCGGATGTCGTCCACCCAGTCGATGGTGATGCCGTCGGCGCGACGCGCGCTGGCCAGGTCGAACTGCACGCGCAGGCCGTTGGATTCGGCCGCGATCGCGCCCTCGTCGAACGGGGCCAGCTGGAAGTTCGGCTGGAAGCGCGCATCGATGCCCAGCTGCAGGGCCGCGCCCGGCGAATCGGCCAGCGCACCCTTCAGCATCTCCACCGCGGCCGGCGTCACGGTGATGGACGGCGGCGTGCGGTCCGGGGCGGCCAGGCCGAGCACGCTGCTCAGCTCGCCGCTGGAGGCCATCTGCAGGATGATGTCGCTGCCACCGACCAGCTCGCCGTCGATGTACAGCTGCGGGATGGTCGGCCAATCGCCGTACTGCTTGATGCCTTCGCGGATCTCCTGGTCGGCCAGCACGTTGACATGGCCGAACTCCACGCCGAGGTCCTGCAGTGCGCCGACGGCCTTGGCCGAGAAGCCGCACTGCGGCATGGACGGCTGGCCCTTCATGAACAGCACGACGCGGTCGTTGGCGAGGAGGGTTTCGATGCGCGAACGCAGGGCGGGATCGAGGGACATGGCGGTGGAAATCCGGTGATATCGAACCGCTGATTCTACCCCTCGTGGCATCATGGGGCATGACCACGGTAGAAACGCTGCATTGCCCCCCGCGCTGGCCCTGGCGCGCGCTGCTGGGTTTCGCGCTGTCCCAGCTGCTGGCGCTGGCGGTGGGCCTGCTGGCCGGGTGGGGCTGGGGCCTGGCCCTGCTGCTGGCCAGCCACGCGCTGTTCCTGGTGCCGGTGTTCCTGCCCAACAGCCGCTTCTACACCCCCGTCATCCGCCGCTTGGCCGATGCCGGCGATGCGGTCTGGCTGACCATCGACGACGGGCCCGGGCCCGACACGCGCGCGGTGCTGGACCTGCTGGACCGCTACCAGGCCAGGGCGACCTTCTTCCTGGTGGGCGAACGCGCACTGGCCCATCCGGACCTGGTGCGCGAGGTGATCGGCCGCGGGCATGACGTGGGCAATCACAGCCACAGCCACCCGCAGGCCCGGTTCTGGCGGTTGGGGCCGGCCGCCATGGCGCGCGAGATCGGTCACTGCCAGCAGGCCCTGCAGGCGATCACCGGGAGGCCCCCGCGCTGGTACCGCTCGGTGGTGGGCATGACCAACCCCTTCGTCGGCCCGGTGGTGCGGCACCTGGGCCTGACCCGGGTGGGCTGGAGCGCACGCGGTTTCGACGGGGTGGACTGCACGCCGGCCGAGGTGCTGGCGCGGTTGCTGCCCGACCTGCAGCCCGGGGCGATCGTGCTGCTGCATGAGGGCAGCGGGCACGGCCACAACCTGCAGATCATCGAAGGCGTGCTGCAGGCCCTGGACCAACGCGGCCTGCAGGCACGGCTGCCGCCGCAACGTTGAGGGGTCGGATCAGCCCGGCGCCACCGGTCGATGGGCGACCAGCAGCCAGCTGTTGAACGGGGTGCGACCGTGCAGCGGGCGGGGCGCTTCGGCGACCAGCCCGGCCGCGCCCAGTACCTGCTGCAGCGTGTCGGCGCGGGGGTAGTGGCGCGGGCGGGTACGCATCCAGCCGGACAGCCAGCCGAGCCGATCCGCCAGGCGCGTGGTGCGGTCGCGGCCATCGCCGGTATCCAGCGGGCTCCGCAGTACCAGCGTCGCGCCAGGTGCCACGCGCTCGGCCGCCGCCTGCAGCAGGCTGGCCTGGGCGTGTGCGTCCAGGTAGTGCAGCACGTCCAGCACCGCCACATGGCCGCTGTGGCGTGGCAGCGGCTGCTGGATGTCCAGTTGGCGCAGGTCCAGTGCGGGAAGGGCGGCGCGGCGGACCGCACGTGCACCGCGATCGATCTTGCCTGCATCCACGTCCACGCCCAGATACGGCTGCGTGCGGCCATGGAGGCGCGCGACGTGGCCGAGCAGGCCCAGCCCGCAGCCCAGGTCGAGCAACGCAAGGCCATCGTCCGGCAGGGCCTGCAGCACCCCGTTGTAGAGCGGGTCACTGCCGAGCTTGGCACGCACGTAGTAGTAGGTGCTGCGATTGCCCCAGCGGCTGGCCGGCAGGAACGCCCGGGCGATCGCCGTGGCGTCCGCGGTGTCCAGGCAAGCGGACGCTGAGGCTGCCCCGGGCCGCGCGCCGGTCACGGCTCAGGCGGCGGGCGCGAGCAGGCGCTCGGCCAGCGGCAGGGCCCGCTGCGCCCACAGCGCGTACATCCGCGCCGAAGGATGCAGGCCATCGTCGGCCAGCATCGCCGCTTCCGCGCCGTGCTGGCGCGAGAGGTCGGTGATGTCCACGAACACCACGCCGTGCGCCTGGCAGATGGCCTGCGCCGCAAGGTTGTAAGCATCCAGCGCGGCGGCAATGGCGGTGCGGTCGCGATCGTGCGCGAACGGGGTGACGCCCCAGTCGGGGATCGACAGCACCAGCACCCGTGCGGGGCTGCCGCCGGTGAACGCCAGCGTGCGCTGCAGCAGGGCGCTGAACTGCTGCTGGTAGTCGTGCAACGACCGACCGCGGTACTGGTTGTTGACCCCGATCAGCAGGCTGGCGAAGTCGAATGGACCGGTCGGCGCCGCTGCGTCGATGCCGGCCTCCAGCTCATCGGTGGTCCAGCCGGTGGTGGCGATGGTCTGCGGGTCCTGCAGCGCGATGCCGCGCATGCGCAGCAGGGCCGCCAGCTGCTGCGGCCAGCGACCTGCCACCGGGACGCCTTCGCCAATGGTGTAGGAGTCGCCCAGGGCCAGCCAGGTCAGTGCCACCGGGGTCAGGCGACGGCCGAGCGACGTGGCTTCAGCGGCACCACTTTGCGGTTGGCTTCGGCGCGCCGCGCCAAAGCGCGGTCGATCCGCGAGAACACCTCGCGCATCACCGTCGCCTCGGGCAGCAGGGTCACGCGGAAATGATGGCGGTAGGGCACGTTGAAGCTGGAGCCGGGAACCACCAGCACGCCTTCGTCGGTCATCAGGTCGAGCGCGAAATCGTGGTCGTCCAGGCCCTTGGCGGCATCGCCGACCACGGCCGGGAAGGCGTACAGGGCGCCCGCCGGCGCCACCAGCGAGAGGTGCTCGCTGGCCGCGCAGGCGTCGATCACCGCGCGGCGGGTTTCGTACAGGCGGCCACCGGGCGTGCACAGCGGGGTGATCGTGTCGGGACCGTTCACGGCGGCGTCGATGGCGTACTGGCCGGGCACGTTGGCGCACAGGCGCAGCGCGCTGAGCAGGTCCATCGCGGCGCGGAACTCGCCCAGCCGCCCGGCGTCGCCGGACAGCATCGCCCAGCCGACGCGCCAGCCGCAGGCGCGGTGCACCTTGCTCAGGCCGCTGAAGGTGATGCAGGGCTGGTCACCGGCCAGCGGCGCGACCGGCTGGAACCCCGCGTCGTCGTACAGGATCTGGTCGTAGATCTCATCGACCATCAGCAGCAGGTTGTGCTTGCGTGCGATGGCGACGATGCGCTCCAGCAGTTCGCGGGAATAGCTGGCGCCGCTGGGGTTGTTCGGGTTGATCAGTACGATGGCACGGGTGCGCGAAGACACCAGCGCTTCGATTTCGCTCGGATCCGGCTGGAAGCCATTCTCCGGGGCGCAGCGGTAATACACCGGGCGGCCGTCGTTGAGGATGGTCGCCGCCGACCACAGCGGATAGTCCGGCGAGGGCACCAGTACTTCGTCGCCGGGATTGAGCAGCGCGCGCAGGGACAGGTCGATCAGTTCGCTGACCCCGTTGCCGATGAACACCCGGTCCGGGTGGGCGTCCGGCGCACCGCGGCGGGCGTAGGCGGCGGCGATGGCCTCGCGCGCCTCTGGCAGGCCCTGCTGGTGGGTGTAGGGGTCGGTGCGGCCCATGTCATCGGCGATCGCGCGCTGCAGGTGTTCCGGGGCGCGGAAGCCGAAATTGCCGGGGTTGCCGATGTTCAGCTTGATCAGCGTGCGGCCCTGCGCCTCCAGCTCCCGCGCTCGTCGCGCCAATTCTCCTCGGATCTCGTAGCGCACTTCGGAAAGGCGCTCACGGATGGCCAGGGGCTTGGGCGTGGGGGTGGACATGGCAGACGGGCCGTCGATGGGCATGGAAGGCCCATACTAGCTGAATTGCTGCAGCGCATGGCAAGGGTGACGGCCGGGCATGGCCCGCGCCCGCGGGGCCCGCTGCCGGTAGAATGCGGACGATGACCGATACCCCTGATTACCCCGCGCTGCAGACCATTGGCTGGCCATGGCCCGGCCCGCCCGCCACCGCCGACCAGGCGGACTGGCAGGCCGCGATGGCCACCCATCCGCTGGCGCGCCCTGCGCGGGTGATCGAGCAGCACCGCACGCATTACGTGGTCGCCGACGGGCCGGACGCGTCAATCAAGGCCGAATCCCTGCCGGAATGGCAGCGTCCGCGCTTTCCCAGCCATGAGCGCCCCGCCGTGGGCGACTGGGTGCTGCTGGAGGGCGTGCGCATCGTCGCGCTGCTGCCGCGGCGCACCTCGATCAAGCGGGGCGCGGCGGGGGAGCATTACCACCAGCAGGTGATCGCGGCCAACGTCGATACGGTCTTCATCGTCTGCGGGCTGGATGCCGACTTCAATCCGCGGCGGATCGAGCGCTACCTCCTGCTGGTGGGCGGCGGCGGTGCCGAGCCGGTGGTGGTGCTGACCAAGGCCGACCAGACCGAGTACACCGAAGACGCGCTGGCGGTGCTGGAAGAACTGAAGGCGCAGGGCATCGCGCTGCGCGCGGTGAATGGGCTGGACCCTGCGAGCGTGGCGACCCTGCATCCGTGGCTGGGCGCGGGCCATACGGTGGTGCTGGTGGGCTCTTCGGGCGCGGGCAAGTCGACCCTGACCAACACCCTGCTCGGCGAGCAGCGGATGAAGACCAACACGGTGCGGTCCAATGATTCGCGCGGCCGCCACACCACCACCCACCGCGCGCTGATGCCGTTGCCGATGGGCGCCTGCCTGATCGACACGCCGGGCATGCGCGAACTCAAGCCGACCGGCGAAGAGACGCTGGCCGAAGGCGGTTTTGCCGATATCGAAGCGTTGGCGGCACAGTGCCGGTTCCGCAACTGCCTGCACCAGCAGGAGCCGGGGTGCGCGGTACGTGCGGCGATCGAAGAAGGCGAGATCGAAGAGACCCGCGTGCTGAACTACTTCAAGCTGAAGGAAGAAGTCGCCGCCGCCGCCGCCAAACTGGCCGTGCGCCAGGCCGAGACGGCGCAGGAGCGCCGCACCGCCGCGCGCCGTGGCGCCGGCAAGGCGCCGCGCCGCCGGTAGTGACGGCCGCTGAGGCCCGCGACCTGCCGGTAGTGACGGCCGCTGGCGGTCAGCTTTCCGGTAGTGACGGCCGCTGGCCGTCAGCTTTCCCGCGTCGACGGCCAGCGGCCGTCACTACCGTATAGTTGGCCCATGGATCCAGGCGCGACGCTCGATCGTGAAGTGGCCCACCATGCCGCGCTGGACGCGCGGCTGGTCGATGCTGTTGGTGGGATCCGGCTGCTGGGATTGACCAGCTGGCCGGCCGGCCTGCAGTCTCCGTTCCTCGCCAGCGTGGCGCGTGGCCAGCCGCAGCTGCCCGAAGTGGACTACCCGAAACTTGATTTCAGCGACGCGCGACGCGCGTTGGCGGCGCTGACCGCCGAATGCGATGCCGACCACCCTCTGGGCCGTTACGTACAGCAGTCCGCGCAGAGCTGGGACCTGGCCGCGCAGCTGCTGGAAGGACTGGGCACCGCTGCGGTGGATGCGTGTTCGGTGCAGTTGTTCGGTTCGCCGGAACAGCCGCTGCCCGGCAACGGCCCGAGCACGCGCGATGCGGCGCGCCATTTCATCCAGATCGCCACCGAACTGGATCACGAGCTGCTGGCACCGGAAGAGCAGGTCCCGGTATCGGCCACGGCCCTGCAGCTGCAGCTGCAAAGCGATCTGGACGCGTTCTTCGAATCGCGCATCATCCAGGTGCAGCTGGACCCCGGACTGGTGTCCAAGGCGGCGGCCGGGCCGGCCCGCATCCGCCTGCGCACCAGTGCCCGCTTCAGTGCCTACGACCGTGCGCAGTTGTTCCACCACGAAGCGCTGGTGCACTCGCTGACCGCATTGAATGGCAGGGAGCAGCACGTCCTGCCGAGCCTGGCATTGTCATCGCCGCGGGTCACCGCGACCCAGGAAGGCCTGGCCACGTTCGCCGAGCAGATCACCGGCAGCATCGACATCGAACGGCTTAAGCGCATCAGCCTGCGCACCGAGGCGATCGCGATGGCGCGCGAGGGCGCGGATTTCATCGAGGTATTCCGCTATTTCTGCGATGCCGGGCAGAACCAGGAAGAGAGCTTTGCTTCGGCCCAGCGCGTGTTCCGCGGCGTGCCGCCTACCGGTGGCATGGCCTTCACCAAGGATACGGTGTACCTGCGCGGGCTGGTGTCGGTGCATACGTTCTTCCGCCACATGCTGGCCGAGGACCGCCTGCAGGTATGCCGGTGGTTGTTCGCGGGCAAGATGACGCTGACCGATGCGATCACCTTCGCGCCGTTGTTCGAGGCGGGGATCCTGCAGCCGCCGCGTTGGCTGCCGCATTGGGTGAGCCGGGCCAATGGGCTGGCGGGGATGCTGGCGTTTTCGTTGTTCGCCAATCGGATACGGATGGATCAGTTGTCACCGGAGTAAGGGGTCGAACGGGTGGGACCCCCTCGCGTGTTGCGGTTCTGCAGCAGGGTGTGGGTCGGGCGGGGAGGCTGTGCGGGGCACGCGCAAGTACGTCCCTGTAGCTCTTCGCGGCTCCTGCCGCTCAAGGCCCCGCACAGCCTCCCCGCCCAACCCATGACAGGTTCCGGCGCCGCCACCCGCGTAATGAAAAAAAGGAAAAGCGGTAGCGCCGAGCCATGCTCGGCGGCTTTTGCTTTTGCTTTTGCTTTTGCTTTTGCTTTTGCTTTTGCTTCTCCCCCCAACCCCGACGGGGCACGTCCACTGTCCGGAGGCGGGGGAGGGTGATGCGCGGGACGCTGAGCCGCATGGATGCGGCGACGCAGCCTCCATGGACGGATTCACGGCGTGTCCCGCACATGACCCTCCGCCGCCTCAGCCCATGAACCCACGCCCCGCCGAAGCCTAGAAATCAACCCCCACCGTCATGAACACCTGCCGCGGTGCGCTGGCATGGATCGCGTAGCGGGTGCCGGTCGGGTCGGTCGGCGCGAACGAGCTCAACTGCCCCGCGTAGCGCTTGTTGGTCAGGTTGGTGGCGTTGAGCGATACCTTGATGTCACGCAGGCCCATGCCCGGTCCGAAGGAATAGCCCAGCCCGGCGTCGAAGGTGGTCACGCCCGGTACCGACTGGTCGTTGGTATAGGTGTAATAGCGCTTGCCGGTGTACTTGGCGCGCAGGCTGGCGAAGAAGCCGTCGCGGTTCCAGCTCAGTTCGCTGGAGGCCATGCGCTGCGGCGTGTCGACGGTGATCTTTCCGGCCACCGGTACGATGGCACCGCCCGAGGTGTAGTCGTCCTCATAGGTGGTCTTGTTCCACGACAACGCGTTGTACCACTGCAGGCCGTCGACTGGCTTGAGGATGAAGGTCAGTTCGGCGCCCTGGCTCTTCACCGAACCGACGTTGATGAAGCGGGTGATGCACTCCGGCCGCGTGCCGACTTCGATGCTGGTGCATGGATTGAGTGACAGCAGGCGGTTGTCGAACATCACGTGGTAGGCCGCCAGCGACGCCTGGTACCTTTCGCCGAAGCGACGGAAGCCGGCTTCGAAAGTCCGCGACTTCTCCGGCTCCAGGTCATCCACGCTGGCTGCGAAGGACTCCGGCGATACCTGTAGCGGGCCACCGCTGCCGCCGCCGACGAACGCGGCGATGTTCTCCGCATACGAGGCGAACACTTCCTGACGGGGGCTCAGCTTGAAGCTGATGCCGGCCTGCGGCAGCAGGGATTCCTTTGCGGTCAACGTGCCGGAGGCGTAGCTGGATTCGGTGCCCGGCTTCGCGCGGGCGGTCATGCGCGTGTTGGGGCTCTTGATGCCCACGTCCACCGTCATCCGATCCTCCATGAAACGCATGCGATCCTGCACGTAGAACTGCCGCGTGCGGATATCGAAATCCTGGTCGAACAGGCGGCGGTCCGGGTGGTTGAGGTAGGTGTCATCCAGGAACGGGCCGTCGATGTAGTAGAAGTTGCGTTCGACGTTGTGGTCGTTCTTCTCGTACCACAGCCCGGCTTCCAGTTCGTGGAGGCCCACGTTCCAGGTGAACGCCGCAGTCAGGCCCTGGCGGTTGATGGTGTAGTTGGTGCTGCGGATCGAAATCGGAAGCTCGCGGTCGGTGCCCGGATGGGATGGCTGGCCCGGGGCCCACCAATGGCCTTGCCCGCGGTTGTCGTGGTGGTAGGCCAGCAGCTTCAGTCCGGCGCTGTCGCCGAGCTTCAGGTCGGCGTCCAGCGAGTACAGGTTGTCGTCGCGCAACGCGCGGCTCTGGTAGTACGCATCGTCAATGCTGTTGACGCCACCGCTGAACGCGCAGCGCGCCGGATCACGCGTGGCGGGGGCGCAGTAAGCGGCCGCCAGGGCGCGGTTCCAGTCCGGGGCGTAGATGTTCCAGTCATACCCCAGGCCGCGGTCCAGCATGCTCTTGGACAGATAGGCATAGTTGGCCTGGCTGGCGCGCGAGGTGGCGGCAAACGCGCCGAAGCGGTTGTCTCCCACGTGCCATACCGCCTTCGCGTTGAACTGGCGCGTGGTCTGGTTCTGGTAGGGGGCGGCCCACATGTCCGCGTCCTGGTGCACGCCGGACACATAGGCGGAGAACCCGTTGATGTCGCCGGTATCCACGCGCAGGTAGCCGCGGCGCTGGTTGTCATCACCGGCGGTGATGCTGGCGCGCCCACCGAATTCAGTGGCAGGGTCCATCGAGAAATACTGGATCGCACCGCCGAGGTTGCTGGTGGACGCCACGCCCAGCGAACCGATGCCCTGCGACAGCTCGGCACCGGCCAGGTTCTCGGCGATCAAGGCGCGCGCGATGCTCAGGCCGTTGTAGTTGCCGTAGCTGTTGTCACCCAGCGGGATGCCGTCCAGCGTATAGCCGAGGCGACTCTTGTCGAAGCCGCGCAGGCTGATGGTCTGTGACTCTTCGTTGGCACCGAAGGCATCGTTGGATTGGACGGAAACGCCGGGCAGGCGATCGAGGATCTTCTGCCCGCTGGTGCCGGGCGGAAGCACCTGCTTGTCCACGGCAGTGATGCGTTGTACCTGGCGGGTTTCACCCTGGCCGATCACCGACACCGCATCGAGCGTCTGCGCGGTGAGGGCGGTATCGGCGTTGGGTTCGCCGGCGGCGTGGGCGTTGGCGGCGCAAAGCGCGATCGCCACGGCAATCGTCAGGTGTCGGGTCTGCATGTCGTTCCGTTGCATGAGGGGGAAGGCCTGCGTGCTGCAGGTCACCGACCACTATGCAAAGCGGAAATGACGGGTTTTTGACCGGAAAACGCAGAATGCGTGTAACTGGGACGGCGTTCGCTTAATGCCCGGCGAGCGCAGCGGCAGGGATGTGACGACCAACGGTCGTCACCCACCCACTCACCTGCCCACCGGCGCGCGGCCACCCCGCGCATCACCCCATGTAAAGGCCGCCGTTCACCGGATAGTCGGCACCGGTCACGTACGCCGCCTCATCCGACGCCAGCCAACCGCACAGTGCGGCCACTTCTTCCGGCTTGCCAAGGCGGCGGATCGGTACCGAGGCAGCCAACCGGTCCAGCACGTCCGGTGGAAAACTGCTGATCGCCTGGCTGGCGATATAGCCGGGTGAGATGGTGTTCACCGTCACCCCGCGCGCAGCGACCTCCGCGGCCAGCGCGCGGCTGAACCCGTGCATCGCCGCCTTCGCCGTGGCGAAGTTCACCTGGCCGATCTGGCCCTTGTGCGCGCTGACCGAGCCGATGTTGATGATGCGTCCCCAGCCGCGGGTGGCCATGCCATCCACCACCTGCTTGGTGATGTTGAACAGGGAGTTGAGGTTGGATGCCATCACCGCATTCCAGTCATCGGCGCTCATCTGCCGGAACAGCACATCGCGGCTGCCACCGGAATTGTTGACCAGCACGTCGACCTCGCCGACATCGGCGCGCACCTTGGCGAACGCCGCGGCGGTGGAGCTCCAGTCGGTGGCGTTGCCTTCGGAGGCGATGAAGTCGAAGCCGAGGTCACGCTGCTCGCGCAGCCAGCCGGCCTTGCGCGGAGAGTTCGGTGCGCAGCCGGCGACCACGGTGTGGCCCGAGCGGGCCAGGGTCTGGCAGATCGCAGTGCCGACACTGCCCATGCCACTGGTGACGTATGCG
Organism: Stenotrophomonas chelatiphaga; assembly: GCF_032054965.1. Taxonomy (NCBI): domain Bacteria; kingdom Pseudomonadati; phylum Pseudomonadota; class Gammaproteobacteria; order Lysobacterales; family Lysobacteraceae; genus Stenotrophomonas; species Stenotrophomonas chelatiphaga. The sequence continues at coordinate 49,203 of NZ_DAMBRS010000008.1, read as the reverse complement.
ATGCGAAGGGTCATTTGCTTCTCCAGGTCCTGTGGCGGGGCCGCATCAGGCGGCCAACGGGTACAGCGCGAACAGCAGGCTGCCAGCCATCAGCAGCAGTGAAATCAGCACCGCCCATTTCAGGGTGAACTTCTGATGGTCGGCGAACTCGACTTTGGCCAGCCCGACCAGCAGGTAGGTCGAGGGCACCAGCGGGCTGAGCAGGTGCACCGGCTGGCCGGCCAACGAGGCGCGGGCCATTTCCACCGGCGTGATGCCGTAGTTGCCGGCGGCCTCGGACAGGATCGGCAGCACGCCGAAGTAGAAGGCATCGTTGGACATGAAGAAGGTGAACGGCATCGAGGCCAGCGCGGTGATCACCGCCAGGTACGGCCCCCAGCTTTCCGGGATGATCGCCAGGAAGCTGTGCGACATCGCTTCGACCATGCCGGTGTTGTTGAGGATGCCGGTGAAGATGCCGGCGGCGAAGATCAGCGACACCACCGACAGCACGTTGCCGGCGTGGTTGACCACGCGACGGCGCTGCTCGGCCAGGTTCGGGTAGTTGATCACCAGCGCAATGGCGAAGCCCACCATGAACAGGATCGGCATCGGCAGCAGGCCCATGATCAGCGCGGCCATCAGGGCGGCGGTCAGCCCGAAGTTGACCCACAGCAGCTTCGGGCGCTTGATGTCTTCGGCATCTTCCACGGTCGGCAGCGCATCGCCATCGTCGGACACGCTGGAGTCCATCCACGAACCGCCCTGCGGCAGGGTCACCACGCCCAGCCGGCGGCGCTCCTTCATGCCGAGGTACCACGCCAGCACCAGGATGCCGGCACAGGCGATCACCATCGAAGGAATCAGCGGCACGAACACATCGGCCGGGTCCACGTGCAGCGCGGTGGCCGCACGCGCGGTCGGCCCGCCCCACGGGGTGAGGTTCATCACACCGCCGGCGAGGATGGTCACGCAGGTCATGTTCAGTGCGTTCATGCCCAGCCGCCGGTACAGCGGCAGCATGGCCGATACGGTGATCATGTAGGTTGTCGAGCCATCGCCATCCAGCGAGATCAGCATCGCCAGCACGGCGGTGCCCATGACGATCTTCAGTGGATCGCCCTTGACCACGTTGAGGATGATCCGCACCAGCGGATCGAACAGGCCGGCATCGATCATCACCCCGAAGTACAGGATGGCGAACATCAGCATGACGCCGGTGGGGGCGATCTTCTTGATGCCGTCGAGCATCATTTCGTCGATGCCGGCGCCGAAGCCACCGAGCAGGGCGAAGATGATCGGGACGGTGATCAGGGCGACCAGCGGCGACAGTCGCTTGCTCATGATCAAGTACATGAACGTAATGACCATGCCAAAGCCGAGGATGCTGAGCATCATCTGCGGACTCCTTGGGTATCAGTGCGGAAGGGGGAGGGGAGAGCGGGGGAGCATCAGAAATCGAACTGCAGGCGGCCGGTGACGGCGCGCGTGCGGTCGACGGTGACGTCGGCCAGGCGGTCGCGGTTGCGGCTTTCGATCAGGTTGAGCATGAAGCGGAGGTTGTCGCGCAGGTACCAGTTGCCGCCCAGCGTCCACGCCTCGGTGCTGCCCTCGCGCAGGTCGGGCAGGCCGACCAGGTGCTGGTCACCACGCATCTGGTCGTAGCGCAGCGCCAGTTCGAAGGCGCCGGCCTTGTGCCGGATGTCCTTGATGCGGGCGAAGCGACCGGTCTTGCGGTCGTAGCCGCGCGACTCACCGGTCACGAACCAGCTGAGCATGCCGTAGCCGGCCAGCACCTTGCCGCGCTGCAGGCCGTCGTCGAACGTGGCGCCGCTGAACTCGCCCTGCCAGGACCACGGCCCACGCACCTGCGCGTACTCCAGCGACCACTTGTCCACGTCGGTATCGCGGCCCGCGGAGAAGTCGACCAGGGTCAGGCGGCTTTCATCGGACAGGTGACCGGCCGGGCGCGGGCGGATGCGCAGTCCGGGCGCACCGCTGGCACCGGGGTTGTCGTAGAGCTCTCGCGCCACCGACACACCCAGGTGCAGCACGTCGCCGGCGGCGGGGCTCGGTGCCCACGTAGCGCGGCCACCGGCGGCACGACCCTTGACCTGCCAGGCATCGATGCTTTCCAGGCTGTACAGGCTGGCTGCCCAGGTGAAGTCACCCGGGTTGGCCTGCCACGACGCCCCCAGCCGGTACAGCGGCGCCAGCGAGGTGCCGGCGTTGCCGCGTTCCAGGAAGCTGCCGTAGTTGGAGCCGGTACGGTCGTCCAGCGAGAAGTACTGCTTGAACTGACCGACGGTGAGCCGGCCGGCATCGCCAAAGCTGCGGCTCAGGTACACATCTTTCGCCTCGACCCGATCACCGGAAAAGTCGGCTTCCATCTTGTAGTCGACCACGAAGAACTTGCCGGATACGTCAAGCCACGCACGGCGCACCTCGGTATCGTCCTTGTTCGGCGTACCGCGGCCATCATTGTCGAAGCTGGCGAAATCCAGATGCAGCCGCCCGCCGATCTCGGCGGTGACCGGCCGGTCATCGTCGGCGGCAACGGCTGGCGCAGCAGCAAACACGGCACAGGCGGCCATCGCACAGGAACCAACCGACCAACGAACAATAAAACGATCCACAAACCCTCCCAGGTGCGCGCCCGGCGCGCGGCCAACGTGGGCACCCGGAACGGATGCGAGGCCGCAGTCTCGGCCCAGCAAGCTGTCATTCACCTGTCAGCGGTTTGTGCAGCGCAGCGAACTCCGCGCGATTCCGACTCCGATCCGCCCGCCGAGCACGGCTCGGCGCTACCGCTTTTTTTCCTCATACGCGGCCGGCAGCAACCGGGAAACCCTCAGGGCGATGGGCGGGGTAGGTATGCGGGGCCTTGAGCGGCAGGAGCCGCGAAGAGCTACATGGACGTACTTGCGCGTGCCCCGCATACCCACCCCGCCCGTCGCCAACCCGTAGCCCAGCTCCAAAGCCAGCCGCGAACGCGCATCACCCGTTCGATCCACCCCCCGTGCGTTAGCATCTCCACTCCCCCGTACCCGACAACCGCATGCGCCTGCTGCTGGTCGAAGACAACCCGGACCTCGCCGATGCCATCATCCGCCGCATGCGCCGCAACGGCCACGCCGTCGACTGGCAATCCGACGGACTGGCCGCCGCCAGCGTGCTGCGCTACCAGAGCTTCGACCTGGTGGTGCTGGACATCGGCCTGCCCAAACTGGACGGCCTGCGCGTGCTGGCCGGCATGCGCGAACGCGGTGACAGCACCCCGGTACTGATGCTCACCGCCCGCGACGGCATCGAAGACCGCGTGCAGGCGCTGGACGTGGGTGCCGATGACTATCTCGGCAAGCCCTTCGATTTCCGCGAATTCGAAGCGCGCTGCCGCGTGCTGCTGCGCCGCGCGCGCGGCCAGGCCAGCGAACTGGTGCAGATCGGCGGGTTCCAGTTCGACAACGCCGCGCACCGCGTCAGCCTGGACGGTGAACTGATCGAACTGCCCAACCGCGAATTCCGCCTGCTGGAGATCCTGGTCGGCCGGCTGGGTCAGGTGGTCGGCAAGGACGAGATCGGCAATGGGCTGTTCGGCTTCGACGACGAAGCCGGGCCGAATGCCATCGAACTGTATGTCGGCCGGCTGCGCCGCAAGCTGGCCGCCGCGCCGCTGCGCATCGTCACCGTGCGCGGCGTGGGCTACATGCTGGAAGCCGTGGACGCGACCGACGGGGGCATCGATGCACCCGCGTGAGCGGCAGCGCCCGGCGTCGCTGCGGCGCACGCTGACGCTGTACCTGGGCGCGTTGCTGGCGGTGTTCGCGGTCGCCCTGCTGTTCGCCGCGCGCGACTACGGGCAGCGTGCGGCGAACCGTTCCTACGACCATCTGCTGGTGTCCTCGGCGCTGTCCATCGCCGATTCGGTGGCGCTGGTCGATGGCCAGTGGCAGGTCGACCTGCCGTATGCGGCGCTTGACCTGCTGGCGATGGCGCCGGAGGACCGGGTGTTCTATCGCGTGGCGGACAGTCGCGGCGCGCTGATCACCGGCTATGGCGACCTGCCGCCGGTGCCGCGCAGCATCAACGGGCACGGTGATGCACCGGCCTTGTTCGACGCGCCGTACAGCGGAGAAACCGTGCGTTTCGTGGTCGTGGCACGCAACCTGTCATCGCCTTCGGCGCAGGGCGAGGTGCAGGTCCAGGTCGGGCAGACCCGGCGTGCGCGCGAAGCGCTCGCGCAGGAGATGGTGAACCGCGCGCTGCTGGCGATCACCGTGCTGTCGCTGCTGTCGCTGGCGTTGGTCGGTGTCGGCGTGCATCGCGCATTCCGTCCGCTGGTGCGGGTGGAGCGCGAGCTGTCGCGGCGCGAGCCGTCCGACCTGCGTCCGTTGGACGCCCACGTGCCACGCGAAATGGACCAGATGGTCGCTGCGCTCAACCGTTTCATGGGCCGGTTGTCCAGCAGCAACGAAACCCTGCGCTCGTTCATGGCCGAAGCCGCGCACCAGATGCGCACGCCGCTGGCGGCGCTGCGCGCGCAGGCGCAGCTGGCCCTGGATGACGAGGAGCCGGAGGACATGCGTCGCAGCCTGCTGGCGATCGAACGCAATGCCAGCCACATGAGCCGCCTGCTCAACCAGCTGCTCAGCGATGCCAGCGTGATCCACCGCGCCAACCTGCAGCGCTATGCGCCGGTGGATCTCGCCGAGACCGTCCACCAGGCGCTGCACGAGGCCGTGCCCCAGGTGGAACCGATCCCACGCGTGCACCTTGCGATGAGCACCGGGCCGGTGTGGGTGCAGGGTGATGCGCTGTTGCTGCGCGAGGCGATCAAGAACCTGATCGACAACGCCATCAAGTACAGTGGCGCGGCGCCGTTGCAGGTCGCCCTGACCCTGGACGGCGACACGGCCCTGCTGACCATCGCCGACCATGGCCCGGGCATCGCGCCCGGCGATGCCGAACGGGTGTTCGAGCGCTTCGCGCGCGGCGAAGGCGCCGCTGCCGGCGGGGCCGGGCTGGGGCTCGCCATCGTCAAGCGCGTGGTGGATGCGCACGCTGGCCGGATCGATCTTTCAAACCGTCGCGAAGGGGGCCTGGTGGCCACCATCGCATTGCCCCGGAGCCACGCATGATCCGCCAGATGACGCTGTTCACGCTGCTGCTGTGGGGGGCGGTGGCCGCTGCCGCACCTGGCGACGTACAGCGTTTCGCCGCAACCGGCCCCGCCAACGCGCAGCTGCGCATCCATGGTTCGACCGACATCGAAGTATTCGCCGTGGTGATCGCCGACTACCAGCGCCTGCATCCGGGAACGGAAGTGGTGTACGAGGACATCATCACCCAGGACCTGCACGCGCGCTTCCTTCGCGAGCGGAACGGGCCCGCCTCGGCCGACCTGTTGATTTCCAGTGGCATGGACCTGCAGGCCAAGCTGGTCAACGACGGCCATGCACTGGCCCATCGCTCGCCACAGACCGAGGCGCTGCCCGGTTGGGCGCAGTGGCGCAGCGAGGCCTTCGGGATCAGCTACGAGCCGGTGGCGATGGTCTACAACACCCGCACGCTGCCGGCCGAGCGCGTCCCGCGTACGCGGCGCCAGCTGCTGGACCTTCTGCGCGCGACGGATGCCCCGCTGCGTGGGCGGGTCGGTACCTATGACATCAACCGCAGCAGCGTCGGCTACCTGCTGGCCACGCAGGATGCGCAGCGTGGCAGCATGGCCGGTGCGCTGCTGGGCGCGCTGGGCGACAACCGGGTGCTGCTGGAAGAGCGCACCGGAGTGCTGCTGGACAAGGTCAGCAGCGGCGAGCTGTCACTGGTGTACAACGTGCTCGGTTCGTATGCACAGGCGCGCATCGATGACGGTGAACCGCTGGGCATCGTCGAGCCGGAGGACTACACGCTGGTGATGCTGCGTACCGCGGTGATACCGCGCACTGCGCGCAACACGGCAGAAGCGCGGCGCTTCCTCGATTACCTGCTGTCGCCGCGCGGCCAGCAGGTGCTGTCCCGCGAAGCCCGGTTGATGCCGATCGTGCGCGGCGGCGCGACGCGCAACGGCAGCCCGGAGCGCAACCTGCGGCCGATCCAGCTCGGCCCGGGATTGCTGGTCTACCTGGATGCGCTGAAGCGGCGGCAGTTCCTGGATGCCTGGAACAGCAGCATGCGGCCGGCGCGGTAGCGCACGGCCGACTGAAGTCGGCCCTACAATGCCCGCATGAGCGAACTGAACCTGCTGGTTGCCGACGACCATCCCCTGCTGCGTGCTGCCGTGGTGCATTCGCTGCGGCAGGGCCTGCCCCAGGTCAACGTACGCGAGGTGGCCAGTGCCGAGGCGCTGGAACAGGCGCTGGACCAGCAGCCGGACGTGGACCTGGTGCTGCTGGACCTGACCATGCCCGGCGCGCACGGGTTTTCCGCGCTGCTGCATGTGCGCGGCGCGCATCCGGACATCCCGGTGGTGATCCTGTCTTCCAATGACCACCCGCGTGTCATCCGCCGTGCGCAGCAGTTCGGCGCCGCCGGGTTCATCCCTAAATCGGTGCCGCCGGAGACCATCGGCGAAGCCGTGGCGGCCGTGCTGGATGGGGGGCTGTGGTTCCCGGCGATGGCCGCCGAGCGATCCGATGCCGATGCCCTGCTGGCCAGCCGCCTTGCGCAGCTCACTCCGCAGCAGTTCCGCGTGCTGCTGTGCCTGGCCGATGGGCTGTTGAACAAGCAGATCGCCTACACGCTGGGCCTGGCAGAGAACACGGTCAAGGTGCATGTCACCGCCATCCTGAAGAAGCTGGAATGCCACAGCCGTACGCAGGCTGCGGTGCTGGTGAAGGCGCTGGAGCCGGAAGGCGACGCCGGCCTGGTGTAGGCCCAGGTGGCGCCGAGCCACGCTCGGCGGAATCCATCCGTCGCAGGCCTTACCCGCGGTGGCGCAGCAGCAGCTGGGTCATCAGGGCGCGCAGGGCGGGCGGGCGCACCGGTTTGGCAAGGAAGCCCCAGCCGTTGTCGGCCGCCAGCGCCCGGAGCGCATCGTCGCGTTCGGCGGTGACCAGCACCACCGGCGGCCGCGCCTGCCAGCGTTCGCACAGGGCCTCATACAGCGCCGGCCCATGGAACTCGCCCATGCGCACGTCCAGCAGCACCAGCTCCGGTGCCAGCCCGGCGTGGGCCGCATCCAGCGCGGCCTGCGGGCCTTCGGACTGCTCCACATCGCAGCCCCATTTTTCCAGCAGTGCCCGCGTGGCAGCGCTGACATGCGCATCGTCATCGATGGCCCATACCCGGCGCCCACGCAGCGGACTGTCAGCCGTGGTTTCCACCACCACCGGCGCGTGCACCATCACCGACGCCACGACCTCCTCTGCCCGGCCCAGCGGCACCGCCACTTCGAACATCGAGCCGCTGCCCAGCACCGAGCGCAGCCGGATCGGATGCCCCAGCAGGCGGCCGATGCGTTCGACGATCGCCAGGCCCAGGCCGGTGCCGCGTTCCTGGCCATCGTGCAGGCGGCGGAATTCTTCGAAGATCTCCTTGTGCAGGCTCTCCGGGATGCCCGGACCCTGGTCGTGCACCTGGATCCACAGCCGGCCGCCTTCGCGGCGGCAGCCCAGCAGCACGCGGCCGCGCTGGGTGTAGCGCAGCGCATTGGACAGGAAATTCTGCAGGATGCGCCGCAGCAGCGCCTCGTCGCTCACCACCACCGCGGCGGTAGGCACCCAGTGCAGCTGCAGCCCGCGACCTTCGGCGGCGATGCCGAACTCGCGGGCAAGGGTCTCCAGCAGCGGGTTGAGCGCGAAGGCACGCACGCGCGTCTGCAGGCTGCCCGATTCTAGCCGGGAGATATCCAGCAGGCTGACCAGGATCGCATCCTGCGCTGACAGCGCCGCTTCGATGTGGTCGGCGGTCTGCTGTTGTTCGCCGTCGGCCAGCTTGGCGCGCAGCACCGACACGAACATGCGTGCGGCGTTCAGCGGCTGCAGCAGGTCATGCACGGCCGAAGCGACGAAGCGGGTCTTGTAGCGGTTGGCCTGCTCGGCCTCGCGCCGCGCTTCGTCCAGGTCGCGGGTGCGCTCGGCCACGCGGTGTTCCAGCGCATCGGCCAGCGAGCGCAGTTCGCGCGCGGCGTTCTTGTAACTGGTGATGTCCGCATAGCTGGTGACGAAGCCGCCGTCGGGCAGCGGATTCCCGCGGATTTCCAGCACCGTGCCGTCGTCTTTCTCGCTTTCGCGCATGTGCGGGCGTCCGCTGCGCAGGTGGTTGAGCCGGCGTTCGATGGCTTCGTCGATGGGCCCCGGCCCGAGCAGGCCGCGACGTGCGTTGAAGCGGAAAATCTCCTCGATCGGCCGTCCCACCTGCACCAGTCCCGGCGGGAAGCGGAACAGTTCCAGATAGCGCGAGTTCCACGCCACCAGCTGCTGCTGGCTGTCGATGATCACCACGCCCTGTGGCAGGTGTTCCAGGCTGCGGCTCAGCCCGCGATCGGCGTCCTGCGCGGCCTGCAGCAGCCCATCCTGCGCGCTGCGCAGCTCCTGGGCATGCTGCTTGAGCAGGGTTTCCAGCTCGCGCCGGCTGCGCTGGCGATGCGCCGAAAGGCGTCGCCGCTGCTGCACGAACAGCGCCAGGAAGCCCAGCGCCAACCACGCCGCGCCACCGCCGATGGCCGCACTGCGGGCCACCGCGCCGGCCGCGCTGGCATCGTGCAGCAGGTGCAGGTGCCAGTTCTCTTCGGGCAGGTCGATGGTCTGCCACAGCAGCGCACGCGGCATCGCCGGGTCGGCCATGCGCACGATCCGCCCGCCGTCGTCCAGCACCCGCTCGGTACGTGCGCGCAGTGGTTGCAGGGAGCGGTCGGCGTACTGGCGGCTGGCCAGCATTTCCTCGCGTTCCTGCGTGCCCAGGGTCCGCAGCAGGCGGTAGCGCCAGGGATCCTGGTTGGCCAGGAACACCACGTCGTGGTTGTCGCTGGCCAGGACGATGTCCGGGCTGGCGACCCACTCCTGTTCCAGCGCGGACAGCTCGATCTTGATCACCACCACGCCCAGCCGGGTGCCGTCGGCATCGTCGATGGCGTGCGACAGGAAGTAACCGGGCACGCCGGTGGTCATGCCGATGCCGTAGAAACGGCCGTGGCCGGCCGCCATCGCCTGCAGGTAATACGGCCGGTAGCTGTAGTCTTCGCCGACGTTGGTCGAGGGCTGGTCCCAGTTGCTGGCGGCCACCGCCACCCCATCGCGCCCGACCAGGGTCAGGGTCGAGGCGCGGGTGACCTGGTTGGCCTGTGACAGCTTGAGGTTCAGGCGCTGGCGTCCTGCCGGAGCAGGTGCGCTGCGCAGCGCGGCCAGCAGGTCCGGATCCAGCGCCATCACCTGCGGCAGGGTGCCGAAGCGATCGATCCGCTGCTGCAGGCCCTGGCCATACAGCTGCAGCTGGCGCTGCACCTGCGCGCTTTCGCCGGCCAATGCGCGCTGGCCGGCGAAATGCCCGGCCGATACCGCGCACAGCGCGGTCCCGCCGATCATCACCAGCAGGGTCATGGCCAGCTTGCGGTAGCGGCCGAGCCGGTACATGCGGACAGAGTCTACGGGCAGAGCGGGTCGATGACCCGCTCAGTCACGCGGCCCGGCTCAGAAATGCATCTGGGCGCGGACTTCGAAGATCTCCGGCTTGGTATGCACGCCGCGACGGCTGGCATCGGCCTTGATGTAGTTGGCCTGGAACTTGAAGTGGCTGGTCAGGTACCAGTTGGCACCCAGGGTCCAGTTGTGTTCACGGCCACCGAGCACATCGGCGTCGTCCAGGTCCAGGCGGCTGTAGCGCGCCAGCACTTCCACCGCGCCGTAGTCACGCGCCGGCTTGATGTTGGCCACGCCGCCACCGCTGTACGGGCGCGATTCGCCGGTCAGCACCCAGCTGCCCATCACGTACTGGCCGTTGCCGGTGTAGTCCGGCTTGCCTTCGCGGGTGATGGTGGCCTGCAGGGCTTCGGCCTGGATGGAGAACGGACCGCGGATGAAGATGCCTTCCAGACCGGCGCGGTTGACCTTGTCGGCGGTGACCAGCGCACCGGAATCGACCAGCCGGAGGTCGGTCAGGCCGGCCTCCGGACGCGCGCGGAAACGCGCGGTCGCTTCGTGGTGCACGTCGCGGCCATCACGCCAGCCACGCGGGTTTTCCTGCGACAGCGCCAGGCCCAGGTGCAGCACGTTCGCTTCGGCCTTGACCGGGGTCCACACCGCACGCAGCGCCTGCATGGTGCCGGGGTTGTCGCCCTGCAGGTCCTTGCCACCGTACAGGCCAGCCTGCAGCAGGTAGGCGGGGCGCTCCAGCACCCAGTCCAGGCCGGTGCGACGGCCGGCGTAGAACGCCTGCACCGGCATCGCGAATTCCATGAAGCTGCCGGCGCGCGAGCTGGTCACCGCATCCAGGCCGACCGGGGTCTTCATGTAACCGACGCGGAACTTGCCGATGTCCTGGCCGACGAACGCCTTGCTTTCCAGGCGCAGGTACACATCCAGCCAGGTGTCGGACTGGAAGTCGTAGTACACCATGGCGTCATACACGCCCTTCTTCTTCAGCGTGGCGCCGAATTCCTTGCGGCGTACCGCGTCGGCGTTTTCGATGTCGCCGGAGAAATTGTTCCAGTCGTAGGCAATGTTGCCGGTGGCGGCGAGCTCGGTGCCATCAGCGAACGACACCTTGGTCGGCCAGTTGTCGAAACCAGCGGCATTGGCCAGCAGCGGGCTGGCGGCCAGGGACAGGGCAAGCAGGGTCGGGGTCATTCGCATGGGACGGCAGGTCTCTATTCGGGAAAGGTGGATCTACACGCGCCCCGGTCTGTGCGGGGTCGTCGCGACCGGCGCAGTGTAGGCGCAGAAAGCGCCCGGAGGCAGCCTGAACCGGGGGGGTAGTACCAATAGGTTATCTGCTGATGCGTCCGCGCGGCGTACAAAGGGCGCCATCCGATGCCGCGCCGCGTGTCCTTCGTGGCGTTGGCGTCATCAGTCCCTTCCGGAGCCCGCCATGCACGTTCCCGCCGCTTCCCCGGTGCCGACCAAGCCGCTGCCGTTCTATCGCCAGCTGTATTTCCAGGTCGTGGTCGCCATCATCCTCGGTGCCGTCCTGGGCCATTACGAGCCGCTGATCGGCGAGAAGATGAAGCCGCTGGGTGATGCCTTCATCAACCTGGTGAAGATGATCATCGCCCCGGTCATCTTCCTGACCATCGTCACCGGCATCGCCGGCATGACCCACCTGCGCACCGTGGGCCGGGTGTTCGCCAAGGCGATGGCCTATTTCATGTTCTTCTCCACGCTGGCACTGGTGGTGGGCATGATCGTGGCGCACGTGGTGCAGCCGGGCGCGGGCATGAACATCAACCCGGCCGACCTGGACCAGACCGCGGTCAACAGCTATGTCGAAAAGTCGCATGACCTGACCCTGGTCGGCTTTGCGATGGACATCATTCCCAAGACGCTGGTCAGCGCGTTCGTGGACGGCAACATCCTGCAGGTGCTGTTCGTGGCGGTGCTGTTCGGCATCGCGCTGGCGCTGGTGGGTGAGAAGGGCAAGCCGGTGCTGAACTTCCTGGAAGCGCTGGTCGCTCCGGTGTTCAAGCTGGTGCATATCCTGATGAAGGCCGCCCCGATCGGCGCGTTTGGTGCGATCGCCTTCACCATCGGCAAGTACGGGGTCGGTTCGCTGATCAATCTGGCCTGGCTGGTGGGTTCGTTCTACCTGACCGCCTTCCTGTTCGTGGTGGTGATCCTGGGCGCGGTGGCCCGCCTGTGCGGCTTCTCGGTGTTCAAGCTGGCGCGTTACCTGAAGGCTGAGCTGCTGCTGGTGCTGGGCACCTCCTCGTCCGAATCGGCGCTGCCGTCGCTGATGGAAAAGATGGAGCGCGCCGGCTGCAGCAAGTCGGTGGTCGGCCTGGTGGTCCCCACCGGCTACTCGTTCAATCTGGACGGCACCAACATCTACATGACCCTGGCGGCGCTGTTCATCGCCCAGGCCACCAACACCGAGCTGACCCTGGGCCACCAGATCGCCCTGCTGCTGGTGGCGATGTTGAGCTCCAAGGGTGCCGCCGGCGTGACCGGCGCCGGCTTCATCACCCTGGCCGCCACCCTGGCCGTGGTACCGGAAGTACCGGTGGCCGGCATGGCGCTGATCCTCGGCGTGGACCGCTTCATGAGCGAATGCCGCTCGCTGACCAACTTCATCGGCAACGCGGTGGCGACCGTGGTGGTCTCGCGCTGGGAAGGCGCGCTGGACCGTGACCGCCTGAAGCTGGCGCTGGACGGCCGCGAAAGCGAGCTGCCGCCGCCGGTCGATGCGGCCCTGCCGCTCGCCTCTGCCAAGATCTGACCCTTCCACGTCAGGATGCGGGGCCCGTCAGCGATGACGTGGCCCCGCAGCTTTTTCCGCGGTACCTGCCACCTTGCTGTCACACCCCGCATGGAGGGTGCGGCGCGATGCTCCGCAGTACGTCGGCAACACGCCGGTTGGTGCGCTGCAGCACACGCGCGACAGCCCCGCGACAGGTCCAGCCCGAACAACGGGGGTATGATCCCCTGTCCCCCTTGCCCATTCATGTGCCCAACGTCGATGTCCAAAGAAGATTTCAAACAGGCCGCCCTCGATTACCACCGCATGTCGCCGCCGGGCAAGATCAAGGTCACGGCGACCAAGCCGATGCTGACCCAGCGTGATCTGTCGTTGGCCTATTCGCCCGGCGTTGCCTACGCCTGTGAAGCGATCATGGCCGACCCGCAGCAGGCCAGCGAGCTCACCGCACGTGGCAACCTGGTCGCGGTGATTTCCAACGGTACCGCCGTGCTGGGCCTGGGCAACATCGGTCCGCTGGCCGGCAAGCCGGTGATGGAAGGCAAGGGCGTGCTGTTCCAGAAATTCGCCGGCATCGATGTGTTCGACATCGAAATCGACGAGCTGGACCCGGACAAGCTGGTCGACATCATCGCCTCGCTGGAGCCGACCTTCGGCGGCATCAACCTGGAAGACATCAAGGCACCGGAGTGCTTCATCGTCGAGCGCAAGCTGCGCGAGCGGATGAAGATCCCGGTGTTCCATGACGACCAGCACGGCACGGCGATCATCGTCGGCGCCGCGGTGCTGAACGCCATGGCGATCACCGGCAAGAAGATCGAAGAAGTGAAGCTGGCGACCACGGGCATGGGCGCGGCCGGCATTTCCTGCGTCAACATGCTGGTGCAGCTGGGCCTGAAGCCGGAGAACATCCTGGCCTTCGACCGCGAGGGCGTGATCCACACCGGCCGCAGCGACCTGGACCCGGAAAAGGCGCGTTACGCGCGTGATACCGACAAGCGCACCCTGGCCGAGATCGTCGACGGCGCGGACATTTTCCTGGGCCTGTCGGCACCGGGCATCCTGACCGCCGACATGGTCAAGACCATGGCGCCGGACCCGGTGATCTTCGCGCTGGCCAACCCGACCCCGGAAATCATGCCCGAAGACGTGCGCGCGGTACGCGCCGACGCGATCATCGGCACCGGTCGTTCGGACTACCCGAACCAGGTCAACAACGTCCTGTGCTTCCCTTACCTGTTCCGCGGCGCGCTGGACGTGGGCGCCACCGCGATCAACGAAGAAATGAAGATCGCCTGCGTGCGCGCCATCGCCGCGCTGGCACGCCGTGCGGCCACCGACATGGGCTCGGCCTACGGCGGTGACACCCCGAGCTTTGGCCGTGAATACCTGATTCCGCGCCCGTTCGACCGCCGCCTGCTGGTGGAGCTGTCCGCTGCCGTGGCACAGGCGGCGATGGATTCCGGCGTGGCCGCGCGGCCGATCGCCGACATGGCCGCCTACCGCCAGAAGCTGTCCGAATTCGTCTACCGCACCAGCCTGATGATGAAGCCGGTGTACGACCGCGCGCGCACCGACAAGCAGCGCGTGGTGTATGCCGAAGGCGAGGAAGAAGTCGTGCTGCAGGCGGTGCAGAACGTGGTCGACGAGGATCTGGCGCATCCGATCCTGATCGGTCGCCCGGACGTCATTGAGGCACGCATCGAACGCCTGGGCCTGCGCCTGAAGATCGGCGAGAACGTGCAGGTCACCAACATCAACGATGATCCGCGCTTCAACGAGTATTGGCAGTACTACCACGCGCTGACCGGCCGTCGTGGCGTGACCGTGGCCGCGGCGAAGAACCTGATGCGTTCGCGCCCGACCCTGATCGCCGCGGTGATGGTGGCGCGCGGCGAAGCCGATGCGCTGCTGACCGGCGTGGTCGGCCGCTTCCACAAGAAGCTGGGTTACGTGCGCAGCGTGCTGCCGCTGGAGTCCAAGGTCACCTCGACCTCGGCGATGACCGGGGTGATCAACCAGCAGGGTGTGTTCTTCTTCGTGGACACCCACGTGCAGGAAGATCCCACGGCCGAACAGCTGACCGAAGCCACGCTGCAGGCGGCCTACCGCATGAAGCTGTTCGGCATCGAACCGAAGGTGGCGCTGCTGTCGCACTCCAACTTCGGCAGCCACGATTCGAAGGACGCGCTGAAGATGCGCCAGGTCCGCGAGATGCTTCTCAAGCGCAACCCGCGCCTGAACGTGGATGGTGAGATGCAGGGCGACACTGCCTGGGACGAAGCGCTGCGGCAGAAGCTGCTGCCGGGCTCCACCCTGACCGGCCGTGCCAACCTGTTCGTGCTGCCGAACCTGGAAGCGGCCAACATCGCCTACAACCTGGTGCGCGTGTTCACCGATGGCGTGGCGATCGGGCCGATCCTGATGGGCGTGGCCAAGCCGGCGCACATCCTGACCAGCAGCGCGACCTCGCGCCGGATTCTGAACATGACCGCGATCGCTGCGGTGGATGCGCAGATCCGCAAGCAGCTGGAGGCCGAAAAGAAGGCCTGAGGCCTTCTTTTCAACCTGCGCTGCCCACGCATTCCACCTTATCCCCGCGCCGTTGGCGCGCCCCCTTGAGCAAACCGCCAGCGGTTTGCCCGCGCATTTCACCTTATCCCCGCGCCTGCGGCGCGCCCCCTTGAGCAAACCGCCAGCGGTTTGCCCACGAATTCCACCTTATCCCCGCGCCGTTGGCGCGCCCCCTTGAACAACAAGGGGGCTCTTCGTCGGATGGTGTGCGGGGGCTGGGCGCTACCGGGCTTGTCGTGCTTTGGCGTAGGCGGCCCACAGGGCGGGCAGGGGCTGGCCGGTGTGTTGTTGCCACAGCGCCGGGGTGTAGCGGCCGCTGCGCAGGGCGCCATCCAGTGTCTTTACCAGTCCCGGCCAAGCGGCCTCGCTCCACTTCAGGAACGCGCCGGTGACCCGGTAGCCGGTATCGAAATCCTGCCCGTCCTGCACCGTGAGCGGCAACGCCCAGCCGGCGGCGGCGTTGTCCACGCCATAGCGGTCACGCGCGTAGTCGGCGATGCCTTCCACCAGCCAGCCCGGGACGCGTTCATTGGCGTACTCGGGGTAGCCCTGCACGATGTGCATCGCCTCATGGGTCACCAGGTCGGTGTCGCCCGGGTGCTTGTCCAGCCACGCCGGATTGAGGGTGATGGTGGCCGCCTTGGCCTTCTCGCCGACAAAGGCGATGCCGTCGTACGCCGGATCGATCACGATGGCGGCCTGGCTCGGTGCGTTCGGATGGAAGTCGGCGCGCTGCGGCAGATAGGCCTTGAAGAACGTGCCGATGATCCGCTCGCGCATCGCCTCCGGCAGCGCATCGCGGGCGTCCTGGTAGCGCAGGGTCACGCCGCCCTGCTGCTGCGTGGATTCAAACGCACATGCTGCTGCTGGAGCAAGCAGGGCCAGCGCCGCCAGTGTGGCCGGCCGCAGGTAGCGCGCAGCACGGCTCATGGTGTCGACTCCTTGGCCAGCAGCTCCACTTCTGCCAACTGCATGCGTCCGGGCGCGGCGATGCGCAGCCGGTATTCGGCGTAGCGGCCCGGCTTGGCGATGCGGAACGGGCGGGTCTGGCGGGCCCAGGCGAAGTCTTCGGACGTGCGCGTATCCAGCGTGGACCAGCGACCACCGGCGGTACGTGCTTCCAGCGTCCATGCGCCGCCGCGGATGCTGTTCTCGCCGCTGGTCAGGGTGTACATCGTGGGGGCGCCGGCGGCGACGCCGCTGAACACCACCGTTGCCTTCGCGCCCAGCGGCGCGGCGGTCGTGGCGTTGTCATCGACCAGCGCGTCCAGCGCGCGGCCGTCTTCCAGCCGCGCCTGCGCGCCCTTGGCCAGCAGGTCATGCAGCAGGGCAGGGCGCTCGCCGCGTGCGGTCAGCGACGGCAGCACATCGCCTTCGCCGGTACCCCAGCGCGAGGGTTGCGGACCCATCTGGAAGTCCAGCGTGGCGCCGGCGGCGATGATCTCGTGCGGCAGCCAGGTCTTCGTCCATGGCTTGCCGTTGACCTTCAACGACTGCACGTACACGTTGGTGGGGGAGTTGTCCGCCGCGTTCACCGTCAGCACCGCGCCGTCCTGCAGGGTGACCTTGGCGTGGCGGAACAAGGGCGAGCCGATCGCATATTCCGGTGCGCCCATCCGCAGCGGATACAGGCCCAGCGAAGCGAACACATACCAGGCCGAGGTCTCGCCGTTGTCCTCGTCACCGGGGTAGCCCTGTCCGATCTCGCTGCCCACGTACAGGCGCGCCAGGATCTCGCGCACCTGCTTCTGGGTCTTCCATGGCTGGCCGGTGTACAGGTACATCCACGGGATGTGGTGCGAGGGCTGGTTGCTGTGTGCGTACATGCCCATGCGTACATCGCGGGCTTCGGTCATTTCATGGATCAGCCCGCCGTAGGAACCGGCAAATGCCGGATCCGCGGTTTCCGGGGTGGCGAAGAACGCATCCAGCTTGGCGGCCAGCGCCTCGCGTCCACCGTAAAGCGCTGCCAGTCCTTCGCCATCGTGGGCAGCGGTGAAGGCGAAGGTCCAGCCATTGGATTCGGTGTAGTCATGGCCCCAGACGCGTGCGTCGTAGTCCTTGGCGTCCACCCGCCAGCTGCCATCTTCGCGCCGGCCCTGGAAGAAGCCCGCAGCCGGGTCGAACATCGTTGAATAGGCCGCCGCACGATGGCCGAAGTAATCCGCTTCAGTGGCATAGCGCTCACGCTCGGCGCTCGAGCCGGCGTCGCTGGCGAGCCGCGTCGCCATGTTGGCGATGCCGAAATCGTTGAGCGCGCCTTCCATCGTCCACGACATCCCTTCGTGGACGTCGGCGCTGGCAAAGCCGGTGAAGGTGGAACGGTCCATGCCCTTGCGGCCGACATGCCGATCCGGTGGCACCACCGTGGCATTGCGCAGCGCTGCGTCGTACGCGGTGTCCACGTCGAAGCCGCGCACGCCCTTCAGCCACGCATCGGCGAAGGCGACGTCCGAGCTGGTGCCGACCATCAGGTCGGCGTAGCCCGGCGAGGACCAGCGTGCGACCCAGCCGCCCGCCTTGTACTGCTCCAGAAAGCCCTGCACCAGGGCGCCGGCATCATCGGCGCGGAACAACGCATAGGCCGGCCAGGTGGTACGGAACGTATCCCAGAAGCCATTGTTGACGTACACCTTGCCGTCGCGCACCGGTGCGAAGCTGCGCACCGCGCTGCCATCGGTGTTGTCCTCGGCCGCGCTGGCCTGGCTGGCGTAGCGCCACTCCGGCGCCTGCGCGGTACCGACATTCTCGTGGCCGGAATTGGGGAACAGGTACAGGCGGTAGAGGTTGGAATACAGCGTGGTCTTCTGGTCGTCGCTGGCGTCGCCGATGTCGAAGGCGCCCAGCCGTGCGTCCCATGCATCCTGCGCGCGTGCGGCGACGCGCTCCAGGGTGTCGTCGGCGCTCAGTTCCAGGGCGAGGTTATGGCGTGCCTGTTCCACCGAGATCAACGAGGTGGCGATGCGCATGTTGACCTGGCGATCGCTGCCCGGATCGAACTTGATGTAGCCGGTGGGGCGTCCGGTGTCGAGCGTGCCGCTGCTGCGCCACGGACGGTCGAAACCCGCCACCACGTACATGCGGGTGGCGCCGTTGGACAGGCCGCTGCGCACGTCGGTGTAGCCGGATAGCGTCTGGCTGGCAGCGTCCAGGGTCAGCCCGCCGCGCGCATCGACATTGTCGAACAGCAGGTTGGCATCGCCGGTGGCCGGGAACTGGAAGCGGAACAGGGCGGCATGGTCGGTCGGGGCGATGGAGGCCGCGATGCCGTTGTCGAAACGCACGTCGTAGCGGTACGGGCGTGCGTTTTCCTGGTCGTGCGAGAACGCCAGCGCGCGCTTGGCGCGGTCGGCTTCGGGCACGCCGCGGCTGGCCGAGGGCATCACCTGGAAGGTCTGCCGGTCACCCATCCACGGGCTGGGCTGGTGGCTGAGTGACAACGCCTGCAGGCGCGGGCGGTTGTCGGCGTCGTTGTGCTCGTTCCAGCGGTACAGCCAGTTCAGCACGCCGGCGTCGGTCACCGGCGTCCAGAAGTTGAAGCCATGCGGCAGTGCCGTGGCGGGATAGTTGTTGCCACGCGAGAAGCGCCCGTTGGACTGGGTGCCGCGCGTGGTGAGCACCCAGTCGGACGGCTGCGCCGGCACGACCGACGGCGTCGCCTCCAGCCGTACATCGTCGATCCAGCCCGACACCGGCGCGCCGGCTGCGCTGGCCACTTCCAGTTCGATGGCCACCACGCGGCGACCGCGCAATCCGGGCACCTCGCCCAGGCGCACGGCCTTGCGCGCCCATTGCTGCGGATACAGCGTCTTCGAATCCCCCTGCGCCGTGGCGCCCAGTGCGACCCCGTGCTGGTCTCGCGCCGCGCTGGCTGATACGCGTTGGCCATCATCGAGCAGCAGGTCCAGCGAGACATGGGTGGACGCGGCGGTGTCGCCGTCGACGATCTCCGGCAGGACCATCCAGCTCAGCGTCGTGTCCGCATCGATCTGCTGGTCGGTGGCCAGCAGGACCTGCCGGGCAGTGCCGCCGCTGCTGCGGTACTGCAGGGCGCGCTGGCCGCTGTAACCCACGCCCGCCTTGGCTGCGTACGGGTCGGCCGGGCCTGGGCCCACGCGCAGGCTCAACGGGCCGCCAGCGCCTGCGGGGGGCATCGGCTGGCCGGCTTCGAACGAGGTCGACAGCGCAGCCGCATGGGCGGCGGGAAGCATGGCCAGGGCCAGCGCGAGGCACAGCGGCGCGCGGCGCGCACGGTCAGACGCATTACGGGGCATTGCGGTCTCCTCCCAGAGCAACGCGGACCATCCTGCAACACGCATGTTGGCGCTGACAAGTGCATTTGGTTCGATCCAAATCGGCGCGATGCCTGTCTGCTTGATTGCTGCGGCGCGCCATATGGAACGATCCAAACAGACCGCGGCGATTCCCTTGCCCGCAGTCCCGGGCCAGCCCCGGCGCTGCGCCGGATGCTAGAATCGCAGCCCTCGCAATCCCTTTCACGACGCCTGCCATGAGCCATACCGCCACTGCTCCCGCCAACGCCGAAAAGCGTTACACCGTGCACCGCGGCGACCTGCCGCTGAGCTGCCCGACGCCGGAGATGGCGCTGTGGAACTCGCATCCGCGCGTGTACCTGCCGATCGAAGACGAACCCAACGGCGAAGCCAAGTGCGCCTATTGCGGCGCCGTCTTCGTCCTGGCCGACTGATCGGGCGCCTGACCTGATGCGCCGATTGACCGTGGTGCAGTTGCTGCCGGCGCTGCACTCCGGCGGTGTCGAGCGCTCTACGCTGGAAATCGCCGCGGCACTGGTCCAGGCCGGCCACCGCGCCCTGGTGGTGTCTGCCGGCGGGCGGCTGGTCGAGCCGCTGCTGGCCAGCGGTGCCGAACACCTCACGCTGGATATCGGCCGCAAGTCGCTGCTGACCCTGCGCCACATGCCCACCCTGCGCCGCCTGTTCGCCGAGGTCGGTGCGGACATCGTGCATGCGCGCTCGCGGCTGCCGGCCTGGCTGGGCCTGCATGCGGTGCGCGCCCTGCCTGCCCCGCAGCGCCCGCACTGGGTGACCACCGTGCATGGGCTGAATTCGCCGGGTCGCTACAGCGCGGTCATGACCACCGGCGAGCGCGTGATCTGCGTGTCGGAAACGGTGCGCGACTTCGTCCAGCAGCACTATCCCGCGGTGCCGGCGCAGCGCCTGCAGGTGATCCCGCGCGGGGTGGACACGGCGCAGTTCCCCCGTGTCGGCAGCCACGACAGACGCCCCCGGCTGGCGCTGGCAAAGGACCATCCCTGGCTGGCCGCAGTGACCGCTCCGTTGCTGCTGCTGCCTGGCCGCGGTACCCGGCTGAAGGGCCACACCCACGCCCTGCAGCTGCTGGCACGCCTGCATGCGGCCGGGGTGATGGCGCAGCTGTGGATGCTGGGCACCGACGAACCCGGGCGGGAAGCCTACGTACAGGAGCTGCGCCAGCAGGCGCAGGCCCTGGGGGTCGGCGATGCCCTGCATATCAGCGCCCCGACCTCGAAGATCGCCCAGGCCTACGCGGCCAGCGACCTGGTCCTGCAGTTGTCCGACAAGCCTGAAGCGTTCGGGCGCACCGTGGTCGAGGCCCTTGCGGTAGGCCGCCCGGTGCTGGGCTGGGACCACGGTGGCGTGGGCGAACTGCTGCGCCAGCTGCAGCCCGCCGGCGCCGTCGCCCTGGGCGACATGCAGGCGCTGGGTGAACGCGCGCTGGCCCTGCTGGCCGCTGCCCCGTCGCTGCCGGCGCGTATCCCGTTTACCCTGCAGGCCATGCAACGCGACACCCTCCGCCTGTATGCCGACCTTGCCGGCTGACCCCATTCCTGCCGTGATCGATGATCGCGCGGGTCGCTGGGCGCCGTGGGTGGTGCTGGCTTTCGTCGCATTGTGGCCGTTGCCGGGCATCGCCGAAGGCGTGCTGGCGCTGGGGGCGATCTATGCTGCGGTACGCATGGTCACCCGCCGTCTGCAGGGCCGGCCGCGCCTGCTCAGCCCGGCCGCCTGGGCGCTGACCAGCATCCTGTTCCTGGGCTTCTGGCTGCCGCAGGCGCTCTCCGCGCTGGACGCGGTCGACCCTTCCGCGGCCTGGACCAAGACCGCTGCCGGGCTGCGCTATCTGCCCTTCATGTGGCTGGTCGCGATCGCGGTGGCGACGCCGCGGCGCCGCGCCCTGACCCTGGGCGGGCTGGCGCTGATCACCGCGGCGTGGACCGTGGATGCACTGGTACAGGCGCTTGCCGGTACCAGCCCATGGTTCTGGTCGCTGGACCAGCTCAAGCAGCTGGCCAGCCAGCGCCCACTGTGCAGCCCGGAAGAGGCCGCGCTGGCCGACCGGCTCAGCGGCGCACTGGGTCCGTGCAATCTCAAATTCGGCCAGGTGCTGGCCAGCCTGTCTGCTTTCCTGCTGCTGCCGGCCGCCACGCGGTTCGGTCGCATCGGCTGGATGGTGGCCACGATGGCGGTCGGCGTGGTGCTGCTGCTGGCCGGTTCACGCGCCTCGTGGATCACCTTCGCGCTGGTGGTGGCGTACAGCGGATGGCGCCTGTTCGGGGGGCGCCAGCTGCTGCTGCTGGCGGTGTTCGGGCTGGTGGTGGCGGCAGGCCTTGCCTACAGCGTGCCGCAGCTGCGTGACCGGGTGGTCCGCACCGCGCAGGCGTGGGAAGGCAATGACGATGGCGTGGAGCAGGCGCTGTCCGGCCGTGGCCGGATCTGGTCCGCAGCGGGCTGCATGATCCAGGCCCATCCGATCAACGGCGTGGGCGCGCGCGGCTTCCGCGATGCCTACCCCGACTGTGACCCGGCCGCCGGGAGCACCGGTGTCTGGGGCGCGGGGCCGGCGCTGCATGCGCACCAGATCGTGTTGGAAATCCTGGCGGAAACCGGGGTGATCGGCCTGCTGCTGTGGTTGGCGGCAGCGGCGCAGGCGTGGCGGGCGTGGCGTTTCGCGCCGCCGGCGGCGCGCGATCGCGCGCGTCCGGCGATGCTGGCGCTGGCGGTTACGGTGTTTCCATTGAATACCCACCTGGCGTTCCACTCCACGTTCTGGGGTGGGGTCACGGTGCTGCTGGCCGCGTTGTTCGCGGGCAGCCTGCTGGCACGGGATGAGCCGGGTTCCAACGACTGAAAGCGCCTCGCTGTCGGCGCTCTTGGCGGCGCCCCACAGCCCCTCGATCCGAGAGATTCCGGTGGCCGCCCGCCACGAAAGATGAAACGGTAGCGCCGCAGGCAGCGGCAGGAGCTGCTGCCAACGTCGCTTGCGACGGCCCGCAGGGTGCCGGGCAGGATGCCCGGCATGCCCATGGTCGGCGGCTTCTGCTTTTGCTCTTTTCTGACCCAATTCCGCGGGACAAGTTTAGTGTCCGGAGGCGGGGGAGGGTGCTGCGCGGGACGCTGAGCCGCATGGATGCGGCGACGCAGCCTGCATGGACGTACTTGCGGCGTGTCCCGCGCAGCATCCTCCCCCGCCTCAACCTATGAATCGATCAACGCAGCACGCGAACCGTTCTCTACTCGTAATAGGAACTGCGGCCACCCGGCTGGCGCTTGAAGCGGCGGTGGATCCAGAGGTACTGGTCCGGGGCCTCGCGCACCATCTGTTCGATGGCCTGGTTGACCCGCGCGGTATCGGCTTCCACGTCCTGGGTCGGGAAGTTGTCCAGCGGTGCGCCCACTTTCAGGTAATAGTCGCCGCCTTCGCGGCGATGGAAGTACGGCACCACCGCGCAGCCGGTCATGCGGGCCAGCTGGTGGGTGGCGGTGATGGTAGCGGCGGTGTGCCCGAAGAAGGGCACGAACACGGTGTCCTTGCCGCGCATGTCCTGGTCCGGCGCGTACCACAGGAAACCGCCTTTCTTCAGGTGCCGCACGCTGGCGCGGATGTCTTCGTTGGCGAACATCGCCGTGGCGTAACGCAGCCGCCCGAACTTCACCGCCCATTCGTAGACCGGATTGCGGTGCTTGCGGTACATGCCGGCCAGCTCGACGTGGTCGCACAGCAGGCGCCCGCACATCTCCAGGGTCATGAAATGGCCTGAAACCAGCAGCACGCCACGTCCTTCGGCCTTCAGCTTCTGCAGGTGCTCCACGCCTTCCACGTGCACGCGCGGGCGGATCGTGGCGATGCTGCCCCACCAGGCGCGGGCGAACTCGAAAATGCCTACGCCGAGTGCATCGAAGCTGTCGCGCAGCAGGCGTTGCCGCCACGCATCGTCCTTCTCCGGGAAGCACAGCTTGAGGTTGACCTCCGCTGCCTTGCGCCGGCTGCCTGCCAGCCGCCAGCTGACCCAGCCGACGCCGCGCCCCAGCGCACGCTGCAGCATCCACGGCAGCCGGGCGATGGCGAAGGCGCCGAACATCACGGCGAACATGGGCCAGTTGCGCGGATCGCGCAGCGAAGGACGGGGGGCGGTGGTGGCATCGGACATGCCGCCATTCTACCAAGGCCCCGCGGGCGGGCCGCGTGTCTTTCACCGGGCCCTCCCGTATCCTTCCCGCATGCGCAAAGACCCCGTCGAATGGATCCTGCGCGGCCTGTACTCGGCCGTGCTTTACCTGCTGCTGCCCATCACGGTGTACCACCTGGTCTGGCGCGGTTTCCGGGTGCGCGAATACTTCCAGCGCTGGGACGAGCGCTACGCCTCCTACCCGGATTCGAGCTGCCAGCCACGTGTCTGGCTGCATGCGGTATCGGTCGGCGAGGTGAACGCCGCCGCGCCGCTGGTCAATGCACTGCGCGCGCTGCGACCGGACATCCGCTGGGTGGTCACCACGATCACCCCGACCGGCTCGGAGCGGGTGCGCGCGATCTGGGGCGATGCGGTGGACCACGTCTACCTGCCGTATGACGTGCCGGGCAGCGTGGGGCGCTTTCTCAACCATTTCCAACCCAGCCTGGCCTTGATCCTGGAGACCGAGCTGTGGCCGAACATGCTGTTCGGTTGCCGCAGCCGCTCGATCCCGGTGTACATCCTCAATGCGCGGTTGTCGGCGCGTTCGCTGCGCGGCTATCGCCTGCTGGCGGCGTTGATCCGGCGCGCACTGCGCACCGTCACCTGCGTGGCAGCGCAGTCCGAAGACGACGCCGCGCGCTTCATCCAGCTTGGCGCCGATCCGGCGCAGGTGCAGGCGCTGGGCAACCTGAAGTTCGACATCGCCGCGCCCAACGTGCAGGCCTTCGTCGAGCAGTTCCATCGCAGCGTGCCGGCAAAGCGACCGGTGTGGATCGCCGCCAGCACGCACGAAGGCGAAGAGCAGGCAATCATCGACCTGCACCGGCGCCTGCGCGTGCAGCATCCGCAGCTGTTGCTGCTGTGGGCGCCGCGCCACCCGGAGCGCTTCGCCCGGGTCGATGCGCTCGCCCGCGAGCAGGGCTGGCAGGTGGCCACCCGACGTGCGCAGCAGTGGCCGCAGGCCGACAGCGATGTGTTCGTGATCGATACGCTGGGAGAGCTGATGTCCTTCTATGCGTGCGCCCAGGTGGCGTTCGTGGGGGGCAGCCTGCAGGCGATCGGCGGGCACAACCTGCTGGAACCTGCGGCCATGGGAACCGCGGCCGTCACCGGTCCGCACCTGCATAATTTCGCCGAGATCTCGCGCCGCATGCTCGAGGCCGATGCGCTGCTGATCGGCCAGGACGTGCAGTCGGTCGGCGAGCACCTGCAGCACCTGTTGTCCGACGTGCAGGCACGTGAAGACATGGCGCGCGCAGGCTGCGCGCTGGTCAGCAATGGCAGAGGCGCCTTGAAGCGCACGATCGCCCTGGTGCAACCGCAGTTGCCGCCGCCGCTCTCCAGTGCGGCGTCCGCCGACTGCTGACGCGATCCCGGTCGTCGCGGCGACGCAACGGCCGCGCCGGTTTCATTTCAGATTTGTCCGATAGGGCCCCCTCTCGGCGGCGTCCTAGCGTCCACGAACAGGCATCTTCCTGTCTTTCGTGGAGAACGCCATGGTGCTTCGTCTTTGCCTGCCACGCCGCCGCAGTGGGGGGCGCCTTGTCATCGGCACGCTGTTGTCGATGGCTGCCTGCGCGCATGCGGCAGGACTGCAGGACGCTCCGCATTTCATCGGTCCCTTGGCGACGCCGGCGCCACCGTTGGCGAAGGGCGCCTTCAACATCGAACCCTACGTCATCTTCAACCGGTCGGCGTCGCGTTTCGATGGCGATGGCCATCGCCGGCGCAGCCCGGCGCCGATCCAGTTGACCACCTCCGTCCCGATCCAGTACGGGGTGACCGACCGGCTCAGCATCGGCGGCACGCTGCGCGGACAGTACAACCGGCTGCCCGGCAGCAGCCGCGCGTTTGCCACCGGTGATACCACGGTGGCGGCATCGTTCGGGTTGATCGATGCCGCCGGGCCGAACCGGGCGCGCCTTGCGCTGACCGCGCGGCAGCGACTTCCCACCGGCCGCCACGACCGACTGGAACGGCGCGACGCGCCGGGCAGTGGTAGCGGCGCGGCCTCCACCACGCTGGTGCTGCATGGCCAGGCCTACCTGCTCGAGGGACGGCTGCGCACGCGCGCCAGCGTCGACTGGACCCTGCCCGGGGCAAGCGCACGCCTGCAGGGGCGCAGCGTGTACGGCACCGACACCGGGTTCGGCGGGCGCGTCCGGCTCGGCCACGGGGCGGGGGCCACGGCATCGGCGGAGTACAGCGTGGACCCGCGCTGGACGCTGGTGGGTGAAGTGCTTTACGAACAGGCCGGCGGTTCGACGCTGCGCGGCCACGACGGCCAGGGCAACGCCGAACGCCGCGAATCGGCGTCGTCGTGGCGGCTGTCCGTGCTGCCGGCCGTGCAGTACCACTTCAGCGACCGGGTCGGGTTGATCGCGGGACTGCAGGTCGGCGTGAGGGGACGCAACACGACCGCGCTGGTCGCGCCACAGGTCGCGATCAACATCGGATTCTGAAGCGGCAGATGGAATGCGGCGCATCGGAGGGATGCGCCGCACTGCATGCTGCGGGCATACGGCTCAGGTGCTCGCGCTGACCAGCTGGTCGCCCAGCAGGGCCCAGGCGAAGCCGAAGTAGACGAACACACCGACGAGGTCCATCACCGAGGTGATCAACGGCGAAGACAGGGTCGCCGGATCGGTGCCCATGCGACGCGCAAGGAACGGCAACAGCGCACCGGCGACCCCGCCCAGTGCGGTGCAGACCAGCATGCTCAGGCCGACCACCAGCAGCACGTCGATGCCCACCCCTTTGCTGAACCAGGCAAGCACCGCTTCCAGCAGCGCGATGGCGATGCCCAGCATCGCCGCCACCGGCAGCTCACGCTTGATGACGAACAGGACATGCCGCCAGTTGAGCCCAAGCTCGCCCAGCGCCATGCTGCGGATGACCAGCGTGGCCGACTGGCTGCCGGTATTGCCGCCCATGTCCACGATCGGTGCGATGAAGGCCGCCAGCACGATCGCCTGGCTCAGCAGTTCCTCCTGCGCGGCGACGAAGGTACTGGTGATGATGCCGAACAAGGTCAGCACCGCCAGCCAGAACACGCGGACACTGAACATGCGCCGGAGCGGCGTGGTCATCATGTCCAGGTCGCTGCCGCCGGCCACCGACGTACCGCCGAAGCGTGCCAGCTGGTCGGCATCCTGCTGCTTGTCGATGTCCATCGCGTCATCGACGGTGACGATGCCGATCATCGCCTGATTGGCATCCAGCACCGGTACGGCCAGCAGGTCATAGCGGCGGATCAGCTCGGCGGCACGCAGGCGCGGCCACGCGGCCTGCACGAAGACCGGGTCCGGTCGCACCAGGCTGGCCACCGTGGTGTCGGCCAGGGCGACCACCAGGTCGCGCAGCGAGACCGTGCCCTGCAGCCGGCGCTGGCCATCCAGGACGTACAGGGCGTAGATCGTCTCGCTGCTGGGGGCGAGGGTGCGGATGTGTGCGAGCGCCTGCGCGACGGTCATGGCGCTGTCGAGCGCGACGAAGTCGGAGGTGGTGACCGAGCCGATCGACGCTTCGGGGTAGGCCGCGAGGGCGACGATGTCCTCGCGCTCCACGCCATCCAGGCCGGCCAGCAGGTCCGGCCGTGACCGCGTGTCCAGGCGATTGAACAGATCCGCCCGATCATCCGCGGGCATCCGCTCG
The DNA here is from genome assembly GCF_032054965.1 of Stenotrophomonas chelatiphaga. Taxonomy (NCBI): domain Bacteria; kingdom Pseudomonadati; phylum Pseudomonadota; class Gammaproteobacteria; order Lysobacterales; family Lysobacteraceae; genus Stenotrophomonas; species Stenotrophomonas chelatiphaga. The sequence goes on along the minus strand of NZ_DAMBRS010000008.1, from coordinate 22,178 downwards.
AACAGGTCGTAGACGGTCTGCCGGGGCAGCAGCGCCAGCAGTGCATCCTGCTGCGGGAAGGCAAGATGGGCGAACAGGTCGGCCCGCTGCTGCGGATCCAGCAGCAGCAACAGCGACGACAACGACGCGGCGGAGGTGCCCAGCAGGACCTCGGCGAGGTCGGAGGGATGCGATGCGCGGACCAGTGCTGCGAAGCCTTCGCGGTCGGGTGCATGGACAAAGCGGCGCACGGCGAATATCAGCTCTTCACGGTTCATCGTGATGATTCCTTTGGTCGGGTTGGAGAAAGGGCAATGCGGGGGCGGCGCGCGCCGGGAAGACGCTCAGCGCGACAGCGGCAGGTTCAGGCCGACGGTGATCCACGACGTCGCGGTCCGGCCGTCAGCGCGACCGGCCAGCAGATCCAGCGATGCCTCGCCGGGCAGGTGACGACGAACGCCCAGCTGGCTGCTGCGATGGCGGGCCGCGTCGCGCGCGTGTTCGGCCAGCAGCGACCATGTCGGGGCGATCCGGATATCGATACCGGCCCCCAGGGTGATCCCGCGTTCGTGGCGTGATCGGCTCCAGCCGGCATTGAAATGCGCGGCGGACAGGGACTGTCGGCCCAGTACAACGCTCAGCGGAAGATGCAGCGCCCAGCTGCGTGCACCCGCTTGCCGGACATCGCCAGCGGTTTCGATGGATGCGGCCAGCTGCAGGCGTTCCTCGTGCCAGTGACGCAGCGCGCGCTTGGCCCCCAGCGTCCAGGGCAGGGTGCCTTCGCCTCGCAGATGGCTCAGGCCCAGCGACAACTCGGTGCCGGCGAGTGTGCACGCCGGCACGGCGGTCAGCTCCAGGTGGCTGGCAGCGGGGCGCGTCCAGCTTTCAAGCTGGCACGTCCCCTGCGGGGTGGTACCGGCGTCGTCCACCAGCAGGCTGGCGGCGGCATGCAGCGGGCTGCTGGCAGAGAGGGTTGCCCACAGCGCGGCAAGGCGAAGGAAGGTGAAGCGCATGGTCGTTCTCCGATGGACGGATACGCCAGCGGCTCCCACTTGGGCCGAAGGTAAACAGTGCGATGTTCGAAGTTCAGGCCACCCACGGCGGGCGGCACCGGGCCCCGTCCTGGCGGACGCGACCTGCCTGGCAGTGTCGGGTCCGCTCAGTAAAAGCAGGATCTACTGTGACTGTCCAAGCAGGGGCCTCCGGGGCGATGAAGTGGGCGCATGCTGTTGGCCGCGATCCGGTGCGTCAAGCAGGATGCGGTGCGTGCGCTTCGTTTCGTGCGCGGCGGCACGCTTCTGCCTCGGCGGCACGCGCTGCTCTCACCTCCAGACGAGGTAAAAGCGACATCGATCGCATGGCGTTCGGCGCAGCGCGCGCTGCTTTCAATAGGCTGTCTGTTCCTATTGAGAACTTTCGATAGCTTTGAAGTTTCCATCTCCTCAACTTCCCGCATGTCCGTGTAGTGGGAGTCGGCCTAGCGTCGTCAGGGCAGGCGCGTGCCTGCATCGAGGAGAGAAGAATGATGTCCAATCACGTCATTGCACGCCGTGCCACTGCGACGGGCGTAGTGATGCTGGCCGCCGCGCTGGCCAGCCAGGTGGCCGCCGCCGAGGGGCCGCGCTTCGCCGGCCCGCTGCTCAGCCCCGCACCGCCGCTGCCGGTGGGCATGCTCAACATCGAGCCCTATCTGATCAACAGCCAGCTGCGCGGCCTGTATGACGAAAATGGCGACCGTCGCGACGCCAGCGGACCGGACGGCTGGTACCTGGCCGTGCCGATCCAGTACGGGCTGCATGAGCGCCTGACCATCGCCGCCAGCTTGAATGCGTCCTACAACCGTGACGACGGCAACCGGCGTGCCTTCGATATCGGCGACACCACGTTGTCCGCGCTGTTCGGGCTGTACAAAGGAGAGGGCGTGCATCGTCCGACGCTGACCCTCGCCGTCCGCCAGAGCATCGCCACCGGGCATCACGACCGGCTGGAAGAAAGGCCGATCTCGGTCGCCAGCGGAACCGGCGTGGGCGCCACCAGCCTCGGCCTGCACGGCCAGGCCTACTTCCTTGACGGGCACCTGCGGATGCGCGCCAGTACGCTGTGGCGCACGCCCGGCGCCAATGCCGGTGTGCGCGGGCAAAGCGCGTTCGGCACGCCGGTGGGCTTCGATGGCAGGGTGCGGCTGGGTGCGGCCGTGACCAGCCTGCTGGCGGCCGAGTACAGCCTGTCGCCCACCTGGGTGCTGGCTGGTGAGCTGCTGCACGAGCGCGAAGGCGCTGGCAGCGTGCACGGCAGGGTGGTGACGGCGACGGGCAGCCAGGATATGTACCGACGCGATCCGGCCAGTTGGCGGTTCTCGATCGTCCCGGCGATCCAGTACCACTGGAATGACCATGTCGCGCTCGTCGCAGGCGCGCAGGTGTCGCTGGCCGGCCGCAACAGCAGCGCGGTATTCGTGCCGCAGGTGGCGGTGAACATGGGGTGGTAAGCGGAACCCGTTGACGGCCAGCGGCCCAACCGATTGACGGCCAGCGGCCTAACCGATTGACGGCCAGCGGCCGTCACTACAAAAAAAGCCACCCGCATGCGGGTGGCTTTTCGTCGTCACACCACGCTGCGGTCAGTTGTTGACCGTGGTGCTCGGGTTGCCGGCGTCGACGGTCAGCAGGCGGTTGATCTCCTGCAGCTCGGCGATGTCCAGCGCGCCCACGGCCTGGCTCAGCAGCAGTCGGTTCTGCAGGAAGGTGTAACGCGCGTTGGCGTAATCCAGCTGTGCCGAGAACAGGATCCGCTGGTTCTGGATCACGTCCAGCACGGTGCGGGTACCCACTTCCAGGCCGACCTGCGAGGCGTCGTAGGCGCTCTGCGCGGAGACCACCGCCAGGCGACGCGCTTCCACCTCGCTGATACCCGCCACCAGGGTCTGGTAGGCGTTGCGGGTGTTGCGGTCCAGCGCACGCTTCTGCTGCTCGTAGCCATCCTGCGCGATGTCACGCTGGGCCAGCGCCTGGCGCACGGCGGACTGGGTGGCGCCGCCGGAGAAGATCGGCACGTTCAAGGTCAGCCCGACGCTGTTGGTGCGGGTATCCGGGCTCAGGCCACCGGCACCGGTGCTGTCGCCCCAGGTTGCGCCCTGGCCGACGCTGGCGCCGAGGGCGAGCGTGGGCAGGTGGCCGGCACGTGCCGACTGCACGCTGGCTTCGGATGCGCTGACCTGCAGTTCCTGCGCCTTCAGCGCCGGGTTCTGCGCAACCGCGCTCTGCACCAGCTGGTCGACGTTGCCGCGGTTGGCCGGCACTTCCGGGCGGAAGTCTTCCGGCAGGCCGCGCAGGTTGGTCACCGGCTGGCCGGTCAGTTCGGTCAGCGCCTGGTAGGCGTCGGCCAGGGTGTTCTGCGAGACGATGGTGTTGGCGCGTGCCTGGTCGTACTGGGCGCGGGCTTCATGCACGTCGGTGATCGGCGCCAGGCCCACTTCCAGGCGCTTGTCGGCGAAGTCGAACTGCTTCTTGGCGGCTTCTTCGTTGGTCTTGGCGGCGTTCAGTGATTCGATCGCCACCAGCACGTTGAAGTAGGCGGCCGAGGTGCGCACGATCAGGTCGTCGTTGGCCGAATCGAGGGTGAAGTCCGCCGCCCTGCTCAGTTCGCGCTGGGCGCGCAGGGTGCTGAACTGGCTCCAGTTGAACAGCGTCTGGCTGCCATCGATGGTGTAGGTACGGCGGCGGCTTTCGAAGGTACCGGTATTGTTGCCGCGGTCTTCGGTGCGCGAGCGGTTCAACGAGGCGACGCCGTTGATCTGCGGCAGCAGGGCGGCGCGTGCCTGCACGGCGCCTTCCTTGTCGAACAGCCGGGTGGATTCGGCAGCGGACAGCTGCGGGTCGCCATTGCGGGCCATTTCATAGACCTGCAGCAGGTCGGCGGCATGGGCGGACAGCGGCAGCAGGACGGTGGCCAGCGCAATAGCGAGGGTTCGGCGGATCATTGCGGCTTCCTTGGACTCAGAGGTGGAACTGGGGGGCCGGCGCGGCACCGCGCAGGTAATCGATATCGGTTTCGAACAGCGATTCGGTGCTGCCATCGGCTTTGACCAGGATCGCTTCCATCACCGGCGAACGGCCGTGGATGATGTACAAGCGACCACCCGGACGCAGCCACGAGGCGAACTGTGACGGCACGCGGTCGACGGCGCCAGTGACACAGATCACATCAAAACGGCGGTCGGTCTGCCAGGCCAGGGCATCGGCCACGTCCACGCGCACGTTGGTGCCCAGGCCGGTGCTGTCCAGGCGTGCACGCGCGGTGGCGGCCAGTTCCGGATCGATTTCCAGGCTGAGCACTTCGCGCGCCAGCGCGCCGAGGCAGGCCGACAGGTAACCGCTGCCGGTGCCGATTTCCAGCACTTCGTCACCCGGCTGCAGGTCCAGCGCCTGCAGCGTGCGGCCTTCGACGACCGGCTTCATCATCTTCTGCCCGCCGCTGAGCGGCAGCTCGATGTCCGCATAGGCCAGCGCGCGGTGCGCCTCGGCCACGAAGGCTTCGCGCGGAAGGCGCGCCAGGACGTCGAGCACCTTGATGTCCAGCACGTCCCAGGGACGGATCTGCTGTTCCACCATCAGTTCACGGGCGTGTGCGTAGTCAATCGTCATGAGGTTCCAATCCAGCGCAGTGGGCCGGCCATTTTACCGGTGCCGGAGGCCGTCGGCGCACCCGGAGCATGTATTCAGGGCGGCGTAGGTCGCAGTGCCGGAAGTCATCGCGACCTCCGGCTTGTTCAGGTTGTGGGGATCAGCCACCGCGCGGGCCCGCCTGGGCCGGGCGGGGGACGTAGGCGCGCAGGAAGAAATCCACGCTGGCGGCCACGTGCCGGCCGGCATCCCCGGCCGCCAACGGCGGCTGCAGCCCACACATCATGTGCGTATGCAGTTCGCCCTTGACCAGGGTCATCAGCTGCAGTGCCGCGGTGGGGAAGTCCTGGATGTCCAGTTCGCCGCGCGCTGCACGGGCGCGCAGGAATTCGGCCAGCGCCTCGGTGGTGCGCTTGGGACCGGCCTGCCAGAACATCTCGCGCAGGCGGTCATCGGTTTCCGGGGCCATCATCACGCGCTGCACCGATACGGCCGCATCGGAGGTGACCAGCTCGAAAAAGGCCTCGCCGATGCCCAGCAACTGGTCGCGCAGGGGGCCTTCGGCATCGGCCACGAACAGGGTGTCCGGCAGCATTTCCACGCACTTGGACTTGACCGCTTCGGTGAACAGCGATTCCTTGTCGCCAAAATGGCTGTACACGGTGAGCTTGGACACCCCCGCCTGGGCGGCGATGGCATCCATGCTGACCCCGGTGTATCCCTGCTCCACGAACAGCGCCTTGGCCGCTTCCAGGATGGCGGCACGCTTGCCGAGGTCCTTGGGGCGGCCCGGACCTGCGGCCTTGCTGGCAGGTTTGGGCGCATTCTTTCGGGAGAAGGGACACATCATCCGCGTAATAGTAGACCAAGCGGTTCGATATTTATACTATACCGACGGGTTCACTAAACCGCCCGGCGCCGCGCTCCCGCGCAGCTGCCACCACTCGAATGCGTAATCAGGACGAACACCGATGAAGAGCGTGCGCTGGATGGGAATTGCACTGGGAGTGGCCGCGCTGGCTGCCTGTTCCGACAAGCCGGAAGCGCCGGTCGCCGCGGTGCCGGTGCTGGTGGTGCATCCGCTGGTCGCGGCCGGCGACGGCACCATGGTGTTCCCCGGTGAAGTCCGGGCACGGCAGGAGAGCGCGCTGTCCTTCCGGGTTGCCGGCAAGCTGCTGCGGCGGGACGTGGATGCGGGCCAGCGGGTGGTCAAGGGACAACTGCTGGCCGAGCTGGATCCGGCCGACTTCGCCCTGCAGGCACGGGCATCGCAGGCACAGCTGGCGGCCGCGCAGGCCGAACTCGTCCGCGCCCGTGACGACCACAAACGCTATGAAACGCTGGCCGCGCAGCAGTTGATCAGCCGCTCGGCACTGGACCAGCAGGCTGCCGCGTTCAAGGCGGCGCAGGGCCAGGTGGACGCTGCGCGCGCCAACGCCGACGTGCTGGGCAACCAGGCCGGCTATGCGCAGCTGCGCGCGCCGGCCGACGGGGTGATTGCCAGCCGCGAGCCCGATGCCGAAGCCGGCCAGGTGGTGGCCGCCGGGCAGACGTTGTTCACGCTGGCCGCCGACGATGGCCGCGAGGTGCGGATCGATCTGCCCGAAGCGATGCTGCGCGATTTCCCGGTCGGTACGGCGGTGCAGGTGGAGCCGTGGAGTCGCGGTGGGCCGATGCTGCCGGGGACGATCCGTGAGGTCGCCGCCGCTGCCGATCCGCAGTCGCGGACCTTCGCTGCGCGGGTCAGCCTGGCCGCCGATGCGCTGGCCGATGTCAGCCTGGGGCAGAGCGCGCGCGTGCATGGCCTGGCGGGCGGCAATGGAAAAGCGGCGCTGCAGCTGCCCCTGTCCGCCCTGCAGCGCGGTGCCGACGACCGCGCCAGCGTGTGGGTGGTGGACCCGACCACCGCGCGGCTGAAGGCGGTGCCGGTAACCGCAGGCGCCTATGGCAGCGACACCGTGCCGGTAATGAGTGGCGTCACGGCGAGTGACTGGGTGGTCGCTGCCGGTGGCCACCTGCTGCGCGCAGGCCAGCGGGTGACCGCGGTGGACCGGCAGAACCGCCCGGTGCTGAAGCCGGCGGCGGCCGCCGCCACCAAGGCGGGGGAGTAAGCCGGTGCGTCGCTTCAATCTTTCCGAGTGGGCGCTGGCCAACCGTCCCCTGGTGTTGTTCGCCATGCTCGCCTTCGCGCTGATCGGGGCGTGGTCCTACAAGCACCTGGGGCAGTCCGAGGATCCTCCTTTCACCTTCAAGATCATGGTGGTGCGCACGATGTGGCCGGGGGCCACGGCCGAACAGGTGTCGCGACAGGTCAGCGAGCCGATCGAGAAGGCGCTGATGAACACCGGCGAGTTCGAGTTCATCCGCTCCTATTCGCGGCCGGGCGAATCGCAGGTCATCTTCGTGGCGCGCGACGACCTGCGTTCCCGGCAGATCCCGGACCTCTGGTACCAGGTGCGCAAGCGGGTCGGCGACATCCAGGCCACGCTGCCGCGCGAGATCGTCGGGCCGTTCTTCAACGATGAGTTCGGCGATACCTTCGGCAACATCTACGCGCTGACCGGCAAGGGTTTCGACTACGCACTGATGCGCGATTACGCCGATCGCATCCAGCTGGAGCTGCAGCGGGTGCAGGACGTGGGCAAGGTCGAGCTGGTCGGCCTGCAGGATGAAAAGGTCTTCATCGAATTGTCCAACACCAAGCTGACCTCGCTGCGCATTTCGCGGCAGCAGGTCCAGCAGGCGGTGGCGGACCAGAACGCGGTGGCCAATACCAGTTTCCTGGAAACCGGCAGCGACCGCGTGCAGCTGCGGGTCAGTGGCCAGTTCAACAGCATCGACGACATCCGCGCCTTCCCGATACGCGTCGGCGAGCGCACCGTGCACCTGGGCGACATCGCCGAGGTCCACCGTGGTTTCGCCGATCCGGCTTCGCCGAAGATGCGCTTCATGGGCGAGGATGCGATCGGCCTGGCGGTGGCGATGAAGGACGGCGGTGACATCCTGGCGCTGGGCACGCACCTGGATGCGGAGTTCGAACGCCTGCAGAAGACGCTGCCGGCCGGCATGCAGCTGCGCAAGGTGTCCGACCAGCCGCAGGCAGTGGAAGAATCCGTCGGCGAGTTCGTCCAGGTGCTGGCCGAAGCGGTGGTGATCGTGCTGCTGGTGAGCTTCTTCTCGCTGGGCCTGCGCACCGGGCTGGTGGTCGGGGTGACCATTCCGCTGGTGCTGGCGATGACCTTCTTCGTCATGCATTACTTCGGCATCGGCCTGCACAAGATTTCGCTCGGTGCGCTGGTGCTCGCGCTGGGCCTGCTGGTGGACGATGCGATCATCGCGGTGGAGATGATGGCCACCAAGATGGAGCAGGGCTACGACCGCCTGCGCGCGGCCAGCTTCGCCTGGGAATCCACCGCATTTCCGATGCTGACCGGCACCCTGATCACCGCGGCCGGCTTCCTGCCGATCGCCACTGCCGCCTCCAGCACCGGTGAGTACACGCGGTCGTTGTTCCAGGTGGTGACCATCGCGCTGGTGGTGTCCTGGATCGCAGCGGTGCTGTTCATTCCCTACCTCGGCGACAAGATGCTGCCGGACCTGTACAACCGCCAGCCGCCGAAGCCGGGCAGCCTGCTGGGCCGCTGGCATGCGCGGCGGCAGGCGTGGGCGGACCGCTTCCCGGCACTGGCCAACCTGCTCGCGCCGCCGGCGCACGGGCACGACCACGACCCGTACCAGCGTCCGTTCTACGTGCGTTTCCGGCGCTTCCTCGAGGGCTGCCTGCGCCATCGCTGGTGGGTGATCGCCGCGACCGTCCTGTTGTTCATCGGCTCGCTGCTGCTGTTCCGCTTCGTGCCGCAGCAGTTCTTCCCGGATTCCACGCGGCCGGAGCTGATGGTGGACATCGAACTGGCCGAAGGCGCGTCGTTGAACGCGACCCGTGGCCAGGTGGCCAAGCTGGAGAAGCTGCTGGACGGCCATGAAGGCATCCGCAACTACGTGGCCTACGTGGGCACCGGGTCACCGCGCTTCTACCTGCCGCTGGACCAGCAGCTGCCGGCGACCAACTTCGCCCAGTTCGTGGTGCTGGCCAACGACACCCATGCCCGTGAAAGCGTGCGCGACTGGTTGCAGCGCGAGGTGCTGCCCACCTTCCCGGACGTGCAGATGCGCGTGACCCGGCTGGAGAACGGACCACCGGTGGGCTACCCGGTGCAGTTCCGCATCTCCGGCGAGCACATCGCGCAGGTGCAGGCACTGGCCCGGCAGGTGGAAGAGAAGGTGCGCGCCAATCCGCACACCATCAACGTCAACCTGGACTGGAGCGAACCGAGCAAGGTGGTGCGGCTGGTGATCGACCAGGACCGTGCGCGCGCGCTCGGCGTGAGCAGTGCACAGGTCAGCCAGTTCCTGGCCAGTTCGCTGGCCGGCGAAGCGGTGAGCGTGTATCGCGAAGGCAACCGGCAGATCGAGATGCTGGTGCGTGGTGCGGGCGACGAGCGGCTGAGCCTGGAGCTGCTCGGCAGCCTGCAGATGCCCACCCCTTCCGGTGGCAGCATCAGCATGTCCCAGGTGGCCACGCTGGAGCATGGTTTCGAAGATGGCATCATCTGGCACCGCGACCGGCTGCCGACGGTGACCGTGCGCGCCGATATCGGCGATGGCATGCAGCCACTGGATGTGGTGCAGCAGCTGCTGCCGACGCTCGAGGGCATCCGTGCGCAGCTGCCCAGCGGCTACCTGCTGGAAACCGGCGGCACGGTGGAGGATTCCGCCCGCGGCCAGGATTCGATCAAGGCCGGCATGCCGCTGTTCCTGGTGGTGGTGGCGACCCTGCTGATGCTGCAGCTGCGCAGCTTCTCGCGCACGGCGATGGTGCTGGTCACCGCACCGCTCGGGATCATCGGCGCGACCCTGTTCCTGCTGTTGTTCCGTTCGCCGTTCGGGTTCGTCGCGCTGCTGGGCACGATCGCGTTGGCCGGCATGATCATGCGCAATTCGGTGATCCTGATCGACCAGATCCAGCAGGACATCGATGCCGGGCATGACCGCTGGGACGCGATCCTGGATGCGACGGTGCGCCGCTTCCGTCCGATCGTGCTGACCGCGCTGGCGGCGGTACTGGCGATGATCCCGTTGTCGCGCAGTGCGTTCTATGGGTCGATGGCCATTTCGATCATGGGCGGGTTGATCGTGGGTACGGTGCTGACGCTGGTGTTCCTGCCGGCGCTGTATGCGGCGTGGTTCCGGGTGCGGAAAGAGGATGGACGAACGGGCTGAGCCCCCCTCGCGGGTGGCTGCCTGCGGCACGCTGGCGGGTTGGCGCCGTGCGGTGGGGCTGGTCGGGGGGCGGCTCTTGCCGTCCCCCGCGAACCTGCCCCGTCCCGCCAACCGCACAGCCCTGCAGCTTCTGACGTTGACGTTGACGTTGACGTTGCCTCAGCCCTGCAGTCGTTCGAGAACGGCTGCGGTGGCCTCCGCGGTAGACACCGCAGCACCCGCAGCGGCGAGGTCGGCAGTAAACACCCCGGCATCCAGCGCCGCGTGCACGGCGGCTTCCACCGCCGCCGCCTCCACTTCCAGGCCCAGCGAATGGCGCAGCAGCATCGCCGCGCTGAAGATCGTCGCGTAGGGATTGGCGATGCCCTTGCCGGCGATGTCCGGCGCCGAACCGTGGATCGGCTCGTAGATGCCGACCGCACCGGGTTCTCCCAGCGATGCCGACGGCAGCAGGCCCAGCGACCCGGCCAGCATCGACGCCTCGTCGGTCAGGATGTCGCCGAACATGTTCTCGGTCACGATCACGTCGTACTCGCGCGGCTTGGCCAGCAGGTGCATGGCCATCGAGTCCACCAGCTGGTGTTCCAGCGCCACGTCGGGGAACACGTCCCGGCCCAGCCGGGTGGCGACGTCGCGCCACAGCCGCGAGGTTTCCAGCACGTTGGCTTTGTCCACCGAGGTGACCTTGCCACGGCGTTGGCGGGCCAGCTCGAAGGCGCTGCGCAGTACCCGCTCGATCTCCTCCACGCTGTAGCTGCACAGGTCGCTGGCGGCGTCGGCCGTGCGGGTCTTCTCACCGAAGTAGATGCCACCGGTCAGTTCACGTACCACCACGAAGTCGACGCCGCGCAGCAGTTCGGCCTTGATCGGCGAAGCACCCAGCGCCGCTTCATGCGTGCGTACCGGACGCAGGTTGGCATACAGGCCGAGCGCACGGCGGATCGCCAGCAGGCCCTGCTCCGGACGTACCTTCGCATTCGGATCGGACCACTTCGGGCCGCCCACCGCGCCCAGCAGGATCGCGTCCGCGGCACGGCAGGCGTCCAGCGTGCTCGCGGGCAGCGGCTCGCCATGGCGGTCGATGGCAATGCCGCCGATGTCGTGTTCGTTGAAGGTGAAGGTGTGGTTGAAGCGGGTGGCGACGGCTTCCAGTACGGCCACGGCGGCGGCGGCCACTTCCGGGCCGATGCCATCACCGGGCAGTACGACGATCTCAGCGTGCATGTTCAGTCTCGTAACGTTCAATGTCGGGGACGCGGCCCAGCAGGTAGCCCAGCTGGTCGACACCTTCCAGCAGGCAGGTCTGCGAGAAGCCGTCCAGCGGGAAAGTGTAGACGCGGCCATCGGGGGTGCGCAGCTCGCGCGCGGCGATGTCGATGGTCAGCACGTCGTCCGGGCGCTGCATCAGCGCCTGCACGTCGGCTTCGTCCAGCACCACCGGCAGCAGTCCGTTCTTCAGCGAATTGCCACGGAAGATGTCGGCGATCTCGCTGCTTACGATCGCGCGCAGGCCCAGGTCGGTCAGCGCCCACGGTGCATGTTCGCGCGAGGAACCGCAGCCGAAGTTGCGCCCCGCCAGCAGGATGCTGCGGCCGGCGTTCTGCGGCTGGTTGAAGGCGAAATCGGCGTTGGGCGTGCCATCGCTGGTCCAGCGCCAGTCGTTGAACGCGTTGCGGCCCAGTCCGGCACGTTCGGTGGTGGACAGGAAGCGCGCCGGGATGATCTGGTCGGTGTCGATGTTGGTCTGGCGCAGCACCACGCTGGCCGACGCCAGGGTACGGAAGCCGCTCATCAGGCCACCTCCTGGTTGAACAGGTCGCGGGTGTCGGAAACGCGGCCGTTGACGGCGGCCCACGCAGCGGTCATCGGCGAGGCCAGCAGGGTGCGGGAGCCGGGGCCCTGGCGGCCTTCGAAGTTGCGGTTGCTGGTGCTCACCGCCAGCTGGCCCGGAGCCACCAGGTCGCCGTTCATGGCAATGCACATCGAGCAGCCCGGCTCGCGCCACTCGGCACCGGCAGCGCGCACGATCGCATCGATGCCTTCGGCCTCGGCCTGGCGCTTGACGATTTCCGAGCCCGGGACCACCAGCATGCGCACGCGATCGGCCACCTGCCGGCCGCGCAGCACCTGGGCGACTTCACGCATGTCGCTCAGCCGCCCGTTGGTGCACGACCCCACGAACACCACGTCCACCGGCGTCCCCTGCAGGGTGTCGCCGGCATGCAGCTGCATGTAGTCCAGGCCCTTCTGTGCAGCGGCATCGTTGGCCGCAGGGATCGGCGCGTCGACGGCGATCGCGGTACCCGGATGGGTGCCCCAGGTCAGCGTCGGACGGATGTCGGCCGCGTCGATCGAAACCTCCGCATCGAAGCGCGCGCCGTCATCGCTGCGCAACTGCGTCCAGCGTTCGACGGCGGCGTCGAAGTCGGCCCCCTTCGGGCCGCGCGGGGTGGCGGCCACCCAGTCGAAGGTGACCTGGTCCGGGGCCACCATGCCCGCGCGTGCGCCCGCTTCGATGGACATGTTGCACAGGGTCATGCGCTGCTCCATGTCCATTGCCGCGATGGTGCTGCCGCGGAACTCCAGCACGTGGCCGGTGCCGCCGTTGACCCCGATCACGCCGATGATGTGCAGCACCACGTCCTTGGCGCCGACGCCGGCCGGCAGGGCGCCGTCCACGGTGATCGCCATGGTCTTCGCCTTGCGCTGCAGCAGGCACTGCGTGGCCAGCACATGGCCGACCTCGCTGGTGCCGATGCCGAAGGCCAGCGAACCGAATGCACCGTGGGTGGAGGTGTGGCTGTCGCCGCAGACGATGGTCATGCCGGGCAGGGTGAAGCCCTGTTCCGGTGCGATGACATGCACGATGCCGCGGTCGGCCGAGGCCATGTCGAACAGTTCCACGCCGTACTCGGCGCAGTTGCTGGCCAGCATCGCCACCTGGGCTTCGGAGGCGGCACTGGCGTAGGGCAGGGAACCATCGGCGCGCGCGGGCAGCGTCGGCGTGGAGTGGTCCATGGTGCCCTTGGTGCGGTCCGGCCGGCGCGGCGACAGGCCGCGTTCGCGCAGCTCGGTGAACGCCTGTGGCGAAGTCACTTCGTGGATCAGGTGCAGGTCGATGTACAGCACGGCGGGCGCGCTGTCGGATTCGGGGACGACCACGTGGGCGTCCCACAGTTTGTCGTACAGGGTGCTGGGTGCGGGGGTCATGCGATGGCCTGGCAGGAAGGTGCGATGAAGAACATCGGGTGTAATCAGGAGGAGGTCAACACTCAGCGGCGACGTGCAAGCACACGCAGCCGCACATAGTCGGCGAGTGGGAGGCCAGACGCATCACGCGGCAGCTCGGCCAGCAGGGCCTCGCTGGCCACGCGCACGCGGCTGGCGGCGGTGCTGTCCAGGTCGGCCAGCAACGGTGCGGCGAACACCCGCAGCCAGCCGGCGATGCCGGTAGGCAGTGGGGTGGGGCGCTCCACGCGTTCGGCGAACTGTACGTGGAAGCCATGCTGGCGCAGGCGGTCGCTGTACGCCTCCACGCTGGGGAAGTACCAGCTGAACGGACTTTCGCCGTGGCCGTGCGCCACGCGGGCGGACTGCACGGCGCCGACGATGGCGGCGATGTTGCCATCACCGCCGAACTCGGCGACCAGGCGTCCGCCGGGTTTCAAGGCACGCCGCACGCCGGCCAGCACGCGGTCGGGCTCGCGCATCCAGTGCAGCGCGGCGTTGCTGAACACCGCATCGAATCCGCCATCGAAGGACAGTGCATGGCCATCCATGACCTGCGCATCGACGCCGCGTGCGCGTGCGGCGATCACCAGTTCGGGCGAGGCGTCGACGCCGATCACCTGGGCACCGGTCAGTGCCAGTTCGGTGCTGAGCACGCCGTCACCACAGCCCAGGTCGAGGATCCGTTCACCCGGTCGTGCATCGAGCAGGCGCGCGATCGCGCTGCCCAGCACCGGCACGAAGCCGGCGTCGATGGCGTAATCCTGGGCGTCCCAGGTCTGGCCGGCATCAACGGTCGCGGAGGTGAAGGCGCTCATGCTGGACTCCTCAGGCGTGGGCCGCGGCGGCGGCGGTGTCAGGGGCGGCCGTGGCTTCGCGCTGGCGCAGCAGGCGGTTGGCGACGTCCAGCCAGGCCAGTGCCGAGGCTTCGATGATGTCGCGGCTGGTGCCGGTGCCTTCGAACACCTCATCGCCACTGCGGACGCTCAGGTTGGCTTCGCCGCGTGCGTCGGCGCCGATGCCCACGCTGTGCACCTGGTAGCTGTCCAGCTGCAGGCTGACCCCGGTGGCCGAAGAGAGTGCCCCGAACAGCGCATCCACCGGGCCATCGCCCTGTGCGGTTTCGGCCACCCGGTTGCCATCCGGATCGGACAATTCGACCAGCGCATTGGCACGGCTGCCGACATCGCTGATGGTCATCGAGGCCAGGCGGTAGCCCTGGGTGCTGGCACCGCCCTGCATCAGGGTCTGCAGGTCCGAATCGGTGACCACGCGCTGCTGTTCGCACAGCGACTTGAACTGTTCGAACACCAGCTTCAGTTCTTCTTCTTCCAGCCAGAAGCCCAGTGCGCGCAGGCGCGCTTCGACCGCGGCGCGGCCGCTGTGGCGGCCCAGCACCATCTGCGAATCTTCCCAGCCCACGTCCTCCGGACGCATGATCTCGTAGGTGCCGCGGTGGCGCAGCATGCCGTGCTGGTGGATGCCGGATTCGTGGGCGAACGCGTTCGCGCCGACGATCGCCTTGTTGCGCTGGACCGGCATGCCGACCAGGCGCTGCAGCAGCTGCGAGGTGGAGACGATGCGCTGGGTGTTGATCGCGGTGTCCTGGTCGTAGAAGGCCTGGCGCACCTTCAGTGCCATCGCGATTTCTTCCACCGCGCAGTTGCCGGCGCGCTCGCCGATGCCATTGACCGTGCACTCCACCTGGCGGGCACCGCCTTCGATGGCGGCCAGCGAGTTGGCCACCGCCAGGCCCAGGTCGTTGTGGCAGTGCGCGCTGAAGATCACCCGCTCGGCGCCGCTGACGTCGGCCACGCCGGCGATCACCTGCTGGAACATCGCGCGGATTTCCTCCGGCGTGGTGAAGCCGACCGTGTCCGGCAGGTTGATGGTGGTGGCGCCGGCCGCGATCGCCACGCGCGACACTTCGATCAGGTAGTCCAGTTCGGTGCGGGTGGCATCCTCGGCGGAGAACTCGACGTCATCGATGTACGAACGCGCCAGCGCGACATGCTTGCGCACCGATTCCAGCACCTGTTCGCGGGTCATGCGCAGCTTGTGCTCGCGGTGCAGCGGGCTGGTGGACAGGAACACGTGCAGGCGCGGGTGTGCGGCCGAGTCCAGCGAGCGCACCGAGGTTTCGATGTCGGCGGCCAGGCAGCGCGACAGCACCGCCAGCACCGGGCGCTGCACTTCGCGGCCGATCATCGTCATCGCTTCGCGGTCGGACTGGGAGCTGGCCGGGAATCCGGTTTCGATCACGTCCACGCCCAGCTCGTCCAGCGCACGCGCCATGACCAGCTTCTGCTGCGGGCTCATGCTGCAGCCGGGCGACTGTTCGCCATCGCGCAGGGTGGTGTCGAAGATGCGGATGCGCGGCGGGGTAATTCGTTCGATGGTCGGCGTGGTCATGGGGAAGTCTCCTCGACAGCGGGCAGTGCGGCGTGCAGGTGGGAAGGGGAAGAAGCAGGTTTCAAAGCAGGGAGTGCGACCGCCACGACGGGCGTTCGCAGGGTTTCGGGGCGGCGTCGGCGCGGCTTCCGCGGCGCGCGCGGGCGGACGTCGGTGAGCAGGCCGGCCAATACCGAGGCGTCGATGTTGCCGCCGGAGACGACCGCGAACTTGCGGCGTCCGGCAACCCGGCGACCGGCGGCCAGCGCCAGTGCGCCGGCGCCTTCGGCGATCAGGTTCTCTTCCAGCGCCAGCCGGACCAGCGTCTCGCGCAGCTCGGCTTCGCGCACGATCACCACGTCGTCCAGCAGCGAGGCGCACAGGCGGCGGGTCAGGAAACCGGGGATCTTGACCCGCACGCCGTCGGCCAGCGAGGGCACCGGGGCAATCGGACGGATGTCGCCGCTGATCGCGCGGGCCATCGAATCGACGCCCTCGACCTGCGCGCCGACGATCCGCACGCCCTGCGATTTCAGCGCCAGGGCCACACCCGATGCCAGCCCGCCGCCACCGATGGGCACGATCACCACGTCCGGCGAATGCGGCGCCAGCTCGATGCCGACCGTGCCCTGGCCGGCGATGACATCGGCATCATCGAAGGCGGACAGGAAGCGGTAGTCATGGCGCCGGGCCAGCTCCACCGCGAAGGCCCAGGCATCGTCGTAGCTTTCGCCATGCTGGCGGACGGTGGCGCCCCAGTGGGCGACGCCGGCGATCTTGTTGGCCGGTGCGCCGTGCGGCATCACCGTGATCGCCTGCACGCCCAGCCGATGCGCGGCCCACGCTACGCCCTGGGCGTGGTTGCCGGCAGAGGCGCAGATGATCGGGCGCAGGTCGCCGCGCTCGCGGCCGGCCAGCAGCGCGTTCAGCGCGCCGCGCACCTTGTAGGAGCCGGTGCGCTGCAGGTTTTCCAGCTTCAGCCAGGTGCCGAAGCGTTCAGCGTGGTGCAGCGGCGTGGGCGGCAGGAAGCGGCGCAGGCGGGCCTGCGCGGCCAGCACGTCGGCGACGGTTACATCGCCTACGTCGGGTTCGGTGCCGGCGCGGTCAGCGGCAGGCATGGGGGACCACGCGTGGTGCGCACGGCGACGACGACGGGCGGCGAAGAAGACGCCTCCGTGCCGGCACCGCTTGCACGGTACGGGCGTTCATGCGGCGACTCCCTGCAGTTCGGTCACCTGGACCGATACGCAGTCGTAGATTTTCTCGATCTGCCGGCACAGGGTTTCCGGCGGACGGCTACCGTCCACCACCAGCTGCAGGTGCCAGCGGCCGTGGTCGTCGGCATCGGGGGCACCGTTGATCGCGCGCGGTGCGAAGCCGCGCCGTTCGGCCATGCCGATCACCCGCAGCAGCGCGCCTTCGGCGGGGTGCAGCACCAGGTCAAGCCGGTATTGCATTGGGAGTCTCCTGGCTGACATGGGCGGGATTGGATTCCAGCATCGTGCTGTTGGCGGTGTTGGGCGGAACCAGCGGCCAGACGTTGGCACGCGCATCGATGGCCACGTGCAGCAGCGCCGGACCAGGTTCGGCCAACAGTGCGGCCAGTCCACCTTCGACGTCATCGCGTGCATCGATGCGGGTCGCGGCGATGCCGAACACCTTGGCCAGGGCAACGAAGTCCGGGTTGTCGGACAGGTCGATCTCGCTGTAGCGCTCGGCGAAGAACAGTTCCTGCCACTGCCGGACCATGCCCAGCGAACTGTTGTCCAGCAGCACGATCTTCACCGGCAGGCGGCAGCGCGCGATGGTGGTCAGCTCCTGCACGTTCATCATGAAGCTGCCATCGCCGGACACCAGCACCACGGTGCGGTCCGGGCAGGCGAACTGGGCGCCCATGGCGGCCGGCAGGCCGAAGCCCATCGTGCCCAGCGCGCCGCTGGTCAGGTGGTTGCGCGGATGATTGAAACGGCAGTGCTGGGCCACCCACATCTGGTGCTGGCCGACATCACAGGCGATCACTGCATCGGCCGGCGCCAGTTCGCTCAGGCGCTTCAGCAGGGCCGGGGCGTAGATGTGCTTGCCCGGTGCGTCGTAGCGGGCGATGAACTTCTCGCGGTGCTGCGCGCAACGGTTGCGCCAGGCCGCCTGCGTGGCCGGCGGTGCCGGGAAAGCGGCATGCAGGGCGCGGATGGCCTGGGCGACATTGCCGGGGACGGCGACATCGGCGGTGCGCAGCTTGGAAATCTCATACGCATCGGCATCGATGTGGACCACGCGCGCGAAGGGCGCGAACTCGGTCAGCTTGCCGGTGGCACGGTCATCGAAGCGCGCGCCCAGCACCAGCAGCAGGTCGGCCTCCTGCACGGCCATGTTGGCTGCGCGGGTGCCATGCATGCCCAGCATGCCCAGCGACTGCGGGTGCCCGGCGGGCAGCGCGCCCAGGCCGCGCAGGGTCAGCACGGCTGGAATCCCACTGGCCGCAGCGAAGTCGCGCAGCGCATCGACGGCATCACCCAGCGCGATGCCACCGCCGGCGTAGATCACCGGCTTTTCCGCGCCTGCAATGGCGGCGATGGCATCGGCGATGGCCTGCTCGGCCGGCGCGGGCGGTGCTTCCACGGTGGCCGGCACATGCACCGGCAGATGGCTTGCATCGGCTACCTGGACATCCTTGGGCAGATCGATCAGCACCGGGCCGGGACGGCCTTCGCGTGCGATGCGGAACGCCTCGGCGACCACGCGTGGCAGGTCATCCACGCTGCGCACCAGCCAGCTGTGCTTGACGATCGGCAGGGTCAGCCCGAACACGTCCAGTTCCTGGAACGCGTCGGTGCCCAGCAGCGGCGTGGCGACCTGGCCGGTGATGCACACCATCGGCACCGAATCCAGCATTGCATCGGCGATGCCGGTGACCAGGTTGGAAGCGCCCGGACCGGAAGTGGCGATGCACACGCCGACCCGGCCACTGGCACGCGCGAAGCCGTTGGCGGCCAGTGCGGCGCCCTGCTCGTGGCGCACCAGCACGTGCTTCAGCCGCGAATCCACCAGGGCATCGTAGAACGGCATGATGGTGCCGCCGGGGTAGCCGAACAGCGTCTGCACGCCTTCGGCCTCCAGCGCCTGGGTCAGCCAGCGCGCGCCGTTGGGCGGCGCGCTGCGTTGTGCGGGGATGTTCATGGGAAACCTTGCAGAGCGGGTGGGGGAGGGCCGCGTGGGTTACGCGGCCTGGCCTTGCAGCCAGACCATCTTGGCGCGCAGTTCCTTGCCTACCTTCTCGATCGGGTGGTCCAGGTCGGCCTGCTTGAACTTGTTGTAGTTCGGCAGCCCCGCTTCGTATTCGGCAACCCAGTTCTTGGTGAAGGTGCCGTCCTGGATATCCTTCAGGACCTCCTTCATGCGCTCCTTGGTGCCGGCGTCGATCACCCGCGGGCCGCTGACGTAGTCGCCGTACTGCGCGGTTTCGGAGATGAACTCCAGCATCCGCGAGATGCCGCCTTCGTAGAACAGGTCGACGATCAGCTTCAGTTCGTGCAGCACTTCGTAGTACGCGATTTCCGGCTGGTAACCCGCTTCCACCAGCGTTTCGAAGCCGGCCTGCACCAGCGCCGAGGCACCGCCGCAAAGCACTGCCTGCTCGCCGAACAGATCGGTCTCGGTCTCTTCCTTGAAGGTGGTCTGGATCAAATTGGCGCGCGCACCGCCCAGGCCGGTGGCATAGGCCAGCGCGTGCTTGGCGGCGTTGCCGCTCTTGTCCTGGTGCACGGCCCAGATGCACGGCACGCCACGGCCGATCTCGTACTCGCGGCGGACCAGCGCGCCGGGGCCCTTGGGCGCGACCAGCACCACGTCCAGGTCTTCGCGCGGGGTGATCATGTCGAAGTGCACGTTCAGGCCATGCGCGAACAACAGCACCGCGCCCTGTTTCATGTTCGGCGCCAGCACCTCGTCATACAGCTTCTTCTGCACCATGTCCGGGGTCAGCACGGCGACCAGGTCGGCATCCTTGACCGCCTCGGCCGGGGCCTTGACGGTGAAGCCGTCGGCCTGGGCCTTTACTTCGGTCGGGCCGCCGGGCCGCAGGCCCACCACCACGTCGAAGCCGGATTCACGCAGGTTCAGTGCGTGCGCGCGGCCCTGGCTGCCGTAGCCGACGACAGCGATCTTGGTCTGGGGCAGGTCGTTGGTGCTCATCGTGGTGGTTCCTTGCAGAGGTGTTGGGTGAGGAGGGAGGGTGTTGCCCTGTTCTGAAACGAAAAAACCCGCGCCGGGACCGGTGCGGGTTCTGATCGAGTACCTGTGTGTCTGTTGCTTACACGCTGGCTCGTCCCGCTCCGGTGGGCTGGCTAATAAGTACGAGTACGAGGAGCGAACGCAGCGAGGCGGCGCCGGTGGCGGCGGGCTCGAAGTTCGTCGGCGGTGGCGTGTGGCGCTGCAACATGGGTCCGAGGAAAACATGCGCGCCAAGGTGTGTCAACCCTTGTCGACGGATGCGGATTGGTTGCCGCTGAATCCACGCGAAAGCCTTGTGCCGCCTGCATTGTTGCGCATGAAACCAGCGTCGCGCTGCGGGGCGCAGCGAGCCGTTCACGCCATTCGCGCAGTCGTTGGGCTGCCCGCGCCGCACGTCCATGACCTATGCCGGATACCCGGCAGCGCGCAGACAGGCGACTATCACGCCATCCCTTTCCAGGAACTCCCCGCCGTGACCCGACGACTGACCCGCTGCCTGCTGGCCGCTGCCCTGCTGGCTTCGCTGCCCGCGCTTGCCCTCGCCGCTGATCGCGTGACCGGCCACGGCTTTGCCACCCGTTCGGAAGTGATCGCACCGCATGCGATGGCGGCCACGTCGCAGCCGCTGGCCACCCAGATCGCGCTGGAGGTGATGAAGGGCGGCGGCAGTGCGGTCGATGCGGCCATCGCCGCCAACGCGGCACTGGGCCTGATGGAACCCACTGGCAACGGCATCGGCGGCGACCTGTTCGCCATCGTCTGGGATCCGAAGACCCAGCAACTGCATGGTTACAACGGCTCCGGCCGTTCGCCGCGATCACTCACCCTGGCCGAGTTCCAGCGTCGTGGGCTGAAGGAAATCCCGGCCACCGGCCCGCTGCCGGTGTCGGTGCCCGGCGCCGTCGATGGCTGGTTCGCGCTGCATGAGCGCTTCGGCCGCAAGCCGATGGCCGACAACCTGGCGCCGGCCATCCGTTACGCGCGCGAAGGCCATCCGGTGGCCGAGGTCATCGCGTACTACTGGGACCGATCGGTCCCGCGCCTGTCGCAGTACCCCGGTTTCAAGGAGCAGTTCACGATCAACGGCCATGCCCCGCGCAAGGGCGAGCTGTGGAAGAACCCGAACCTGGCCAACACGCTGCAGCAGATCGCCGATGGCGGCCGCGATGCGTTCTACAAGGGCGACATCGCGCGCACCATCGGCAGCTACTTCAAGGCCAACGGCGGCTACCTGAGCTTCGATGACATGGCTGCCCACCATGGCGAATGGGTTGACCCGGTGAGCAGCAACTACCGCGGCTACGATGTATGGGAGCTGCCACCCAACAGCCAGGGCATTGCCGCGCTGCAGATCCTCAACGTGCTGGAAGGCTACGATTTCTCGAAGATCCCGTTCGGCTCGCCTGAGCACGTGCATTTGTTCGTGGAAGCCAAGAAGCTGGCCTTCGCCGACCGCGCGCGCTTCTACGCGGACATGGCCTTCCAGCCGGCCGCACCGGTGGCCAAGCTGATTTCCAAGGAGTACGCAGCCGAGCGTCGTGCGCTGATTTCGATGGACAAGGCCTTGAAGGAAGTGCAGCCGGGCACGCCGAAACAGCTGGAAGAGGGCGACACGATCTACATGACCGTCGCCGATGCCGACGGCATGATGGTGTCGTTGATCCAGTCCAATTACCGTGGCATGGGCAGTGGCATGGCCCCGCCGGGGCTGGGCTTCATCCTGCAGGATCGCGGCGAGATGTTCGTGCTGCAGAAGGATCATCCGAATGGCTATGCGCCGGGCAAGCGCCCGTTCCAGACCATCATTCCCGGCTTCATCACCAAGGATGGCAAGCCCTATGCGAGCTTCGGCGTGATGGGCGGGGCGATGCAGCCGCAGGGCCATGCGCAGATCGTGATGAACCTGGTGGACTTCGGCATGAACCTGCAGGAGGCCGGCGATGCGCCGCGCATCCAGCACGAAGGATCCACCGAGCCCACCGGCCAGGCCACGGCAATGAGCGATGGCGGCGAGGTCAACCTGGAGACCGGTTTTGCCTATGACACGATCCGCGCGCTGATGCGCAAGGGCCACCGCGTGGTGTTCGCCGACGGTCCGTATGGCGGCTACCAGGCGATCCTGCGCGATCCGGAGACGGGGGTGTACTACGGCGCATCCGAAAGCCGCAAGGATGGGCAGGCGGCGGGGTATTGAGGGGGAGGTCGAACGGGTGAGACCCCTCGCGGGTGGCTGAAAGCCGTTGCTGGGTCTGGGCCGGGCGGTGGGGCTGCGCGGGGGACGGCAAGAGCCGCTCCTGCGGGCCTCGTTTCGCGCCATCCATGGCGCTCAACGCCCCCGCCCACCCCCACCGCCCGACCCCCTGACAGGTTCCGGGCGCCGCCATCCGCGTGATGAAAATAAAAGAACAAAGGCAGGGGTCAGAGTCCTTTCGCTGCGCGAAAGGACTC
>NZ_DAMBRS010000007.1:0-195027 GCF_032054965.1 Stenotrophomonas chelatiphaga | reverse complement strand
GGTGGGGCTGGGCGGGGGCGTTGAGCGCCATGGATGGCGCGAAACGAGGCCCGCATGGACGCAGTTTTTGCCGTCCCCCGACCAGCCCCACCGCCCGGCCCACCCCCAGCTTCAGCCTGAAAGCCACCCGCGAGGGGGTCTCACCCGTTCGCAGTCACTTCTCGACAGCCGACTCCACCACCATGTCCAGCACATACGCCTGCGACGATGCATCCGCCGGCGGATTGGCCACCTTGAAGCGGTTCACGCGCAGTACGTTGCGGGTCCCGGCCTCGTGGGTGTAGCCCTCGATGCTGTCGTAGAAGTTCTCGAACCCGCCCGGTTCGCCCTGCTTCAGGCCCTGGTCGTCGAACTGCACTTCGCGCACCTGCAGGCACTGCTTGTCCTTGATCAGTGGATGCGGGCACGGCTTGGTCTGCGCGGCCACTTCCAGGAACACGCGCTCACCCGGGCCACCGAAGCGGGTCTCGGCCGTAGGCTCCGGCGCGAACACCAGCACCTCGCCCTGGGCGGTGCGCAGGGTCAGCTCGCCGTTGTCGGCCAGTTCGGTCTTCAGCGTGCCCTGCAAGCGGCTGCCCAGGGCCTCGTCCAGCGCCATGATGCTCGGCTCGCAGGCCATCCGCGTGGAGGCCAGCTGCGACAGCACCAGGTTGCCATCGGCCACGGTGTAACCGCCGCTCATGCCGTTGCAGGTGTTGGACACCGACACGCGGCCTTCGCTGAAGTCCAGCGTCACCGGCTTGTCGGCGCGTACGAACAGCGCATCGATGCGTTTGCCGTCGGCGCCGGTGGCGTCCTTCAGGCGCCAGTGCTGGCCATGCAGGCGCTGCACGTCCAGGTGCGCGGCGGTCTTCTGCGCGGCGGCGGCGGCCGGTGCCGGGGCGAGGTCATCGGCATTGCCGGCCGGGGCCGGGTTCTGGCTGCAGGCCGCCAGCAGGGCCAACGGCAGGGACAGGATCAGGGTGCGCTTCATTTGGATTCTCCTTGGATTGCCGGATTCAGAACGGGTGCGCGTGCCGGGTGGGGTCACGCGCCTGGCGCCGCATTCAGTTGCCGGCAGGCAACCACAGCAGCAGTCCCGCGCCGAGCAGGATGCGATACACCGCGAAGGCGGTGAATTTGTGTGACTTGATGTAGCCCAGCAGCCACTTCACTACGACGAAACCGGTGACGACCGCGGCAAGGAAGGCCACGCCGACGTCGGTCCAGTTTTCGCTGGCCAGGTTGCCCTCCTTGGCCAGTTCCAGGAACGCATAGGCGCTGGCCGCGAACATGGTCGGGATGCCGACCAGGAACACGAACTCGGTGGCCGCTGCACGGCGGCTCAGGCCCAGCAGCATGGCCAGGAAGATCGCCGACGCCGAGCGCGACGTACCCGGGAACACACCGGCCACCACCTGCGCGATGCCCACGCCGATGGCCACCGTCCAGGTCACCTGGTCACGATCAGGCAGGCGTGCGGTATAGGCCTCCACCAGCAGCATCCAGATGCCACCGATGATCAGCGCCCACGCGACCGGGCTCACCGTTTCCGGCAGTTCCCAGCCAGCCAGGCGCACCGGCAGGCCGACCACCGCGGTGACCAGGAAGGCAGCGCCCAGCTTCATCACGTAGTCGCGGTTCTCGCGCTGGTGCAGGCCGGTGGCCAGGCTCCACAGACGCTGGCGGAAGACCAGGGTGATGGCGAGGATCGCACCGGCCTGGATGATGATGTTGAAGAAGTCCGAGCGCGCGCCCAGCCAATGCTGGGCGATCAGCAGGTGCCCGGTGCTGGAGATGGGCAGGAACTCGGTGACGCCTTCAAGGATGCCCAGCAGCAGGGCGGAGAGCAGGTCTGACATGGAGAAGGATCGTTGGGTGGGCAATGAAAGGTGCGGAAGAGGATAGACCATCTCCTGATGCACCAAGCCAGTGCGCGGTGCCGACAACGCACCACGATGGTGCGTTTTGTTGTGCACCATTCAGGCGCACGCTCATGCAAATCAAGGGCTTGTGAGGGTGCAGAAGTTGGCACGGACATTGCTCTGGTAATCCCAGGCATTCAATTCCAACCGAGGTTCCACCCGATGTCCGTTGAAAACGTTGAGAAGCTGGTCAAGGACAACCAGATCGAGTTCGTCGATCTGCGTTTCGTGGACATGCGTGGCATCGAGCAGCACGTCACCTTCCCGGTCAGCATCATCGAAGCGTCGCTGTTCGAAGAAGGCAAGATGTTCGACGGCAGCTCCATCGCCGGCTGGAAAGGCATCAACGAATCGGACATGGTCCTGCTGCCGGATCCGTCCAGCGCCTACGTGGACCCGTTCTACGCCGACCCGACCATCGTCATCAGCTGCGACATCCTCGACCCGGCCACCATGCAGCCGTACGGCCGTTGCCCGCGCGGCATCGCCAAGCGCGCCGAAGCCTTCCTGAAGTCCAGCGGCATCGCCGAGCAGGCCTTCTTCGGCCCGGAGCCGGAGTTCTTCATCTTCGATTCGGTCCGCTTCGCCAACGACATGGGCAACACCTTCTTCAAGGTCGATTCCGAAGAAGCCGCCTGGAACACCGGTGCCAAGTATGACGGCGCCAACAGCGGCTACCGTCCGGGCGTGAAGGGCGGTTACTTCCCCGTGCCGCCGACCGATTCGCTGCACGACCTGCGCGCGGAAATGTGCAAGACGCTGGAACAGGTCGGCATTGAAGTGGAAGTGCAGCACCACGAAGTGGCCACTGCTGGCCAGTGCGAGATCGGCACCAAGTTCAGCACCCTGGTGCAGAAGGCCGACGAACTGCTGCGCATGAAGTACGTGATCAAGAACGTTGCCCACCGCAACGGCAAGACCGCGACCTTCATGCCCAAGCCGATCGTCGGCGACAACGGCAGCGGCATGCACGTGCACCAGTCGCTGTCCAAGGGCGGCACCAACCTGTTCTCCGGTGACGGCTACGGTGGCCTGAGCCAGCTGGCGCTGTGGTACATCGGCGGCATCTTCAAGCACGCCAAGGCGATCAACGCCTTCGCCAACGCCGGCACCAACAGCTACAAGCGCCTGGTCCCGGGCTTCGAAGCGCCGGTGATGCTGGCCTATTCGGCACGCAACCGTTCGGCTTCGTGCCGTATCCCGTTCGTGACCAACCCGAAGGCGCGCCGCATTGAAATGCGCTTCCCCGATCCGATCCAGTCCGGCTACCTGACCTTCACCGTGCTGATGATGGCCGGCCTGGACGGCATCAAGAACCAGATCGACCCGGGCGCACCGAGCGACAAGGACCTGTACGACCTGCCACCGGAAGAAGAGAAGCTGATCCCGCAGGTCTGCTCCTCGCTGGACCAGGCGCTGGAAGCGCTCGACAAGGACCGCGAGTTCCTGAAGGCCGGCGGCGTGATGGACGATGATTTCATCGACGGTTACATCGCGCTGAAGATGCAGGAAGTCACCAAGTTCCGTGCGGCCACCCACCCGCTGGAATACCAGTTGTACTACGCCAGCTGAGCACGCGCGGCGGTGGCGGAGGATACCCCTCCCACCTTCGTCATCGCCGCATCTTTTCCGGCTGGGGAGCCGGCAGGGATGAAGCCTGCAACGCTGTAGGAAGTGTTCCATCCGTTCAGGGGCAAGAGAGACCGGACGCGCGTCATGGGCCTACCTCCCTCCCGCGTCGCTGGCTGTGTTTGGAGAGAGACACAGCCGCCAGGGCCCAGACCACGTTCGGCGCAACAGCCACGGCCACCCCATGGGGTGGCCCGTGGTTGCAGACGCCACGGCCTGCATCCGCCGTGGACCCATCCACCATCGGGATATGCGCATGAAACTGATCTCCGCCATCATCCGGCCGTTCAAGCTCGACGAGGTCCGCGAGGCCCTCTCCGACGCTGGCGTGTCGGGCATCACCGTGACCGAAGTGAAAGGCTTCGGTCGCCAGAAGGGCCACACCGAGCTGTACCGCGGCGCCGAGTACGTCGTCGATTTCCTGCCGAAGATCAAGATCGAAACCGTGGTGACCGACGAACGTACCGACGCGGTGATCGAAGCGATCCAGAACGCAGCGGGTACCGGCAAGATCGGCGACGGCAAGATCTTCGTCACGCCTGTCGAACAGGTCATCCGCATCCGCACCGGCGAAATCGGCGCGGACGCGCTGTAACCCACTCGGAGATCCCTCGCATGAAGATTCGACTGTTCGCCGGGTGGCAAGCCCGGTTCCATCTGGTGTGCCTGATGATGCTGCTCAGCGCACTGGCCGTGGGCGCTTTCCCGGGCACTGCCCACGCCCAGGCGCAGGTCACCCCGGTGCCGACCGAAGAAGTGGCGGTCGAGCCGCTGGCTGCCGAGCCGGTCGCCGCCCCGGTGGCCGAAGCGGCCGCCGCACCCACCTTTGACCACGGTGACGTGGCCTGGATGCTGACCTCCACGCTGCTGGTGCTGCTGATGGTGGTGCCGGGCCTGGCCCTGTTCTATGGCGGCCTGGTGCGTTCAAAGAACGTGCTGTCCGTACTCAGCCAGATCCTGGTGGTGTTCTCGCTGGTGATCATCCTGTGGGTGGCCTACGGCTACAGCGCGGTGTTCAGCGAAGGCAACCAGTTCTTCGGCTCCTTCACCCAGTTCGCCTTCCTGAAGGGCTTCTCGCCCGACTCGGTCGGCAACACGCCGATCGCCGGCCTGCCGGATTACCTGTTCGTCGCCTTCCAGTCCACGTTCGCCGGCATCACCACCGCCCTGATCGTCGGCGCCTTCGCCGAACGCATCAAGTTCAAGGCGGTGATCCTGTTCTCGATCCTGTGGTTCACTCTCAGCTACATCCCGATGGCGCACATCGTCTGGGGCGGGGGCTACCTGGGCGAAATGGGTGCGATCGATTTCGCCGGCGGCACCGTGGTGCACATCAACGCAGGCGTGGCCGGCCTGGTCGGCGCGTACTTCGTCGGCAAGCGCATCGGCTATGGCCAGACCGCGCTGAAGCCGCACAACGTGGTGTTCACCTATATCGGCGCGATGCTGCTGTGGGTGGGCTGGTTCGGCTTCAACGCCGGCTCGGCCGCTGCTGCCGACACCGTGGCTTCGCTGGCCTTCCTCAACACCATCCTGGCCACGGCCGCGGCGGTGGTGGGCTGGACGCTGGTGGAAGCGATCACCAAGGGCAAGCCGTCCGCACTCGGCGCTGCATCCGGCGCGGTCGCCGGCCTGGTCGGCATCACCCCGGCCTGCGGCACCGTCGGCCCGATGGGCGCGCTGGTCATCGGCGTGGTCTCCGGTGCGCTCTGCGTGTGGGGCGTCACCGGCCTGAAGCGCCTGCTGAAGGTCGATGACACCGCCGATGTGTTCGGCGTGCATGGCATCGGCGGCATCGTCGGTGCGCTGCTCACCGGTGTGTTCAGTGCGCAGTCGCTGGGCGGCACCAAGGCCGACCTGGATATCGGCCACCAGGTCTGGGTGCAGTTCGTCAGCGTCGCCTTCACCATCGTCTGGTGCGCCGTGGTGACCGCGCTGATCCTGCTGGTGGTCAAGGCGCTGGTCGGCCTGCGCGTCACCGAAGAAGCCGAGCGTACCGGCCTGGACGTGACCTCGCACGGCGAGTCCGCCTACGAGGTCTGATCGACGGCTTTCTGCAGAACAACTTGTTGATGGCGCTTGCATGCGCCGTGACCGGCGGTCCGGGGGCCGCCGGTTTTTTAATGGGTACAATCGGGGCATGACGATGATCCGCCCCCTGGCCCTGCTGCTTTCCTGCGTGCTGTTGGCCGCCTGCGCCGGCGCGCCGGTGGAAGAGCGCAATCCGCTGGCGAGCTGGGTGCCATCGGCCAACCACAACGCGCGCATGCCGGTGATCATCGTGTTGCACCACACCGACCAGCACTCCGTGCAGCAGAGTCTGGACACCCTGCGCAGTGCCAACAGCGGGGGCAAGGTCAGCGCGCATTACCTGATCGGCGCCGACGGCAGGCGCTACCAGCTGGTCGCCGATGATCGCCGCGCCTGGCACGCCGGGCCGGGACGCTGGGGCACCATCACCGACCTGAACTCCGCCTCGATCGGCATTGAACTGGACAACGACGGTGACACGCCTTTCAGCCAGGCGCAGGTCCAGTCGTTGATCGTGCTGCTGCAGGATCTCAGCAGCCGCCTGCGGATCCCGCCGTCGCAGGTGATCGGGCATGCCGACCTGGCGCCTTCACGCAAGCAGGACCCCAGCCGCTTCTTCCCGTGGCAGCAGCTGGCGCAGGCCGGTTTCGGCCTCTGGCCGCGCGCCGCCGATGGACTGCCCCCGGCCGGCTTCGATGCCTGGCAGGCGCTGGCCGCGTTCGGTTATCCGCTGGACGACCGCGATGCCGCCGTGGGTGCCTTCCATCGTCGCTTCCGCGGCAGCGACGACCTGCCGGCCGTGCTGGATGCCGAAGATGCGCGCATCCTGCATTCGCTGCTGCTGCAGCAACAACCAGCGCTCTGAGGCACACTCAGCGCCCTTTTTCCAGATTTCCGGGCTGCTGGCCCGGGCAGGACAGTTCATGAACACCGTCAAGAAGTACTACAAGCACCCGGCCGAATCGGACCTAGGCAAGGGCAACGTGCTGATGGAAGCCCGCGGCGAGAAGATCGTGCGCCAGGTGGAGATCTACGGCCTGCGGGTGGTGTGGGCTGATGCCACCGGACAGAGCGACGACCGTTTCGCGCTGGCCGACCAGCCGCTGTCCTTCTTCGATTTCGATGAAGATGACGAGATCAGTGCACGCGAATTCGAAAGTGCCTGGAAGAAGGCACGGGACGCCTCCGGTACGCGCTAATCGGTGCGCCAGGGATTGTCTGATTGGGCGCAGCGGCACGCGCTGATGGGGCGTGCGCACCTCCTTGCGAGGCTGGTTGCCGGTTGATTGCCATCAACACGCACCGCTCGCCCATGGCGGTACGGGGAAGGCGCCCATGCAGATGCGGCGCGGGCGAGATTCGCAAAACTGGTGAAAGATCATCGCGTACTCGCCGTCTTCCATGGGCATACGCATTCAACAGGTGTGCGCGCGATGATCGGCGACACCACCAGCGTCTTCGATTCCGGTGCGTCCTTCCGGAGGACCTTCTTGCCCGCGGATATCGATCTTGGCGCCAACGCACTCAGGGTGTACCAGGGACGTGGATTTGAAGCGCCTCACGTTGCGATGGGACCGGTCGCGTACCTTCCCCACGCCGGCTTACAGCTTCGTCGAGGGGGCGAACGTGGACAGCGGTGCGAGGTACAGATTCCGCGGACCGGACGACAGCAATCAGGCGAGCACGCGGCAGACGATTTTCCATGCGTAGCACGGCATAAAGGACCCGATGCGGGTGAAATACTCCGTCTATTACTGGTCCCCGTCGCACGGCCATACGCCTGCCGCGCTGCTCCAGGGGAAGGACTTCTTCACGGGCGCAGCCTGCCCGCCGTAACGAACGTCGTCCGCCGACGGGCGCATCCCTCGGTGATGCGCTCGTCCTTCGAACCCAAGCCACGTCCATCAATCTGCCGTTTTGCACTACATTGGTGCAATGACTGCGTCCCTGCCGCCCCCCGTCATCGAACAGCTCGGCACGCCGGTCGCCTGGGCCGACGCCGGTGGGCGCATCACCGGCTGCAATCCGGCCTTCGCTCGCTGGCTGGGGGTCAGTGGGCGTCGCCTGGTCGGCCAGCCGCTGGTGGCCCTGGAAGCACAGGGTGATGCGCTGGCCCATTTCCTTGCCCGCGACGAGCGCGACAGCCTGCGCCTGCACCGGTTGGCATTGGCCCTGCCGGGCGAGGGCGCCCGTTTTGCCGAAGGCTGGATGAGCCGCCTGGATGATGGCGGCTGGCTGCTGGAAGCCCACCCGGTGGATGAATTTCCCGGGCTGGACCCCACCCAGGCCCTGCCCAGCGCGCTCAGCGCGGCGCTGAAGGGGCTCGCCCACGAGTTGCGCAACCCGCTGGCCGGATTGAAGGGCGCCGCCCAGTTGCTGGCGCGCCGGATCGCCCAGCGCGATGCCGACGAGCGCGAACTGGTTGACCTGATCGGGACCGAAATCGAGCGCCTCAACAGCCTGCTGGACCAATTGCTGTCGCCGGCACCGGCCGCCCCGCACGCCACGTTGAACATCCACGCTGCGCTGGAGCAGGTGCTGCGCCTGGCCGAAAGCGAGGCGGGCTGGGCGGTCAGGTTGCAGCGCGATTACGATCCCAGCATCCCGGAATTCAATGGCGATGCCGATCGCCTCAGCCAAGCGGTGTGGAACCTGGTGCGCAATGCCATCCAGGCCGGTGCCGGTGGCATCACCCTGCGCACGCGGGTGGAACATGGCGTGCGCATCGCCGAGCAGCTCCATCCGCTTGCGCTGCGGCTGGAAATCGCCGACGACGGCCGCGGCGTGCCCGAAGAGCTCGCCGAACACCTGTTCCTGCCGCTGGTGAGTGGCCGCGCCGAGGGCACCGGACTGGGCCTGGCATTGGCCCAGCAGGTGGCGCGCGAACACCGCGGCACGCTGACCTATCGTTCGCGGCCCGGGCATACCGTATTCACCCTGCTGCTGCCGATCCGCAGCGGCGCCCCCCATGAGGACGTGGCCCATGACTGACGCCCCGCAGCCCGCGCACGCCGGCCAACGCGTCTGGGTGGTCGACGATGACCGCGCCGTGCGCTTCGTGCTGTGCACCGCGCTGCGCGATGCCGGTTACCAGGTGGAAGGTTTCGACAGCGCCGCCGCCGCGCTCGACGCGCTGGCCCGGCAACCGGTACCGGCCCTGCTGTTCACCGATGTGCGGATGCCCGGCGACGATGGCCTGGTGCTGCTGGACAAACTGAAGGCAGCGCACCCGCAGCTGCCGGTGATCGTGATGTCCGCCTATACCGACGTCGCCAGCACCGCCGGTGCCTTCCGCGGCGGCGCGCACGAATTCCTGTCCAAGCCGTTCGACCTGGACGATGCGGTCGCGCTGGCACGGCGCGCGCTGCCGGGCGCCGAGGCACTGCTGCCCGACGATCCGGAACCGGGTGATGCCGGCCAGCCGGACCAGGCGCCGCAGCTGGTGGGGGATACCCCGCCGATGCGCGCCCTGTTCCGTGCCATCGGCAAGTTGGCGCAGGCGCCGCTGGCGGTGTTGATCACCGGCGAAACCGGTACCGGCAAGGAGCTGGTGGCCAGTGCGCTGCATCGCGAATCGCCGCGTTCGCGCGCGCCGTTCGTTGCGTTGAATACCGCTGCCATTCCGGCCGAGCTGCTGGAAAGCGAACTGTTCGGCCATGAAGCCGGCGCCTTCACCGGTGCACAGCGGCGCCATGTCGGCCGCTTCGAGCAGGCGGACGGCGGCACCCTGTTCCTGGATGAGATCGGTGACATGCCGCTGGCCCTGCAGACGCGCCTGCTGCGCGTGCTGGCCCAGGGCGAGTTTTTCCGCGTAGGCGGCCGTGAACTGATCCATGTCGACGTGCGCGTGGTCGCCGCTACCCACCAGGACCTGGAAGGCTTGGTCGCGCAGGGGCGCTTCCGTGCCGACCTGCTGCACCGGCTGGACGTGGTGCGCCTGCAGTTGCCGCCGCTGCGTGAGCGCCGCGACGATATCGCCCAGCTCGCCAGCACCTTCCTGGCAGCGGCATCGCACAAGCTCGATGGTGCGCCCAAGCGGCTCACCGCTGCCGCACTGCAGGCGCTGCGCGAGCACGACTGGCCGGGCAACGTGCGCGAGCTGGAAAACGTCTGCTGGCGCATGGCCGCGTTGGCCGCCAGCGATACCATCGGCGCGGCTGACGTGGAGATGGCCCTGAACCGGGGCGGCCCGCGCAGCAGCGCCCGCACCGGCAGCGGGGATCCAAGCCAGTGGGAGGCACTGCTGTCGCAATGGGCGCGGCAACGGCTGGCCGAAGGGGTCGAGGGCCTGCACGCGCAGGTGCGCGAGCGCGTCGACCATGCGCTGCTGGACGCCGCCCTGCAGATCACCCACGGCCGGCGCGCCGAAGCGGCCGCACGGCTGGGGCTGGGCCGCAATACGCTGACCCGCAAGCTGGGCGCCGGTCGCCGGCGTGGCAGTCACTGAACCTGTTTCCAAAGCTCCCTGTGCACCGTCCACACATGGCGTTGATGCGTCGTGGACAGGGAGGACCGTAACGTGCGTCGCAAGGAGTCCACGATGTCTTCGATCCGCCTGATCCTGCCGGCTGCCGCCGGCCTGTTGTTGGTTGCCTGCGGTACCACGCCGCCGCCGCCCGCTGCGCCGCCGGTGGCGGTAAGCGTGGTGAGTACCGCGAAGATGGCCGAGAGCAATCTTTCGCCGGCGTCGGCCAGCATCGTCAGCGGTCGCCTGGCGCTGGTGCCCGAAGCCGGCGGCGTACATGTGACTGGCGTGATCGGCGGCCTGCAGCCATTGCAGCAGCCCGGCTTCCACGTGCACGAGCGTGGTGACTGCAGCGCGGTGGATGCCAGCAGCGCGGGCAATCATTTCAACCCGACCCAGCAGCCGCATGGCGCGCCGGGAACCGGACCGCACCACCTTGGCGACATGCCCAACCTGCGCGCCGATGCGCAGGGCCGGGCCAACGTCGACATCCACCTGCGAGGCGTTACCCTTGGGGGTGGCGCCGCCAACGACATCGCCGGTCGTGCACTGATCGTGCACGCCCAACCAGACGATCATCGCAGCCAGCCCGCCGGCAACGCCGGCGCACGCATCGCCTGCGGCCTCATCCGCATCACCCGGTAGCCCCGGCTGCAGGCCCTGCACCCCGTCACATGGAGAACCATCCGATGCGCCTGATCCACACTTCGCTGTTCGTTGCCGTCGTCGCCCTTGGCCTGAGCGCCTGCAACAAGCAGCCGGAAAACGCGACCGACACCGTCGCCCCGGCGACTCCCGCCGAAGCCACCGCCACCACCACCCCGGCCGAAGCGCCGCCGCCGATGACCGGTCCGACTGCGGACACCGCCGCCACGGCCACCGCCGTTGCCGAACTGGCACCGACCCAGGGCAATGAAACCAAGGGCTCGGTCAGCTTCAAGCTGGTCGACGGCCGCGTCCACGTCACCGGCCAGGTCACTGGCCTGAAGCCGGGCAGCGAGCACGGCTTCCACATCCACGAAAAGGGGGACTGCAGCGCGCCGGACGGCAACAGCGCCGGCGGCCACTTCAATCCGGGCACCCAGGACCACGGCAGCGTCGCCAGCGAACCGCACCACGGCGGCGACATGCCCAACATCACCGCCAACGCCGAAGGCGTAGCGACCATCGACGCCCCGGTGTCGACCAACGTCAACATCGGCAAGGGTGATGGCTTCGACATCATCGGCCGCGGCCTGATCGTCCACGCCGATGCCGACGACTACAAGACCCAACCCACCGGCAATGCCGGCGCCCGCCTCGCCTGCGCAGTAATCAAAGCCCCATAAGCCCCTCGTAACAACGCAGCAACCCGCAAACAGGAACGCCGGCGAAAGCCGGCGTTCTGCTTTTAATCCCCCCACACCGCCGCCGGCGACCGCCATCTGTCAGAGGAGGGGAAGGGCAGGCCAGTGCAGGACCGTCTGTTGCCACGATGGCAACAGCGAGCCCCCATGGACGGGTTAACGGCGTGTCCTGCACTGGCCTGCCCTTCCCCTCAACCCATGAAAACAGCGGCGCCGAGCGGCAGAAAATCACCGTTCCAACAACGCCCGCGCATCCTGCCCCGCCTCGCAATGCACGAACAACACCGGCACCCCGTGCGCCTCCAACACCGCCGCCATCTGCCGCTGCCGCATCAGGTACTGCTCATACACGCCCTTCAGCTGCTCGCAGTCATTGCGCCCGTGCGCGTAGTACGTGCACCAGCCCGCCGGATCGAACAGCGCCATCCGCGCCTCGCCCTGCGTATAACGCAGCAACGGCTCCGGCGCCGCATCCAGCCACTCATCCTGGCCCGGCGCCATGATCGCCGTCTCGATCAGCGGCCATAGGACCGCCAGCCCCTGGTTGTCGTACTGCATCGACATCATCGCCGCGAGATCGTTCACGGTGAAGTAGCGCGCATGTTCCACGCGCGCACCGAACGCCCTCTGCGCCAGCAGCGCGGTATCCGCGTGCGCCATGCCCTCGGCCAGCAGCACTGTTTCCAGCGCATCGGACACCGCCGCCGTGGTGGCCGCATCGGTGCCGGTCAGCAGGAACGGCAGCACGCGCAGGCCGCCGCCTTTCAGCGTGTCATCGGCCTGGAACGGCAGCGGCACATCGCCATTGGCATCGGCACCGAAGGCCAGCAGGCGCGGGCCCTGGCTGCGGCCCGGCGCGCGCATCTGCAGCTCTTCCAGCCGGCGATGGATCGGCCAGCCCGGGCGCAGCACTTCGGCCGGGTCGAAATGCGCCGCTGCGAACACCAGATCCAGCGCGCTGGCCTGCGGCACCAGCTTGGCCAGGTCGCGGCCGATACGCTCGGCCAGTTCGCCGGATTGGTCGGCGGTAAGTGCGGCCTGCGTGGGCGACTGCCCATCGGCGAGCTCAAGGGCCAGGACGCCGATGGCGTTCATGGCGGGGTCGGTTTTGCTCATGGTTTCACGGTTGGCCCATCACAGGGCGGCAGCTACACTTGGGACCATTATGCCTGCCATGTCGTGCAGGCCATGTTGCAGACACCCTATCCCATGCCAGGTATGTCCATGCCCAACGCCCGACCCGTCGCCATCCTCGGTGGCGTCCGTATTCCGTTCTGCCGCCAGAACACCGCGTACTCGGATGTCGGCAACCTTGGCATGTCGGTACGTACGCTCGGCGCCCTTGTCGAACGGTTCGGCCTGCATGGCCAGCAGCTCGGTGAAGTGGCCATGGGGGCGGTGATCAAGCACTCCAGTGACTGGAACCTCGGCCGCGAAGCCGCGCTGTCCTCGGGGCTGTCCCCGTTGACCCCGGGCATCACCATGCAGCGCGCCTGCGGCACCTCGCTGGACACCATCATCGCGGTGGCCAACAAGATCGCCCTGGGCCAGATCGAGTCCGGTATCGGCGGCGGCTCGGACACCACCTCCGACGTGCCGATCGTCTACGGCAAGAAGCTGCGCGCGCGACTGCTGGCCGCCAACCGGGCCAAGAGCACCGGCGACAAGATCCGCGCGCTGACCCGCGGCTTCAAGTTCTCCGAGTTCAAGCCCGAGTTCCCCGGCGTGGCCGAGCCACGCACCGGCAAGAGCATGGGCGACCATTGCGAAGACATGGCCAAGGAATGGAACATCTCGCGCGATTCGCAGGATGAGTGGGCGGTGTCGTCGCACCGCAAGCTGGCCGCCGCCTACGAGCGCGGCTTCTTCAACGACCTGATCGCCCCGTTCCGCGGCGTGGAGCGCGACAACATCCTGCGCGCGGACACCTCGCTGGAAAAGCTGGCCACGCTGAAGCCGGCCTTCGACAAGGTCTCCGGCCGCGGCACGCTGACCGCTGCCAATTCGACCCCGCTGACCGATGGCGCCTCCGCGGTGCTGCTGGCCAGCGAAGAATGGGCGCGCGCGCACGGCCACGCGCCGCTGGCCTACCTGCGTGACTCGCAGGTCGCGGCGGTCGATTTCGTGCATGGCGAGGGCCTGCTGATGGCCCCGACCGTGGCCGTGCCGGAAATGCTCAAGCGCAACGGGCTGACCCTTCAGGATTTCGATATCTATGAAATCCACGAAGCGTTTGCCGCGCAGGTGCTGTGCACGCTGCGCGCCTGGGAGAGCGAGGACTACTGCCGCAACCGCCTGGGCCTGGACGCCCCGCTGGGCCGCATCGATCCGGAAAAGATCAACCCGCTGGGTTCGTCGCTGGCCACCGGCCATCCGTTCGCGGCAACCGGTGCGCGGGTGATCGCCACGGCGGCCAAGCAGCTGGCCGAGCGCGGCGGTGGCCGTGCGCTGGTGTCGATCTGCACCGCCGGCGGCATGGGCGTGGTGGCGATCGTCGAACGCTGATCCGCGTTATCCGCTAGTGCAAAAAAAAGGGGTCAGGTTGCTTTCGCAGGGCGAAAGCAACCTGACCCCGACTCACATCCAACGTCAGGGAATGCGCGGGAAGCCGTTGTCGTCGCGCGGCCGGTCGGCGTCGTACACCGGCGGCACCGGCGTCATCACCTGGTCTTCCACCGTTGCGCGCGGGGTCACCACGACGGCGGGCTCCGGGCGCACCAGCGCGATGCTGTCTTCGCCGCGCTGCTCGCGCAGTGCGTTGGCCAGGCACTGCGCGGCCAACGTTGTCTCTCCCCGGGCCAGCAGCGAAGCGCCCAGCGCTTCCCATGCCGATGCACCGGCGCCTGCGGCGATCGCCTCGTGCAGCAGCGCTTCGGCCTCTTCATTGCGACCCTGTGCCAGTGCCACGCGCCCCTGTGCCAGCAGCAGCGCCGGCGAACCGTCATGCACCCGGCGCCAGCGCACCAGGTTGGATTCGCGGGTCGCCAGCCGCGACGCGGGCAGCGCACCGTACAGCTCCACCAGTTCATCGCTCCAGCGCTGGTCCAGTGCCTGTTCCAGCGCCAGCAGGGCCGGCTCGTCCCAGTCCAGCGCCACCGCACGAGCGGCATAGGCGGAGACCACCGCAGGGTCGGCGCGCAGGGCCTTCGGCGTGGTTTCCCACTGCGCCGCGAGCGCGTTGACGTCGGCGGCTTCCAGCAGCGCCTGTGCCGCCAGCCGGGCTTCCAGGGTGGTCAGGGCATCGGCCGGCAGCACCTTGCTCTGGCGCAGCGCACCCAGCTGACCGTACGCCTCGTGGGCACGGCCGGCGCGGGCCAGCGCTTCGCTGCGCAGCCACAGACCGCGCGGCGGCAGCGGCTGCAGGTTGGCCGCATCCAGCGTGTTGATCGCATCCACCGGCAGATCGTCGGCCAGCAGCTGCTCGGCACGCAGCAGCGCCAGGCTGGTGGCATCGGCCGCGCCCAGGCGCTGCAGGTAGGTCTGGCTGGCGGTGTCGTCACCCCGTGCACGCGCACTGCGCGCTGCATTGGCGAGCGCCACGCCGGTCACTTCCTGGTCCTGTGCGGCGCCGTCGAACAGCTTCTCCGCGCGCTGCCAGTGGCCATGTTCATAGGCCTGCAGGCCATCGACCAGGCGCACGCGGCCCTGCTTGCGGCGATAGCGGCCCCAGGCGCGGAACGGCGAGGCGATCAGGCTCCACAGCAGCCACAGCACCAGCAGCGACACCAGCACCAGCAGCGCAACCTGCGGCAGGGTGCTGCGGTAATCCGTGCCGCCGTAGCGGAAGATCACTTCGCCATACTGGTTGAGTGTGTTGGCGCCCAGCCACTGCGCGCCGACCACGCCCAGTGCAACGGCCAACAGCAGCACGATCAGGGATTGCAACGGCTTCATAACGGGGTCTCTCCATCTCGCAAGGTGCGCAGTTGTTGCAGGGTGCTGCCCAGTTCCGGTGCGCCCAGGCGCAGCGGCGCCGAGCGCAATGCACGCAGTTCAGCACGCTGCCTGCGCAGGTCTGGTGAATCCGGCCACAAGCGGGTCATCCCGTGTTCAATCCGGTCCAGCGCCTGCTGCAGCGCGGTGCTGTCGCCGCGCTCCACGGCGGCACGCGCCAGGGTCAGCTCCACCTGCAGCGCGTCGGCGCCGGCCACGCGCTGGGCATCGGTCAGCGGGCCGCTGAGACGGCTCGGGGTGATCTGCACGAACGGCGCCAGCGCGATCTCCCACCATGGGCGCACCCGTGCGGCGTCGGCCGGCGATTCCGGGGTGTGCAGCGGCAGGGTCTGCAACGCGTCGGCGAAGCCCGCAAGGCGCTGGCGCACCTCGGCGCGCGGTCCGTTTCCGGCGCCATCGAGTACGTTGCGTTCCTGCAGCAGGGCCTGGCGCAGGTTCAGGCCATCGGCCGACGGCAGGTCTTCCAGCTGGGTGGCGGCAAGCGCATACAGCCGGCGCGCGCCGGCCAGGTCATCGGCGCCCTCCAGCCGTTGCGCGGCCTGGGTCAGCAGCAGCTCGGCCTCGTCCACGTGCAGCGCATGGCTGTCCTGGCGGGCATCTTCGGCAAGCCGCGCCAGGTTCTCTTCGATCAACGCGCTGCGCTGGCCCAGCCCCAGCACTTCATCGCGCAGCACCCGGTTGGTGCTGGCCGCATCCTGCAGCCGCGCGCTGGCGGCACGCTGGTCGCGACGCAGCGCGTCCACGCTGTCCAGCAGACCCTGCAGGCGCACGGCATCGGCCTGCGATTGCAGGCGGGTCTTTTCCTGCCATTGCTGGAACGCATGCCAGCCCCAGCCGCTGGCCGCGACCAGCAGCAGGACGATGACCAGCGGGACGATCCAGCGCAGCGAGCGCTGCGGCGGGGTAGGTGGGGGGTTCTCAGTCATCGGGACAGCATCCCTGTTGCATGCGCCAGCGGCAAGCAGCGCGAAGGGAGGAGCACCGAGCCCTGCCCGGCAGACCATCGCGGACCTCGCACGACCTGCCGCCCGCCGTTGCGCTGGCCGAGCGTGGCTCGGCGCTACCGGTGCTGCGTCCGGTCAGCGTGCAGGGCAACCGCGGCGGCGGCCATCTGCGCGGCGGTCGGTCCGGCGGCCACCCGCACCGTCGCCAGGCCGAGGGCCCGTGCCTGCAGCGCAAGCCGCTCACTGGCCACCACCACCGCCATGCCGGCCTGCCAGCGCGCCCGCCACGCCGGCGGCAGCTGCGCCCAGACGCGCTCCAGCGCCTCGCCACTGCTGACCGCCAGTACCCACGGCCGTGGGGATCGCGACAGCCGCGCCAGCGCCCGCGCCGGCAGCCGCAAGGGCACACGGCGATACACGTCGGCGCGCAGCAGCTGGGCACCGCGCGCCTGCAGATCGGCGGCAATCAGCCCGCGTCCACCGGGTGCGGTGACCAGCCCGATGGTCTTGCCCCGCACATCGGCCAGCACGGGCAGCGCCAGCAGGCCCTCGCTGTCCATCCGCGACGGCGCGATGGCGTGTTCGATGCCGTGCGCCCGCAACGCGCGCAGGGTGCCATCGCCCACTGCCAGCCACGGCCGTTCGGGAGCATTCAGGAACGCATCGCCGAACGAAGCCGCAGCTTCCACCGCGCCGGGGCTGGTGAAGATCACCGCCGATGCCTGCAAGGCCGTGCGTAACGCGCCAGCCCCTGCGGCGTCAGGCCGGCGCTGCAGCCGCCACGGCGACAGGCCGAGCGTACAGGCGCCTGAATGGGCGAGGGCGACACGCAGCGCCGCGTGTTGCCCTTGCGGGCGCAACGACACGAATGTCCAACCACACGGTTTCGCATGTTTATCCATTGCCTGCATTATGCGGGCCCGCGTTGTTGCAGGTGTTGTCGCCGATGTCCGTCGAACCCGTTTCCTCCTCGCTGCTGGTCCTGCAGGACGTGCTGGACAGCATGCCGCCGGTGCGCGCGATGCAGCTGCGCCTGGAGGGCTATGCCGATGGCCAACTGCAGCTGACTGCGCCGCTGGCGGTGAACGTCAATGACAAGGGCAATGCCTTCGGCGGCAGCCTGGCCTCGGCCATGACCCTGTCCGGCTGGGCCCTGGTGACCCTGCGCCTGCGCCTGGCCGGGTTCGAAGCGGAGGTCTACGTGGCCGACAGCCAGCTGCGCTACCGCGCGCCGGTGTACGGCGACCTGCATGCGCAGGCCCAGATCGACCCGGACAGTGACTGGGACACCTTCCTGTCCACGTTCAAGCAGCGCGGCAAGGCGCGGATCGGCGTGGTCGCGGTGCAGCCCGGTACCGACGGCAAGCCGGCCGCCGAACTCAGCGGTCGTTTCGTTGCCTTCGCCAAAGGGTAGGATGGCGGCTGATGCCTTGGGGAGCAGACCGTTGAAGCACCTGCACATGCGCCGCCTGATCCAGTTGTTGATGCTGTCCAGCCTGCTGGGCGCCTCGTTCATGACGCTGGCCGCCGATTTCAGCCGCAAACAGCGCACGCTGCTGGAAGAAACCCAGAACGCCTACGGGTCGACCATCCGCTGGGGCAGCATGGAAGACGCCGTCAGCTATCTCGACCCCGAACGGCGCAGGACCAACCCACCCACCGAATTCGAGCTCAACCGCTACTCGCAGCTGCGGGTTTCGGCCTACCGCGAGCGCAGCACGGCTTCGTTGCCGGATGGCACGGTGGAGCGCCGGGTGGAAATCGGCGTGATCAACATCAATACCCAGGCCGAGCGCCTGGTCACGGTCGTGGAGCGCTGGCGATGGGATCCGGAGGGCAAGCGCTGGTGGCAGTTCAACGGCCTGCCGGACCTGTGGCAGGGGCACTGACCGCTGCCCTGGCCCTTCCCGGCCCCCCGCCTGTCGCCGGCCGCAATCGCGGCCGGAATCCCGCGCCCATCGCCTTGTGCGACAATCGGCGCCCGCTTATCGACCCGTGACCTGCGTGAATTACGAAGAGTTGGTGGCCTTTGCCGGCCGAAACCCCATGCTGTCGGCCGCCCTGGTGGGCCTGACCGCCGCGATCATCGTCACTGAAATCCGCCGCCTGTTCCGTGGCTACAAATCGCTCAAGCCTGCCGAACTGGTGCAGCTGATGAACGCCGGCGACGCCGTGGTGGTGGACCTGTCCGCCAGCAGCGACTTCGAAAAGGGCCACATCGCCGGCAGCAAGAACGTGCAGGCCAGCCAGTTCGGTCCGGAGCACAAGCTGGTCGCCGCGGCCAAGCAGCGCCCGGTGGTGCTGGTATGCCGTGCCGGCACCGCATCCGAAGCCGCTGCCAAGACGCTGAAGAAGGCCGGTTTCGAGCAGGTGTCCGTGCTCGACGGTGGCCTGCCGGCGTGGCAGCAGGCGGAACTGCCGCTGGTCAAGGGTCGTCATTGACCTGATAGCGCAGGCAGGGGTTGTGCACCGCATGGCCCGCCCCCATCGCTGTTGATGCAACATATCGATCAAACATAACGTTCAACGAATAATCTGGAGCAACAGGAAATGTCCGAAGAAAACACCAACGGCGCCGTCGCGCCGGTCGACGCCGCCAACGGCCCCGCGTTCACCGTCGAAAAGATCTACGTCAAGGACGTTTCCTTCGAATCGCCGAATGCTCCGAGCATCTTCAACGACCAGGTGCAGCCGGAACTGCAGCTCAACCTGAACCAGCAGGTGCAGCGCCTGGGCGAGAACGCCTTTGAAGTCGTGCTGGCCGTCACCCTGACCTGCAAGGCCGAAGACCGCACCGCGTACGTGGCCGAAGTGAAGCAGGCCGGCGTGTTCGGCCTGGTCGGCCTGGACCCGCAGTCGATCGACGTGCTGCTCGGCACCCAGTGCCCGAACATCCTGTTCCCGTACGTGCGTTCGCTGGTCAGCGACCTGATCCAGGCCGGCGGCTTCCCGCCGTTCTTCCTGCAGCCGATCAACTTCGAAGGCCTGTACGCGGAAACCCTGCGCCAGCGCCAGGAGCAGGGTGAAGCGTCTTCGCTCGCCAACTCCGAACCGGTCGGCAACGCCTGATCGGCGTCCCGACCCCGCGCATGAGCGATAACGCTGACAAAGTAGCCGTACTCGGCGCCGGTTCCTGGGGAACCGCGCTGGCCAGCCTGCTCGCCCGGCACGGTCTCCGGACCGTGCTGTGGGGACGCGATGCCGCGATGGTGGAAGCCATCGACCAGCGCCACGAGAACACCCGTTACCTGCCGGGCATCCCGCTGCCGGAATCGCTGCGTGCCACCACCGACATGGCGCAGGCCGTGGAAGGGGCGGCATGGATCCTGGTGGTGACCCCGTCGCACGCGTTCAACGAAACCGTGACCGCGCTGGCGCCGCTGCGCCCGGCCGGTGCCGGCGTGGCGTGGGCGACCAAGGGCTTTGAACCGGGCTCGGGCCGCTTCCTGCATGAAGTGGCGCGCGAGATCCTCGGCGATGACGTGCCGCTGGCGGTGGTCACCGGGCCGTCGTTCGCCAAGGAAGTCACCCAGGGCCTGCCCACCGCGATCACCGTGCACGGCGACGTGCCCGAATTCGCCCAGACCGTGGCCGAAGCCATGCACGGCCCCGCCTTCCGCGCCTATACCGGCGATGACATGCTGGGTGCCGAGCTGGGCGGTGCGATGAAGAACGTGCTGGCCGTGGCCACCGGCGTTGCCGATGGCATGCAGCTGGGCCTGAACGCACGTGCCGGCTTGATCACCCGTGGCCTGAACGAGATGCTGCGGCTGGCCGCGGCGATCGGTGCCAAGCCGGAGACCCTGATGGGCCTGGCCGGGCTGGGCGACCTGGTGCTGACCTGCACCGGCGACCTGTCGCGCAACCGTCGCCTGGGCCTTGCGCTGGGCCGCGGGCAGACGCTGCAGGACGCCGTCCGCGAAATCGGACAGGTGGTGGAATCGGTGCAGACCGCGGACGAAGTGATGCGCCAGGCGCGCCGCTACGGCATCGACCTGCCGATCTCCGACGGCGTGCGCGCCGTGCTGCACGGCGAACAGACCCCATCCGAAGGCCTGCGTACCCTGCTGGCGCGCGAGCAGAAGCCGGAGTATCCGGACACGCTGTTCAAGTGACCCCAGCGACGCTGAACTGACGAACCCCGGCCAACGCCGGGGTTTTTCTTTGTGGGATGTCGATACCGCTAGCGCCGGGCCATGCCGGGCGGCTGTCCACTGAAAGTTGAAGAGTGCGCGTGACTTTTTAACTTTTCGTGGATAAAGTTAAAAAGTTAGCCTGTCTTTTAAACTTTCGAGGTGATCGGGCATGCGACAGAGTGACGTAGCTCCGCACCTGCGCCAGCATCTCGTGCCGGTGGAGGGGAAACCCAACGTGCGCGCCATGGTGGCGCCGCCTACGCCGAGGGCGTTGCCTGCAGGATCCGGTTCGCCTGCACTTGCGCATGCCGCCAGCCAGGCGCTCGGCCGCCTCATCGGCGCGATGGAGGGATGGAACAACCCCGATATCCTGACCCGTACACTGGTCAGGCGCGAGGCCGTCCAGAGTTCACAGATCGAGGGTACAAAAACCGACCTCGACGAACTGCTGACCTATGAAGCCACGTGGAGCGCCGATGGCCTTCCGCCAGACGTGCGCACCACCCAACACTACGTGGAAGCGTTGCAGTACGGGCTGGACGCCGTGCGAAGCGGGGGACGCACGGCGCTGGATTGCACGCTCGTCAAGCAGATCCATGCGATGCTGATGGAGCACGAGAACGTGCCACAGGGCACTTACCGGGACATCCAGGCATGGATCGGCACTGGCCGGATCGAGGACGCAAGCTTTGTCCCCGCGCCGCCCGCCGATATTGATGCGTGCATGCGCGATCTTGAACAGAACATGCTGCGTTACGCCCGCCGTGAAGATGAGCAGGGCGAGCTGACCGTGCTCGCCCAGATGGCGATCGCGCATGCGCAGTTCGAAACCATCCATCCCTTCAACGATGGAAACGGGCGGACCGGACGCATCCTGATGCCGCTCATTCTTGCCGCTGAAGGTCTGCCCCCGCTGTACCTGTCCGGGATGCTGATGCGTAACCGCAGCGGCTATTACTCCGCGCTCAAGCAGGTCCAGTTGCAGGGGAAATGGGGCCCCTGGATCGACATGACCTACCGTGCCGTGCTGGAGGTGGCGGGCGAGTGCGTATCTTTGGCCGACGATCTGCGCGCGATCGGGCGCGCGTGGTCAGAGGCCACGTCGGGTTATCGCAGCCACTCGGTGGTGCGGCGGCTTCCCGAGTTGCTGATCGAGCAACCGGTGGTCACCGCCAACACCGTTGCAGCACTGCTTGACGTCTCGCTGGTAGCGGCGAGCAAGGGCATCAATGAGCTGATGACGATAGGCATTCTGAAAGCGAAGGACCAACGGACGTGGGGCAGATCATTCCATGCGTCCGAAATCATCGATCGCCTGAACAAGGCACCTGCCACTCCTCGCTGAGCACCGCGGAAAAAACCAAAAAAAAAGCCCGACCAAAGGCCGGGCTCGGTAGGCGTGTGGGAGAGAGGTCACACGCCGTTTCGCACTTACCACCACACCATTCTTTCAACTACGTATTACGCACTAACGACAGGCGTTCTTACCAGGTGAAGCGCGGACCGACGAACCACTCGCGGTCGCCGGCCTTGGCCAGCTTCACTTCGCCACTCAGGCCCCAGTTCTGGTTGAACTTGGCGGTGGCGCCGACGCGGCCATAGAACTCGCCGTCCGGATCGATACCGTGCTTCTTGCTGAAATCTTCGTACCCGGCCAGCGCATAGCCTTCGATCATCGGGGTGAACGCAGTGCGCACGCCGACTTCGGTCGAGTAGCCATTGAAGTCCAGGCCGCGCTTCGGATCGAACTTCTGGTACGCGACGCGAGCCACCAGATCGGTGGTCGGCGCGATGCCGTAGTTGTAGCCGACACCCAGGCGCCACTGATCGACGTCAGCGTTGCTGCGCTCGGTTTCCTGCGCGCTGTAATCACCAAAGATGTGGAAATTCGGATGCACCGCGACCGAACCCTTCAGGCCCCAACCGTCGGCATCGCCGCCGCGGGCGTCGGTGTTCACGTAACCGCCTTCCACGTAGTTGTACGACAGGCCATCGGCAGCGGACGCCGCGAAGGGCATGGCAACCACGAGACCCAGGGCCAGCAGGGAAATCTTGTTCATCGGGAAACTCACACCTTTCTTGTTTTGGTTTGATCGAGAGCGAAGTGCAACCGCTTTCGATATGTGAATTATCCGTTTGCCAGAGCAATGAACCCTGAATATTGAACTGACTGGTACATGAACTGAGTTCCTGTTCAGGGAACTCCGGATCTGCTGCAGAGGCGCTCACTCCCCATCAACCGACAACGTCACCGCCTTGTGCGCTTCCAGTTCCTGCAGCCGCGCCTCCAGCCCGGCCTT
Source organism: Stenotrophomonas chelatiphaga (assembly GCF_032054965.1). NCBI lineage: Bacteria > Pseudomonadati > Pseudomonadota > Gammaproteobacteria > Lysobacterales > Lysobacteraceae > Stenotrophomonas > Stenotrophomonas chelatiphaga. The sequence continues at coordinate 172,318 of NZ_DAMBRS010000007.1, read as the reverse complement.
GATCGACGCATAGGCGGTGCTGCCCAGCGCCAATCGCAGCGGCGGGCTGCCTGAATCGGCCGCGGCGATCATCGCGTCCACGGTTTTTCCGGCATCGCCGCGGATCACGAACGCGCCCGATGCAACCGCGCGGCGCACCTCGCCGGCGGGCGTGTCTTCATAGCAGTCCATCGTCGGCGCATGGTCCAGGCCGGCCGCGAAATTCGTACCGGTGGGGCCGGGCTCGGCGATGATGAAGTCGATGTTGAACGGCGCCACTTCCTGGCTCACCGACTGCACGAACCCTTCAATGCCCCACTTGCTGGCGTGGTACACGCTGAAGTTCGGATAGGCGATCTGTCCACCTTCGGACGACACCTGCACGATGCGCCCGCCGCCCTGGGCGCGCAGGCGCGGCAGCAACGCGCGGATGAAGTGGATGCAGCCGGCCAGGTTGGTCGCCAGTTGGCGCTCGATCTGTTCATCGCTGACTTCTTCGCCGGCACCGAACAGACCGTAACCTGCATTGCTGACCGCCACGTCGATCCGACCCAGCCGCGCGAACGCTTCGTCCACCACGGCCGTGATCTGCCCGGCATCGGTCAGGTCCAGCGTCAGCACCTGCAGGGCCTCGCCATGCCGCGCCTTGAGGTCATCCAATGCGCCCGGGCGACGCAGCGTCGCCGCCACCCGGTCGCCGCGCGCCAGCAGGCGCTCCACCATCAGCCGGCCGAGGCCGGTGGAGGTTCCCGTGATCAACCAGTTGCTTGCCATGTGCGTGCCCTCGTGAGTGATGAGCTCTGATGATGGGTCGCACGCGCTAGGATGATAATCCTCAGCAAATCGCACGAGTCAGTGAAATGGTTTCAGCAATCAAGACGCCCACCCTGGCTGACCTGCGTGCCTTCATGGCCGTGGCCGAACACCGCAGCTTTCGTCGCGCGGCGGACCTGCTGGGCCTGACGCCGTCTGCCCTCAGCCACACCGTGCGCGGGCTGGAAACCAGTCTCGCCACGCGCCTGCTGCACCGGACCACGCGCAGCGTCTCGCTCACCGAGGGCGGCGAGCAGCTGCTGCAGTGCATCGGGCCCTTGCTCGGGCAGTTGAACGAAGCGCTGGAAGACGCCAGCGGCGCAAATGGGCGCGTCACCGGCACCCTGCGCATCAATGGCAATGCCGGTGCGATCAGCCTGCTGTTGCGCACCGTGGTGCCGACCTTCCTGCAGCGCCATCCGGACGTGCAACTGGACCTGGTGGCCGAAGGCATGCTGGTGGACATCGTGGCGCGGGGCTTCGATGCCGGCATCCGGCTGGCCGAGGCGGTGCCGAGGGACATGGTCGCGGTGGCGCTGGAACCTTCTCTGCGCTTCCTTGCAGTAGCGGCACCCACCTATCTGCAACAGCATCCTGCGCTTCAGGTGCCGGACGATCTCATCCATCACCAGTGCATCCGCCAGCGCCTGCCCAGTGGCAAGCGCTATCGCTGGGAGTTCAGCCAGCGGGGGCAGGAAGTGGCGATCGACGCACCGGGCGCGCTCACCCTCGACAACAGTGCGCTGATGGTGGAAGCGGCGGTGGCGGGCCTGGGTATTGCCTACGTGCCGGAAAGCAACGCACGCCGTGCGCTGGACGAAGGAACACTGCTGATCGTGCTGGAAGACTGGAGTCCGCCCGGCGCCGGATCGCAGCTGTATTTCCCCGCCAACCGGCACATGCCGCCAAGCCTTCGTGCATTCATCGAGGTGATACGTGAAGGTTGATTAACACTTGCTGCGCCGCATCAGTACCATGGCGAAAAAAATAGTGGACCTGCATGCTCGAGACAGGAAGTGCGCGTAGTCGTCGGGAGTGGGTGACCCGCAAGTTCCCCGATCACGCGCAATGGCCGCGCGTGAAGCGCCTGCTGCACCTCGGCGGGGTGGTCTGCACGCTGCACGGCGTGGCCTGGGCCACCTACTACGGCACCCATGGCATGACGATGCTGGCCTGGGTGCTGTGTGCGCTGACCCTGGTGGGCGTGGCCTGCTTCGTCATCGCCAACCGGCGTGCCAGGCTGTCGATCGTGCTCATCGCGCACGTCCTGCTGCTGATGACCATCTTCGTCAGCCTGGCCGAAACACCCACCGCGGCGGCAGCACGTTCCACCCACCTGTTCCTGCTGCCGATCGGTGCGGCGACCTTCTTCCTGTTCCGCAGTGAAGGCGTCTACCTGCGCTGGATCCTGCCGACGCTGTGCATGGTCGCACTGGTGTGGCTGGCGATCGATCCGGTCAGCCTCGGTGCGCGCCTGGAGCGGCTGCCGGACGGCGTGCGGAAGATCCGCCACGGCTTGAACACGCTGACCGCGATGGGGCTGACCGGTGGCGTGCTGGCGATCTTCCGCGAAGACCTCGGCGAGCAGATGAACCAGTACTCGGCGCTGGTGCGCGGCATCACCCAGCGCGAACTGCGCGCATTCCTGCAGCCGCAGGTCGCGCTCAACGGCCAGGTCGTGGGGGCCGAGCTGCTGCTGCGCTGGGACCGGCCCGGGCATGGGCTGCAGTCACCGGCCAACTTCATCCCGCTGGCCGAACAGACCGGGCTGATCCATGAAATCGGCCTGATGGTGCTGCGCCGTGCGTGCGTGCAGTTGGCCGACTGGTCCGCGCTGCCCGGCGTCAACACGTGGGTGCTCTCGGTGAACGTGAGCCCGCTGCAGCTGGCCTCGGCGACATTCGTGCAGGACGTGCGGGAGATCGTGCGCAGCACCGGCGCCCCGGCCACCCGGCTGCGCCTGGAGATCACCGAATCGGCGCTGGCCCACGACCACGCGCAGATCGCCTCGACCATGAATGCCCTGCGCGAGGACGGCGTGTCCTGGTCGCTGGATGACTTCGGCACCGGCTTCTCGTCGCTTTCGCTGCTGCAGGTGCTGCCACTGGATGAGCTGAAGATCGACCAGACCTTCGTGCGCGGCATGGGCGAGGACGCAAGCCATCGCGAACTGGTGCGCAAGATCATCGAGATCGCTGCCATCCTCGGGGTGTCCACCGTGGCCGAAGGCGTGGAAACCGAACAGCAGCGCGCGTGGCTGGCCAGCATGGGCTGCCGGGTGTTCCAGGGGTATCTGTTCGGCCGGCCGGTGACCGCTGATGACTTCCATGCCGCGCACGTGGCACCGCGGGTCTGATGGCGTGCGCGTGCGCGGCCCTCACAGCGCCGAGTCACGCTCGGCGGGGGCACCGTGACGCGGCAACCAACGGCCGCCGCGCACGGCTCGGCGCTACCGGTAACCCGGGTGGCGGGCGCTGGCCGACCACGCGCGCACGCCGAGCATCGCCAAGCCGATGAACACCACGTACAGCGCGGCGGTCACGTGCAGTGACTTGAACAGGTAGACGCCGATATAGATCACATCGACGAAGATCCACAGCCACCACGCCGCCACATGGCGACGCGCCTGCCACCACTGCGCGACCAGGCTCAGCGCCGCCAGCAACGCATCCAGCCACGGAATCGCCGCGTCAGTGAGGGTATGCATGCCGGCACCCAGCGCCAGCCCGAAGGCCACGCCGATGCCGAGATCGCGCACCACGTGCCGCGCCGGCAGCGGCACGATGCTGACCCGGCCATCGGCCTGCGCGCTGTGCCGCCAGCTCATCCAGCCGTAGACCAGGAAACCACCGAACACCACCTGCAGCAGCGTGTCCGAATACAGGCGGGCCTCGGCGAACACCAGCGCATACAGCGCCACCGAGGCCAGCCCGATCGGCCAGCCGATCAGCCGCCGCCGCGTCATCAGCCACACGCCGGCGATGCTCAGTGCCGCGGCCGACCACTCCAGCAGTTCGGCGTTCATAGCGCGATGGTGACCGACAGGCGCGCCTGCCGCGGCGCACCGGCGAACAGGTAGTAGTCACCGGCGCTGCTGCCGGTATCACGCCAGTAGAACGTGTCGAACACGTTGTCCACCGACAGCCGCCACGTCACCGGCTGCTGGCGCAGCGTGTGCTGGTAACGCAGGCCGAGGTCGACCACGCTGTAGCTGGGGGCGCGCACGCTGCCATCCACCGTGGCGGTGTTGGACGCGGCATAGCGCCAGCCGCCGGTGACGCCCACGCCGGTGGCGAACGGCAGCGCGTAGTCCAGGTGCACGGTGGCCCGCGTTTTCGGTACGTTGACCAGCTGGTGGCCTTCGTAGGCGGCGGTGGCGGTATCGCGTGCACGCGCCTGCAGCACGCTGGCGCTGGCAGTGACCTGCAGCTGCTCGGTGATGCGCCCGTTGGCGGTCAGTTCCAGCCCGGTGTGGGTCTGCTGGCCTTCCTGCACGAAGGTGAAGCCGGCATCGCTGTCGTCGGCCTTGGCGTACTGGAAGGGCTGGCTGGTGCGGAAGATCGCCGCACCCAGGGTCAACGCATCGGTGGCGCCATACTTGATGCCCACTTCCAGCTGCCGCGACAGCACCGGTGGCAGGAACTCGCCGTCGTTGGACGTCCAGAACGGGGCCTCCTGGCCCAGCGAAATGCCGCGCACGTAGCTGACGTAGGCGTTCACCTGGTCGGTCGCGTTCCAGATCAGCGCGGTCTGCGGCAGGAAGCGAGAGATCCGGCTGTGCCGTTCCGGGTTGCCGCGCTTGTCATAGGCGCGTTCGTCCAGGCGCACCATGCGCCCGCCGGCCAGCCACTGCCAGTCATCGCCGAAGCGCATGCGGTCCAGAACGAACAGGCCATCCTGGCGGCTGTCCAGGCGACGCACGGAGGCGCCGGGCTGCAGCGGCGAGGGCGCGAACACCGGCACCTGCGGATCATGGATGTTGGCCGTGCCGACGTACTCGTTGACGTTCTGGCGCTTGTCCACCGTACGCCGGAAGGTATCTGCGCCGAAGCTCATCTGGTGGGTGACGCGGCCGGTGTCGACGCTGCCACGCAGTTCGGCGCGCAGTTCCTGGTTGACCCGGGTGTCGTCCGGGCTGCGGTAATCGTAGATGTCATAGTCGCCATTGGGCGCGAAATAGTTGCCCGGCACGCTGCCATCGGCGCACTGCGCGGCGTAGTAGCAGCCGTAGGCGAAGGCCACGTTGTCATCGATCACCGAACGGCTGTGGCTGGCCGACACCCGCGACTGCCAGCGTGGACCCAGTTCAAAGGTGTGCAGGGCGGTCAGGTTGGTGCTGGCGATGCCGACCGGCTGCTGCCACGGCTGGTAGCCCAGCATCTTCGAGCGGTCCACCGCGCGCGGCAGCTCGGTCGCGCCCAGCAGCTGGAAGCCCGATGCCGAACGCTGCGCGCTGGTCTGGTAGTTGGCATCCACCTCCAGCTTGCCGCGTTCGCCGATCAGCCAGTCCGCGGCCAGCGAATAGAAGTTGCGACGCCCGTCGGCGTGGTCGATGTAGGACGCGCTGTCTTCCCATGCAGCATTGACGCGCACGCCGAAGCGCGGCGTCAGCCAGTGGCCCACGTCCACAGCGGTATAGCGGGTGCCTTCCGAATCAGTCCCCAGGGTGACGGTGCGCACTTCGGCAGCGCGCTTGCCGACGTAGTTGATGATGCCGCCCGGCGCCATCACCCCGGCCGCCAGCCCGGCCTCGCCCTTCAGGATTTCCACCTGCTGGATGTTCTCCAGCGCGATGCGCTGCTCGCCGGTGGTGGCCAGGCCATTGAAGCGGTAACCGGTGGCGGTATCCAGCCCGAAGCCACGGATGGCGATGTTCTGGTAATAGCCGACCGGCGCGTAGCTGTCGCCCAGCGAGGCATCGTTGGCGGCGACTTCGCTCAGCGTGCGCACCTGGCGGCTGTCCAGCAGGCTACGGTCCAGCACGTTCACCGAGGCCGGGGTGTCCTTCCAGCTGGCCGCACCGAAGCTGCTCGACGGCGTGGTGGCGGCCGGGGCCTGCTGGGCCTGCACGCGCACGGCAGCCAGTTCAGTCGGGGAACGCGGGGAGGATTCGGCGCTGGCCTCGGCAGCGTGCAGCGGCAGCGCGGCACAGAGGGCAACGGTCAACAGCGTAGGGCGCAGGCAGCGGTTCATTCGATTCGTCATCAACAGGAAGAAAGACGAAGCGACGGCGCGCGCGCAGTGGCCCTGCGGGCCCATGCGCTTGCTGCTCAAAGCTCCCTACGCCGGTGCAAACCGGATCAGGTTCCAAGGGACTCTCTCAGCCTGGTCAAACCAGGCACCCCCGCTTCAGGCCCTCATTTCACACCAAAACGGCCGAAGAAGCGAATCAGCCGCTCAGGCGGCGCCGCGCAGCGTGGCCAGCAGGCCTTGCCCGGCGGGGGTGCGGAACCAGTCGGCGTGGCCGAGCAGGAAGGTCCGGTAGGCCACGTCGGCGTTGGCGCGGGAGCCGGTGATGGCGTGGAAATACTCCACTTCGGACAGCGCGAAATCCAGGTGGACCACGGGCAGCAGGTCGGCCAGCAGCCGGACCTGGTCGGCCGACAGCGTCCGCGCATCGCGGTAGCCGACCAGCAGTGCCAACGCGATGTCACCGCGTACCGCCTGTGCGCCGCGGTCCAGTTGCAGCCACGCGACGGCATTGCGTTCGATCGCCGTAGCCAGGTCGTACAGTGCGCTGGTGGGCGAGGCCAGCCCGAAATCGAGTACGGTGCTGACCGTGCTGGCGCCGCTGCCGGTCTGCCACAGCAGGTTGGACACATGCCAGTCGTTGTGGCCCCACAGGCGGGGCTCGGCGGCCAGCCGTGCGGCCAGCCCGCCGTGCCAGGGCAGGATCGCGCGATGCAGGTCGGCCTGCCACGGTTTGTCGGCCAGGTAAGCGGCCAGCCCGGGACGTCCGGGCAACTGCGCGCTGAGCAGCGCGATCGGGTCCTCGGCGCGGATCAGGTCATCGCGCGCGACCAGCAGGTGGGTCGCCCGCTGCGGTGCGTGGAAGCTGTCCGAGGCGGTGTGCAGCAGGGCCAACATGCGCCCGGCCTGCCAGGCCTGTTCCACGCTGGCCGGCGGCGTCCACGAAGGCACGTCGCGGTACAGGTCCTGCCCCGCGCCTTCGGCATGTACCTCGAAGGTCCAGTCACCGTGCGGCACCGCCGTCGCGCCATCCTGGTCGGCGATGACGCGTGCCACGGGCACCCCATGGGCGGCCAGGTGCGCGATGAAGCGATGCTCTTCGGACAGCACCGCAGCGCTGCGCACGCTGTGGTGATGGCGCTTGATGAAGTAGCGCCCCTGCTGGCCTTCCACCAACGCCGCTGCGGAAAACGGCCGCGGGCTGTGCCACAGCAACCGGCAGTCGCCGTGCAGCTGCACGAAACGCTGCTGCAGCCACGCGATCTCGCCGGCGCTGATCGCAGGCCAGTCGGCTGGGACCTCGTCGTTGTCGAGGCCTTGGACGTGGTGGGCAGGAGTGGTCATGGGCAGGCTTCAGCAGGGACGCCATGGTACTCCGCCGATCAAGGCACAGCGCAGCCGCTGCGCATCCTGTAACCAGCTGCCGTCATCAATCCGCACACCCCCGTATCGACCGCTTGGCACTTCAGCGGGGCTGGGGCCGTTCGGTCAACAGCCGCCTACTTTGAGTCGACCATTGCAATTGACCAGATTGCGAACCTGGTTGTAATCCAGATCGTACTTGTTCTCCACTCGACCACCGGTCGGTCTGGCGCACGAGGCCTCGACGCGGCAGGTCAGGCCGGGCCGTCCGAAAACAGCTGCGTCGCAGCTGCGCGACGCAGAAGAACGGCTCCACTCCGCGTTGCAGTCCTCAGTCGATGCCAAGGGAGCCAGCAGGGGGAGCTTGGCGGTTGCGGCAAAGGGGCAAAGCACGACGGCGAAGAGCAAAGAAGAAATTACGTTCACGCGGACCATGATGGACCTCTGAAGAAGGTAGTGAGTAAGGCAAGCAGGTTGGGAACGTCTGCGTGCGGGACTGACTATAGGATTCGCGTGGGAATGTCTTTCGCTATTCCGATCACGAATTGCGTCCAATCAACGACATCGCGTCGGCGCATATTTCTTCCCTATGGCAAGCCGTCGGCGTGCTCATCTACAGCCGAGCACCTGCGGGAATGAAACATCCTCGGAATGTCATGCCCGCGTCATTCCCTCTGCCAATACTCCGGCGGACCCCACCCCATGAACTGACCCGATGCCTGTTCCCGGACTTCGCCGTTTGCCCCGCGCCTCCCTGCTCAGCGTGATGCTGTTGCCCGCCCTGCAGGCATACGCCAACGACGTGGCCCCCGCCGACGATGCGCGCACGCTCGACCAGGTGCAGGTGATCGGCCAGGCCACCAGCTATTCCAAGACCTCGGTCAGCAAGGAAACCCTCAACCGGCAGACCATCCTGAGCAGTGTCAACAACGCGCTCAACGAGTTGCCCGGCGTGGTGGTCAGCGAGGCTGATGCCACCGGTTCATCGGTGTGGGGCACGCAGATCAGCATGCGCGGCTTCGTCACCAACCGCGATACGCAGCAGATCGGCACCACCATCGACGGCCTGCCCAATGGTGGGTCCGGCTACGGCGGCGGCTCGCTGGCCAACCGCTACATCGACACCCTGGACCTGGAAACGGTGGAAGTCAGCCAGGGTACGGCGGACATCTCATCGCGCTCCAACGAAGCGCTGGGCGGCACGCTGAACTTCCTCACCAGCGATCCGCTGCAGGAACAGCGCGTGCGCTTCGTCGTTGGCGGCGGTGACAACGACGCGCGCAAGTATTACGCCCGCTTCGATACCGGCCTGCTGGCCGGACACACCCGCGCCTGGATCAGCGCTTCCTCGGCCGAGGTACGCGACTGGATCGACGGCAGCGGTCGCACCAGCAACGACCACCTAGCCGCCAGGTTCGTCACCGAACTGGATCGCTGGACGCTGAGCGGTTACGCCTCCTACAACGATGCCAACGAACCGGAATACACCAGCGTTTCGCCGGCCAGTTTCGCTACCAACCCGGACCGCGATGGCCTGGTCGGCAACCTGACCGGCATCCCGAACCTGGACCAGAACTTCCGCTCCGGCTCGCGTGCGCTGCGCGAGAACACCTTCGGCTACCTGCGTGCTGCGTTCGACGGCGGCACGGGTTTCAAGGCCAGCGTGGCCGGCTACGCGCACAGGATGGAAGGCCGTGGCGACTGGCTGCCGCCCTACCTGGTGCAGGCACGCGAAGACGGTGCGGGCAATCCGGAATCCGAGTATCGCGGCGGCGACACCGTGTACGGGGGCTCCGCTTTGGGCCAGTTCTATTTCGTCAACCCCGATGGCAGCGCCGCGCAGGTGATCCCCGGCTGCACGCCGCGTGCCGGCTTCACTGCCGAGTACGACCCCAACTGCTATGCCGCAGGGGTGCAGGGCGTCCAGTCCTATCGCCACTCGCACTACGACAACGACCGCGCCGGCTTCACCGCGGACGTGGAATGGAAGCAGGATTTCGGCCGTATCGACAACACCGTGCGCGGTGGCGTCTGGGTGGAAAACGTGGACCGCCGCGTGCGCCGCGATTGGCACCGCCTGCTCAACGTCGGCACGGATATCTCCTTCGACAACGTGCCGTACTGGGTGCAGTTCGAAGACCGCTACAAGGTGGACGAGCAGATGTACTACGTCGAAGACGTGGCCCGCTTCGGCCCGTTCAGTGCACGCGTAGGCGTCAAGCAGTTCTTCGTCGACCAGAAACGCCAGCGCACGATCGGGGCGGCGGAGAACGTGCGTTCGGATTCGAAGTCCGACCCGCTGCTGTCCGCCGGTGCCACCTGGACGCTGCCGGTGCAGGGCCTGGAAGCCTTCGCCGGTTACTCGCAGAACTTCGCCGCCATTCCATCCGGCGTGCTCGGCGAAACCGATGCGCAGCGCTTCGCGCGGGTGGAACCGGAAACCGCGGACAACATCGAACTGGGCGTGCGCGTCAGCCGCTGGCCGCTGACCGGCTCGATCACCCTGTACAACATCAAGTTCGACAACCGCATCGTCTACCTGCCCGCGCGCCTGGCCGATGGCATCGACTACCTGGACGAGACCGATGGCGTCTACGAAAACTTCGGTGGCGTGGAAAGCACCGGCGTGGAAGCCGCGCTGGGCTACGGCTGGGACAACGGGTGGCGCATCAACGGGGCCTACACCTACAACCGCTCCGAATACCTGGGCAGTGGCAACGCCGCGCGCGATGCCGAACTGGGCATCGTCGACGGAGCTGATGTGATCGGGCAGCCGCGCCACATCCTGGTGATGTCGGCCGACTGGCAGGGCGAACGCTGGAACTTCGGCGTGTCCGGCCGCTACCTGGGTGAGCGCTACCTGGACGCGTCCAACGCCAACAGGCTGCCGTCGGCCACGGTATTCAACGCCAATATCGGCTTCGACCTGCAGGACCTGTCGCCGAAGCTGAAGGGCGTGGGCGCCAGCTTCGTGGTCAGCAACCTCACCGACCGCCGCTACCTGTCCGGGGTGGATGGCAGCGATACTGCGTTCATCGGTGCACCGCGCACCGTGGGCTTCTCGGTACGGGTAGATCTGTGAGCGAACAGCAGCACACACCGCACGATAGCGGCCGCCGCCGCCTGCTGCAGGGCGGCGTGGCGGCCGGCATCGCCGCGCTGATGCCGAGCATCGCGCGCGCGGCGGCGATCGCCCCGGACGCGCGCACGCGCAGCCTGCAGGACCTGCAGCACATCGTCGTGTTGATGCAGGAAAACCGCTCGTTCGACCATTACTTCGGCACCCTGCCCGGCGTTCGCGGTTTCGGTGACCGTTTCGTGCCGCCGGCCCCGCCGCTGCAGCCTGGCCACCCGACCCGCACGCTGTGGCTGCAGCCCAACGCCGCCGGCACCCACGGCATCGCCCCGTTCGCGCTGGATACCGCTGCGCACTTCGGCCACATGCGCGTGGAAGGTACCCCGCACACCTGGCCTGATGCGCAGAAGGCGTGGGACCACGGGCGCATGGCGCACTGGCCGGCGGCCAAGCAGGACCATGCGATGGGCTATTACCAGCGCGCCGACCTGCCGTTCCAGTTCGCGCTGGCCGAAGCGTTCACCGTCTGCGATGCCTACCACTGCGCGATGCAGGCCGGCACCAACCCGAACCGGCTGTTCCTGTGGACCGGCCACAATGATCCGCAGGCGCAGGCCGGCGGCCCCGCGGTCGCCAACTCGCACGACAACTTCCCGGAGCTGGGCGGCCACGCCGCGTCCTACACCTGGACCACGTATGTCGAACGGCTGCAGCAGGCGGGCGTGGACTGGCGCATCTACCAGGACATGTCCGACAACTTCACCGACAACCCGCTGGCGGGGTTCGAGGCGTTCCGACAGGCCTGGCGGAACGCGCCCGGGCATGACGCCGAACTGCGCGAACGCGCGGTCAGCACGCGCGGACTGGAGCAGCTGCGCCAGGACGTACTGGACGGGCGCCTGCCACAGGTCAGCTTCCTGATTGCCGATGCCGCCGGCAGCGAGCACCCGGGCCCGTCCAGTCCGGCACAGGGCGCGGCCTACACCGCGCAGGTACTGGACGCACTGACCGCCGCTCCAACGGTGTGGAGCCGCACCGCGCTGCTGCTGATGTTCGATGAGAACGATGGATTCTTCGACCACATGCCGCCGCCGGCGCCGCCTTCGGCCGACCCCGCGCTGGCCGCTGGATGGGCCGGTGCTTCGGTGGTGGATACCGCAGGCGAGTACCACCGGCATCCATCGCCGGGCAATGAAAAGCAGGACGAAGCCGCGCTGCGTGGCCGACCCTATGGGTTGGGGCCGCGCGTGCCGATGTACGTCATTTCTCCGTGGAGCCGCGGTGGCTGGGTGGATTCGCAGGTCTACGACCACACTTCGGTGATCCGCCTGATCGAGCGGCGCTTCGGCGTGGCTGCGCCGGATATCTCAGCGTGGCGGCGCGCGGTGTGTGGCGACCTGACCGACGCCTTCGACTTCTCCCAGACCGACAACCGCCCGTTCGCGCACGCATTGCCGGCCACGGCCGCAACCGCCGCGCGCGCCGCTGCCCTGCCGGCGCGGACCGTGCCGGTGCCCCCGCAGGCCCTGCAGCCGGCGCGACAGGAGCCCGGGATACGTCCCGCGCGTGCGCTGCCCTACCGCCCCGGCGTGGCTATCCAGACCGATGCGGAGGCTGCAGAGGTCCGGCTGACGCTGGCCTGCGAGGGCGCCGCCGCCGTGCTGCACGTTTACGACCTGCTGCGGTTGGAGGCGCTGCCGCGTCGCTACACCCTTGGACCGGGCAAGGACCTGCAGGGCATCTGGCCACTGGATGCGGAACAGCTTTATGACCTGTGGGTACTCGGCCCGAACGGCTTCCATCGGCGCTTCCGCGGCAGCGCCCGGGCGGCGATGCCGGTCGAAACAGAGATCGAGCGTGTCGCAGACAGCATGGTCCTGCAGCTGCGCAACCCCGGTCCGGCGCCGGTCACGGTAGCGGTGCGCGGAAACGCGTACCCGGGCCTGATGCCGGAGCGGACGCTGTCGTTGGCCGCTGGCGAAGCCGCACGCATCCGCTGGCCGGCGGCCGCGACCGGCGCCTGGTACGACCTGGACGTGCAGCAGCCAGGCACTAGCCAGCGACTGGCCGGGCGCGTGGAAGACGGCCGGCCCGGCAGCAGTGATCCGGCAATGGCGCATGCGCCGCTGCGGTTCGACCTGGGATGAACCGCAGCGGGACTACAGCTGGCCGTTGCGCAGGTAGTCGAACAACTGCGCATCGCTGTTCAACCCCAGCTTGAGCATCGCATCGCCCTTCTGGCGGCTGATGGTGCTGGCACTGCGATGCAGCAGCGTGGCGATCTCCTTGACCGTCATGCCCTTGCCGAGCAGGCGCAGCACCTCCACTTCGCGCGGTGACAGCGGGCGGCCTTCGCCTTCCACCATCGCGCTGCTGCCGGCTGCTTCCACGCGTTCCTTCAACGACAGGCTGACGTAGGGCAGGCCACGGTGGACCGTGCGGATGGCGACGGGCAGTTCGTCCATCGACGATCCCTTGTCCACCAGTCCGAGCACGCCGGCGTCGCGCACCATGCGCAGGATCGCCAGGTTGCTGGACACGCTGAGCATCAGCACCGGCAACAGCGGATAGCGTCGACGGATCATGCTGATCATCGCAAAGCCATCCGGCACGGTGCTGTCCGGCATCGAATAGTCGGTGACCAGCACATCGCACGGATGGGTGGACAGGTAGGCCAGCAGGTCCTGCGCGGTGGCGGCCTCGGCCACGACTTCGCCGACGCCGCTGCCGTGGATGACCGACCGGGCGCCGATGCGAACCACCGGGTGGTCGTCAGCGATGATGATGCGAAGCGTCATGCTCTAGTATGGCCCCGGGTGACATGGGTTGGGTGGGAAGCAGGCATCGACGATATCCCTATTCTAAGGAGAGCGAACCTGGTGCGCACGATCCTGGCTCACTGCCGAGGATGCGGCATGGGCGTGCTGCTGTCGCTGTTGCCTGCGACGGCATGGGCCACGCCCCCTGCGCCGCGTGCCGACGCAGCGTCGGATTCCCGGCCCCACGCGGTGCTGTCGGTGGGGGTCTACGACAGTGGCTGGCCGCCGTTCGAGTTCGTCGAAGGGGATCGGGTGCGCGGGCTGGGCCCGGACACGCTGGCCGATCTTGCGACACGGATGGGCGTGACGCTGGACTATCGTCGTTATCCCGACTGGCCGCAGGTGCTGGAAGCCGCCTGCCGCGGTGACATCGACGTGGTGATGAACGTGTCGCCCAGTGCCGCGCCGAGCCGCTGCCTGGCCTACAGCACGTCGTATGCGACCGCGCCGCTGGCCGTGGTGGGGCGCAGCGATGACCTGCGCGCGTCCAATGATCCGGACCTGGCGGGCCTGCGCGTGGTGAGCGAGCAGGACTTCCTGACCCAGGCGCAGATCCGCACCCGTTTTCCCGCCGCGCGGCAGCTGGCTGCGCCGCACACGCTGGATGCGCTGCGGATGGTGGCGCAGCAGCAGGCCGATGTGTTCATCGGCAACGCCTACGTGGCGAACCAGCTGATCCACGACAACGCCCTGGAAGGCATCGCGCTGCTGCGGCCGATCGACATGGACCTGGACGCGCTGCACTTCGGCGTGTCCCCGTCCAGGCCGGCGCTGCTGGAGGCGCTGGACCAGGCGATGGCGCGGCAGCCGGCATCGGTGCGTGCGGGTATTGCCGCGCGCTGGCTGCGCGTGCCGGTATGGTCTGCGCCGGCGCGGCAGGCATTGGACCAGGTGGAGCGCCGCGCGCTGTCCACGCCGCTGCGTACCGGCTTCGCCCCCAATGCCGCACCGCTGTCCTTCGCCGATGGCGAGGGACGGCCTGCGGGGCTGGCCAGCGAGTACCTGCAGCGGCTGCGCCAGGCCGGCGCCACGCTCACCCCCGAACCCAGCCACGACTGGTTCGACCTGCGCGAGAAAATGCGTCGCGGCAGTATCGATGCGGTGATGGGGGTGCCGAATGATTCCCGTTACCTGGGCGAAGGCTGGGTGTTCAGCCAGCCCTTCATCAGCGTGCCCAATGTCATCGTGACCGGACCCGGCAGCGGCACCGTCCTGGACATGGACGACCTGTCCGGCAAGCGCGTGCTGCTGTCTGATCCGGAGCGGCTGCGGCTGCCGGTGCTGCAGCGTGCGCCGGAGGCACGCATCCTTGCGGCACGCAGCGCCGAGCAGGCCCTGCAGCGATTGCTCGACGGCGAAGCACAGGCCTACATCGGCAACCTGGCGATCGTCGACCGTCTGCTGCGCGAGCGCTTCCCCGGTCAGTTGCAGGTGGCCGCACCGGCCGGCTTCGACGATGACCTGTCGTTGGCGGTGAAGCGCGAACACGCCGGCCTGGCGACGCGGTTCGATCGCCTGCTGCAGGAAATGGGCCCGCGCGAACGCGAGGCGCTGCGCAATGACTGGCTGGCGGTGGCCTACCAGGGCGGCAGCGACTGGCGTGCGCTGGCGCGCTGGGGCATTCCGCTCGCCCTGGTGCTGCTGACCGCGTTGCTGGTGCACCTGCTGGGTTACTGGCGGCTGCAGCGCGAAGTGACCAGCCGTCGACGACTGGAACAGCGCCTGGCCGACGTTACCCGCAACCTGCCGGCGGTCGTCTACCAGATGCGTCGGACTGCCGACGGCGGTCTCGATTTTCCCTACGTGGCCGGTGACATGCAGCCCCTGTTCGGCATCGACCCGCAGCAGGCGATGGTCTCGGCACAGGCGCTGCTGGAGACCATCGACGTGCGCGACGTGGCGGACGTGCAGGCGTCCATCGAGCGCGCCGCGCGCGACTTCCTGCCATTCGAACTTGAGTTCCGCACCACCGGCATGCCGGGATCGCCGCGCTGGGTGCGCAGCCAGGCCCAGCCGTATGCAGCCGATGCCGGTACGGTCACCTGGAGCGGCTACTGGGTGGACATCAGCGAGGCGCGCGCGCAGGCCGATGCACTGGAAGCGGCGATGGCCGCGGCCGAGCAGGCGGCCGAGGCGAAGGCCCGCTTCCTGGCGACCATGAGCCATGAAATCCGCACCCCCATGAGCGGCGTGTTGGGCATGCTGGAGATGCTCGCGCATACGGCCCTGCAGCCCGCCCAGCGCACCCAGGTGGAGGAAGCGGAGTCCGCCGCCCAGGCGCTGCGGCAGATGCTGGACGACATTCTGGACTACGCCAAGATGGATGCCGGTGCGCTGCGCCTGGATCCGTTGCCGATGCCGCTGCGGCCGCTGCTGGAATCGCTGCAGCAGCGTCATGCACCGCAGGCGGCGGCCAAGGGCCTGGGCCTGCGGCTGGAGGTGGACGTGCGGCTGGCGGCCACCCACGAAGTGGATGGGCTGCGCTTGCGCCAGGTGCTGGAAAACCTGCTGGACAACGCCGTCGCTTTCACCCGGGAAGGCGAGGTGGTGCTGCGCGCGGAGGTGCTGGAAGGCAGTTCGCCGAGCCTGCAGGAACTGCGCCTGCAGGTCATCGACACCGGCATCGGCATGCAGCCGCAGCAACTGCAGGCCCTGTTCCAGCCCTTCGCCGACGTTGATGCCGCCGCCCCGCACCACCCCGGTGGCATCGGCCTGGGACTGACGCTGTGCCAGCGCCTGGTGCAGCTGATGGGCGGGCGGCTGCTGGTGCACAGCGTGGCCGGCAAGGGAACCGAGGTCGATGTGCTGCTGCCGTTGCCGGTGGCCAGCGACGACGACGTGGTGGCCGCGGTGCCGGGTCCGGGCAGCGTGCCGCCGCTGCCGGCGCACCTGCGCACGGCACGGGTGCTGGTGGTGGAAGACCACCCGACCGCGCAGGCGATGATGGCCTGGCGGCTGCAGCAGCTGGGCGTATCGCACGCCGTGGCGGCCGATGGCCGGGAAGGACTGGAGCTGCTGGCGGCCTCCGCGTTCGACATGGTGATCAGCGATTGCCGCATGCCGGTGATGGATGGCTATGCGTTCACCCGCCTGCTGCGTGAGCGTGAACAGCGGCAGGGCGCTGCGCGCCTGCCGGTGGTGGCACTGACTGCCAGCCTGCTGGAGCAGGACCTGCGGCGTTGCCGTGAAGCGGGCATGGATGAGGTGCTGACCAAGCCGTTGTCGCTGGCACAGCTGCGGCAGTGCCTGCTGCGCTGGCTGCCTGCTTCGCCGGTGGGCGCTTCCGGCGCCTAGCGCGCGTTCTGCTGCAGGTATTCGATGACCAGCCGGCGCCGTTCCGGATCCGGAAACGCGTTGTACATGCGCGTGCCCGGAACACTGGCAGCGGGTGAGCGCAGGAAGGCGTCCAGGGTCTGTTCGCTCCACACGATGTCCGCTGCGCGCATGCCATCGGAGTAGGCATAGCCGGCCAGGCTGCCTGCGCGCCGTCCGAACACGCCGTGCAGGTTCGGGCCGTAGCGGTTGATGCCGCCGGCGTGCACGGTGTGGCAGCCGGCGCAGATGGCGAAGGCGCGCTCGCGTTCGAACGCGGCGGCCTGCGCCGGATCCTGCGGCGCAGCGGCACGACAGGCGCCCAGCAGCGCGACGCTGGCCAACAGCAGCAGGCTCCGCATCGTCGGATCACATACCGGCGTAGTTCGGGCCGCCGCCACCCTGCGGGGTCACCCAGACGATGTTCTGGGTCGGATCCTTGATGTCGCAGGTCTTGCAGTGCACGCAGTTCTGCGCGTTGATCTGCAGGCGCTTGTCGCCCTCGCCGCCGACGAATTCGTATACCCCGGCCGGGCAGTAGCGCGCTTCCGGCCCGGCGTATTCGGCCAGGTTGACCTGCACCGGGATGCTGGCGTCCTTCAGCGTCAGGTGGCTGGGCTGGTCTTCGGCATGGTGGGTGCTGCTCAGGAACACCGAGCTGAGCTTGTCGAAGGTCAGCACGCCATCCGGCTTGGGATAGTCGATCTTCGTGTGCTGTGCCGCCGGCTCCAGGCAGGCGTGGTCCGGTGTGCTGTGGTGCAGCGTCCACGGCGCGTTGCGGATGCCCAGCTTGGGCAGCAGCCACTGTTCGATGCCGGTCATCAGCGTGGCCACCGCCTGGCCCTTCTTGAACCATTGCTTGAAGTTCTTCGACTGCTGCAGCTCGGCATGCAGCCAGCTGGATTCGAAGGCCTGCGGATAGGCACCGAGCTCATCGTGCTGGCGGCCGGCCGCGATTGCATCGAAGGCAGCGTCGGCGGCCAGCATGCCGGTCTTCAGCGCCGCGTGGCTGCCCTTGATGCGGCTGGCATTGAGGTAGCCGGCTTCGCAGCCGACCAGCGCACCGCCGGGGAACACGGTTTTCGGCAGCGACAGCAGGCCACCGGCGGTGATCGCACGTGCGCCGTAGCCGATGCGCTTGCCGCCTTCCAGGTGCGTGCGGATGGCGGGATGGGTCTTGAAGCGCTGGAACTCTTCGAACGGGCTCAGCCACGGGTTCCGGTAATCCAGCCCGACCACGTAGCCGATGGAGACCTTGCCTCCTTCGGCGTGGTACAGGAATGCACCACCGTAGGTGCTGCCGTCCAACGGCCAGCCTGCCGCATGCACCACCAGGCCCGGTTCGTGCTTTGCCGGATCGATCTGCCACAGCTCCTTGATGCCGATGCCGTAAGCCTGCGGATCGCGGCCTTCGTCCAGCTTGAAGCGGGCGATCAGCTGGCGGCCGAGGTGACCGCGCGCGCCTTCGGCGAAGACGGTGTACTTGGCCAGCAGTTCCATGCCGCGCTCGTAATTCGGGCCATGCCGACCGTCTTTTTCGATGCCCATGTCGCCGGTGGCTACGCCGATGACTTCACCGTTTCCGCCGTACAGCACTTCGGCGGCGGCGAAGCCGGGGAAGATCGCCACCTCCAGCGCTTCGGCCTGCTGGGCCAGCCAGCGGCCCACTTCGCCGAGGCTGACGATGTAGTTGCCTTCGTTGTGGAAGCATTCCGGCAACAGCGGCTTGGGCGTGGTGCGCGCGCCGGTTTCACTGAGGAACAGGAACTCGTCGCGGGTGACTTTCTGCTTCAACGGTGCGCCGCGCTCGGCCCAGTCGGGGAACAGTTCGGCCAGCGCACGGGGGTCCATCACCGCGCCGGACAGCAGGTGCGCGCCCGGTTCGGAGCCCTTTTCCAGCACGCACACCGACAGCTCGCTGCCGGCTTCGATGGCGCGCTGGCGCAGGCGGATGGCCGTGGCCAGGCCGGCGGGGCCGGCGCCGACGACAACGACATCGAATTCCATCACTTCGCGTGGGGGCAGTTCGGTGGCTTCTGCGCTCATGGATGACCTGACTCTTGGGTAGACCGCCGTGCTGCGGGGCGGTGGTTGCCTGGAATAACGCACGTGCTGCCACGGCGAAACGGGTGTTTTAATCCATCAGGTTAACGGCTGGCCGACGGATCGGCCAGTTGCCCGTCGCGATGTGGGCTGCACCGGCCGCAGGACGCTTCATGCGGGTGCTGGATGCTGCAGCGCAACAGGTGCGCTGCGTCGCACGCGAACCGTTGACGCGGTTTGATATAGCGCGCGTCGACATTGACGGTCGCCTTCATCGTTTGTCTTGAACGATGCGCGTTATGAGCAGGCCATCGCCCATCGAAACAACCACTTTTTCCTACGCTGTGGCGGACCGTGGGACGAGAGGAATGCGCGATGTCATGCTGGCAGGTCCGCGACGCATCAGGGTTCTACGCGGTGACTGGCCGCATGGATCCTCTGGCGGCGCGAGACGACCTGCTACGGCGTGGCCCTGCCACCCCGGCGCACTGTGCCCTGGCGTGGGTCCTTGCGCGCGTGGCCGATTGCCTCGCCGGTGCCGGCATGAGCTGCCTGCGGTTGGTTTTCTCGCCGCAGAAACTCGATCACGGCAAGTTCACCGAGCTGGATCGTCAGCTGGCCGGGCAGCAGGCAGGCCTCAACGCGCTGACGGTGGAGGAATACCTCGGCGCGCGCGCGCGCTTCGACCCCCGCGCCCGTGATCCAGGCATCGCACGTCGCGCGCGACGTTCATGGCGGGACAAGCTGGCCGCAGTGCATGGCGAGGCGCTTGCCGGGCAGGGCATCGCCCCCGCCGAGGCCGGCGAGCGTGCCGCGCGGCTGGCTGATCAGCAGATGCGCAGCTTGCATGCGCTGCACAATCCGGACCGGGTGGTGCGCGGGCACGATCTGATCGGCGACTTCGGCGACGGCCAGGTCAACTGCACCATCGGCCGGCAATGGACGCTGGCACGCCGGGGGGAGGTCTCGCGTGTACAGCAGCTGGATGCGGCCGCTTCGCGGGTGCCGAAGTGGCTGCGCGCGAGCACGCGGATGAACGGGCAGCTGGTACGCGAAGCGCCTGCCGTCCTCGACGCCGCGCCCCGCCCCCACCACAATGACCACGATTCCGCCCCACGTGATGCACCTGATGCGACTTGATCCCTGCGATCTGTTCGATGTCCGTTCCCTGCTCAGCGACGAAGAGCGCGCGGTGCAGGACAGCGTGGCGCGCTTGGTCGACCAGCGCGTGCTGCCGATCATCGGCGACTGCTTCGACCAGGCGCGTTTCCCCGCTGAACTGGTGCCGGAGATCGCGGCGCTGGGGCTGCTCGGGGCGACGCTGCCGCCGGCGTACGGCGGCGGTGGGATGGACGCGGTGGCCTACGGGCTGATCTGCCAGGAACTGGAGCGCGGCGATTCAGGCCTGCGCAGTTTCGTGTCCGTGCAGAGTTCGCTGTGCATGCATCCGATCTTCGCCTACGGCAGCGAAGCGCAGCGGCTGCGGTGGCTGCCGGCGATGGCCCGCGGTGAACGGATCGGCTGCTTCGGCCTGACCGAAGCGCACGGCGGATCGGATCCTTCCAGCATGAAGACGCGTGCGGTGCGCGAGGGTGACCAGTGGCGCCTGGACGGCAGCAAGATGTGGATCACCAATGCGCCCATCGCCGATCTGGCCATCGTCTGGGCGCAGACCGAAGACGGCGTGCAGGGCTTCATACTGGAACGCGGCATGGAAGGCTTCAGCGTGCAGGAGATCGGCCGCAAGATGAGCCTGCGTGCGTCGTCCACGGGTGCCTTGTTCTTCGACCAGGTGCAGGTGCCGGAGGCCAACCGGTTGGCGGGCGTGGTGGGCATGAAGGGCCCGCTGGGCTGCCTGAACCAGGCGCGGTACGGCATCAGCTGGGGTCCGATCGGCGCGGCCATCGCCTGCCTGCGCGAGGTGCTGGCGTATGCCGGCCAACGCGAACTGTTCGGCCGGCCGCTGGCGGCGACCCAGAGTGCGCAGATCAAGCTGGCCGACATGGCCCGTCGGATCACCGGTGCGCAGCTGTTGGCCCTGCAGCTGGGGCGGCTGAAGGAAGCAGGCAGGCTGCAGCCGCAGCAGGTAAGCCTGGCCAAGTGGAACAACTGCCGGATGGCGATCGACATCGCGCGCGAATGCCGTGACCTGCTGGGTGCGGCGGGGATCACCACCGAGCACGCCGCGATCCGGCATGCGCTCAACCTGGAATCGGTGATCACCTACGAAGGCACCGAGACGGTGCACCAGCTGGTGATAGGCCGCGAACTGACCGGCTTCAACGCGTTCTGAGATTTTTCCGCGCTTGCGCGCGGCTTCCAGGCAACGGCAACGTCTACTTCAAAAGCGGCAGGGTTCTTGCGTTGGTGGGGCGGGTCCATGGCGGCCATGGAGCCTTCGGTAGCGCCGACCCATGGTCGGCGAATGTTGGGGGAGGAGGGTCTGATGGTTTCCGCCGACCATGGGTCGGCGCTACCGCTTTTCCTTTTTTTTCATTACGCGGGCGGCGGCCACCGGAACCTGTCAGAGGGCCGGGCGGGGAGGGTATGCGGGGCCTTGAGCGGCAGGAGCCGCGAAGAGCTACAGGGACGTACTTGCGCGTGCCCCGCATAGTCTCCCCGCCCGGCCCACCCCCAGCCGCGGCTTCAAACAACAGCCACCCGCGAGGGGGTCCAACCCGTTCGACCCACCCTCACGCCCCGCCGGCAAACCCGTGCTGGCGCCACGCTTCGTACATCACCACCGCCACCGTGTTGGACAGGTTGAGGCTGCGGTTGCCCGGCCGCATCGGCAGGCGCAGGCGGCGGCCATCGGGCAGCGTATCCAGTACATCCTGCGGCAGGCCGCGGCTTTCCGGTCCGAACAGGAAGGCATCGCCGTCTTCGAACGGCACGCTGTCATGGCGGACGCTGGCGCGGGTACTCAGGGCAAACAGGCGGTTCGGTGCGATGCGGGCCAATGCCGTATCCAGGTCCGGGTGCACCTGCAGGCGGGAATACTCGTGGTAATCCAGGCCGGCGCGCTTGAGCTGCTTGTCGTCCAGTGCGAAACCCAAGGGTTCGACCAGGTGCAGGTGCGCGCCGGTGTTGGCGCAAAGACGGATGACATTGCCCGTGTTGGGCGGTATTTCGGGCTGGAACAGCACGACGTGGAACGTGGGGACCTGGCTCATCGACGCAGTGTAATGCGCGGCGCGGTGCTCGGCGGCCTGCCGGGTCCTTGCGGGTAAGGGGACCCGGCGTTCAGGGATGTTTCGAATGACCTGCCATGGCGGTCGGCATGCGCGGCGTACTCACTTGCCAACCAGGACCGAAGCGGTTTCCAGCGCCAGCGCCTGCAGGTCGGTCTGGGTCGGGCGCACGTGCACCACCGGCAGATTGACGATGACGTTGCTGGCAAACGTGGTGGCCGCAGTGGCCAGCGCAACGGTGTAGCGCTCGGCCTGCAGTTCAGCCGCCAGGGCGACCTTCTGTTCCAGGCTGGGGCGGACTTCCACTGCGGCCAGGGTGGTGATCGGCATCGCGGTGGAAGCGGCGATGGCCTGACCGTCGATGCCGGCCAGCTGGTCGGCGCTCGGACGCACCTGCACCGCGGCCAGGGTCGGGATGCCGCTGGCCTGCTCCCAGGCCTGCTGGGCCAGCTGTTCGGCGTCCGGGCGCACCTGCACGGTCTGCAGGGTGCCGATGGACGGGGCGGCCTGCACCGGCGAAACAACCGCGGTACCGGCGATCAGGGCAATGGTGATGGCGAGGATCTTGGTGTTCATGGCGGGACCTGTTTAGTGTGTGTGGGCTGTGGTGTGGTAGTAAGGTAGTACACCAAAACTGGCCTTGCAAGGAGATTGTTCAATTTCCCGGTGTCGTTCAGCTGCAAGTCATATTGGTTCGGTTCGCTTCGTGCCACGGGATAGAGGGAGCAATCGTCGTGCCAAGTTTTTACGTAGGTAATTCAATGAGTTGGAAACAAGGGGCGTGTCCGGTGTCCGGACACTCGTCCGCAGCCGTCCACGCGGACGCTGGCTGCCGCTGCGGAATTGGATGGAGACGGGTCGCTTCTGGCCTGTGACGCTTGGCCGATGCTGGTGGGCCGGTGCACACGGTAGGATCGGGCACCACCTGAATGACAAGGATCCGGAATGCCCTCCCCACTGCGCCCGCGCACTGCCCTGCTTGCCGTAGCCCTCGCCACCGCGCTGGGCGGCCTGGCGCCTGCGCCCCTGATGGCCAAGCCGGCAGCGGCAGCCAAGGTCGACATTCCGTTCGAGCAGTTCACCCTGCCCAACGGCCTGCGCGTGGTGGTGCACACCGACCGCAAGGCGCCGATCGTGGCCGTCAATGTCTGGTACCACGTGGGCAGCAAGGACGAGCCGGCCGGCCGCACCGGTTTTGCGCATCTGTTTGAACACCTGATGTTCCAGCGCAGCGAAAACCACGACGGCGAGTACTTCGAACCCTTCAAGCAGGTCGGTGCCACCGGCCAGAACGGCACCACCAACACCGACCGCACCAACTACTTTGAAAACGTGCCCACCACCGCGCTGGACATGGCGCTGTGGATGGAGTCCGACCGCATGGGCCACCTGCTCGGTGCGATCGACCAGGCCGCGCTGGACGAACAGCGCGGCGTGGTGCAGAACGAAAAGCGCCAGGGCGAAAACCAGCCGTATGGACAGGTGTGGACCCAGCTCAACCGCGCGCTGTATCCGAAGGGCCACCCGTACCACCACAGCGTCATCGGCTCGATGAACGACCTCAACGCGGCCTCGCTGGATGACGTCAAGACCTGGTTCCGGACCTGGTACGGCCCCAACAACGCGGTGCTGGTGCTGGCCGGCGACATCGACCTGGCCACGGCGAAGGAAAAGGCGGCGAAGTATTTCGGCAGCATCCCGGCCGGCCCGAGCATGGCGCAGCCGAAGGTGGACGTGGCGCAGCGTCCCGCCGACAGCCGCGAAGTAATGACCGACAAGGTGCCGCAGGTGCGCATCTACCGTGCCTGGAACGTGGCCCAGGTCGGCACCCGTGACATCGACGAGCTGCAGCTGCTGGGCCAGGTGCTCGGCGGGGCGAAGTCATCGCGCCTGGCCAAGCGCCTGGAGCACGAAGAGAAGCTGGTGGACAACATCAGTGCAGGCGCCTATGCCTCGCAGCTCGGCTCCAACTTCATGGTGATGGCCACGGTGAAGCAGGGCGTCGACCCGGCCCGGGTGGAAGCGATCATCGACGAAGAGATCGATCGCCTGGTTGCCGAAGGCCCGTCGGCCGACGAACTGAGCCGCGCCAAGACCGCCTTCCGTGCCAGCTTCATCCGCGGCATCGAACGCATCGGCGGCTTCGGTGGCAAGGCCGACGCGCTGGCCGAATGCACGGTCTACACCGGTGACCCGGGCTGCTTCCGCGATTCACTGAAGCACATCGATGGTGCCAGCGTGGCCGACCTGCGCGCGGTGGGCGGCAAGTGGCTGGGTACCGGCAGCCACACCCTGGTGGTGGAACCGGGCCAGCGCGTGGCGCTGGAAGAAGAAGCATCGCAGAGCCCGAAGCCGTTCGAACTGCCGGCGGTGGATCCGAAGTACACCACGCTGCCGGCGCAGGTGGACCGTGGCACCGGCGTGCCGCAGACCCGGCAGTTCCCCGAACTGAAGTTCCCCGAGCTGCAGCGCGCCACGCTGAAGAACGGCACGCGGGTGATCCTGGCCGAGCGCCATGAAATCCCGGTGGTGCAGTTCAGCTATCAGTTCCCGGGTGGCTTCAGTGCCGACCAGGACCGCAAGCCGGGCACTGCCAACTTCGCCATGGGGCTGATGACCGAAGGCGCCGGCAAGCTCGGCTCACTGGCCTTCGCCGACGCCGCCGACGCCCTGGGCGCGGACCTGAGTGCATCGGCCGGTCTGGATTTCAGCACCGTGGACCTGTCCGCGCTGAAGGAAAACCTGGCGCCGTCGCTGGGCCTGTACGCCACGCTGCTGCGCCAGCCGCGCTTCGACCAGTCCGAGATCGACCGGGTCAAGGGCAGCTGGATCGCCGGCATCGCGCAGGAAAAGGCCAACCCCACCGCATCGGCGATGCGCGTGCTGCCGCCGCTGCTGTACGGCAAGGGCCACCCGTATGCGATTCCGTTCACCGGCAGCGGTGACGAGGCGGCCATCGCCAGCCTGACCCGCGATGAGCTGGTCGATTTCCACCGCGACTGGCTGCGCCCGGAAGAGGGCACCCTGATCGTGGTGGGTGACACCACGCTGAAGGAAATCGTGCCGCTGTTGAACCGCCAGCTGGGCGACTGGAAGAGCGAAGGCCCGGCACCGAAGGTCAAGGCGGCCGTGGATGTTGCCGTGCCGACCGGCCCGCGCGTGTTCCTGATCGACCAGCCCGGCGCTGTGCAGGCGAACCTGTTCGCCGGCCAGGTGGTGCCGTCTTCGGTGGATCCGGGTTCGGTCCGCTTCGACATCGCCAACGGCGTGCTGGGCGGCGACTTCACCTCGCGCCTGAACATGAACCTGCGCGAGGAAAAGCACTGGTCCTACGGTGCCCGCAGCAGCGCCAGCAACACTGTCGGCCAGCGGCCGTGGATGGCGATGGCCCCGGTGCAGATCGACAAGACCGGTCCGGCGCTGGCGGAAATGCGCAAGGAAATCGCCGAGTTCGCTGCTGGCCAGAAGCCGGCGACCGCGGCCGAAGTGCAGCGCATCCGCAACATCCAGACCCTGAGCCTGCCGGGTGCATATGAGACGGCGAGTTCGGTGCTGGGCACGATCGGCAGCCTGGTGCAGTTCCAGCGCCCGGATGACTACGTGTTCCAGCGCAAGGCGGCCATTGAGGCGATGACCCCGGCGCAGGTGCAGGAAGCAGCGTCGGCGATCAAGCCGGAATCGCTGACCTGGGTGGTGGTCGGCGACCTGAAGCAGACCGAAGCGCCGGTGCGCGCGCTGAAGCTGGGCGAGGTCAGCATCATCGATGCCGACGGCAACCCGGTGAAGCCCGCCAAGTAAGGGCAGCGGGCCCAGGTAGTGACGGCCGCTGGCCGTCACGCCTCTCCACCCACCACACCGTTACTTCTTCGTCGGCTCGTTGACGATCGCTTCCAGGTCCTTCTGCAGGTCCGCGAACAGCGGCTGCATGCGCGCCTGGATGGCCACCATCACGTTCTGCATCAGGGCCGGGGTCTTGTCGAGCAGGCTCTGCCCGGCCGAACTCTCGTAGAACTCGGCCATCGCCAGCACGTCTTCCTTGCTGAAGGTCTGCTTGTACAGGTCCACGTACATCGGCCGCAGCTGCTGCCAGGACAGCGCCTGGCGCAGGGTCTGCGCGGTGCGCGCCTGGATCCGCTGCAGCTGCTCCTGCTGCTGCGGGGTCAGCTGGCGCTGCTGGGTGACCTGCTCGAACTGCTGGCGCTGCATGGTCTCGATCTGCGGCAGCATCGAATCCAGCATGGCCTGCGCGCGCGAGGCCGACAGCAGGCGGTTGATGTCCCCATCGGTGGGCGGCGCGGCCAGCGCAGGAACGGACGCAAGGGCAAGCGCCAGCAGCAGGGCGGTGCGGTGCAGGCGGCGGGAAATGCGGATCATGCGGACGTCCTTCGGGGAAGATGCCGCCAGCATACCGCCCGCGTTGGCGAAGGCGACGTGTTGGGGACCTGATCGCGGTGGAACGGCTCGCGATACCGACAGCCAACCGTCACCGGCTACCGTTACAATGCGCCCATGGGTATTGGTCCAGTCGTCATCTCCGCGCAGCTTGTGATCCCCGACGATGAACTCGTCGAGCGGTTCGTGCGTGCCAGTGGCGCCGGCGGCCAGAACGTCAACAAGGTATCGACGGCGGTGGAGCTGCGTTTCGACCTGGCAGGCTCGCCGTCGCTGCCCGAGCCATTGCGTGCGCGCCTGCTGGTGCGCCGCGACCGGCGCGTGACCGGCGAAGGCGTGCTGGTCATCGACGCGCAGCGTTTCCGTACCCAGGACCGCAATCGCGAGGATGCGCGCGAGCGGCTGGCCGAGTTCATCCGGGCAGGGCTGAGCGTGCCCAAGCCACGCAAGGCCACCAAACCAACCTACGGGTCGACCCTGCGTCGCCTGGACGCCAAGAAAGGCCGCGCGCAGGTCAAGCGCGGCCGCACAACCCGCAACTGGGAGTAAGCCTTGAACCATCCTTCGCCGCTGCTGCCACCCGTGCCGCCCAACATGCCGCAGGTCAAGCCGAATGCCTTCATCCGCTGGATCGCGCGCAGCGCGCTGCGCCTGCGCGGCTGGAAGGTGGTCGGCACCCTGCCCGACGTGCCCAAGGTGGTGATGATCATCGCCCCGCATTCGTCCAACTGGGATGGGTACTGGGGCATGGCAGTGAAGCTGGCGCTGGGCCTGGACGTGCGCGTGCTGGGCAAGGCCTCGCTGTTCTGGTGGCCGCTGGGCCCGCTGCTGCGCAAGCTGGGGGTGATCCCGCTGGACCGCAGCTCGCCGCAGGGCACGGTGGAACAGGCGGTGGCGGTGATCCGCCGTTCGGAAAAGATGTGGTACGCCATCACCCCGGAGGGCACCCGCAAGAAGGTGACCCACTGGAAGGCCGGCTTCCTGAAGATCGCGCGGATGGCCGACGTGCCGATCCTGGCCGCGTACTTCCACTACCCGGACAAGACCATCGGCTTCGGGCCGCTGTTCCACGCCACCGGCAATGACGCCGCCGACATGGCCAGCATCCGCGAGTACTACCGGCCGTGGATCGGCAAGACTCGCGGCACGGTCTGAGCGGCCACAGCGCGGCAGCGCAGGCGCCACGTCCGGCACATGCCGCCCCAGCGCCGTGGGAGTAGGCTGGAAGGCTGGCGGTCGGTCCCGATCGCCCCTCTAGGAGCCTTTTGCATGTCGCGTACCGTCATCCTGGCCGCCGCCATCAGCCTGGCGCTGGCTGCCTGTTCCGGCAAGGAGTCCACCCCCGTGTCCGAAGCCCAGAACGCCCCGGCCCAGCAGCCGGCCGATGCCTCCACCAATCCGCTGCTGAGCGCGAGCACGCTGCCGTTCCAGGCACCGCCGTTCGACAAGATCCAGGACAGCGATTACCTGCCGGCCTTCGAAGAAGGCATGCGCCAGCACCTGGCCGAAGTCCGCGCCATCGCCGATTCGAGCGAGCCGGCCACCTTCGACAACACCATCGTGCCGATGGAGCGGGGCGGTGAAACGCTGACCCGCGTCTCGCGCATCTTCTTCGGCCTGGTGCAGGCCGATACCAACGATGCGCGGCAGAAGATCCAGGAAGAAGTGGCGCCGAAGCTGGCCGCCCACCAGGACGAGATCAACCTGGACCCGAAGCTGTTCGCCCGGGTGAAATCGCTGTACGACCAGCGCGCCTCGCTGGGCCTGGATCCGGTGCAGACGCGCCTGGTGGAGCATTACTACGATGGCCTGGTGCGCGCCGGCGCCCAGCTCAACGACGCCGACAAGGCCAGCCTGCGCAAGCTCAACGTGGAAGAAACCACGCTGTCCACGCAGTTCCACACCCGCCTGGTCGCGGCCACTGCCGCCGCCGCCGTGGTGGTGGATGACAAGGCCAAGCTGGCCGGCCTGAGCGAAGATGCGATCAACACCGCCTCCGCCGATGCCACCGCGCGCAAGCTTGAAGGCAAGTTCCTGCTGCCGCTGCAGAACACCACCCAACAGCCGGTGCTCGGTTCGCTGAGCGACCGTGAACAGCGCGCCGCCGTGCTGGAAGCATCGGAAACCCGCGCCCAGCGCGGCGATGCCAACGACACCCAGCAGACCGTGCAGCGCCTGGCCCAGCTGCGTGCGCAGAAGGCCAAGCTGCTCGGCTTCGCCACCTACGCCGATTACAACCTCGGCGACCAGATGGCCAAGACCCCGGCCGCTGCGCTGAAGCTGCTGACCGATACCGTGCCGGCCGCCACCGCCAAGGCACGCGCCGAAGCCGCGGACATCCAGAAGGTCATCGACGCGCAGCATCCGGATGCAAAGACGGGCGCCTTCAAGCTGGCCGCTTCGGATTGGGACTTCTATGCCGAGCAGGTGCGCAAGGCGAAGTACGACCTGGACGAATCGCAGATCAAGCCGTATTTCGAACTGGACAACGTGCTGCAGAACGGCGTCTTCTACGCCGCCACCCAGCTGTACGGCATCACCTTCAAGCCGCGTACCGACATCCCGACCTACCACGCGGACATGAAGGTGTACGAGGTGTTCGACAAGGACGGTACCTCGCTGGCGCTGTTCTACACCGACTACTTCAAGCGTGACAGCAAGTCCGGTGGCGCCTGGATGGACGTGTTCGTCGAACAGGACGGCCTGACCGGTGCCAAGCCGGTGGTCTACAACGTGTGCAACTTTACCAAGCCGGCCGCGGGCCAGCCGGCGCTGCTGAGCTTCGACGACGTCACCACGCTGTTCCATGAGTTCGGCCACGCGCTGCACGGCATGTTCTCCAACGTGAAGTACCCGTCGATCGCCGGCACCGCCACCTCGCGCGATTTCGTCGAGTTCCCCTCGCAGTTCAACGAACACTGGGCGCTGGACCCGAAGGTGTTCGCCAACTACGCCAAGAACTACAAGACCGGCGAGCCGATGCCGCAGGAGCTGGTCGACAAGATCCTCAAGGCCCGCAGCTTCAACCAGGGCTATGCCACCACCGAATACCTGTCGGCGGCGCTGCTCGACCTGGCCTGGCACACCCAGAAGGCCGATGCACCGCTGCAGGACGTGGGCAAGTTCGAGGCGGCGGCGCTGAAGAAGTTCAACGTGGACCTGGCGCAGGTGCCGCCGCGTTACCGCACCAGCTACTTCGACCACATCTGGGGTGGCGGTTATTCGGCCGGCTACTACGCCTATTTCTGGGCTGAAGTGCTGGACCACGATGCCTTCCAGTGGTTCAAGGAGAACGGCGGCCTGACCGCCGCCAACGGCCAGCAGTTCCGCGACAAGGTGCTCTCGCGCGGCAACAGCGTGGAGCTGAGCCAGCTCTACCGCGATTTCCGCGGCAAGGACCCGTCGGTGGAACCGCTGCTCGAGTTCCGCGGCCTGAAGTGAGTTGAACGAACGGCGGGGGAAACCCCGCCGTTTTCCGTTGCGCGTGCCGGGGTGCCCGACGGGGTCAGAGTCCTTCCCCGACGCATCCCGCAGACGTCCGCCAGCGCTCAGGTTCCTACGTGCACGCGCTCGGCGCGCTCGGCCAGCCCCAGGTGATCCAGCGCGATGTCCAGCGCCAGTACATAGCTCTGCGCCCCGTAACCGGCCGCGATACCCAGCCGCTGGCCGATGCCATCGGGCAACCACGGCTCGGCCACCGCGCCGTCGTCGTGTACTTCCACGTACGCGTTATGCAGGTGCGGCAACAACCGCTGCAGCCGCATGCTGTGCGCGCAGGCACCTGGATCCAGCAGGGTCACCTCACCGCGCGCATGGTCGGCCACGCGCAGCGCATCCAGCAGTTCCTGTTCGGACCCGCAGGCACGGATCGCCACGCTGGTGCCGGCATCCACCGCGCGGTGCACCAGCGTTTTCAGCACCAGCGCAGGCAGCGGCTCGGCGGTGCGGACCAGGGCACCGGATGCTTCCGGGCCACGGATGATGAAGATCGACATGGCTCAGCCTCCCTGCGCCAGGCGGTGGCCCACGATGGCCAGCGACAGCGGATAGCCCGCCTCCTGCCCACGCTGGTCCACCACCACCGCAGCCGGTGCATGCTGCAGTTTCAGGCGGATTTCCAACCCCGGGTCACGCGCACCCTGCAACTCGATGTAAGGCGCCGGCAGGCGTTCCAGCGCCGTCCCCAGCGCCGCCGATTCGCCATCCCATTGCGCGTCGTCCGCCGTGCCGACATCCAGCACCACCCAATCTGCCCGCAGCGCTTGTGGCTCGCACAGGCATTCACGCACGCCGGCCAAGGTCGTGCAGGACGTACACAGCACGCGATGGCCGGCCAGCTGCGCGGGCAGCACCGGCAGTGGCTGCGATGCAGCCGCGTGGCGGATCACCAGGATGGTCATGCAACACCTACCAGAAAGCGCCCCAGGCGCGGTAGGCACACGATGCGCGCAGCGCCCATAAAGCCGCCATGGCGCGCGCCGCGACCGCGCGTAAATTCTCCGTAGCGGCCGGGTCAGAGTCCGGGGTCTGACCCCTTTTTTGCAGCCGCATGGAACCGAACCGCCCTTCCCACGGTCTTACCCCCACACCTCCCCGGAGCTTCGCCATGGATGCCATCGCCCGCCCCCCCGTTACCCAGCGCGCCCTGCACTGGTTGAGGAAGGAAGCCCTGCCGCTGCTGGTGATGCTTGGCCTGCTGGCCGCCGCGCGCGACACCTTGGCCAACCATTACGTGGTGCCCAGCGGTTCGATGCAGCCCACCCTGGAACCGGGTGACCGCGTGGTGGTGGACATGCGCGCGTATGGCCTGCGCCTGCCGTTCACCCAGCACGCGCTGATGGACGTGGGTGCGCCGCAGCGTGGCGAAGTGGCGGTGTTCGATTCCCCCGCCGATGGCACCCGGCTGATCAAGCGCGTGGTGGCCGTGGCGGGTGACCGGGTGGACGTGCGCAGCGGCCATCTCAGCATCAATGGCCAGCCGCTGCAGCAGGCCGGCAACCCCGCCGCCGAACAGTTCGGCACACGCACCGCGCAGCTTGGCCTGGACATGGGCGGCGGCCCGGACGTGGATGGCGTGGTGGTGCCGGCCGGCAAGCTGCTGGTCATGGGCGACCATCGCGGCAACAGCTTCGACGGCCGCTTCTTCGGCTTCGTCGATGCCGAAAAGGTCTACGGCAAAGCCGTGGCCGTCTACTACCGCCGCGGCGAAGGCCTGGAGTGGCTGCACCTGTGACGGCCAGGGAGTGAGGGTTCGGTAGTGACGACCGCTGGTCGTCAGCCCTTGCCCTTTTGTCGCCATCCATATGCAAAACATATCAATCCGTACCCATCAGGTTATGGATCGACTCGATGCAGGGGGATAGCCTGATACCACCCCCACACCCCGGCCGTCTCCGCCGGCCATCCCGATCCCATGAACGGCGATACCGCGGCCGCCCTTGAGCGCCGCATCCCCCTCGACACGCCGACCGGCGCACCGGCGGCCGCCACCCACATCGAACAAGGCACGCCCGCGTTCCGGCGTACCGCGGTGGCGCTGTTCCTGGCTGGTTTCTCCACCTTCGGCCTGCTGTACACCGTGCAGCCGCTGCTGCCCGAGTTCAGCCGCCACTTCGGCGTGTCCGCCGCCAACAGCGCACTGGCGCTGTCGCTCAGCACTGGCCTGCTGGCGGTGATGATGCTGATCGCCGGCCTGGTGTCCGACCGCGTCGGCCGCCGCAACGTGATGATCACCGCGCTGCTGGCCTCCACCGTGCTGTCCGCTGCCAGCGCGTTGGTGACCGACTGGACCACGATGCTGGTACTGCGCGCGCTGCTCGGCGTGGCGCTGAGCGGCGTGCCGGCGGTGGCGATGACCTATCTGGTGGAGGAAATGGACAGCCGCGCGATGGGCCTGGCGATGGGCCTGTACATCGGCGGCAACGCGGTGGGCGGCATGAGCGGGCGCTTGATCGCCGGCATCATCGCCGACCACTGGGGCTGGCGCTGGGGTATCGGCGTGGTATCGCTGATCGCCGTCGCCAGCACGCTGCTGCTGTGGATGCAGCTGCCGCCCTCGCGGCACTTCCAGAGCCGTCGCGGTGGGCTGCGCCAACTACCCTCACGCTGGCGCCAGCTGTTCGCCGATCCCGGCCTGCCGTGGCTGTTCGCCACCGCGTTCCTGCTGATGGGCGTGTTCGTCACCACCTACAACTACCTGGGCTACCACCTGCTGGCACCGCCCTATCGCCTCAGCCAGACCGTGGTCGGATTGATCTTCAGCGTGTACCTGGTGGGCACGTTCAGTTCGGCATGGATGGGCCAGCAGGCGATCCGCCATGGCCGCGGCCGCGTGCTGTCGATCAGCTACGCCCTGATCATCGCCGGGATCGTGCTGCTGGTGATGCCGTGGCTGTGGACGATGGCGATCGGCATCGCGCTGGTGACGTTCGGCTTCTTCGGCGGCCATTCGGTGGCCAGCAGCTGGGTCGGCAGCCGTGCCGGCGCGATCCGTGCTGAAGCATCCGCGCTGTATCTGTTCTCTTACTACCTGGGTTCCAGCGTGCTGGGCGCGGTGGGCGGACTGGCCTACACCGCGTGGGATTGGGTCGGCGTATGTGCGTTTACCGGCGTGCTTACCCTTATCGGTGCAGGTATCGCCTGGAGCCTGTGGCGCCGCCCGCTTTGAGAGGTAGTGACGGCCGCTGGCCGTCAATCGCATCGGGCGGTTGAACGTGGTTGACGGCCAGCGGCCGTCACTACCGACCGAACTCCGCCTGCAGCAGCGCGGTGAAATTGCGGATCAACGGCGTCACTCCTTCCCGTCGCCACACCAGCTGCACTTCCGAATGCGCACCCTGATCGCCCAGCGCCACGAAGCACGCGCCCTCGATCTGGATGTGGTCGCATGACGACGGCAAAATCGCCGCGCCCAATCCCGCCGCCGCCAGGCTGATCAGCGTGGACGCCTCACCGGCCTCCTGCACGATGCGCGGCGTGAACCCCGCCGCCGCGCACAGCGCGATCATCTGGTCGTGGATGCCGGCGCCGACGCTGCGGTGGAAGCCGACGAACGGTTCGTGCGCGAACTGCTGCAATGGCAACACCGTGCGGGCCGGATCACGCCCGCGCAGCGCAGGGTGATCGCGATGCAGCACCAGCGCCAGCGGATCGGTGAACAGGCTGTGCGCCACCAGTTCCGGCGGCAGCACACGCTTGCGGATGATGCCCACATCCAGCCGGTTTTCCAGCAGCGCATCGATCTGCTGCAGGGTGTTCATCTCGCGCAGCTGCAAGCGCACCTGCGGGAAACGCTCGCGGTAACCGAAGATGGCGCGAGGAATCTGCGGCACCAGCGGCGTGGCGCGGGTCAGGCCGATGTGCAGCTCGCCCTGCTCGCCGCGCTGCACCCGCTGCACCTCGTCCACGGCCGCGTCCACCTGCTGCAGGATCGCGCGGGCCTTCGCCTGCAGCAGCGCACCGGCTTCGGTCAGCTCCACCCGCCGATGGCTGCGCACGAACAGCTGCGCGCCGAGCAGTTGTTCCAGCTGACGGATCTGCTGGCTCAGCGGTGGCTGTGACATGCCGAGCCGCTCGGCGGCCTGGCCGAAGTGCAGGGTGTCGGCCACGGCGAGGAAGTAGCGGAGATGGCGGAGTTCGATAGACATGGGGGGATTGTAGAGACGTCGCGGGAGCTCTCTGAGCAAGCACACGGGGGACTTGACCAAAGTGAACGGATAGTGAATATTCGCTCCGCTGACAACAGGGGAAGCAAGGATGCAGATCGAGTCAAAGGATCGCCGGAAGGCGGCCGCTGGCGGTGCGCGCGTGGCTGTCATCGCCGCACTGTTGATACAGGCTGCCGGCCTCGCGCATGGACAAACCATGCAGCCCTACCAGGAATACGACAAGCGCCTGCGCTCCGCCGAACAGGTCGGTGCCCTTACCTCGGACCTGTTCGGGGATTCGGTCAACGTCTACGACCAGAGCGTCACGTTCCAGCAGACAGATATAGACGTCCCGGGCACCAATGCATTGCCGGTACGGCTGACCCGGAAACTTTCTGTGCGCCCGCAACCTGCGACGATCGCGCCACAACCGTACGGTGGGGCAGGCGACTGGGATATTGATGTCCCCTACATCTCGGGCGTCTTCGATTCCGCCTATGGATGGAATACGGGCAGCAGTGGTCAGGCCCAAGCGCGTTGCAGTGACACGTTCTACCCACGAACCACGCCGCCCCATCAGATTGAAGACATCTGGTCAGGCTATTCGGTGAACCTGCCAGGGGAAGGCGCGCGCTCGTTGATTGGCCTGCCACCGTCATCATTCAAGCCAGCCAACGGCCAGGGCAACGTCTGGACCACCAGCTCGCTGGATGCGGTCAGCTGCACGCCAATGCTCTCCGGTTATCCAGGCGAGGGCTTCATCCTGCAGACCACTGACGGCATTACATACACCTTCGACGTGGGTACGACGCGCAACGTGGGTGCGATGGGGCAGGACGGTGCTGTTGGAAAGTCTCGACCGCGTGTAGAAGTCTACCTGCTCGCCAGTCGCATCCAGGACCGCTTCGGCAATTCCGTCACACTCAGCTATAACGCTGCGGGCCACCCGACCGCCATTACCGGCAGCGACGGCCGATCCATCACGTTGCAGTACGCAAATGGACGCCTTGCCAGCGCTTCATCACATGGCCGCATTTGGAACTACGCCTACACCAGCAGCGCGCTGCTGCAGCGGATTACCCAACCTGACGCAGCCACATGGGAGCTCACTCACCTGTCCGAGCGGCGGATCTCCTACGAGATCTGGCGCGAAGATCCCGGCCCTGGCTGTGGCAATGTCGCGCCACTGCGCGAGCAGACATTTTCGCTGCAGATGAAGCACCCGTCATCGGCTGTAGCAACCTTCCGTTTTGACCACCAGCGCCGCTATCGAAATGGGGTGCCTGCCGTGCTGTGCGTAGCGGAATCCAGCGGCGGAATGGGCGCAACGATTCTGCATCGTCTTGCCGTCCCCAATTACTTCGATGTCTATGGCCTGACGGAGAAGACGATCGAAGGCCCGGGTATCCCGTCGCCGCTGCGCTGGTTCTACGAAGACGTATCCGGAGGCGGTGAGCTATGGTCGGGCAACGTACCGCCCTGCACCACCTGCGTCGCCTCAAAGGCCGTGACGATCCACCAACCGGACGGAAGCCGCGTCACCGAAAGCTACGGTGTGGTCTATTCCCTCAACGAAGGCAAACTGTTGGCACGCAGCGTCGCGGCGGCCAGCGGCGCGGTGCTTGAAAGCCAGAACCTGACCTATGTCAGCACGGCGCAGGTCAGCGGCATGCCCTTCCCCGATCGCTACGGCTCGCGCTGGGGCGGAAACGACGAGTCGTCTGTGCTGGTTCGCCCGCTGCTGCAGAAAGAAGTCGTCCGGGATGGCGTAACGATGACGTGGTCGGTCAACTCGTTCGACGCCAAGGGCAGGCCGCTGCAGGTCAGCCGAGGCAGCAGCCTGGGGGATAGCCGGACTGACACCACGACCTACTACGACGACGCCTCACGCTGGGTGCTCGGGCAGACCGCCAGCACCACCAACAACAACACCGGCTTGGTGGAATCACAGACGTCGTTCAATGCTCTGGCACTTCCAGAACAGCAACGTCAGTTCGGCAAGGTGACGCAGACCCTCACCTACCATGCTGATGGAAGCCTGGCGAGTGCAGCGGACGGTCGCGGAAATGTGACCACACTCAACAACTGGAAACGCGGTACGCCGCAGTCGATCGGTTTCCCCGACGGTACGTCCATCAGCGCAACTGTCAATGACAGTGGCTGGATCACCAACGTCGTCAACGAACTCGGGTACCAGACCAGTTACGGTTACGACGCGATGGGTCGGATGAGTACCACGACCTACCCAAGCGGTGACACGAACGAATGGAATGCCACGGTGCAGAAATTCGAGCGCGTCACCGCAGTCGAACACGGCATAGCCGCTGGACACTGGCGCTTGACCACAACCTTCGGGCAACCGCAGGAAGCTCACCTACTTCGACGCCATGTGGCGTCCCTTGGTGACGCGCGAGCATGACACCAGCAACATAACCGCCACCGATCGGTACCAGCGCTTCAGCTACGACCACGCGGGTCGCGCGATATTCCAGTCCTATCCTGGATCCACCGCCTCGCTGACTGCAGGCAACTGGAGTGAGTACGACGCCCTCGGCCGCCTGACGTCATCGTCGGGTGACAGTGAGTTGGGCTTGTTGACCACAGTGACCGAGTACCTGCCCGGCATGGATGTGCGCATGACCAGTCCGCGCGGAGACCGGTCCATCACCCATCACCAGGTCTTCGACACACCCAGCTACCAGAGCCCGATATCCATCGAACAGCCTGCAGCGGGTGAGCCGGGTATCCGGACGCGTGTAGTGCGTGATGTGTTGGGCAAGCCGACGCGCATCGTGCGCGAATCATTCTGAGACCGGGACGTCCATGAATCGCAACTACTCGAATGTGCCGCGCATGGCTCGGATTCTCTGTGCGCTTTCCCTGCTGTTGGCGGGTTGGTCGGCAACCGCCTGCGAAACCGAGGTGCCCCGTCGCGTGGCCGGTCCAGCGACTACCTTGGCCATCCCGAATCCGTGCCCGACCGATCCTCCTGAGGAACCGCTCGAAGTTCTCTCCGCGCGATTTGTTGGCCAGTCCGTGCCGACACAGATGATCGTTGGGCAATCCTACGCGGTGAGCCTGACCTTCCGGAACAATGGCGCGACGCCTTGGCAGGTTGGCCAGAACTTCAATCTCGGCTCCCAGTTGCCGGGTGACAACACCCGTTGGGGCCTGGGGCGCGTCGCGGTTCCGAGCTACGTTCAGTATGACCAGCATGTTACCTTCAACTTCACGGTCACTGCGCCAACTCAACCCGGCACGTATGACTTCCAGTGGAAGATGGTCCAGGATGGCGTGACATGGTTTGGGCTGGCATCGCTGCCTACCCGGATCACCGTCATCGGTTCCGCCATCAAGGGGAATATTGATGGCGTAACGGGCACGCATGTCAAAGGCTGGGCGTGTTCTCGATATATCGAGGGCCCTATCGACGTGCATCTGTACGTCGGTGGCGGCGCAGGCCAAGGTACGGGCGTCAACAGCACGCGCGCCGACCAGCCCGGTGAGGCCGCCATCGCAGCGGAGTGCGGAACGCAGAGCAGTGCTCACCGGTTCCTGATACCGCTACCGCCTCACGTAGTAATCAATAGTCCGAACAGCCCGATATACGTTCATGGCATCTCGCCGGTTGGCGCAGCGAACTCGCTCATCGGCGCCTCCGGTGTCCACCGGGTGCCTTACAACCGCTTGCCCACCATCAGCATGACTTCGCCGAACGAAGGCGCAGTTGTGGGTGAGGGCAATCCGATCGTGCTGAAGGCAACGGCATCGGATCCTGATGACGGGGTGGCTCAGGTTACCTTCTGGGGCGATGGACAGCAGTTGGGATCCACCTCGCCACCCAACCACACCTACAACTGGTACACCGTACCGGGCGACCACAGTGTTCGCGCCTACGTCAGTGATACTCGTGGTCAGGGTGTCTACAGCGCAACCAGAAACGTCCACGTGTCACGCGTCATCGGCGCAGTTACCAGTATGAACAGTGGCGTCATACGGGGTTGGGCATGCTCAACACGGGCCGCAACCTCGGTAGGTGTCCACCTCTACGTGGGGGGACCGGCGGGTGTCGGCACCTACGCAGCAGAGGCGACCGCCAACATCGCAAGCAGTGATGAGGTGAACGCGCGCTGCGGAGCGGGTACTAACCACAATTTCAGCATCACCCCGTCTGCAGCGGTCTTGGCCGAACACGCGGGTAAGCCTATCCATGTACATGGCATTTCGCGCTTCGGCGGCCCAAACCATCTCCTGGATGGCTCGGGTAACTTCACGCTCCGCGCCAATCAGGCGCCAATCGCACGCATTACCTCGCCGAGTGCGGGAGCGATCCTGCCCCATCCGGGCAACGTGCTGTTCACTGCCGATGCGTCCGATCCGGATGGCGCGCTGTCCCAGGTGCAACTGCTGCTGAACGGTACTGCTGTCGCAACGCTGACGGCACCTCCCTATCAGTACCAGCTGACCGATCTCCCCGTCGGCACGCACACTCTTCGCGCAATCGCCAAAGATGCACGCAGCGCGACGGGGAGCCACCAGATCACCATCAAGGTTGAGCAGGGGCAGGCACCGAGCAGCGTCGCGCGGCAGTACGTGTACGACCCGCAGCAACAGTTGTGCAAGGTCATCGAGCCGGAAACGGGGTCGACGGTCATGGACTACGATGCCGGCGGAAACCTCATCTGGTCTGCAGCCGGCTTGAACCTCCCCAGCGCTACCAGTTGCGACCGGGACGCAGCCCGGACATCCGGACGTCGCGTGGATCGCACGTACGACGCCCGCAATCGTCTTTTGACGCTCACATTCCCTGACGGAAACGGCAACCAGCAGTGGCAGTACACGCCGGACGGCCTGCCCGCGCAGGTGACAACGTGGAACGAAGGCGGGGCCAACACCGTCGTCAATACCTACACGTACAACAAGCGCCGGTTGCTGATCGCCGAGACAGTGAGCGTGAACGGAGGCGCTCCCGTGGCCGTGGGCTACAGCTACGACGCCAACGGTAGCATGGCGGGTCAGGCGCGTCCGGGCGGGCTGTCCTTGCAGTACCAGCCCAATGCATTGGGCCAGCCAACACAGGTGCGTGATACGAGTGGTCAGGTATATGCGCAGACCATCACCTGGCATCCGGGTGGCTCTCTGGCGCGGCTGCAGTACGGCAATGGCGTGCAGCATCAGACGGTACTCAATGCGCGGCAGTTCCCTGCTCAATTGCGGGATAGCGGTGCGCTGGCACTGAACTATGCGTACGACGCGAACGGAAACGTCATTGCGATCCTTGACCAGCAGCAGGGTACGTCCAAGGACGTTCGGATGCAGTACGACGGGCACAATCGGTTGGTTCAGGCTACCTCTGCCGGCTTTGGTGGTGATGGGCAGTTCCGTTACCGGTATGACGTGCTGGACAATCTGGTCAGCAGCCACCTGGGCGGGGTCAAGGCACATAACTACTGGTATGACGCCAAGAACAGGTTGACCAACGTGCGCGACGATAGCGGGGCGACCACGATTGGCCTCACCTACGACGTGCAGGGCAACCTGGCTAACCGGAACGGGCAGTTGCATACGTTCGACTTTGGTAACCGGCTGCGCGAGGTGCCTGGTATCGAACGCTATCGCTATGACGCGCATGGAAGGCGGGTAACCGCCACCGATGCGAATGGACAACGATTGTTCTCGCTATATGGGAGCGATGGGACGCTGTTGCACGAGCAGCGACGCGATCGCGGCACCATGGATTACATCCACTTGGGCAAGCGGTTGCTGGCCACCCGCAGCAACGGCGTGGTGACCTGGCAGCACAACGACGCGTTGGGTAGTCCGGTAGTGACGACGAACGGCGCTGGCGCGGTGGTGGAGCGGAAGCAGTTCGAGCCGTATGGTGCTTCAGTGGGTGCGGCGACGGACGGCTTGGGGTATACCGGGCACGTGATGGATGCAGGTACCGGGCTGACTTACATGCAGCAGCGGTATATGGATCCGGTGCTGGGTGTGTTTCTGAGTGTTGATCCGGTCACGGCTTATGGTGATCCGGTGGGACAGTTCAATCGTTATAGGTACGGAAACTCAAATCCATTCACTCTCTCAGATCCAAATGGAATGCAGGCGGCCTGTGGCAAGGACACGGCCTGCCGGCTTGATCAGGGGGATAGAGGAGGTTCAACCGGCGATATTCGTGGTGCCTCGACGAGTGGTGCATTGCGCTTAAGGTCGCAGGCCGCGCGAAGTGATCACGAGTATAAAATTGGTCGGACGCAGCTGTGTGAAGTTGGCGCTGACGGTTGCAACATGGAAAACGCCATGTCAGTAGTGGATAAATTTTCCGTGCCATTTATTTATGGACCAGAATCCGGCCTCCAGATTCTGCCCCCTTTCGAGGACCCGATCTATCATACGGTTGACGCTACACAAAACAGGATAGTCAACTCAACTCTTAAAGGTCATACTTTCCATCCTGGAAAGGTTGTTCACCAGCTTTCATACGGGACGGATCGAGTATTTGATTTGGGAAAATTAACTTTTATCGAAAGAAAATATATCTATCTGACGACTATCGGGTCCGGATCGGGTCGCTGGCCCGGATTGAATAATATCGCAGGCTTCGTCCTATTTGGGGCTACTCACGCCCAAGCGCAGGCGGGCATGAAGAGGATCGCCAAGCAGCCATGAATATCAC
The DNA here is from genome assembly GCF_032054965.1 of Stenotrophomonas chelatiphaga. Classification (NCBI taxonomy): domain Bacteria; kingdom Pseudomonadati; phylum Pseudomonadota; class Gammaproteobacteria; order Lysobacterales; family Lysobacteraceae; genus Stenotrophomonas; species Stenotrophomonas chelatiphaga. The sequence goes on along the minus strand of NZ_DAMBRS010000007.1, from coordinate 131,819 downwards.
TTTCCGGATGATATTGATTTTCTTAATCTTAATTTGCGTTGGATGTAAATCAATTCCTCCGACTCTGCAGGGTCGGTTATGCATGAATCCGGCTCTGTATGACCAGATGATAGCGGCGCTTGACGAAGCGCTGGCCGAGTTCGGAATGGAGAAGGGATTTTCGGATATGGAAGATCTATTGGAGCGCCCAGTTCTTCTTGTTTTTTATGCTCCTAAAGCGGATAGTTGGACCCCCTTGGTGCTTAGTGATGTAAAGGCCGTAGGTGCTGTAGATGTTTGGATATTTCATCAAAATTTTAAATCTCCTGACGAATATAATAATTTTGTTAAGGTTGTTACAGATAGGCTGAGGCGCTTTGGATCTTTGGAGTTGACCACTTATCCCGTCGAAGCTCCCTGCCCTGCAAACTAGCTTGCAAGTCGTAAAGGTCTACTGAGCCAGGTGCGGTTTGAGTGACGCCATAGAGTCTTCATTGCTTCCGCCGTTGGCCGGCATATTTTACGTACTGGCCGTGTGTCTCTAGTGCGGATGGGACCGTGCGGCCGGGGTATTACCGGCTCCATGCGCGCTTCAGTCGGATCCCGCCGCTTGAGATTGGCGAGGGTGTGGTGCCGCCGGTGGTTGTTGCGGGGCGCTTGCAGGCGGTGACCCAGCTGACGCCTGTGCGCACGATTTCCGAGATCCCGGAGAGTTGTTCGAAGACGCCGGGTTGCACGATGGAGTATGGCGAGGGGGTTTATCCGTTGCCCAGGCTGGATCTTGGAGTGGTTGAAGCGGACGCGGGCGAGTGAAGTCGGCTTTACCTTGGAGAGCCGTGACGACCAACGGTCGTCACCCACCAGGAGTACGGTCGTCACCTACCAGGAGCACGGTCGTCAGCCTCCAGGAGCGCGGATGCATGACGGCCAGCGGCCGTCACTACCGGGGTCAGCGTTCGGAGTGGCCGCTCTGGTCGTATTCGCGGGGCGAGAACAGTTCGGGTTGGATCATTTCGACGAAGGCGCGGGCCTGCGGGGACAAGGCTTTGCCGCGGCGTACGATGACCCCGTAGCTGCGCTCCGGGAACCATTCGCGCATGGAGCGCGCGACCAGCTTGCCGGGGTCGGCGTCGTTCAGGCACAGCGCCGGTACGATGGAAATGCCCATGCCCATCGCCACGTACTGCTTGATCACTTCCCAGCCGCCTACTTCCAGCGCCACGGTGTAGGGCAGGCGGTGGCGCTGGAATACCTGGTCCACCAGCCGGTAGGTGATCTGGCGCTTGGGCGGCAGCACCAGCGGGTGCTTGGAGATCGCCTCCAGGCTCAGCGTGCCGCGCGCCAGCGGGTGGTCGTGCGGGGTGATCAGCATCTGCTCGAAGCGGTAGGCCGGGGCATAGCTGAGGTCGGCCGGCACGTCGGTCATCGATCCCACCGCCAGGTCGGCGGCGTCGTCGCGCAGCAGGTCGGTGCCGTCGGCGCTGATGGCGTTGTGCAGGGTCAGCCGCACGTCCGGGTGCAGCTGGCGGAAGCGTTCGATGATGCGCGGCAGCAGGTACAGGATGGTGGAACTGTTGGCCGCGATGTTCAGCTCGCCGGCGTCCATGCCGCTCACCTTGTCGCGGAAGCGGGCCTCCAGGCCGTCCAGGTCCTCCACCAGCGGCTGCGCCATTTCGAACAGCAGCTGGCCCTCGCGGCTGGGGACCAGGCGCCGCCCGCTGCGCTCGAACAACACCACGCCCAGTTCCCGCTCCAAGGCCTGCAATTGCTGACTGATGGCCGGCTGGCTGACAAAAAGTGCCTCCGCCGCACGTGAAACCGAGCCCAATCGCACCGTCTGGCAGAACGCGCGCAGCGGCTTCAGCCGATCGGATTTGTAGGAAAAACGGGGACTTGGCGGTGGGCGTGTGGGCATGGTGTAACGAGTATAAGCACAACTTATCCAATGCATTGCAATAACTGCTTTGTCAAATACATGGGCCGGGAAGCACGGTAGGGACGTCCCTCGCTGCTGGAGTGTCCCGATGTCCGCCGTTGCTTCCGCCATCCCATCGCCGTCTGCCAAGCCCACCCCGGGGATCACTCTGACCACCCAAGTGGCCGGCCAGTCCGCGCTGTTGCCGGCCCCGCTGCTGGCCCTGCTGGTGTCGCTGCACCGTGCGGTGGAACCCGGTCGGCAGGCCCGCTTGGCCGCCCGCGTGCAGCGCCAGGCGTTCTTCGACCAGGGCGGCCTGCCGGACTTCCGCACCGATACCGCGCCGATCCGCGCCGAGGACTGGAAAGTGGCGCCGCTGCCGGCCGCGTTGCTGGACCGCCGCGTGGAGATCACCGGCCCGACCGACCCGAAGATGGTCATCAACGCGTTGAACTCCGGGGCCAAAGTGTTCATGGCCGACTTCGAGGACGCCACCGCGCCGACCTGGCGCAACCTGCTGGCCGGCCAGCAGTCGTTGATCGGTGCGGTGCGTGGCGACCTGCAGTTCACCGCCCCGGCCAGCGGCAGCAAGCCGGCCAAGCACTACTCGCTGCGTCCTTACGAAGAACGCGCGGTGCTGATCGTGCGTCCGCGCGGCTGGCACCTGGACGAAAAGCACGTGCTGGTGGATGGCCAACGCCTGGCCGGCGGCTTGTTCGACGCGGCGGTGTTCGCCTACCACAACGCCCGCACGCTGATGGCCAACGACCGCGGCCCGTACTTCTACCTGCCCAAGCTGCAGAGCATGGAAGAGGCGGCGCTGTGGGAAACCGCGCTGTCGCACATCGAGGGCATGCTCGGCCTGCCGCATGGCCAGATCAAGGTCACCGTGCTGATCGAAACGCTGCCGGCGGTGTTCGAGATGGACGAGATCCTGCATGCGCTGCGCGACCGCATCGTTGGCCTCAACTGCGGGCGCTGGGATTACATTTTCTCGTACCTGAAGACCTTCCGCCGGCACGCCGACAAGGTCCTGCCCGAGCGCGGCCAGGTGACGATGACCCAGCCGTTCCTGAAGGCCTATTCGGAACTGCTGATCCAGACCTGCCACCGCCGTGGCGCGCATGCGATGGGTGGCATGGCGGCGCAGATCCCGATCGGCAACGATGCGGCCGCCAACGAACAGGCGATGGCGCGGGTGCGCGCGGACAAGCTGCGCGAAGTGACCGCCGGGCATGACGGCACCTGGGTCGCGCACCCGGCGCTGATCCCGGTGGCGATGGCGATCTTCGATGAGCACATGCCCGGTGCGAACCAGCAGCAGGTGCTGCGCCAGGATGTGCGCGTGGACCGCGACCAGCTGATCGCACGGCCGCCGGGCAGCATCAGCCGCGCCGGCTTCGAAGGCAACGTGGAGGTCTGCGTGCGCTACCTGGCTGCCTGGCTGGATGGCAACGGCTGCGTGCCGATCCACAACCTGATGGAAGACGCGGCAACCGCCGAAATCAGCCGCAGCCAGCTGTGGCAATGGTTGCATACCCCCGGCCAGCAGCTGGACGACGGCACCGCCATCGATGCCGCCCTGCTGGACAACGCCCTGGCCCAGCTGCCGGCCCGCTTGGGCGACCGTGCGGCCCTGCCCGGCGGCGGCCGCGTGGACGAAGCCATCGCCCTGCTGGCCGAGCTGAGCCGCGCCGACGAACTCAATGATTTCCTGACCCTGCCGGCCTACGCACGCATCGACTGACGCCCGCGCCGGCCCGCTTTTTCTTCCTGATGTAGTACTGACGAACTGGAGATAGACATGAGCACGCTGCCCACTGCCGAACAGATCCAGCACGACTGGGACACCAACCCCCGCTGGCAGGGGATTGAACGCAACTACACCGCCGCCGACGTGGTGCGCCTGCGCGGCACGGTCCACGTGGAGCATTCGCTGGCCCGGCTGGGCGCGGAAAAGCTGTGGACCTACCTGCAGGAAAAAGACTTCGTGAACGCGCTGGGCGCGCTGACCGGCAACCAGGCCATGCAGCAGGTGAAGGCCGGCTTGAACGCCATCTACCTGTCCGGCTGGCAGGTCGCCGCCGATGCCAACCTGGCCGGCCAGATGTACCCGGACCAGTCGCTGTATCCGGCCGATTCGGTGCCGGCGGTGGTCAAGCGCATCAACAACACCCTGCTGCGCGCCGACCAGCTGCACCATGCCGAGGGCAAGGATGAGATCGACTTCCTGCAGCCGATCGTGGCCGATGCCGAAGCCGGCTTCGGCGGCGTGCTGAACGCGTTCGAGCTGATGAAGGCGATGATCGAAGCCGGTGCCGCCGGCGTGCACTTCGAAGACCAGCTGGCTTCGGTGAAGAAATGCGGCCACATGGGTGGCAAGGTGCTGGTGCCCACCCGCGAGGCGATCGAGAAGTTGAACGCAGCCCGTTTGGCGGCCGACGTGCTGGGCGTGCCGACCCTGCTGGTGGCGCGTACCGATGCCGAGGCGGCCGACCTGCTGACCAGCGACATCGATGCCAACGACCAGCCGTTCGCCACCGGCGAGCGTACTACTGAAGGCTTCTACAAGACCCGCAACGGCCTGGACCAGGCGATCAGCCGCGGCCTGGCTTACGCCCCCTATGCCGACCTGGTGTGGTGCGAGACCGGCAAGCCGGACCTGGAGTTCGCGCGACAGTTCGCCGAAGCCATCCACGCGAAGTTCCCGGGCAAGCTGCTGGCCTACAACTGCTCGCCCAGCTTCAACTGGAAGAAGAACCTGGACGACGCCACCATCGCCACGTTCCAGACCGAGATCGCCAAGTACGGCTACAGGTTCCAGTTCATCACCCTGGCCGGCTTCCACGCGCTGAACTACTCGATGTTCAACCTGGCCCATGGCTACGCACGCCGCCAGATGAGCGCCTTCGTGGAGCTGCAGGAAGCCGAGTTCGCCGCCGCCGACCGCGGCTTCACGGCGGTCAAGCACCAGCGCGAGGTGGGCACCGGCTACTTCGATGCGGTTACCCAGGCGATCCAGCAGGGCCAGTCCTCCACCACCGCCCTGACCGGGTCCACCGAGGAAGCGCAGTTCAGCGCCGGCCGCGCGGCCTGATGTGAAGAAGGGAAGGGAGCGGCCACGCCCTGGCCGCTCCCCTCCGCACACCGCGTTCAAGCCCCTGATATTCCACGCACGGATGCAGGAAAATGGGACACAGCGCACAGTTGAAAGCGGTGATATGCTCCGCACCTCAGGATGGGAAGTCTGATCGGCGGGGCAGGGGAATGACTGGCAGGGGTGCGGTCGCAGACGTGGTGGAACGATCAGGCATTGCCACCACGGCGATGGCTGAGATCGTGCACGCCGTCCTCAGCCCGGAAGAGTTCGACCTGTTCGCCCGCTTCGCCCACCGGCGCACATTGCGCGCAGGTGACTGCCTGTTTCGTCGCGGCCACCGCGGCAGCAGCATGTTCGTCATCGCCGAAGGCGAGATCGAACTGGATTTCGGCGAAGACCTGGTGCTCAAGCGCTTGGCCGGCAGCGAGTTCTTCGGCGAGCTTGGCCTGTTGATCGGTGACCACCTGCGCAGCGCCGATGCGCGCGCCACCTGCGATACCGACGTGCTGGAACTGGGCCATGTCGATTTCCATCGGCTGGTGGAAACCGAGCCCGGCCTGATCGCCTATTTCCTGCGCCGTACCATCATGCGCGTGGTCGGCAACGAGCAGGCGCTGATCAGCCAGCTGCGGCGCCGCAACCACGACCTGGAAACCGCGCTGGACAACCTGTACGTCACCACCCACCAGCTCAGCCATACGCGCGAACTGGTGCGGACCGACGAACTGACCGGGCTGCACAACCGGCGCGGACTGGCGCTGTACCTGCAGGAATGCCGCGCGCACGAAGAGGGGCCGGCGCAGGGCCTGCTGCTGATCGACTGTGACCGCTTCAAGCAGATCAACGACGAGTTCGGCCACCAGGCCGGCGACCGCGTGCTGCAGAGCGTGGCCAACATCCTGCGCTCGATGGCCGGCGCCGACGACCTGGCCTGCCGGCTGGGCGGCGATGAGTTCTGCCTGCTGCTGCGCCGTGCCAACGCGGAGATCGTGCAGCATGCCGCCGAATTCGTGCTGACGGCCGTGCATGGCCTGATCGAACGCAGCCACGGCACCCCGCACGTGTGCTTCCTGAGCATCGGCGCCAGCCTGGTGCACCCCACCGCCGACTGGAGCGAGTGGTACGCCAACGCGGACCGCGCGTTGTACCAGGCCAAGCGGGATGGCGGCGACCGGCTATGCTGGCCGCACGACGTCGTCGAAACCGGCTGAGCGGAGACTCCCATGAGCGGTGGCACGGAAGCGACCTCCCACGTCCCGCAACTGCGCGCGCTGCTGTTCACCGATCTGTGCGATTCCACCACGCTGGTGGAGCGCATCGGTGATGCCGGCGCGGCCGAACTTTTCCAGCAGCACGACCGCCTGGTACTGGCGATGCAGCAGCGCTGGCGCGGCCAGCAGATCGACCGTTCCGACGGCCTGTTCATGCTGTTCGAGCGGCCGGTGGATGCATTGGGCTTCGCGCTGGATTACCAGCAGGCGCTGCGCCAGCTCGGCCAGGCCAACAACGTGCCGCTGCTGGCGCGGGCCGGCCTGCACGTGGGCGAGGTGATCCTGTGGAACAACACGGCCGAGGCCATCGCGCTGGGGTCCAAGCCGGTCGAGGTGGAAGGCCTGGCCAAGCCGATGGCTGCGCGCCTGATGCAGCTGGCGCGGCCGGGACAGGTGTTGTTGTCGGCCACCGCCGAATCGATGGTGCGCCGGGTGGCCGACAGCCTGGGGGAGGTCGGCAAGGGGCTGAAGTGGAAGTCATACGGGCGCTGGCGCTTCAAGGGCGTAGCGCAACCGATGGACGTCCATGGGGTCGTGTCCGAGGACGTTCCGGCGGTGGGTCGCCCGCGTCCCACGCCCAAGGCGAGCCGCGATATTCCGTTCTGGCGCCGGCCGATGGCGATGGCGGCCGAAGCGATGTTCGCGGCGGTGCTGGTGCTGGGCGCGTGGCTGCTGCTGCGGCCGCAGCCGGCGATCGCCTTCGCCGAGCGCGACTGGGTGGTGCTGGCCGATGTGCGCAACATGACCGGCAACGGCCTGCTGGATGATTCGATGGACCTGGCCCTGCGGGTCAGCCTTGAGCAATCCCGCTACGTCAATGTGCTCAGCGACCTGAAGGTGCGTGACACCGAAGCACGCATGCGCCGCAATCCCGATGCGCCGCTGGACAGGAAGGCGGCAGTGGAAGTGGCGATCCGCGAGGGCGCCCGTGCCGTGCTGATTCCTTCCATCGCCGAGGTCAACGGACGCCTGCGCGTGGCGGTGGAAGTGGTGCAACCGCACGACGGGGTCACCGTCTTCACCGAGTACGCGGACGGACGTGGCCTGGAGTCCGCGCTGCGTTCCACCGATACCGTCGTCGCCTCGCTGCGCACGCGCCTGGGTGAAGCGCTTTCCGATGTGCGCAGCAACGCCGTGCCGCTGCCACAGGTCATCACGCCGAACCTGGATGCACTTCGCGCCTACGCCGAAGGCAGCAACGCACTGGCAGGCCGGCGTTACGACGAGGCGCTGCAGTTCTTTGAGCAGGCGCTCAAGCTCGACCCGGATTTTGCCTTCGCGCACGTCGGCAGGATGCGGATCCACATGGCGCGGGGCGAGGTCAACCAGGCCATGGCTTCTTACCGCAGCGCAGTGGCACTGCGCGAGCGGCTGCCCCCGCGCGATGTGTTGTACCTGGACGCGTGGGGCAAGCAGCTCGACGGCGCGCCGATCAGCGACGTTGCCGCGAAATGGAAAATGCTGACCGACCTGTACCCGGACTACTACGCCGGTTACATGAATCGCGCGCGCGCGCTGTACTCGCTGGGCGACTACACCAACGCACTGAACGCGGCCCGTCGCCTGCTGGCCACGCAGAATCCGATGCGATCGGTGGCCCACGATTTCGTCGGCCGGATCGAATTGGCGATCGGCCGCCACGAAACCGCGCGGCGGCACTTCCGCACGGCCAATACGCTGGCCGGACGCACCGCCAGCACGCGCCTGGGTATCGTGTACGCGGTGGAAGGTGACATGCCCGCCGCGCTGGCCAACATGAAGGATGTCCCGGCATCGAACATGGGCCAACAGCTCGAACGCGCCGCCGTGCTGGTGGATGCCAACGACCGGTCCAGTGCCATTGCCGGCCTTCAGACCCTGCGCGATGGCTGTGGTGAAGAGGTCATGTGCACCCTGGTCGACGTGGTGGTGAAGAACCTGCAGGGCATGGACGGGGTGCAGCACCGCGGGTACCGGCAGGAGATCGTCAAGCTGCTGCAGGAGCTGGAGGGCGACGTCGCCGTCCCGGACCAGCAGGAAGTAGCGTTCATCGTGGCCGCGACCGCTTACCTGGCACAGCGCAGCGCCGACCCGCTCGGCAACCTGCTGCCGCTCATCAAGCGGCAGATCGCGGCACGCGGCGGTGATCGGTCAGCGCAGATGCTGGTGATCGTCGAAGCCACGCAGGCGCGCCTCGAGGGTCACCCGGAGCGCGCGCTGGCGCTGCTCAAGCCGATGGTCAACGGGCGCGAGCTCTACCAGGTACATGCCGCGTTGCGCGACACCCATCTTGCTGCAGACGATGCCGCCAGCGCGCTGGTCGAGCAGAAATGGCTTGAACGCCATCGTGGTCTTGCCTATGCCGAAGACAACGGCAACTACATCCTGCAGGCACTGAACGTGCACGACAGTCACGATCCACGCCGACAGCCGGCCCGTGGGCCGGCTGCGCTGGCCGTGGCGGCTCAGCCTTCCAGTGCGTCCTGGACCTTGCCGGCTTCGAAGCAGTAAGGCACATCGAACGAGCCGCGCAGGGCGACGTGTGCCTGCAGCTGCTGCGATACCGAAGCGAACTCTTCCTTGCTGGCCAGCGCCTGCACCGGATCGCACACGGGGCCGGTGGGGTCGGCGACAACGCCGAGGCCTGCCAGTGCCGTGGTCGGGCTTGCGGCGAACGCCGAACGGAACGCGTCATCGTTCTGCAACAGGTCCAGCAGGGTGGCAGCCTGTGCCGGCGTGAGCGGGGTACGTGCGGGGGGAGTTGCCATGGTCGTCGTTCCTGGTTGGGTTGGCTCAAGTAGGCTATAGCGGCATATCCGCGCAGAGGTTTAGCAGGGCATGGCTGCATCGGCGTGAGGCGTTGCAGCCTAGAATTGCGCAAGCCTCCTGCTGGACATCCTTCATGCGCTACCGCCGTTGTTCTCTGCTGATGATGCAGGTCAAGGAAGACCGTGGACTGGACCTGCAGGCCGTGCTGCAAGGGCGCGCCGAACTGCAGACCACGCTGGCCTGGCAGGCGGTGGCGGGCCACCTGGATGCGCCGGTGGTGCTGAGCGAAGAAGAGGTCATCGCCTTGGGCAGGATGGCACACGGCGAGTGGAGCGAAGCCGACGCGTACGACGGCTGCAGCGAGGTGCTGAGCGGATTGATCGCCAAGGGCCTGGTGATCAGCGATGAAGAAAGCGCGGCCACGTTCCGCGACGCCGATGCGCGTGTGCGGGCCTTGAACGGGTGGCCGCTGACGGCGCTGGCGCATCGCGCAGGGCGCTGGAGAGGCGTGGACAGCGCCCATGAAATGCGCAGCAACAACCTGGTCACGGCGGTGGAACTGCATGCCCGTTACGGCCCGCCGCCGGCGGCGGTCAGCCACCAGGAAGGCACCCCGATCCCCTTGCCGGTCGCCGCGGATGAGGACTTCGATGAGCTGATGTCGCGCAGGGTCACCTGCCGCAATTTCGATCCGGACCGTGCACTGCCGCTGCAGACGGCGGCGAGGATACTGAAGCGCACGATCATGGCGCACGCGGTGATCCAGCCAGCGCCGGACATGCAGATCCTGAAGAAGAACATTCCCTCCGGCGGCGGCCTGCATCCACTGGAAACCTATGCGGTGGTACGCAACGTGGAGGGCCTGGAAAACGGCATCCACCACTATGATCCGGTCAGCCACGCGCTGCGCCGCCTGGCCGACCAGCCGGACGACCTTGATGGCCGTGTCCGGCTGATGCTTGCGGGCCAGGAATGGTTTGTCGATGCCGCCCTGCACCTGATCCAGGTGGCGCGTTTTTCGCGCAATTTCTGGAAGTACCGCAGCCATCCCAAAGCGTATCGGGCGATCCTGATGGACGCCGGCCATCTGTCGCAGCAGCTCGCGATCAGTGCGACCCTGGAGGGGGTCGCCTCCTACGTGACCGCCGCGATCAACGAGTTCGACATCGAAGACACCCTGAAACTGGACGGCATAGCGTCAAGCCCGGTGATGATGTGCGGCATCGGCTGGCGCGCGCAGCACCTGACCACCACCGAGTTCGACCCCGCAGAACGCATCTGGAACAACGGCAGGCAGCACCGGTAACGGCAGCGCCGAGCCACGCTCGGCGGCTCGTTTTCCCCTCCGAATATTCCAAGGCCACCATGGACCTGTCGAAGGTGGGGCGGGGTGGGTTGGCGGGGGCGTTGAGCGCCATGGATGGCGCGAAACGAGGCCCGCAGGAGCGGCTGTTGCCGTCCCCCGCCAACCCACCCCGCCCCGCCAACCCGACATATCCCCGCCTGGAAGTTGGGCTACACCGCCTCGAAATCCACCAGCACCGCGCCGTCGCCCACCTGTTCCCCGGCCTTGGCACGATAGCCATGCACGGTGCCGTCGGCCGGCGCGGCCAGGGTGTGCTCCATCTTCATCGCCTCCAGCACCACCAGCGGCGTACCGCGGCTGACCTTGCTGCCCGGTTCCACCAGCGTGGCGACGATCCTGCCCGGCATTGGCGCCAGCAGGCTGCCGGCATCCGCCGTGGCCTGCTCGGATTCGCCCACCGGGTCATGCACGCTGAAGCGCTGCTGGCCCTGCGCAGTGAACAGATGCACCTGGCCGTCATCGCGCTGCACGCCCACACGCCAGCGCTGCCCATCCAGCGCCACGTCCAGTTGGCCGTCGGCGAAGTGACCGCTGACCTGCTGCGCCGGCTCCCCATCACGCTGCACCTGCCAGCCGCCCGGCTGCGTCCGTATCCGCAGCGAGTGCTGTCGCTCGCCCTGCTGCAGCGGCAGCAGGCGCGAGGCTGAAGCCCCGATGCGCCAGCCGTCCTGTGCCTGCCACGGCGAGCGCGGATCGCGCGCATCCACTGCCGCGCTCGCGGTAGTCACCACCGCGCCGATTGCCGCCAGCGTCCACAGCGCTGCTTCGCCAGCAGCGGGCGCGGCCAGCGCGTCCTGCTCGCGTTCGATCAACGCGGTGTCCAGCTTGGCCTGCGCGAACGAATCGGTGCCCACCAGCCGCCGCAGGAAGCCGGCATTGGTGGTCACCCCCACCACCTGGCAGTGCGCCAGTGCCTGCTGCATGCGCCGCAACGCGGCGTCGCGGTCCACATCCCAGACGATCAGCTTGGCGATCATCGGATCGTAGAACGGGGTGATGGTGTCGCCCTGTTCCACGCCGGTATCCACGCGCACGTGGGCGCTTTCCTGCGGCAGGCGCAGGTGGCGCAGCGTGCCGATCGAGGGCAGGAAGCCCTTGTCCGCGTCCTCGGCATACAGCCGCGCTTCCAGCGCATGGCCACTGATCGCCAGCTCGTCCTGGCGCTTCGGCAGCGGCTGGCCGGCGGCCACGCGCAGCTGCCAGGCCACCAGGTCGGTGCCGGTGATGAACTCGGTCACCGGGTGTTCCACCTGCAGCCGGGTGTTCATTTCCATGAAGTAGAAGTCGCCTTCGGGCGAGGCGATGAACTCCACCGTGCCGGCGCCCACGTAGCCCACCGCGCGCGCCGCATCGACCGCGGCCTTGCCCATCGCCGCGCGACGGTCGGCGGTCATGCCCGGGGCGGGTGCTTCTTCCAGCACCTTCTGGTGGCGGCGCTGCACCGAACAGTCGCGCTCGAACAGATGCACCACGTTGCCGTGGCCATCGCCGAACACCTGGATCTCGATATGGCGCGGACGCAGGACGTATTTTTCCACCAGCACGTGGTCGTTGCCGAAGGCCGAACGCGCTTCGCGCTGGCAGCTGGCCAGGGCCTCGATGAAGGCCGCACTGTCATCCACCCGGCGCATGCCCTTGCCACCGCCACCGGCGCTGGCCTTGATCAGCACCGGGTAGCCGATCGCATCGGCCTGCCCACGCAGGAACTGCGGGTCCTGGTTGTCGCCGTGGTAGCCGGGCGTCAACGGCACGCCGGCCTGCTGCATCAGGGCCTTGGCCGCGCTCTTGTCGCCCATCGCGCGGATCGCGCTGGCCGGTGGGCCGATGAATACCACCCCGGCAGCCGCGCAGGCCTCGGCGAAGGCGGCGTTTTCAGACAGGAAGCCGTAGCCGGGATGGATCGCCTGGGCGCCACTGCGTCGGGCCGCCTCCAGGATCACATCGGCGCGCAGGTAGCTTTCCGCGGCCGGCGCCGGACCGATCGCGATGGCTTCGTCGGCCAGCCGCACGTGGCGCGCAGTGCGGTCGGCATCGGAGTACACCGCCACCGTGGCGATGCCAAGCCGGCGGCAGGTGGCAATGACGCGGCAGGCGATTTCGCCGCGGTTGGCGATCAGGATCTTGGTGAACATGGTGCAGGGCTCGGTCATGGCGCAGGTCACATGCGGAACACGCCGAAGCATGTCTCGCGGGCCGGGGCGTTGAGGCTGGCCGACAGGGCCAGGGCCAGCACGCGACGGGTGTCGGCGGGATCGATGATGCCGTCGTCCCACAGCCGTGCGCTGGCGTAGTAGGGGTGTCCCTGGTGTTCGAACTGGTCGCGGATCGGTGCCTTGAACGCTTCTTCTTCCGCTGCCGCCCAGGCGCCGCCCTTGGCTTCGATGCCATCGCGCTTGACCGTGGCCAGCACGCTGGCGGCCTGCTCGCCGCCCATCACGCCGATGCGTGCGTTGGGCCACATCCACAGGAAGTTGGGCGAGTAGGCACGGCCGCACATGCCGTAGTTGCCGGCACCGAACGAGCCGCCGATCACCACCGTGAACTTCGGCACCTTCGCGCAGGCCACCGCCATCACCAGCTTGGCGCCGTCCTTGGCGATGCCGCCCTGTTCGTACTTGCGGCCCACCATGAAGCCGGTGATGTTCTGCAGGAACACCAGCGGGATGTTGCGCTGGGTGCACAGTTCGATGAAGTGCGCGCCCTTCAGCGCGGACTCGGAAAACAGGATGCCGTTGTTGGCGATGATGCCCACCGGATAACCGTGCAGGTGGGCGAAGCCGGTGACCAGGGTGCTGCCGTAGCGCGGCTTGAACTCGTCCAACCGCGACCCGTCCACCAGCCGGGCGATCACTTCGCGCACGTCGAACGGCTTGCGGGTGTCGGCCGGGATCACGCCATACAGGTCCTGCGCCGGGAACAGCGGTTCCTGCGGCGGCTGCAGCGCCATCGCCGGCTCCGGCTTGCGCCAGTTGAGCTGGGCGATGATCGCGCGGACCCGCGCCAGTGCCTGCAGGTCGTTGTCGGCCATGTGGTCGGCGACGCCGGAAAGCCGCGTATGCACGTCGGCACCGCCGAGGTCTTCGGCGCTGACCACTTCACCGGTCGCGGCCTTCACCAGCGGCGGGCCGCCGAGGAAGATGGTGCCCTGCTCGCGCACGATCACCGTTTCATCGCTCATCGCCGGCACGTAGGCGCCGCCAGCGGTGCAGCTGCCCATCACGCAGGCGATCTGCGGGATGCCCTGCGCGGACAGGTTGGCCTGGTTGTAGAAGATGCGGCCGAAGTGGTCGCGGTCGGGGAACACCTCGTCCTGCAGCGGCAGGAAGGCGCCGCCGGAGTCGACCAGGTAGATGCAGGGCAGGCGGTTCTGCTCGGCGATCTCCTGCGCGCGCAGGTGCTTCTTCACCGTCATCGGGTAGTACGTGCCGCCCTTGACCGTGGCATCGTTAGCCACGATCACGCATTCCACGCCGCTCACCCGGCCGATGCCGGCCACCACGCCGGCGCAGGGCACCGCGTCTTCATACATGCCGTGCGCCGCCAGCGGGGCGATTTCCAGGAAGGCGCTGCCGGCATCCAGCAGCGCATCGATGCGCTCACGCACCAGCAGCTTGCCGCGCGCGGTGTGCTTGCTGCGCGCCGCCTCGCTGCCGCCCAGCGCGGTGCGCGCCAGGGTGGCATGTAGGTCGTCGACCACCGCCTGCATGGCGCTGCGGTTGCTTTCGAAGGGTTCGCTGCCGGCGTGCAGCTGGGTGCTCAGAGTGCTCATGGAAGGCCCTTACAGCGTGCGCTGGAACAGTTCGCGACCGATCAGCATGCGGCGGATTTCCGAGGTGCCGGCGCCGATTTCATACAGCTTGGCATCGCGCCACAGGCGCCCGGTCGGGTATTCGTTGATGTAGCCGTTGCCGCCCAGGATCTGGATCGCCTGGCCGGTCAGCCAGGTGGCCTTCTCGGCCGCGTACAGGATGGCGCCGGCCGCATCCTGGCGGGTGGTGCGGCCCTGGTCGCAGGCGCGCGCCACCGCATACACGTAGGCACGGCAGGCGCCGAGGCCGACGTACATGTCGGCGATCTTGGCCTGGATCAGCTGGAAGCTGCCGATGGCTTCGCCGAACTGGTGGCGCTCGTGCACGTACGGCATCACCACGTCCATCGCCGCGGCCATCAGCCCCAGCGGGCCGCCGGACAGCACCACGCGTTCGTAATCCAGCCCGGACATCAGCACGCGCACGCCGCTGCCTTCCTGGCCGAGCACGTTCTCCGCCGGTACTTCGCAGTCCTGGAACACCAGTTCACTGGTGGGCGAGGAGCGCATGCCGAGCTTGTCCAGCTTCTGCGCGGTGCTGAAACCCTTCATGCCTTTTTCCACCAAGAAGGCCGTGATGCCCTTGGCGCCGGCGTCCGGATCGGTCTTGGCATACACCACCAGCACGTCGGCGTCCGGGCCGTTGGTGATCCACATCTTGTTGCCGTTGAGCACGTAGCGGTCGCCGCGCTTTTCCGCGCGCAGTTTCATCGACACCACGTCCGAGCCGGCACCGGGTTCGCTCATCGCCAGCGCACCGACCAGCTCGCCGCTGCACAGGCCCGGCAGGAAGCGCTGCTTCTGCGCTTGGGTGCCGTTCTTGCGCAGCTGGTTCACGCACAGGTTGGAGTGCGCACCGTAGGACAGGCCGATGCCGCCGGAAGCACGCGAGACTTCTTCCATCGCCACCACGTGGGCGAGGTAGCCCATGCCGGTGCCGCCGTATTCCTCTTCCACGGTCATGCCGAGCAGGCCCTGCTCGCCCAGCTTGCGCCACAGCGGCAGCGGGAACTGGTTGGTTTCATCGGCATGCGCGGCCAATGGCGCGATTTCGGCGGCGGCGAACTGCGCCACGCTGTCGCGCAGCAGGTCGATGTCTTCGCCAAGGTCGAAATTCAGGGATGGAACATGCATGCGGGCGACTCCACGGACAGGCGACGGGTAGGGGCGCACCGGAGGGGAGCAGGCAGGACGCCTGCGCGGGCGATGGCCCAGACTAGCCCGGATCGGCCAAAAAGTGAACACAAGTTCAAAAAATGAATCTACAATCAGGACATGGCCTACAAACGCTCCCCGCTGATGGAAGAACGGATGGCGGGAGCGCGCGAGCGGATCCTGCTGGCGGCCCGTGAACTGGTCGCGGCGGGCGGGTACCGCAACGCACCGGTGACCGCCGTGGCTGCCCAGGCGGGGGTGTCGACCGGGTTGATCTACCGCCACTTCCCGTCCAAGGCCGAACTGTTCGTGGAAGTGTTGAGCGCGGCGGTGGAGCACGAGGTGGAGATCCTGGAAGGCATCGCCGCCGGCAGCGAACCGGCACCGCAGCGGCTGCGGCTGGCGATCACCGCTTTCGTGCGGCGCGCGTTGGCCGGCCCGGGGCTGGCGCATGCCTTCATCGTCGAACCGGTGGACCCGGAAGTGGAAGCCGAACGCATGCGTGGGCGCAGGCGCTTCGGCGACGTGTTCCGCCGGCTGGTGGAAGACGGCATCGCCAGCGGCGCCTTCCCGGCGCAGGACGTGGACGTCACCGCGGCCTGCATCGTCGGTGCCTTCACCGAAGCACTGGTGGGCCCGACCGCGCCAAGCCGCCAGGCGCATCGCGACGAGCACGCCCTGGCTGACTCGATCAGCGCGTTCTGCCTGCGCGCGGCAGGCGGCTGATCACCCGCGCCTTGCGGGGTGACACCCGCGCCTTGGTGGGTGACATCAGCGCCTCGGTGGGTGACGACCGCTGGTCGTCACAACCCCCCAGCCGGTAGCGCCCAGCCACGCTCGGCGAGCACAGCGGCATGGCCACCGCTCCCCATGCTGCACTGCGCTGTTGTCCACGGCGAAGCGCGTTCTATACTCGGCCGGCAGGCTCATACGCTCAGCCGTGGTCCATCGACTATCAGCCAGGGGTAACGAAGAGTGCGGAATCATGATCTTGAGTTCCTGAAACGCTTTTCCATGGTCATCGGCCTGCTGGCCCTGATCACCCTGGGGTTGATCTTCCTGGCGGCCTGGCTGCACACGCGGATTCCCGCCGAGGTATCGCCCACGGCCGCGCTGCGCACCGGCCAGCGCATCGCCCCGGCCGGTGCGGTCTACGCCGGCAGCACCGGCGCGGCGGCGCAGGCCGCGGCCCAGGCGGCCGCGCTGGCAAAGGCCGCCTCGCAGGTGGCCTACGGCGGCACCACCGACGGCAAAGTGATCTACGACAACCTGTGCACCGCCTGCCACACCACCGGTGTTGGCCTGGCCCCCACGCTGGATCATTCGCACTGGGATGCGCGCATCGCGCAGGGCAAGGAAACCCTCTACAAGCACGCCATCGAGGGCTACACCGGCCCGGACGGCGGCATCATGCCGCCCAAGGGCGGCAACCCCGCACTGACCGAAGCGCAGATGCACGCCACGGTCGACTGGATGATCGGCAACCTGAAGTAAGACAGGGCTCAGCGTCAGGGGTCTTTGCCGCTTGCGGCCACCGGGGGCAGGACGCGTCAGGCTTTCATGTTTTCTGGTTACAGTGGCGCATTCCCCTTCCGTTGCCGCTGTAACTGTCTGGAGCCGTTGTCGATGCGCCGTTGCCTGCTTGCCTTTGCCGTGGCCTTGTCTGTTTCCCCCGCCTTTGCCCAGCCGCAGCTGCAGCCGCAGACCGCGCCGCAGGCGATGCCGGGCCAGTTGGCCAGCCCGCAGGGCGCCACCCTCACCCTGGCCCGCGCGCCGACGGACTGGAGCGCGCTGGATGGCAAGTACGTCCGCATCGCCGCCCCGCTCACCCTCGCCGGCACCGACGGCCTGGAGCGTTTCGGCCAGCTCACCGTGGCCTTCGAAGGCCGCCTGTGGCAACCCACCGAAGTGGCCGTGCCGGGCAGCGCTGGCTACAGCCAGGTGATGGCCGACAACCAGCGCCGACGCCTGCTGCTGGATGATGGAAGCGACGTGCGCGACCCGCAGCAGGTGCCCTACCTGGCCAGCGACGCGGTGCTGCGCACCGGCATGCAGCTGCGGGGCGTGGAAGGCCGCGTACGCGTGGACGCCGAGGGGCGACCGAGCCTGCAGCTGGGCCGCGCGTTGGATCTGCCTGCGCTGCAGCGTCCGGCCGTCCCGCAGGTGCAGGGTTCGTTGAAGGTGGCCGCGTTCAACCTGGAAAACTTCTTCAACGGCGACGGCAAGGACGGCGGCTTTCCCACCCTGCGCGGGGCCAGGACGCTGGACGAACACCACGCCCAGCTGAACAAGCTGATCGCCACCATCGGCCCGCTGGATGCGGACGTGGCGGCGCTGATGGAACTGGAGAACGATGGCTACGGGCCGCAGTCGGCCATCGCCACGCTGGTCGATGCGATCAACGCCGCCCCCGGCAGCCACGGGGACTGGCGCTTCGTCGATGCCGGCAAGGGCCCGGGCGAGAACCCGATCCGGGTCGGCATCATCTACCGCGCCAGCCGGCTGACCGCGCTCGGCGCGCCGGCCACGCTGGAGGGCGGTACCTTCGTCGAACACAGCCGGGTGCCGCTGGCGCAGGCCTTCCAGGCCAAGGGCGGTGCGCCCTTCATGGTGGTCGCCAACCATTTCAAATCGAAGGGCTGCCGCGATGCCAGCGGTGCCGATGCCGACCAGAACGACGGCCAGGGCTGCTGGAATGCGACCCGGGTCGCCTCGGCCCAGCAGTTGAACGCCTGGATGCAGGGCGACCCGACCGGTACCGGGGCACGCGATGCGGTGCTGTTGGGCGACTTCAACGCGTATGCGATGGAAGACCCGATCCGCGCGCTGCGCAGCGCCGGCTGGACGGACGCCTTCGCGGTGGCCAAGGTGGAACGTCCCTACAGCTACGTCTACAACGGCTACAGCGGACGGCTGGACCACGCGCTGCTCAATGCCGGCATGGCCCGTCGCCTGGCCGGTGCTGCCGAATGGCACAGCAACGCCGACGAAATGGACGCCAGCGGCTACCAGCAACGCAACGTCGAGGGCCCGTGGCGCAGTTCCGACCACGATCCGCTGCTGCTTGGCTTCGATCGTTGAGGCGTCGCCGGGAATGACCGGGCGACGTCCCGCGCCAGGCGGTCAACGCCAGTAATAGCGCTCGATCCGGAACGTGGCCCGGCAGCCATTGGAGACCCAGATGGCGCCCTGGTCCTGGCCCCAATCGCGGCCCTGCACGCAGGGCGAGCGCGATTGCTGCTGGACCAGGTGCACGCTGTCCTTGCGGGACAACTGGACCTCGCAGCGGACGAAGCGGTTGTCATTGCTGGCACAGTTGGCCAGTTGCGAGGTGCGGTCGGCTGGCGGGGAGACCGGGATGGTCTGCGCGTAGGGGTTGTAATCGTAAGGCGGCGCGACGACGCGGGGCGCACGCCGTGTTTCGGCATACGGGTTGTAGGGCGGCGGCGGTGGGTACACCACGGTCGTGGACGGGTCCTGCGGGTAGACCGGTATTGTGTCGGCGTACTGCGCATAGCCGGCTGTACTGCAGCCTGTCAAAAGGGCGCACGCCACACCGACGGAATGCCACGGCTTGTTCTGATGTTTCATGCCAATGCCTTCGGATAGATCAGGACATCTGCACTGTAGGGATCGGTCCGCAGCCAGTGGCGCCACGACTGCGAACCCGGTCGCAACATCAGATTTATCGATGGATTTTTGGTCCATCGGTGTAGCAACCTATTTGCGTGGCGCTGACGTCACCCGCGCGCGATCAGGCCGATCGCCAGCACCGCCAGTGCCAGCCCGCACCGGTTCCACCTGCTGGTGCGTTCGCCGAAGCCGAACACGCCGACCAGCGCGCCCAGTACCACCACGCCGATGTTCATGCCGGCGAACACCGTGGCCGGGCTGTCGGGCAGGGCTTGGTGCGCATGCACGTAGAACAGGATGTTGCCGCCGTTGAGCAGGCCGAGCAGTGCACCGGCGCCGAGGTTGCGCCACGCCAGCCGGCTGCGGCCCCGGGCATGGCGCCATAGCTGCAGGGCCAGCATCAACAGGAAGGCCAGGCTGAAACACACCAGCAAGGCAGCCATCGACGGGGTGCCGGACAGCGCGACCTTCTTCAGCAGGATGTCCACCGCCGCGAAGCCGACCCATACGCCGAGCAGCCAGCGCCAGCCTGCCGGCGCGGCGTCCACTTCCGGTCCGCGCGGCCGCACGCTGATGGCCAGCATCGCCACCAGGCCCAGGCCCAGCCCTGCCAGCTTCCACGGCGTGGCGGTCTGGCCGAAGAACGCGAATGCCGCCAGCAGCGATAGCAGCAGCGACAACCGCTGCGCCACGTCGCTGCGCACGATGCCGGCCACCGCCACCGCGCGACCGAGCACCAGGAAGATCGCAGGCAGGATCACCGCCAGCGCCAGCAGGGCCGCCCATGGCGCTTGGCTGGAGTGCAGCGAGGCCAGCGGCGGGCGCAGCACCAGGCCGGTCATCGCCGCGGCCACCAGGTAGTTCCAGGTGACCATCTGGCTGACATCCAGTTGCCGCCGCCGTGCCAGTTTCAGCAGCACCGACACCAGAACGCTGCAGATCACCGCGAAGACAAGGAAGTACATGGGGGCCGGGAGCAGGGGACGGGTGGGGGACGCTATCATGTTGCCATGCGCAATCCTCCTTTCCCCCCGCAGTCGGACACCCTCGTGCTTGCCGGACCGGTCGGTCCGCTGGACGTCGCCGTTGATCTGCCCAAGCCGGAGGTGCCGGCCCAGCCGGTGACCGCCATCGTCTGCCACCCGCTGTCCACCGAGGGCGGCACGATGCACAACAAGGTGGTCACCATGGCCGCCAACACGCTGCGCGACCTCGGCGTGACCACCGTGCGCTTCAACTTCCGCAGCGTCGGCGAATCGGCCGGCAGCTTCGACCACGGCAACGGCGAACAGGACGACCTGAAGGCCGTGGTGGCATGGGTGCGCGAACAGCGCCCGGACGACCAGCTGTGGCTGGTGGGCTTCAGTTTCGGTGCTTTCGTTTCCTTGAAGGTCACGGCGGACGTGCAGCCGCAGGCGCTGGTATCGATCGCCCCGCCGGCCGGCCGCTGGGACTTCGGCGGCATCCAGCCGCCGGCACAGTGGCTGGTGATCCAGGGCGAGCAGGACGAGATCGTCGATCCGCAGGCGGTGTACGACTGGCTGGACACCGTGGACGCGCCGCATGAGCTGGTGCGCATGCCCGACACCAGCCATTTCTTCCATCGCAAGTTGATCGACCTGCGCGGAGCGATCACCCACGGGGTGAAGCGCTGGCTGCCGCTGCAAGCGGACCCGGCGGCATGAGCGAGGCGGTGATGACCCCTTCGCGGCGCTATGCCGAGGGCGTGGCGCGCGGCGAATGGCAGGATGACCCGGCCCAGCACGCCGCGCTGGCTGAACTGGACCGCATCCACCTGGCGCTGCTGGAAGACGCCGACGACGGCTGGCTGGACCGGTTGTCGTCGTTCTTCAAGAAGCCCGAAGCGGTCAAGGGCCTGTATTTCTGGGGCGGCGTTGGCCGCGGCAAGACCTTCCTGGTGGACCTGTTCTACGACGGGCTGCCGATCCAGCAGAAGTACCGCACGCACTTCCACCGTTTCATGCGCGGCATCCATGAACGCCTGCGCGAGCACCAGGGGCAGAGCGATCCGCTGGCGAAGATCGCACAGGAGTGGCGCAGCAAGCTGCGCGTGCTGGTGCTGGACGAATTCTTCGTCACCGACATCGGCGATGCGATGCTGCTGGCGCGCCTGCTGGAGCGCCTGTTCGCCGAGGGCGTGACCCTGGTGACGACCTCCAACACGGCGGTGGAAAACCTGTACCTCAACGGCCTGCAGCGCGACAGCTTCCTGCCGGCCATCGACCTGCTGCAGCGTTACTGCGTGGAACTGTATGCCGAAGGCACCGAGGACTACCGCATGCGCGCGCTCACGCGTTCGCCGGTATACCGCGCGCCGCTGGCGGCCGACAGCGATGACTGGCTGGCCAGCCGCTGGGCCGACCTCAGCGGTGGACAGCCGGCGAAGGCCGGCAACATCGAGATCGAAGGCCGCAAGATCCCGGTGCGCGGGCGCGGCAAGAGCATCGCCTGGTTCGATTTCCCGGCGCTGTGCGAAGGCCCGCGCGGGCCCTCGGATTACATCGAGATCGCGCAGGAGTTCAACACCGTGCTGCTGGGCGGCATCCCCGCCTTCGACCGCAACAACGAAGACGCTGCACGACGCTTCGTCAACCTGATCGACGAACTGTACGACCGCCACGTCAACCTGGTCTGCACCGCCAGCACCTCGCCGGTCGAACTGTATTCCGGCAACCGCCTGCAGGGCGCCTTCGAGCGCACCGCCTCGCGCCTGATCGAAATGCAGAGCGCGGAGTACCTGGGTACCGCGCACAAAGCCTGAGCAAAAAGGGGACGGAGGGGATTAAGTCGTTGTTGGCCACGAACGGGTCAACAACGACTTAATCCCCTCCGTCCCCTTTCTTGTAGTCACCCGGCCTCCCCAGCCAGCTTCGTGCACGCTGCGTGAGGGTCACTGTTGCGTTGATCGCGCCCCGCTGTCACGCCAGAATCGTGCCCTGCGGCCTTGACTGCGCACCCGTTTCTGGCGGGTGCCGCCGCGGCCGGGCGGGGTCGAAAGCGCTGATCCTTGCGCTGCAAGGGATTAGGAGAAATCCCTACATTTGGCGTTGACGGACCCCCTTACCCCCACTATCTTGTGGCCGTCGGTGTCTTCGACCACAAGTCGAGGGCACGGACGGGAAGCCTGGACCCCTGCCCGCAGGGACTCCGGCACTGCCCCGCAACGGTACTTTCGGGAGCCTTTCCGTCTTGCCGACAGCCGCATGTGCACATGTGCGGCGCTGGCTGCGTGATCTCTGATCGGATGACAGGTTTTGCAGGGTGCGGTGTGCGGGCTTTCCGTCGCTGTCGCGCTTTGTGCGACACCCTTCTTTCATCCTTGGATTGATCCGCACCGGAACGTGCCTGCCCAGGCGCGCCGTGCATCCCATCTCACGCCCAGAGGACCACCGCCGTGACCACCGAAAACAGCGCCACCATCGACAAGGAAAGCGAGTTCCTGCTTACGTCGCCGCCGACTGCCAACACCATGAGTGTGACCAAGCGCAACGGTACGACCGAGCTGGTGGACCTGAACAAGATCGTCCGCGCGGTGCAGCGTTCCTCCGAAGGCCTGCATTCGGTCGATCCGATGCGCGTGGCCACCCGCACCATCTCCGGCCTGTACAACGGCGCCACCACGCAGGAGCTGGATGAGCTGTCCATCCGCACCTCCGCCCTGCTGATCGGTGAAGAGCCCGAGTACGGCCGCCTGGCCGCGCGCCTGCTGGCCAACTTCATCGCCAAGGAAGTGTCCAACCAGGAGATCCACGCGTTCTCGCAGTCGGTCGGCCGTGGCCACGAAGTGGGCCTGATCAACGACCGCCTGCTGGGCTTCGTGCAGATCAACGCACGCAAGCTCAACGACGCGATCGATCCGACGCTGGACCTGAACTTCGATTACTTCGGCCTGCGTACCCTGTACGACCGCTACCTGCTGCGCCATCCGCACACCCGCAAGGTGATCGAGACCCCGCAGCAGTTCTTCCTGCGCATCGCAAGCGCGCTGAGCGAAGACGTGGCCGAGACCCTGGCGCTGTACAAGCGCATGGGCAACCTGGATTACCTGCCGTCCTCGCCGACGCTGTTCAACTCGGGTACCACCCACGAGCAGCTGTCGTCCTGCTTCCTGCTGGATTCGCCGCAGGATTCGCTGGAATCCATCTACTCCAAGTACGGCGACATCGCCCAGCTGTCCAAGTTCAGCGGCGGTATCGGCGTCAGCTACACCCGCGTGCGTTCGCGTGGCTCGCTGATCAAGTCCACCAACGGCCATTCCAACGGCATCGTGCCGTGGCTGAAGACCATGGATTCCTCGGTGGCCGCGGTGAACCAGGGTGGCAAGCGCAAGGGCGCGGCCTGTGTGTACCTGGAAAGCTGGCACGCCGACATCGAGGACTTCCTCGAGCTGCGTGACAACACCGGTGACGAATCGCGCCGTGCGCACAACCTGAACCTGGCCAACTGGATCCCGGACCTGTTCATGAAGCGCGTCGAGGCCGACCAGGAATGGTCGCTGTTCGATCCGCGTGTGGTCCCCGAGTTCACCGACCTGTTCGGCGACGCCTTCGAAGCGGCGTACCTGCAGGCCGAAGCGCAGGGCAAGGCCAACCGCACCATCTCCGCACGCAAGCTGTACTCGCGGATGATGCGCACCCTGGCCGAGACCGGCAACGGCTGGATGACCTTCAAGGACAAGTGCAACCGCGCCAGCAACCAGACCCTGCGTCCGGGCAACGTGATCCACCTGTCCAACCTGTGCACCGAAATCCTGGAAGTCACCTCGGCCGAAGAGACCGCGGTGTGCAACCTGGGCTCGATCAACCTGGGCAACCATTTCGACGGCCACGGCGAGTTCGATTTCGACAAGCTGGCCGACACCGTGCGCCTGGCGATCCGCCAGCTGGACCGCGTGATCGACCTGAACTTCTACCCGATCGAATCGGCACGCCGCGGCAACCTGCGCTGGCGTCCGGTCGGCCTGGGCTGCATGGGCCTGCAGGACGTGTTCTTCCGCAAGCGCCTGGCCTTCGACAGTGCCGAAGCCCGCGCGCTGTCGAAGAAGATCGCCGAGACCATCTACTTCCACGCGCTGGAAACCTCGGTCGAACTGGCCCAGGAACGTGGCAAGCACCCGTCCTTCGCCGACACCCGTGCGGCCAGCGGCGAGCTGCAGTTCGATGCCTGGAACGTGGTGCCGGAAGACACCGCGCGGTGGGACGCCCTGCGTGAGCGGAT
The DNA here is from genome assembly GCF_032054965.1 of Stenotrophomonas chelatiphaga. NCBI lineage: Bacteria > Pseudomonadati > Pseudomonadota > Gammaproteobacteria > Lysobacterales > Lysobacteraceae > Stenotrophomonas > Stenotrophomonas chelatiphaga. The sequence continues at coordinate 107,606 of NZ_DAMBRS010000007.1, read as the reverse complement.
CAAGGAACACGGCCTGCGCAACTCGCTGATGATCGCGATCGCCCCGACCGCCACCATCGCCTCCATCGCCGGCTGCTACGAGTGCGTGGAACCGCAGGTGTCCAACCTGTTCAAGCGCGAGACGCTGTCCGGCGACTTCCTGCAGATCAACCGTTACCTGGTGACCGAGCTGAAGAAGCTGGGCCACTGGACGCCGGAAATGCGCGATGCGATCAAGCTGGCCGACGGCTCCATCCAGGGCATTGCCCAGATCCCGGAAACGCTGCGCCACGTATACCGCACCGCGTGGGAACTGCCGATGCGTTCGCTGATCGACATGGCCGCCGACCGCGGTGCCTTCATCGACCAGTCCGCCTCGCTCAACCTGTTCATGGAAAGCCCGAACATCGGCGCGATGTCGTCCATGTACATGTACGCCTGGAAGCAGGGCATCAAGACCACCTATTACCTGCGTTCGCGTCCGGCCACCAAGATCGCCAAGACCACCGTCAGCAGCCACGTGGCCGCCGTCGATCCGGTCGATGCCATCGCCTGCTCGCTGGAAAATCCGGAAAGCTGCGAGGCGTGCCAGTAATCGGCACGCTCCGTCACATCATCGTAGAAGCGGTAGCGCCGAGCCATGCTCGGCGTTGTCGCCGTGAAACAAGGAATCACCATGGCCGATAAACCCAACCAGATGCTGCTCGACCCAGGTTTCGAACTGACCCTGCGTCCGATGCGCTACTCGCAGTTCTACGAGATGTACCGGAACGCGATCAAGAACACCTGGACGGTGGAAGAGATCAACTTCCAGATCGACATCAGCGACCTGCATTCGAAGATGTCGCCGGCCGATCGCCACCTGATCCACCGCCTGGTCGCGTTCTTCGCCACCGGCGATTCGATCGTGTCCAACAACCTGGTGCTGAACCTGTACCAGCACCTCAATGCGCCCGAAGCGCGCATGTACCTGTCGCGCCAGCTGTACGAAGAAGCGCTGCACGTGCAGTTCTACCTGACCCTGCTGGACAACTACCTGCCGGATCCGGACGAGCGCGTCAAAGCCTTCGCCGCGGTGGAGAACATCGATTCGATCAAGAAGAAGGCCGACTTCTGCTTCAAGTGGATCGATTCCATCCAGGACCTGCGCCGGATCGAAACGCGCGACCAGCGCCGCCAGTTCCTGCTCAACCAGATCTGCTTTGCCGCCTGCATCGAAGGCCTGTTCTTCTTCGCTGCGTTCGCCTACGTGTACTACTTCCGTTCGCGTGGCCTGCTCAACGGCCTGGCGTCGGGTACCAACTGGGTGTTCCGCGATGAAAGCGCGCACATGGAGTTCGCCTTCGAGTGCGTGGACGTGATCCGCGAAGAAGAGCCGGACCTGTTCGACGATGCGATGAAGCAGCAGGTGTACGACATGCTGGCCGAAGCGATCGAGTGCGAAGTGCAGTTCGCCGAAGACGTGCTGTCCGGTGGCGTGGCGGGTATTTCCACCCGCGACATGCGCCAGTACCTGCAGCACTGCGCCGACAACCATTTCCACCGCCTGGGCATGGAAAAGAAGTACAACGTGCGCAACCCGCTGTCCTTCATGGAACTGCAGGACGTGCAGGAGCTGACCAACTTCTTCGAACGCCGTTCTTCGGCTTACCAGGTCGGCGTGAAGGGCGAAGTCGCCTTCGACATGAACTTCTGATCGGTAACGCGTAACCGTGGTGGCGCCGAGTCATGCTCGGCGAGCGAAGCGGGGGTAGTGACGGCCGCTGGCCGTCAACCACACCCGTCAACGCGCGACACTGAACTGAAAAAGGGACGGATGCGACATAATCGCTCCGTCCCTTTCTCATGCCGGTACCCCCATGACCGACCAGCCCGACACCGTGCCGCTGAGTGTCCACGGTCAGTCACCTGCCTGACCCCAGACGTCGTGCTAGATTCGCGAAAGTGGGATTGGCGCGAGAGGTCCGTTCATGGAAACATGGGTCGAGAAGTGCATTTCTTCAGCAGCAGATGGATGTCGGGGCCGCCTCTTGGTCGCCGCGTGTCGCTGCCTCACACTGATGATTGTGGCGTTGTTCCTGTCAGCGTGTTCGAGCGGTGCGCCACCCATTCCCTCACATCACTTGAACCAAAGACAGCCCGTCAAATCAGCGAGTGACATTGGTATGGAGCGATTCAAGAACGACATCGAGCGTCTGACTACAGTGCGTTTTAGTGACGTCGATGCGTTGAGCGAACTGCTTCGTACGCGTCTGGGAGAGCCGACTCGACAGGGCCTGAGGAACGAGCGGACCGGCGAGCGCGGAATGTTGGGCGACCTTGAGGTCCGGAACATCACCTTGAGAAGTGATGCCGACAATCCTGCGCTTGCAAGGCTGACCTTTGATGTCGCGCCACCGGGCGTCGCGCTCGAGGAAATCATCTGGGAGGACTCCACCATCGATCCACCTCACCCCGATGCGCCTGGCTCCCGCGCTTACTGGTCCGCGCAGGTGAACGGTGCCAAGGTCGTGCTCGAGCTCGCCCCTGACCAGAAGACGCTGACCCACGTATTGATCAGTCAGCGCTGATCCCCTGTCACGGCGCAGGAGCGACACCATGGAGCGCACTGAAGAATCTGCACTGCCACAGCAGCAGGAGGATGGCCGCCCAGTCGCCTCAAGTCGTCCGGCTTCGCCATTGGCTGACCCCTCGTTGGTACCGTTGCTGGCGAAGTCCCCAACACTTCGAGCGGGTCTGGCGCAGGTCGAACGCGACGATCTGGATGTCGTCTGGGGGCAAGCCGGTAGGGGCACCTATCTTGTTCCCGGTGAGAAGATCGTTATTGACGAAAACGCGATCGGGCAAGGCTCCAGGATCGCACGTTCACTGTCTCACGAAGTTGGGCACCATCTCTTTACCGAACCTTCAGATCTGACGTCCAGGCAATCCTATGTAAACAGCAGGTTGCGAGGCGAAGCAGCTGCGACGCTCAGCAACGTCCAGGTCCAGCGCGAAATTGTCGCGGCTGGGGGACCGGACATTGGCGTGTCAGGTACGGGAAGTCGGCCACAGCAGTATGGAGCCATTGCGGTGGAACTCCAGGCCGGGCGCATCAATCGTAGCCAAGCGCTTGGACAGATTGCCGAGGTGTTCAAGACGGAGGCTCCGTCTGTTGGTCCCCATGCGACATACGAGCTGTACTACGGCGCGTACTACGATCAGCACATAGCACCTTCGCAGCGGCGGCGTAGGCCGGAGCCAGCATCTGACACCGAGCGCACTGCGGTTGCTGAGCGAGCTGGCACTGTCACCGACGACTCGACTTCACTGCCTCGCGTGTCCTGTTCAACAATGGAGCTCGGTGACGCTGACCGTGCTCTTTACACGCAGATAAGGGCTGGCGTGGAGCGCCTGGATGCCGAGCATGGCAAGCGGTGGGACGACTCGAGCCAGCGCATGACCGCGAGCCTGTTGGTGCTGGCGAAGGAGCAGGGACTCTCGCGGGTTGACCATGTTGTCCTCAACAACCCGACAGAAAACCTCGCTCGTGGTGAGAGGGTCTTCATAGTGGAGGGAGCAATTGATGATCCTGCCCATCGCAGAGGACATATGAATACGATGGATGCACTGCGTGCGCCTGAGGCGGAGTCGCTGCATCGTGCTGATACGTTGAGTCAATCGCAGGCAGCGAGCCTTGAACAGCAGACGGCACAGCCCGTTCATACGCAGGACGGCCCGTCGTTCTTGAGATAGGAGCATCGCTGCGGCATCGGAGGCGTCGAAGGCTCGGCGGCCAGTGCAGTGAGGTGCCGAAGTGTAGCGCCGCATGCACGCCACCTGCCTTAGAATCCGCCTCACCCCCCAGCCGACCCGTCCTCATGACCCCCATTCCCGACACCGTGCCGCCCATCGAAGTGCGCATGGCGGAGATCGTCTTCCCCAACCACACCAACCACATGGGCACCCTGTTCGGTGGCCAGGCGCTGGCATGGATGGACAAGGCTGCATTCCTGGCCGCCGCGCGTTACTCGCGCCGCACCGTGGTCACCGCGCGCAGCGACCAGGTCGATTTCAAGCTGCCGATCCGCATCGGCCAGATGGTCGAAACCATCGGCCGTATCGTGGAAGTTGGCCGCAGTTCGATGAAAGTGCAGGTGGAATTGATCGCCGAGGACCTGCACAACGGCGAGCGCAAGCTGTGCACCCGCGGCCACTTCGTGATGATCGCGCTGGATGACGAAGGCCATCCCACTGCGGTCCCGGCATTGCCTGAAGCCGCGCCGGACGCCTGAGCCGGCGCTTGCACGGTGGCCGGGCTGCCCCCATCTGAGCGGGTATGAACCAGCTGCTGACCGATTTCATCACGCGCGCCCGCCGCCTGTTCGTGCTGACCGGCGCCGGTTGCAGCACCGCCTCGGGTATTCCGGATTACCGCGATACCGACGGCCAGTGGAAGCGCACCCCGCCGGTGACCTACCAGGCCTTCATGGCCGAACCGGCGACCCGCCAGCGCTACTGGGCGCGCAGCCTGGTCGGTTGGCCGCGCTTCGGCCACGCCGTGCCCAATGGCACCCACCACGCGCTGGCCGCGCTGGAAGCCAGCGGCAAGCTGGAGGTGCTGCTGACCCAGAACGTGGACGTGCTGCACCAGCGTGCCGGCAGTGCCAACGTGATCGACCTGCACGGCCGGCTGGACCGCGTGCGTTGCATGGGCTGCGAACAGCGCAGCGGCCGCGAGGAGCTGCAGCAGCGCCTCATGGCGGCCAACCCGGGCTGGGACGCGCTGGAAGCGGGCATCGCACCGGATGGCGATGCCGACCTGGAGACCGATTTCTCCCCCTTCAACGTGCCGGGCTGCCTGCATTGCGGTGGCCTGCTGAAACCGGACGTGGTGTTCTTCGGTGAGAACGTACCGCGCGAACGCGTCGCGGCCGTGCATGACCACCTGCAGCGCGCCGATGCGGTGCTGGTGGTGGGCTCATCGCTGATGGTCTATTCCGGCTTCCGCTTCGTGCAGGCCGCAGCCAAGGCCGGGCTGCCGGTGGCCGCACTGAACCGGGGCCGCACCCGTGCCGATGAACTGCTTGCCTTCAAGGACGAGCGCGACTGCGCCGAAGCGCTGGCGCCATGGCTCGGCGCTACCAGCACGACCCTGTGATCCAACACAGCGCTTGATCTCCAACCCCATCGGCGCTGCAATAGTCCCCTGTCTTTTTCCCCTGCGAATCCCCCACGTGAGCCAGCTGCTGTCGCCCGTCACCTTCGGGCCCCTGACCCTGCCCAACCGCATCGTGATCGCGCCGATGTGCCAGTACTCCGCCGAAAACGGCCAGGCCACCGATTGGCACACCATCCACCTGGGCAACCTGTCCCAGTCCGGCGCCGGCCTGCTGATCCTGGAAGCCACCGCCGTCGAGCCGCGCGGCCGCATCAGCCATGCCGACCTGGGGCTGTGGGACGACGCCACCGAAGCCGCGCTGGACAAGGTGCTGCAGACGGTACGCCGCTGGTCGACGATGCCGATCGGCATCCAGCTTGGCCACGCCGGTCGCAAGGCTTCGGTGTCGCGTCCGTGGGAAGGCGGCAAGCAGATTCCCGCCGATGACGACAATGGCTGGACGCCGGTCGCGCCGTCCCCGCGCCCGTTCCACGCCGGCAACCCGGCCCCGCACGAACTGACCGAAGCGGAGATCGCCGGCATCGTTGAAGCGTTTGCCGAAAGCGCAGGCCGCGCCGAGCGCCTGGGCATCCAGTTGATCGAACTGCATGCCGCGCACGGTTACCTGCTGCACCAGTTCCTGTCGCCGCTGAGCAACCAGCGCACCGATGGCTACGGTGGTCCGTTGCCGAACCGCATGCGCCTGCTGATCGAGGTGTACGACGCAGTGCGTGCGGCGGTATCGCCGTCGATCGCCGTGGGCGTGCGCATTTCGGCCAGTGACTGGGTCGCTGGCGGCTGGGACATCACCCAGACCGAGACCGTGGCGATGATCCTGGAGTCGCGCGGCTGCAACTTCCTGCATGTTTCCAGCGGTGGCCTGGACGAACGCCAGAAGATCGAGATCGGCCCGGGCTACCAGGTGCCGTTCGCCGCGGCGATCAAGGCCAAGGGCCGCATGCCGGTGATCGCCGTGGGCCTGATCACCGAGCCCGACCAGGCCGAATCGATCCTGCGCCACAACCATGCCGATGCCATCGCCCTGGCACGCGGCATCCTGTACGACCCGCGCTGGCCGTGGCACGCCGCCGCCGCACTCGGCGACAGCGTGGTGCCGGCCCCGCAGTACCTGCGCTGCGAACCGCGCGAAGCCCGCGGCGTCTTCGAAACGCGCTGACCCGGTAGTGACGGCCGCTGGCCGTCATGCCCTGGCGCTTGGTAGGTGACGACCGTTGGTCGTCACGCCCTGGCCCCCGGTAGTGACGGCCGCTGGCCGTCATGCTCGCGCCCTGGCGCTTGGTAGGTGACGACCGTTGGTCGTCACGCCGTGGCCCCCAGTAGTGACGGCCGCTGGCCGTCATGCCCGCGCCCTGGCGCTTGGTAGGTGACGACCGTTGGTCGTCACGCTTGCGCGGGCACTCCCTCAGCCCGTGGTTATGTCCGGTAGACTCCCCTGCTGCAGGTTCGACCAGAGAGCGCGCAATTGCGCGGCGCCATGTCGACGGTCTTCTCCCATGCGCTTCAAGAACATCAAACTCTCGCGCTGTGTACGCAGCTCCAGCTCAAGCACCGGATGCATGAGCTTACTGACTTCTAGCGCTTCGCCTCCACTCTGCCAGTCGGAGAACATGAAGGCTGTATCCCTGGCCAGCGTAGCGACCTCAATTAGCTGATTCACCTCTGCCGTTTCGATTGATTCAAGCGTCAGAGCTACAGCCGAAGCCGCATCCAACGCTGCAGAGGTGTAGATAGAGCTGAAATCCTCAGTGTCGGGAGCTTGGAGGTCGCACGCGGAGACAAGCCGCTCGAGATCGAGTGGCGATTCCGCTCGCTCCATCCAGGTCCATACACTGTCGAGCGCTTGCCTCAACACATCGACACTGCCAAATCCAGTCTCCTCATTGAAGAGCCGGTAATTCGGAATCATACGTTCACAGCAATAGGCCATGAACCCGATTCGCTTCCAGATAGAGAGGCACTCTGTGGCCAAGAGGAGTGAAGTCTCTTCGAATACTTCCATGTCTGCTCTACTTATCTTTGATCGGTATGTTCATATCTTTCATCGTAGCTTGGCAGCCGGAGCAGGCTGGCGTTACTCCTGTTGGTGCCACGCTCCAGCCGGAAAAACACAGATTTCCTCATGGACGCGATCAGCCCCGGCTGCGCACGATAGTCCCGCTGGTGCCCGTTGGCCCAGCCGGGATAGCAGTCCCGAACATGTCCGGATCCTCTCTGTTCGTGCCCTCGGGCACGGCGGAGAATGCACTGCCTCGCCAGTTCCATGGCGGGCGGTGCGTGGGGATCTTTGATCCGCCGGTCGAAGTGGATCCAGACATGCCGGCACTGCTACCCGCACCGTCCGCCACCTTGCGCTGCCGCGCAGGTGGCCTTCCACGCTGCGAGGTCACCGATGCTCGACAACGCCCAGACCGATCCCACGCCGTCCTCCACCCCGCCCGATGCCGCAGGAAACACGGCGCACAAGACCACATTCGAACTGCTCGAACTCGCTGCACGCTTCCGTCACCCGGCTGCCGTTGCCGCCCTGCTGGAAGCCTGCATCATCGAAAGCAACGGTGACGCGCAGATAATCGCCCGCACGCTGGCGGCCATCGTGCACGCACAAGGCGTGCGTGATTTCTCGCAACGAAGCGGCGTATCGTGTCGCCAGCTGCGACGCGAGCTGACCGGCCGGCGCCCGGCCCAGTTCGCCACCGTGCTGCAGGTGACGCGTACGTTGGGCCTCAGCCTGCACCTGACCGCGACCGGTAGGGACGGCTGATGACCGTCCGCCCGTTGACCGTCACCCCGCCGGCACCTGCCATGCCACCGGCAAGCCCGCCTGCAGGTGCTCGAACAGCACACGGATGCGTGCGGTGAAATCGCGCCGGTCACTCAGGCAGAAGAACATCTCCATCGGCTCCGGCCGCCACGCCGGATCATCGACCAGCACGGCCTGCAGGCGACCGTCGCGCAGATAGGGTTCGGCGACGAACGCGGCCAGCCGGGTGATGCCGCCGCCGGCCGCGGCCAGTTCGGCCAAGGCATCGATGTCGTCGCAGATCATCCCCGGCTGCATGGTCGCCTCGACGCGGCCCTGTTCGCCCACCAGCCCCCACCGCAGCGGACGGCCGTCGGCGGGGAAGCGGAACAGCAGCGCGCGGTGATCGGCGAGCTGCTCCGGTGAGGTCGGGGTGCCGGCCCGTTCCAGATAGGAAGGAGCGGCGCAGAAAACGAACGGGATGCGCGCCAGCGGGCGTGCCACCAGCCCATCCTGCAGCTGTGCACCGATGCGGATGCTCACGTCCACCGACTCTTCGGCGTGGCGCACGGCGCGGTCGGACAGGCGCAGTTCCAGCTGCAGCTGCGGATACCGGCGTTGCAGGGCGGGCAGCATCGGCGCCAGCACGTGGCGCCCGAACGCGCGGCTGCAGCCGATGCGCAGCGGGCCGACCGGTTCGATGTCGCCGCTGCTGATCGCCGCCTGCGCACCGGCCAGGTCCGCTTCGATGTGCTGCACCTTGGCCAGGTACAGCGCGCCCGCTTCGCTGAGTGACAGCGAACGGGTGCTGCGATTGAACAGGCGCACCCCCAGGTGGGCCTCCAGCCGGCTGATGTTCTGGCCGACCGCGGTGGCGCTGATGCCGAGTGCGCGCGCCGCGCCGGCGATGCTGCCGGCTTCGGCAGTGCGGGTGAAGGTGCGGATGAGCTGTAACAGGTTCATGACCGCACAGCCTGCCATGGCCGGGGGCAAAGTTCTGCTTCGGACTGCCCCAAGCACGCAGGGGCTGCAGCGGCGCTGCGCGTCGGGCATGCTGGGAGGCTGTTCCTGCACGGCCCCCTCCATGTCCGATTCCACTGCGTTGCCGGCCCGCCGCGGGCTGAAGTTCGGCCATCGCGCCACGCCCTATGTGTTCGCCTTTTTCATGGCCGGCATCATGGCGATGCTGATGTGCCTGGTGATCACCGCGGCCCATGCCGGGGTGGACGCGGCCTACCTGGGCCGCGTGCTGGAGGCCTATCTGCTGGCGATGCCGGTGGCGTTCTGCTGCGTGCTGGTGGTGCGCCCGCTGGTGCTGCGGCTGGTAGCGCTGACGGTGCATCCGCCGGGTTGAGGGTAGTGACGGCCGCTGGCCGTCATCCCGGATGCATGCAATGACGGCCAGCGGCCGTCACTACCGATCAAGGCAGTTGCATCTGAGAGCATTTATTCCGCAGCGCAGCAGGCTGCCCTAGACTTGGCCGGATGCGACCCGACTCCATCCTCACCCTGTCCTGCCCGGACCGCACCGGTATCGTCTACCGCGTGTCCGGCCTGTTGTACGACCATGGCTGCAACATCCTCGACGCCCAGCAGTTCGGCGACGAGGAGAGCGGGCGCTTCTTCCTGCGCGTGCATTTCGACCGCGATGCCGGGCTGCCGCTGGATACCGTCCAGGCCTCCATGCAGGCGCTGGCAAGCGACTTCGGCATGGACTGGCAACTGCACGACGGCCGCCGCCGCGCGCGCCTGCTGGTGCTGGTGAGCAAGCAGGGTCACTGCCTCAACGACCTGCTGTTCCGCGCCCACAGTGGCCAGTTGAAGGTGGACATCGCCGCGGTGGCTTCCAACCACGCCGACTTCGCGCCGCTGGCGGCATCCTATGGCATTCCCTTCCACCACCTGCCGGTGAGCGCGGACACGCGCGAGGTGCAGGAACGCCAGATCATCGACCTGGTCGAGCGCGAGAAGATCGACCTGGTGGTGCTGGCGCGCTACATGCAGATCCTTTCGCCGACGCTGTGCCGCGCGCTGGCAGGCCGTGCGATCAACATCCACCACAGCTTCCTGCCCAGCTTCAAAGGGGCGCAGCCGTATCACCAGGCGCACGCACGCGGGGTCAAGATCATCGGTGCCACCGCGCACTACGTGACCGAAGACCTGGACGAGGGGCCGATCATCGAACAGGACGTGGCCCGCGTGGACCATGCGATGACCCCGCGCGATCTGGTGCGGCTGGGCAGCGATACCGAATCGCAGGTGCTGGCGCGTGCAGTGCGCCGGCACGTGGAGCACCGCATCCTGCTCAACGGGCACCGCACGGTGGTGTTCCGGTAGCGCCGGCGCGATCAGAGCAGGGCGATGCCGGCCGTTGCCAGGGCCTGCCGCGTGGCGTCGTCGTTGTCGGCGCTGACCGGTCGGGTCAGGTCCCAGTGGAAGCCCACGGCGAAGCCGGCACTGGCTGCATCCTGCGCGGTCCACAGCACGCAGTAGTCGCGCGCCAGCCCGCACACATGCACTTCGCTGATGCCGCGTTCGCGCAGCCAGCCGGCCAGTCCGGTTGCCGGGCGCGAACCTTCCGGGCCGTGGTTTTCGCGGAACGCGCTGTACGAATCCACCAAGGGGCGGGTGCCTTTGCGCAGCACCAGGTCGGCCGCATTCCAGTCCACGCCGGGATGCAGCACGGCCCCGGCCGACCCCTGCACGCAGTGGTCGGGCCACAGGGTCTGCGGATGGCCGTGCAGCTGGATCTGCGCGAACGGCTGCTGGCCGGCGTAGTGGCTGGCGAAGGACGCATGGTTGGCCGGATGCCAGTCCTGGGTGGCGACCACGGTGCGGTACCGGCGCTGGGCCAGCAACGCAGCGATCGGTGCGACCACGGCATCGCCATCGGCGCAGGCTAACGCGCCGCCGGGCATGAAGTCCGGTTGCAGGTCCACCACGATCAGGGCCACGTGGGCGGGCAGGGGCGTCATGGGAAAATCCGTGCAGGGGAGCACGCAGCGTACCGGTGTACAGGGCGCAGCGTCGAGGGCGGCGGCAGCGTGCCGCCGCCCTCGTTCGTGGTCAGGCCACGCTGGCCTCGGCGTGCTCGGCACGCAGTTCGGCTGCGGCCGCCACCAGTGCCTGCAGTGCAGCGCGGGTCTCCGGCCAGCCACGGGTCTTCAGGCCGCAGTCCGGGTTCACCCACAGCTGTTCCGGCTTCAGCACAGCCAGTGCCTTGCGCAGCAGGTCGACCATCTCCGCCTTGTCCGGCACGCGCGGGGAATGGATGTCATACACGCCCGGCCCGATCTCGTTGGGGTAGTTGAAGCGCACGAAGGCGTCCAGCAGCTCCATCCGCGAACGCGAGGTCTCGATCGAAATGACGTCGGCATCCATCGCCGCCACCGAGTGGATGATGTCGTTGAACTCCGAATAACACATGTGGGTGTGGATCTGCGTGGCATCGCGCACCCCGCTGGTGCTGATCCGGAACGATTCCACCGCCCAGTCCAGGTAGCTGCGCCATTGCGCGCGGCGCAGCGGCAGGCCTTCGCGGATCGCCGGTTCGTCGACCTGGATCACGCCGATGCCGGCGGCCTCCAGGTCATTCACCTCATCGCGCAGCGCCAGGGCGATCTGCCGGCAGGTGGCATCGCGTTCCTGGTCGTCGCGCACGAACGACCACTGCAGCACCGTCACCGGGCCGGTCAGCATGCCCTTCATCGGCTTGCGGGTGAGCGACTGTGCGTACTGCGACCAGCGCACCGTCATCGGCCGTGGACGGCTGACATCGCCGAAGATCACCGGTGGCTTCACGCAGCGCGAGCCGTAGCTCTGCACCCAGCCATTGCCGGTGAAGGCGAAGCCTTCCAGCTGCTCGCCGAAGTACTCCACCATGTCGTTGCGCTCGAACTCACCGTGCACCAGCACGTCCAGTCCCAGTTCTTCCTGCACGCGAACGCAGTGCGCGGTCTGCTGCTCCAGGAAAGCCTCGTAATCGCCCAGCGACAGCTTGCCGGACTTGTGCTGGGCGCGTGCCTCGCGCACGTCCAGGGTCTGCGGGAACGAGCCGATGGTGGTGGTGGGCAGCAGCGGCAACTGCAGCGCGGCGTGCTGGGCCAGGCGGCGCTGCGGATAGCTGCCGTGGCGCCGGGCATCGGCGGCGGACAGGCTGGTCAGGCGCGCGGCGACGGCCGGGTCGTGCACGCGCGGCGAGCGGCGGCGGGCCTCCAGCGCCTCGCGGTTGGCGCTCAGCCCGGCGTCCGCCGACGGCTTGCCGTCCAGCGCATCGGCGAGCACGCGCAGTTCTTCCAGCTTCTGCCGCGAAAACGCCAGCCAGCTGCGCAGCTCGTCGTCCAGCTTCCTTTCCAGGGTCAGGTCCACCGGCGTATGCAGCAGCGAACACGACGGTGCCAGCCACAGCAGGTCCGCACCGCGATCGGTCTGCGCATAGCGCGCCAGGATCAAGGCATTGTCCAGTTGGGTGCGCCAGATGTTGCGGCCGTTGACCAACCCGGCCGACAGCACGCGGCCGGCGGGCAGGGCCTGCAGCACCGCATCCAGCTGCTCCGGTGCGCGCACCAGGTCCACGTGCAGGCCGTCCACCGGCAGCGCGGCGGCAAGGCTGAGATTGTCATCCAGCGCGCCGAAGTAGGTGGCCAGCAGCAGCTTCGGTCGTGCCGCCGCATTGCCACCCAGCACCGCGTAGGCGCGTTCGAATGCCGCGCGGGCGCCCACGTCCAGGTCCTGCACCAGCAGCGGTTCGTCCAGCTGCACCCAGTCCGCACCGGCCGCGCGCAGCTGGGCCAGCAGGTCGACGTAGCACGGCAGCAGCGCATCCAACAGGTCCAGCGCGGCCGACCCATCGGTGGTCTTGGACAGCAGCAGGAAGCTGACCGGCCCCAGCAGCACCGGGCGGGTGTGGATGCCCAGCGCCTTGGCTTCGCGGAATTCGGCCAGCGGCTTGTCACCGCGCAGCGCGAACGCCTGTCCGGCCTGCAGTTCCGGCACCAGGTAGTGGTAGTTGGTGTCGAACCACTTGGTCATCTCCAGCGCATGCAGGTCGATGCCATCGCGCTGCAGCCCGCGCGCCATCGCGAAATAGGCGGCGAGCGGCTCGTGTTCGGCCAGAGCCCGGTAGCGGGCGGGAAGCGCATCGAACAGGAAGGCGGTGTCCAGCACCTGGTCGTACAGGCTGAAATCGTTGCTCGGCGGCACGTCCACGCCGGCTTCGATCTGCAGCTTCCAGTGGCGTGCACGCAGCGCGGCGGCGCTGGCCTGCAGGGTGGCGATGTCATCCTCGCCACTCCAGTGGCGTTCAAGGGCCCGCTTCAGTTCGCGCTTGGCGCCGATGCGGGGAAAACCCAGGTTGGTAACGGTGGTCATTGCAGCGTGTCCTCATTGCATGTCGGCATTGAGGAACGAAGGAACTGCAGGGTGCCGCGCGCCGTTGCCGGCCCACGTCCCTCCTGCCAGCGACCTTCGCCCCCGCGGGCGAACCGGATGCCGTGGACAGGCGCACGTGCCGACGCGTCCCGCTGGCGGCGGGACGGCATGGGCCGGGCAACCTCCCCGCGGAGATTCCAGGTCGAATCGAAGGACGTGCAGGTCCTCCGGCCGGGGCCGGTATTCGGGCTGTTGGACACGGACGTTGCCGCCCACCTAGTGTCCGCCGCTTCCCAGGCCGTGGCCCAGTGCTGTTGGCGGAGGTCGTTTCCATTCACCGCTGCGGGGCAGCTCCGGAATACGTGCACGGGGCACGGTCACCGGATTCCCGTTTAAATCCATCCTTTCATTCGCATGAAGAGATGAATACCTTCGGCGAGCACAAGGTAGGCCCAAGTGCGGCATCGGTCAAGGGGCCGGCGCCGCACTGCATCCAATGCGCCGCCTGCTGCGTATCTGTCCATGAGCCCGCTGCGGACCCTGCCATGCGCTACCCATCGTTGCCCTGCCTGCTGTTGCTTGCCGCCGCTGCCGCGCCTGCCGGTGCCGCCGTGCTGCGCGTGGAAGGCGAGGCGCTGGCGCCGAAGGGGGGCCGGGCGCTGTACCGCGAAACCCACTATCTGCAGGACGTGGGGGCGCAGCAGGCGCGGCTGGTGCTGTACCGCTGCAATGATGGACGCGCGTTCGCGCGCAAGTGGATGCCGGCCGCCGCCAATGCGCAGGCACCGGATTTCGAGTTCGTCGATGGCCGTGACGGGCGCCGCGAGGCAGTGCAGTCCCAGGGCCCGCAGCGCCGCGTCAGCATCCGCGCCGCCAGCGGTGCAGCCGACGCAGCCAGGACCCTGGACATGCCCACGGGCGGGGTGATCGACGCCGGATTCGATGCGGCCGTGCGTGCGCACTGGCCTGCGCTGCTGCAGGGCGAAACGGTAGCCTTGCCGTTCCTGCTCACCAGCCGTCAGCGCTGGTTGCCGGTGAAACTGCGCCGGGTCGGTGCGGTGGACTGGCAGGGCCAGCCGGCCGAACAGCTGCAGATGCAGCTGGACGCCTGGTTCGGCTTCGCGGTGCCGGCGGTCACCCTGGTCTACGCGCGTGCCGATCGCCGGCTGCTGCAGTTCGAAGGCACCGGCAACGTGCGCGACGCTGAAGGTGGCTGGCCGCAGGTGCGCATCCGCTTCCCCGGCGTGCCGCAGCCGGTCAGCGAAGGCGAGCTTTCCGCCGCACGCAGCCAACCCCTGGTGGCTTCATGCAGCCGATGATGGACTTGCGGTATGCGCGCCGAGCAACGAGGATGCAGGTCTGCCCCTGTGCCACGCGGAGCCTGCAATGCCCCAGCCGGACGCCCCCGACGGTGCCGACGCGCGCCGACTCGACGCCCTGCTCGAACAGGTGGCGGCGCAGGATCGCGATGCCTTCGAAGCGCTGTACCAGCAGGCCGGCGGACGCCTTTTCGCGATCTGCCTGCGCCTGCTGCGTGACCGCGGTGAAGCCGAGGACGTGCTGCAGGAGGTGTTCGTGACCGTCTGGCACAAAGCCTCGCGCTTCGATCCCGGCAAGGCCTCGGCGATGACCTGGCTGTCCATGCTGGCGCGCAACCGATCAATCGACCGGCTGCGCGCTGCGCCGCCGCGGGCGCTTGACGATGTGTCCATCGCCGAGGAGCTGCCCGACGGCGACCTGCAGCCGGCCCAGCTGGCCGAACGCAACGACGAAGACGCGCGGCTGCAGGACTGCATGCAGGCGCTGGAACCGCGCCGGCGCAGCCTGATCCGCGCCGCCTTCCTTGACGGCGCCAGCCACGATGAACTGGCGCGCCGCCTTGCCACTCCGCTGGGTACGGTGAAAAGCTGGATCCGCCGTGGCCTGACCCAGCTTCGGGTGTGCCTGGAACCATGAACATCCGCGACCTTCACCACGAAGACGGGCAGCCGCCGAGCGCCGACCAGCAGGCCGGTGAGTACGTGCTGGGCGTGCTGGATGCCGACCAGCGCAGGCAGGCCGAGCAGCGCATCAGTTCCGATGCGGGTTTCGCGCGCCTGGTGGACCAATGGGAACGACGGCTGGCGCCGCTGCTGGAAGAAGTGGGCAGCGCCCCGGTGCCGGCCCATGTGTGGCTGCGCGTGCGCCGTGAACTGGGCTGGGCGACCTTCGACGCCGCTCCGAACGCGCGTCCGTGGCAGCGCACCGGCTTCTGGCAGGGCGCCACCGCACTCGCCGCCGCGCTGGCGCTGGTCGCGGTGTTCACCCGCCCGGCACCGGATGCCCCGGGACCCACGCCGGTGGCCGTTACCCCGGCACCGACCCCGGCGGCTGAACCGGAACAGGCCACGCGCCCGGTCACTCCGCTGCTGCATGACGATGGCCGTGCCGGCTGGCTGGCGTCGGTCGATGCCACGCTGGGCAAGGTGCTGATGGTGCCGGTGCCGTCCGCGCCGGATGCGCAGGGTCGCGCGCCGGAGCTGTGGGTGATCCCGGCCGGTGGCGCCCCGGTGTCGCTGGGCCTGGTCTCCAACGACCGCGCCCATACCGTGGACGTGCCCGCGGCGCTGCGTTCGGCGCTGGTCAATGGGTCGGTACTGGCCATCACGCTGGAACCGTCGGCGGGTGCGCCGCACCCGGCGCCGAGTGGCCCGGTGGTTGCCAAGGGAGACATCGCCAACCTGTAGCGGTCCGGAAAATTTATTTTCCGGACGCTGCATCCACAGGCCCGCTGGCATCGTATCTCCTGACAGTAGATCCAGGAGGGATGCACGATGTCGGCCACACCCGCAGTACCGCCGCCCCGCCCGCGGCGCTGGTCCGCCCTGTTGCGCTGGTTCGATACCGCCGCCCGGGAGCCCAGCGCGGCCGACGCCGCCGAAGCCGATGGCAAGCGCATCGACTGGCTGCGTGCGCTGCCGTTCGTGGGCCTGCACCTGGCCTGCGTGGCGGTGATCTGGGTGGGCGTATCGTGGGTGGCGGTGGCCGTGGCCGCGTTGCTGTACGCGGTGCGCATGTTCGCCATCACCGGCTTCTACCACCGCTATTTCTCCCACCGCACCTTCCAGACCTCGCGTCCGGTGCAGTTCCTGTTCGCCGCCATCGGCGCCGCCAGCGTGCAGCGCGGGCCGTTGTGGTGGGCGGCGCACCATCGCAGCCACCATCGCCATGCCGACCAGCCGCTGGACCCGCATTCGCCGCGCGAACACGGATTCTGGTGGAGCCACATGGGCTGGTTCCTGACCCGCGAAGGGTTCCGCACCGACTGGTCGCGCATTCCCGATCTGGCCCGCTTCCCGGAACTGCGCTGGCTGGACCGCTTCGACACGCTGGTGCCGGTCGCGCTGGCCGCGGCACTGTACGGGCTCGGCGCGCTGCTTGAGCAGGTGGCGCCCGCGCTGGGCACCAGCGGCCCGCAGATGCTCGTCTGGGGGTTCTTCATCTCCACCGTGGTGCTGTTCCATGCCACGGTCACCATCAATTCGCTGGCCCACCGCTTCGGCCGCCAGCGCTATGACACCGGCGATGACAGCCGCAACAACCTGTGGCTGGCGCTGCTCACCTTCGGCGAGGGCTGGCACAACAACCACCACTTCTTCCCCGGTACCGCGCGCCAGGGCTTCCGCTGGTGGGAAGTGGACATCACCTGGTACGGCCTGCGGCTGATGCAGTCGCTGCGGCTGGTGCACGGACTCAAGCCGGTGCCGGCCTGGGTGCTGGCCAAGGCAAAGGACTGACATGCGCATCGCCGTCATCGGATCGGGCATTGCCGGACTGGCCAGCGCGTGGTGGCTGGACCAACAGCACGAGGTCACCCTGTTCGAGGCCAACGATTACCTCGGTGGCCACACCCATACCCACGCGCTGCAGGTGGATGGCCGCGCGGTATCGGTGGACACCGGATTCATCGTGTTCAACCCGCAGCACTATCCGCTGCTCAGCGGCCTGTTCGACGAGCTCGATGTCGCCTCGCAGCCGACCACCATGAGCTTCTCCGCGCACAGCGAACGCAGCGGGGTGGAGTACAACGCCACCTCGTTGAATGGCCTGTTCTGCCAGCGCCGCAACCTGCTCTCGCCACGCTTCTGGGGGATGCTGGCCGACCTGCGGCGCTTCTATCGCGAGGCCCCGCTTCTGCTGCAGGGCGACGAGGCCGGGCCGACCCTGGGCCAGTACCTGCACGACCACCATTACGGCGAGGCCTTCGTCGAAGAGCACCTGCTGCCGATGGCATCGGCCCTCTGGTCCTCGCCGGCCACCAGCGTGCGTGACTTCCCGGCGCGCTACCTGGTGCAGTTCATGGCCAACCACCAGATGCTGCAGCTCACCGGCCGTCCGCAATGGCGGGTGGTGCAGGGCGGCTCAGCGCGTTACGTGGACGCGCTGCGCCAGCGCTGGCAGGTGCGCGAGCGGCTGGAGTGCCCGGTGCTGGCAGTGGAACGGCTGGCCGATGGCGTGCTGGTGCACAGCGCGGCCGGCGCGGAGGGCTTCGACCACGTGGTGATGGCCTGCCATAGCGATCAGGCGCTGGCCCTGCTGCAGGATCCGGATGTGGTGGAGCGCAGCGTGCTCGGCGCCATCCGCTACCAGCCCAACGAGGTCGTGCTGCATACCGATGCCGCCCTGCTGCCGCGCAACCGCGCGGCGTGGGCGGCGTGGAACGCGCACGTGCCGCGCGATCCGGCGCAGGCCTGCACGGTGACCTACTGCATGAACCTGCTGCAGGGCCTGGATACGCCCACCCCGCTGCTGGTGACGCTCAACCGCAGCGAGGCGATCGACCCGGCCAAGGTGCTGCGTCGCCTGCGCTACGCACACCCGGTGCACGACCACGCCATGGTCCGTGCGCAGCGGCGCTGGCACGAGGTGCAGGGACGCCGTCATACCTGGTTTGCGGGCGCGTACTGGGGCTGGGGTTTCCACGAAGACGGCATCCGCAGTGCGCGCCGTGTGGTGGATGCACTGCATGCGGTGAGTGCCGAAACGCATTGGCCGCGTCACGAGGAAACCACCGCGTGAGCGCCAGCGCGATCTACCGCGGCGAGGTCGTGCACCGCAGGCACGTGCCGCATGCACACGCCTTCCGTTATCCGATCGCACAGCTGCTGCTGGACCTGGACGAGGTGGACAGCGTGTTCGACCGGCGCTGGCTGTGGTCGGTGGGCCGCCGCAACCTGGCCGAGTTCCGCCGCAGCGACTACCTGGGTGACCCCGACCAGCCGCTGGCCGAAGCGGTGCGCGACCGTGCGCAGGCCGTGCTTGGCCACCGTCCATCGGGCCCGGTGCGCCTGCTCGCGCACCTGCGCCACGCCGGCCATGTGTTCAATCCGGTCAGCTTCTACTACTGCCACGCCGCCGATGACACGCTGGAGTGCATCGTCGCCGAGATCACCAACACACCGTGGAAGGAGCGCCATGCCTACGTGCTGGCGGTCGCCGACGCGGAAGCCCGTGGCCGCGCGCTGCGCTGGCGTTTCGACAAGCAGTTCCATGTTTCGCCCTTCATGCAGATGGACTGCCGTTACGACTGGCGCTTCACCGTGCCCGGCGACGACCTGCGCGTGCACATGCAGGTGTGGCGCGACGGCCAGCGCCAGTTCGATGCGACCCAGTCGATGCAGCGCCGTGCGCTGGACGGCCCCGGACTGGCGATGGTGCTGGCCCGGCATCCGCTGATGACGCTGCAGGTGGTCGGCGCGATCCATTGGCAGGCGCTGCGCCTGTGGCTGAAACGCAATCCGGTCCACGACCATCCTTCGCTTGCTGGAAAAAACCAATGAACGACATGAGCCACAGCATGGCCCTGCCACGGCCTGGGCGCCTGGACGCCTTCCTTCGCCGCCAGCTGCTGGCCAAGCTGGGCGCGCTGCGTGACGGTCGCCTGCGGGTCCGCGATGCGCTGGGTGAAGTGGTGCTCGGCACGCAGGGCAGTGGCCCGCTGGTGACGGTCACCATCGATGACCCGGCGTTCTATCGCGCGGTGGCGACCCAGGGCAGCGTGGGCGCCGGCGAAAGCTACATCCGCGGCCAGTGGCGCTGCGACGACCTGGTGGCGCTGGTGCAGCTGCTGGTGCGCAACCGCGAGCTGCTCGACGGCGTGGAACGCGGCCCGGCGCGCATCGGGGGCTGGGCGCTGAAAGCCTGGGCGCAGCTGCGCCGCAATACCCGCGAAGGCAGCCGCCGCAACATCGCCGCGCACTACGATCTGGGTAATCCGTTCTTCTCGCTGTTCCTGTCCAAGGACCTGATGTATTCCTCGGCGCTGTTCGAGGACGGCGATATGCTGGACGCCGCATCGCAGCGCAAGCTGGCGCGCATCTGCGAACAGCTGCAGCTCACCCCTGGCGACCACGTACTGGAGATCGGTACCGGCTGGGGCGGCTTTGCGATGTACGCAGCGCGCCACATCGGCTGCCGCGTCACCACCACCACGATATCGGTGGAGCAGCACGCGCTGGCCAGCCAGCGCATCGAAGCGGCCGGACTGCACGACCGGGTGACCCTGCTGCTGAAGGACTACCGCGACCTGGATGGCCAGTACGACAAGCTGGTGTCCATCGAGATGATCGAGGCGATCGGCGCGCAGTACCTGCAGACCTATTTCGCCACCCTGACCCGCCTGCTGAAGCCGGAAGGATTGGCCCTGCTGCAGGCGATCACCATCGAAGACGAGCGTTACGAGCAGGCGCGGCGCAGCGTGGATTACATCAAGCGCTTCGTGTTCCCCGGCAGTTTCATTCCCTCACTGAACGCCATGCTGGCGGCCAAGACCCGCAGCAGCGACCTGCAGCTGATCGGCCAGATGGACTTCGGACAGTCCTACGCACTGACCCTGCGCGCCTGGCGCGAGCGCTTCCTCGCCCAGCTGCCGGCGGTGCGCGCGCAGGGCTTCGATGAGGATTTCATCCGCATGTGGGAGTTCTACCTCGCGTACTGCGAAGGCGGCTTCCTGGAGCGCTCGATCGGTGTGTCGCAGCTGTTGCTGGCGCGGCCGGGCTACCGTCCCCCGCCGCTGGCCGGAGCGCACTGAGATGCACTTCTGGGGCAACCTGATCGGCAACCAGCTGGTGTGGTTCTGCGCCGTGGCCGGTGCCGGACGCGGTCTGTACTGGCCGGCGCTGGTGGCTGCGGCTGCCTATGTGCTGAGCCAGCTGCTGCTGTCCCCGCACCCGGCGGTGGACCTGAAGCTGATCGCGCTGGCGATCGGTTGCGGGCTGGTGGTGGACGGCGTGGCCGGTGCTTCCGGGCTGGTGGTGTACGCCGCAGGCAACGCCGAACGCGGGTTGGCGCCGGTCTGGATCCTTGCCTTGTGGGCATCGTTCGCGATGACCCTGACGGTCTCTTTCGCTGCCCTGCAGCGCCGGTGGCTGCTGGCCGTTCTGGTCGGCCTGCTGCTGGCCCCCTTGGCCTATGTCTCGGCCGCGCGGGGATTTTCTTCGCTGACTTTCGCCACGCCGGCCTGGCAGGGCATTGCCGTACTGGGTATTGGCTGGGCGCTCGCGCTGCCGCTGTTGGCCACCTGCGCGCGGCGCTGGCAGCCGGCACGCCGCGGTGACCCCGTGGAAACAGGAGAAACACGATGAAGCTGTTGTGGTGGGTGTGGCTGTATGCCGCCGTGGTGATGAGCTGGGGCTGGTGGTGGCAACGCCGGCACCAGAACATCGGCGTGGTGGACGTGCTGTGGGCCAAGAGCGTGGCCGCCGCCGCGCTGCTGCTGGCGCTGCTGGGGGAGGGCGCGCTGCTGCCGCGGCTGGCGCTGGGCGTGCTGGGCGGGCTGTGGGGAGCCCGCCTGGCACTCCACCTGTGGCGGCGCGTGCGCAGCGAAGAAGAGGACGGTCGCTACCGTTACCTGCGCGATCACTGGCACGGCCACCAAGGCAAGATCTTCGGCTTCTTCCAGGCCCAGGCGCTGCTGGTGGTGCTGTTCGCCCTGCCGTTCATCGCGGTGGCGCAGAACCCGCGCGGGGATGGTATCGGCTGGGTGCTGGCCGCGGTGGCGATGTGGCTGCTGAGCGTGGGCGGGGAGAGCCTGGCCGACCGCCAGCTCGCCCGCTTCCGCGCCGATCCGGCGAACAAGGGCCGCACCTGCCGCGAGGGGCTGTGGCGCTATTCCCGGCATCCCAACTACTTCTTCGAATGGCTGCACTGGTTCACCTATGTGCTGCTGGCCGTGGGTTCCCCGCTGTGGTGGCTGGCCTGCGCCGGCCCGGTGGTGATGTATGTGTTCCTGCGCTGGCTGAGCGGCGTGCCGTTCACCGAGAAACAGGCGCTGCGCAGCCGCGGCGAGGACTACCGCCAGTACCAGCGCAGCACGTCGATGATCTTTCCCTGGTTCCCCAGTGAACCCACCCCTTCCAAGGAGCCGCGCCGATGAGCACCCAGATCCAGTCCCTGCCGCTGCCAGACCCTGCCGCAGGACTGACCGGCCTGGCCGAACGCGGGCTGCTGCCCGATGTGCTGCTGCGCTATGGCATCCGCCGGCAGTGCGCGCAGCGCCTGCGCGAGGAGTTCGAGGGCGGCACCGAGGCCCAGGCACTGCGCTTTTCCGAGCGCATCGCCGAACTGGCGGGCAGTCCGTTGGCCCTGCACGTGGATGCGGCCAACCGCCAGCACTATGAAGTGCCGGCGGCGTTCTTCGAAGCGTGCCTGGGCAAGCGGCTGAAATACAGCAGCTGCTACTACCGCACCGGCACCGAGACCCTGGACCAGGCCGAAGAAGCGATGCTGGAGCTGTACGCCGAGCGCGCCGGCCTGGCCGACGGCCAGGACATCCTGGAACTGGGGTGCGGCTGGGGATCGTTGACCTTGTGGATGGCCGAGCGTTATCCGCAGGCGCGCATCACCGCGGTGTCGAACTCGCACGGGCAACGTGCGCACATCGAGGCGCAATGCCAGGCGCGTGGACTGCGCAACGTGCAGGTGCTGACCCGCGACGTCAACCACCTGGAGCTGCCCGCGCGCTCCTTCGACCGCGCGGTGTCCATCGAGATGTTCGAACACATGCGCAACTACGACCGGCTGCTGGGCCGCATCGCCGGTTGGCTGCGCAGCGATGGGGCGTTGTTCGTGCATATCTTCGTGCATCGCACGGCGATGTATCCCTTTGAAACCGAGGGCGAGGACAACTGGATGGGGCGGCACTTCTTCACCGGTGGCCTGATGCCGGCAGCGGACACGCTGCTGCACTTCCAGCACGACCTGCTGCTGCAGCAGCGCTGGTTGCTGGATGGCACGCACTACCAGCGCACCGCCAACCACTGGCTGCAGAACCAGGACAGCCAGCGCGACGCGCTGATGCCGGTGCTGCGCCAGACCTACGGCGATGCTGCCGCTGCGTTGTGGTTCCAGCGCTGGCGGATGTTCTGGATGGCCTGCGCCGAGCTGTTCGGTTATGAGAAGGGCCAGCAGTGGCTGGTGGCCCACTACCTGTTCCGTCCCCGTTGAAGGAGAACACCATGCGTCTGTCCCGCCTGCTTCCCGTGATCGCGATGGCGTTGTCGGCCAGCGCCTGTTCGTCCAGTCCGGAACGTCCCTTGCCGCGCGCGACCGCGGTGGACGTGCCGCGCTTCATGGGTGACTGGTATGTCATCGCCCAGATTCCCACCTTCATTGAACGCAAGGCGTTTGATTCGGTGGAACGCTATGCACTGCGACCCGACGGGCGCATCCAGACCACCTTCACTTACCGCAAGGGCAGCTTCGATGGGAAGCTGAAGACGATGCATCCGGTGGGTCGGGTGGAGAAGGAAGGCAACGGCGCGGTGTGGGGCATGCAGTTCATCTGGCCGATCCAGGCCGAGTACGTGATTTCCTGGCTGGATGAGGACTACCAGCAGACCATCGTGGCACGCAGCAAGCGCGACTACGTGTGGTACATGGCGCGGACGCCGCAGGTCAGCGAGGCCGATTACCAGCAGGCCATCGAGAAGATCGCCGCGATGGGTTATGACACCAGCAAGATCCGCAAGGTCCCGCAGTCAGAGCGGTAGTGCCGTGACGACCAACGGTCGTCACCCACCGGGGGCAAGGGCAGGGGCATGACGGCCAGCGGCCGTCACTACCGGGGCAGACGTTGCCTTCGAAATGCGTCAGCGATCTCATGCGGTGAGAGGCCTGCTTGCCATAATCAGGGTCGAATCCAGCGGAGGGTCGGCCCGTGGCAGCCAAGTACTGCGATCTGGTCATGAAGGGCGGAATCACCAGCGGCATCGTCTATCCCAACGCGGTGCTGGCGCTGGCCAGGGACTACCGCTTCAAGAGCATCGGCGGTACCTCGGCCGGCGCCATCGCAGCCGCCGTGGCGGCGGCGGCCGCGCTCGGTGATCGCCGTCGCCAGGCAGGCGAGACGGTGGGGCCGCAGGCCGGCTTCGAGGGACTGGCCGGCGTATCGGCCCAGCTGTCCACGCGTGGCTTCATCTACGGCTTGTTCCAGCCCGCTCGCGGCGCGCGCGCGGCCTACCGGCTGCTGGTGGTGCTGGCCAGCCATGCGGGGTGGCCACGCAAACTGCTGTGCCTGTTGGCGGCGGTGTTCACCATCGCGCCGCTGGAAGTGCTGCTGTCGCTGGTCGTGCTGTTGGGCATCGGCTACGGCGCCGGCGGGGTGGCGGGCATGCTGGCGACCCTGTTGCCTTCGCTGCTGTGCGCCTACGGTGCCGGCGTGGCCGGCGCGCTGCTGCGGGTGGCACGGGTGGCGCGTGGCAACCTGCTGGGGCTGTGCAATGGCCGCAGCGATGATCCGCAACGCCCCGCACTGACCGACTGGCTGCACGAGGCCCTGCAGCGGTTGTCGGGCAAGCCGGACGATGCACCGCTGACCTTCGCCGACCTGCACGGCGCCCCGCGCTATGCGGACGAACCGCAGGATGGCCGGGCGATCACCCTGCAGATGATCAGTACCTGCGTGTCGCACAACGAGCCGCGCACCCTGCCGTTTTCCGAAGCACGCTTCTGGTTCCTGCGCGAAGAGTTCGACCGCCTGTTCCCGCGCAGCGTGGTGGACGGGCTGGTGGCCGATGCCGGCGCCCCGGAGCAGGTCGACGGCCGGCTGTACTATCGATTGCCGCCGGAAGGCCAGCTGCCGGTGCTGGTCGCCACGCGGATGAGCCTCAGCTTTCCGCTGTTGATCAGCGCGGTGCCCCTGCATGAGCCGGCGCGCCACCATGCGGTGGTGCAGGGCAACCGTGCCGAACCGGGACGGGGCGGCAGGAACGTGGCCGACAGCATGGAGGGCCTGGCCAGCGGCGGGCAGCAGGGCGCGGCCGCGGCAGGCTCATCGATCGCCGGCTACCGCCGGTGCTGGTTCTCCGACGGCGGCATCAGCAGCAACTTCCCGATCCATCTTTTCGACGCCGCGCTGCCACGTTGGCCGACCTTCGCCATCAACCTGGTGTACCCCGGTGATGCCCGGGAAGTGTCTGATGCGGCCGATGCGCCGCAAGCGCTGGAACGCGCGGTGGTGCTGCCAACCGGCAACCGCGAACGCTGGCAGCGCGGTTACCGCGACATCGCCTCGCCGATGGCTGCCACCGAGCTGACCCGTTTCCTGTTCGCGATCGTCGCCACCATGCAGAACTGGCGCGACCTGCTGCAGGCCCGCGCGCCCGGCTACCGCGACCGCATCGTGCATGTCACCCTGGAAGGCGACGAGGGCGGCATGAACCTGGACATGCCGCAGGAGGTGCTCGGTCGCATCGCGCAGAAGGGCACGCTGGCCGGTGAGCGCTTCTGCCGCTTCTCGTTCGAAAACCACTACTGGATACGCTGGCGCAATGCCGCTTCGGCCTACCAGCGCTACACGCTGGAAGTGTCGCGCACCGATGACGCGGGCCAGCAGGTGGTGGCCTACCGCACCGCCTATGCCAGCGTGGCGGCGGGGCAACCGCCACCGCCGTCGTATCCGCTGGGATCGCAGGAAAAGCGTCGCCAATCCCAGGCGCTGTACGCGCTGATGGTGGAGCAGGGCGCCAGCTGGGACGACTGTGGCCCGGACCTCACCGACGGTGCCCCGCGCCCGCTGCCGCAGATGAAGGTGACCCCGATCTACTAGGTAGCGACGGCCGCTGGCCGTCATTCCCGTTGGACGGCCAACGGCCGTCACTACCGGTCGCGTCATTCCCGCCGGGACGGGGTCAGATTCCAGCCGGACGGCCAGCGGCCGTCCCTAGCGCGCAATGGCCGGGCGCGCTCAGCGCCCCGGCAACTGCACGAACGCGCGCTGCATGCAGTCTTCGCGCGGGCATACACGGCAGCCGGGGCCGATCGACACCGAATTGCCCGGGCTCTGGATATCCAGCCCCCGCGTGTACACCAGCCGCTCGGCGTGCTGCAGGTCGCAGCCCAGCGCCACGGCGAAGGTCTTGCGCGGCTGGCCGTGGCCGACCGGCCCGCTGCTGACCTGCCGTGCCAGCCAGAAATGGCGTCGCCCATCGGGCATGCGCGCGGTCTGGGTGAGGATGCGCCCGGGCTGGTTGAACGCCTCGTACACGATCCACAGCGGACACGAACCGCCGACCTGCGAGAAGTGGAAATCGGTGGCCGAATGCCGCTTGGACACATTGCCGGCGCGGTCCACGCGGATGAAGAAAAACGGCAGGCCCGGTGCACTGCGCCGCGCCAGCGTACTCAAGCGGTGGCAGACCGCTTCGAAGCCCACGCCGAACTGATGGGCCAGCAGTTCGATGTCATAGCCACTGGACTCGGCCGCACGCAGGAACGGGCCGTACGGCATCACCAGCGCGGCGGCGAAGTAGTTGGACAGGCCGATGCGTGCCTGCGCGATACGCTCGTCATCGCGGAAACCGGCCCGTTCGATCACCGCATCCACCTGTTCGGCATGGCCGCGCAACGCCAGTTCGGCCGCCATCTGGAACGCCTGCTGGCCCGGCTCCAGGTAGTCCGGCAGCCACAGCGTGCGTGCGTGGCTGTCCATCACGCGTTTCTCCCGGCCCGCTTGCAGCGGCGCGACTTCGACCATCACCCCGTGGCGGTCGACCAGCAGCTGGCGCAGCCGCGGCGCCATGTGGCCGACGGTCAGGCCCCACTCGGCGAACAGGCGCTCGGCCAACGCATCCAGTTCCGGAATGTGGTTGTGCATGCGGTTGAAAAAATCGCGCACTTGGTCGCCGGCCGGCAGGCTCATCCCGGCGCCGGGCTCACCCAGCTGGAACTCCAGCGCGGCAGCGTGTTCGCGCAGCACCAGATGGCGCCGGTGCAGGTCCAGCAAGGCCTGGCTGACCTGCGGCAGGTTGCCCGCCAGCGCCCGCAGTTCGTTGGCGCTGACATCGGCCAGGCCGAGGTCGCGCAGGGTCTGGCCCAGTGCCTCCTGCAGCGCGGCCGGGCCGCCGGCGTCGAACAGGTCGCCCAGTTCACCCAGCACCGAGCGCAGGCGCTGCTGCACCGCCGGGGTCAACGGCCGCTTGTTGCGCTCGATCTGGTTCAGGTAGCTGGCCGAGACGCCGAGCTGCTGGGCCAGCTGCGCCTGGGTATAGCCGCGCTGCTCGCGCAGCTTGGCCAAGCGAAGGCCGAGCTGGCGTTGGGGTGTCTCGGTATTCACAGGATTAACAAATATCGTCGTTCCGGTTGGCCAGATTAAGCGCAGACAGGCCGGAAATCGAGCGGGCGCCTGTGAATAATGCCAAGCATCCCTGAGACCCACGGTACCGCCATGACTGTTGCAGCGCCCCGTATCCGCCTGTTGATCGATGGCCAGTTCATCGAATCGTCCACCGCCCACTGGCAGGACGTGGTCAACCCGGCCACCCAGGACGTGCTGGCCCAGGTGCCCTTCGCCACCACCAGCGAAGTGGATGACGCGGTAGCCGCGGCCAAGGAAGCCTTCAAGACCTGGCGCAAGACGCCGATCGGCACCCGCGCGCGCATCTTCCTGAAGTACCAGCAGCTGATCCGCGAGAACATGAGCGAGCTGGCGCACACCCTCAGCGCCGAGCAGGGCAAGACCGTGCCGGATGCCGAAGGCGATGTGTTCCGCGGCCTGGAAGTGGTCGAACACGCTGCTGCCATCGGCAACCTGCAGCTGGGCGAGCTGGCCAACAACGTGGCCAATGGCGTGGATACCTACACCCTGATGCAGCCGCTGGGCGTGTGCGCGGGCATCACCCCGTTCAACTTCCCGGCGATGATCCCGCTGTGGATGTTCCCGATGGCCATCGCCACCGGCAACACCTTCGTGCTCAAGCCGTCCGAACAGGACCCGATGGTAACCATGCGGCTGGTCGAACTGGCGCTGGAAGCGGGCATTCCGAAGGGCGTGCTGAACGTCGTGCACGGTGGCGAAGAAGTGGTCAACGCGATCTGCGACCATCCGGACATCAAGGCGGTTTCGTTCGTGGGTTCCACCCGCGTCGGCACCCACGTGTACAACCGCGCCTCGCTGGCCGGCAAGCGCGTGCAGTGCATGATGGGCGCCAAGAACCATGCCGTGGTGCTGCCGGACGCCAACAAGGAACAGACCCTCAACGCGATGGTCGGTGCTGCCTTTGGTGCCGCCGGCCAGCGCTGCATGGCGGCCTCCACCCTGGTGCTGGTCGGCGAAGCACGTTCGTGGGTGCCGGACCTGGTGGCCAAGGCGAAGACGCTGAAGGTCAGCGCCGGCTCGGTTGCCGGTACCGACGTCGGCCCGGTCATTTCCTGCAGCGCCCGCGAGCGCGTGGAAGGGCTGATCGCCTCCGGCCTGGAACAGGGCGCAACGCTGGACCTGGACGGCCGCAATCCGCAGGTGGACGGCTTCGAGAAGGGCAACTTCGTCGGCCCGACGATCTTCTCCGGCGTCACCACCGACATGCGCATCTACCAGGAAGAAATCTTCGGGCCGGTGCTGGTGATCCTGGAAGCGGAAACGCTGGAAGAGGCCATCGCGCTGGTCAACAGCAACCCCAACGGCAACGGCACGGCGGTGTTCACCCAGTCCGGTGCGGCCGCGCGCAAGTTCCAGGAAGACATCGACGTCGGCCAGGTCGGCATCAACGTGCCGATCCCGGTGCCGGTGCCGCTGTTCTCCTTCACCGGTTCGCGGGCGTCCAAGCTGGGTGACCTGGGCCCGTACGGCAAGCAGGTGGTCATGTTCTACACCCAGACCAAGACCATCACCGCGCGCTGGTTCGATGACGAGACGCTCGGCCACGGCGTCAACACCACCATCAGCCTCAAGTAACAACGGAGTTCCAGCCATGAGTAACTCGATGACGACGGAACTCGAAGAAGCGCAGCAGGCCTATCGTGAGGCAGCGCGTGACTTCGCCCAGGCGGAATTGGCGCCACACGCGGCGCGGTGGGATGCGGAGGGCATCTTTCCGCGCGAGGCGATCGCCAAGGCAGGGGAACTCGGGTTCTGTGGCCTGTACATGGATCCCGAGGTCGGTGGCAGCGGCTTGAGCCGACTGGACGCCGCCGTCGTCATCGAGGAACTCGCCAACGTGGATCCGTCCACCGCGGCGTATGTAAGCATCCACAACATGGCCTCGTGGATGGTGTCCACGTGGGGCCAGCAGGCGCTGCGCGCAGCCTGGGGTGCGGACCTGGCGGCCGGCATCAGGCTGGCCTCCTACTGCCTGACCGAACCCGGCGCCGGCTCCGATGCGGCGTCGCTGAAGACCACGGCGGTGCGCGATGGCGATGACTACGTGCTCAACGGTTCCAAGGCCTTCATCTCCGGCGCCGGTGCCACCGAACTGCTGGTGGTGATGGCGCGTACCGGCGGTGCCGGCGCCGGTGGCATCAGCGCGATCGCCGTGCCGGCCGACCTGCCGGGCATCAGCTACGGTCGCAAGGAAGAGAAGATGGGCTGGAACAGCCAGCCGACCCGGGGCATCACCTTCGAGAACGTGCGGGTACCGGTGGGCAACCTGCTGGGCGAAGAGGGCGGCGGCTTCAAGCTGGCCATGAAGGGCCTGGATGGCGGCCGCATCAACATCGCCGCCTGCTCGCTGGGCGCGGCGCAGGGCGCGCTGGATGCTGCACGCCGTTACATGGGCGAACGCCGCCAGTTCGGCAAGGCGCTGGCCGAATTCCAGGCACTGCAGTTCAAGCTGGCCGACATGGCCATCGAACTGGTGGCGGCCCGCCAGATGGTGCATACCGCCGCGCGCAAGCTCGACGCCGGTGCCAGCGATGCCAATGTGTGGTGCGCGATGGCCAAGCGCTTCGCCACCGATGCCGGCTTCACCATCTGCAACGAAGCGCTGCAGATCCACGGCGGCTACGGTTACATCCGCGAGTACCCGATCGAGCGCCTGCTGCGCGACAGCCGCGTGCACCAGATTCTGGAAGGTACCAACGAAATCATGCGGGTGATCGTTGCCCGCCACCTGCTCAACACCGAAGAGGAACTGCGATGAACGATTGGCGCACCCACGATCATGTCGGCCTGAAGGTCGAGGCCGATGGCAACGTCGCGGTCATCACCCTGCACAACCCGCCGGCGCATACCTGGACCGTGCACAGCCTGGCGGCGCTGCGCGACCTGGTCGCCGCGTTGAACGCGGACCGTTCCATCTATGCGCTGGTGATCAGTGGCGATGGCGAGAAGTTCTTCTCCGCCGGCGCCGATCTCAACCAGTTCGCGTCGGGTGACAAGGGTGCTGCGCGTGAAGCCGCGCGTCGTTTCGGCGAAGCCTTCGAGGCGCTGTCCGGCTTCCGTGGCGTGTCCATCGCCGCGATCAACGGCTATGCGATGGGAGGCGGGCTGGAATGCGCGCTGGCATGTGACCTGCGCATCATCGAAGAACATGCCCAGGTGGCGCTGCCGGAGGCCACGGTCGGCCTGCTGCCGTGCGCCGGTGGCACCCAGAACCTGCCGCGCCTGGTCGGCGAGGGCTGGGCCAAGCGGATGATCCTGCTCGGTGAGCGGATCGACGCCGACACCGCCGTGCGCATCGGCCTGGCCGAGCAGAAGGCCGGCAAGGGTGAAGCCAAGGCACTGGCACTGGAATGGGCGAAGAAGGCCGGCAAGCAGAGCCCGACCAGCATCGCCGCCTGCAAGACCCTGGTGCAGTCCACCCGCACCGGCACCCATGCCGCCGCGCTGGTCGCAGAGCGCGAGGCCTTCGTCGACCTGTTCGACAGCGCCGACCAGGTCGAGGGCGTGAGCGCCTTCCTGGAAAAGCGCAGCGCGCAGTGGAAGAACGCATGACCCGGGAAACCGACATCGTGGTCGATGAGGCACCGGTGCTGTTCGAAGAGCGCGTGGCCTCCAATGGCATGCGCATCGGCGTGGCCACGCTCAACGCGCCGCGTACCTTGAACGGCTTTTCGCTGCCGATGGCGCACCTGCTGCTGGAGCGGCTGCAGGCCTGGGCCGACGACGGGCAGATCGCGATGGTGGTGCTGCAGGGCGCCGGAGAAAAGGCCTTCTGCGCCGGCGGCGACCTGCACAGCCTGTACCAGAGCATGCTGGCGTACCGCGCGGCAGGCCATGCGGATGTCCGAGCGAATGCGTATGCCGCAGAGTTCTTCGATGTCGAATACCGCGTGGATTTCCTGATCCACACCTATCCCAAGCCGATCCTGTGCTGGGGCCACGGTATCGTGATGGGCGGTGGCATCGGCCTGATGTCCGGCGCCAGCCATCGCGTGGTCAGCGAACGGTCCAAGCTGGCGTTCCCGGAGATCACCGTCGGCCTGTTCCCGGACGTGGGCGGCAGCTGGCTGCTGCAGCGCGTGCCGGGCAAGGCGGGCCTGTTCCTGGCGCTGACCGGCGCGCTGCTTGGCCCGGGTGATGCGATCCATGCCGACCTGGCCGACCTGCACATCGCCGAAGCACAGCGCGCTGAAGTCTTCGACGCGTTGCTGCAGGCGGATTGGGGCAGCGACCACGAGGCCAACCACGGCCGCCTGGACACCGTCCTGCAGTCCTTCGCCAGCGACGCACCCGCGGGGCCGCTGCAGGCCCATGCGGGATTGCTGGACACGCTGTGCGCCGGCGATGAACTGCCTGCGATCATCGAACGCATCGGTGCCCTGCAGACCGAGGATGCGTGGCTGCAGAACGCGCAGAAGACGCTCGCCGCCGGTGCACCCGGTTCGGCGCGGCTGGCGTTCGAACTGCAGCGCCGCGCCGCCGGCGCGGACCTGGCGACGGTGTACCGGCTGGAGTACGTGACGGCCCTGCACTGCGCCGCGCACGGTGACTTCGCTGAAGGCATCCGCGCGCTGCTGGTCGACAAGGACCGTACCCCGCACTGGAACCCGGCCACGCTGGCTGATGCAAGCGCGGCGTGGGCCGAAGACTTCTTCATTTCCCCGTGGCCGGCCGACCAGCACCCGCTGGCCGACCTTGGCGCCACCGCTGCTGAAAGGACCGTCGCATGAGTCGCATTGCATTCATCGGGCTGGGCAACATGGGCGGTCCGATGGCCGCCAACCTGGCCAAAGCGGGCCACGCCGTGCGCGTGTTCGACCTGGTGCCGGCCGCCGTGCAGGCCGCCGTCGACGCAGGCGCCACCGCGGCCAGCTCCGCGCTGGACACGCTGGCCGATGCCGAAGTGGTGATCTCGATGCTGCCGGCCAGCCGCCACGTCGAAGGCGTGTACCTGGGCGATGACGGGCTGCTGGCCGACATCCCGGGCGGTGCGCTGGTGATCGACTGCAGCACCATCGCCCCGGCCACCGCGCGCAAGGTCGCCGAAGCCGCCGCGGCGCGTGGCCTGCAGATGCTGGACGCCCCGGTTTCCGGCGGTACCGCCGGGGCCACCGCCGGCACGCTGACCTTCATCGTCGGCGGCGAAGAGGACGCGCTGGAACGCGCGCGTCCCTACCTGCAGGCGATGGGCAAGAACATCTTCCACGTGGGCGCCAGCGGCGCCGGCCAGGTCGCCAAGCTGTGCAACAACATGGCGTTGGGCGTGATCATGGCGGTCACCGGTGAATCCATCGCGCTGGGCGTGGCACACGGGCTGGACCCGAAGGTGCTGTCGCAGATGATGGCGGTCAGCACCGGCCGCAGCTGGGCGACCGAAGTATGCAATCCGTGGCCGGGGGTACTGGAAAACGCACCGGCCTCGCGCGGCTACAGCGGCGGCTTCGGCAGCGACCTGATGCTCAAGGACATGGGCCTGGCGGTGGAAGCGGCGATGAGCGTAGGCGCCTCCATCCCGCTGGGTGAGCTGGCGCGCAACCTGTATTCGATGAACCACCAGGCGGGCCGCGGCAAGCTGGATTTCTCCAGCGTGGTGCAGTTGGTGAGCAACGAAAAATAGCCCACGGCCAGCGGATGCTGGCGGGCAGGATGGGGTGGGTGGTGACCTGCGGTTGCTACGCCACCGACAGCGGTGGGATGGGCGGATGCACGGTCACGACCGGCACCCGCCCATTTTTTTACGCCACGATCAGCTTGACGTCGATGTTGCCCTGGGTCGCGTTGGAATAAGGGCAGACGACGTGCGCCTTCTGCACGAGCTCCTCGAGCTGTTCGCGCGGCACGCCCGGGGCGGTGATGGTCAGCTCGGCTTCGATGCCGAAACCGGTCGGGATCTGGCCGATGCCGACCTTGCCGGCCACGGTGGTGTCCGCCGGCAGCGCGACCTTGGCCTGGCCGGCGACGAACTTCAGCGCGCCCAGGAAGCATGCCGAGTAACCGGCAGCGAACAGCTGTTCCGGGTTGGTGCCCGGGCCGCCGGCGCCGCCGAGCTCGCGCGGGGTCGACAGCTGGATGTCCAGCACGTTGTCAGAGGACACAGCGCGGCCTTCGCGGCCGCCGGTTGCGGTGGCCTGGGCGGTGTAGAGAACCTTTTCGATGGACATGGCGGAGTTCCTTGTTGGGGTGGCCGGTCGGCCGGTGAGGTGTACTTTGCGCGCCTTGGCTGGACGTGTGGCAACATGGAGTCCGGAAAACTTGATGGATCGTCCAGCCATGCTTGATCGACTCGAATCCCTGCTCGACCGCTTCCCGGTCAGTGCGCGCCTGCTGCAGGGGGGCCAGGTCGGCGGCCACTGGGTGCCGGCGCAGGCCGCCAGCCAACCGCTGCTGCACCTGCTCAGCCAGGGCGGGGTGGAGCTGGTGGACAGCGATGGCAGCCGCCTGCGCATCGACCAGCCCAGCGTGCTGTTGTACGCCCGGCCGCGCGACCATCATTTCAACATCGATGACGGCTTGCAGGTGCCGCTGGTGACCGCCGGGCTGCGCTTCGAAGCCGGTGAAGGCAGCCCGGTGGCCGATGCGCTGCCGAGCCCGGTCTGCCTGCCGCTGGCCGACCTGCTGGGCAGCAACGCAGTGCTCGGGGTGCTGTTCGAAGAAGCGTTCGCGCAGCGCTGCGGTCGCCAGGCGATGCTGGACCGCCTGTTCGAACTGGTGATCATCCAGGTGCTGCGCACGCTGATGGAAAATGGCCAGATCCAGGTCGGGCTGCTGGCCGGCATGGGCCACCCGCGGCTGCGCCATGCCCTGGTGGCCATGCATGAGCAGCCGGCCGAAGAGTGGTCGCTGCAGGCGCTGGCCGAGCGCGCCGGGATGTCACGCAGCGCCTTCGCCGAAGGCTTCCGCGAGGTCATCGGCAGCACGCCGGGGCAGTACCTGCAGGCCTGGCGGACGCGGTTGGTGCAGCAGGCGCTGCGCCGCGGCCAGCCATTGAAGCGCATCGCCGGCGACGTGGGCTACGGCAGCGAAGCGGCGTTGTCGCGCGCGTTCAAGGCGCAGACCGGGCAGTCCCCACGCGAATGGCGCAGCGCTGCGATGTAACGCCGCGCCGGGCACGGCCCGGCGTCAGCGGGTCACACCGCCCACTCCAGGTCGGTGGTGAACATGATGGTCAGCCAGCGATCCGGCGATTCCTCGCCCAGCAGGTCGCCGATCTCATCGCGCAGCCGGTCCCACTCCGCCAGCGCGCGCGGCGGATCATCGGCACGCACCACGAAGAACAGTTCAATCTGCTCGCCGCGACCGACCTGCGCCACGTAGCTGCGGTAGTCCAGGAAACCGTGGCGGGCCACCACATCACGCGCCACGGTATCCACGTGGCTGCGCAGTTCCTGCGGCGCGACCAGCAGGATGCCGGCGAGTGCCTGGCGCACCGTTCCCAGCGGCGCCACCATCACGAACAGGCAGACCACCGCCAGGATGCCCGGATCGATGTACGGGCCGATCCAGTCCAGTGGCGTGCCACGCACCATTGCCCCGCCGACGAAGGCCAGCAGGTAGCAGGCCGACATGCTGGCGGCGATGATCCAGTTCTTCGCATCCAGGGCGACGAAGTCCGATCCGATGCGCCGGTTGGCGCGCAGCACGAACGCGGCCAGCGTGCCTTCGGCGAGCAGCGAGATCACCCCGAAGGTGATCGCCGGACCCAGCGCGATCAAGCGCCCGCCCGAGGTCAGCGCATCCACGGCATTGACGAAGGCATACAGCGCCGCGCCGATCATCAGCGTCCCGCTGACCCCCAGCACGATCGGCTCCAGGTGCCAGAAGCCCATGGAAAAGCGCTGGTTGAGCCGCGACTGCAGGGTATCGGTATTGGTGGACTGGGCGATCAAGCGCGCCACCAGCAGCGACAGCCAGGTCATGACCACGTCGATCAGGCCGTAGATGCCATCGAAGATGATCAACGAGGAGTTGGCGTACAGCCCGAAGCCCACGGCCATCGCCGCCATCACCAGGGTGCCGGCGATGGACAGGCGCAGCACGCCCTGTTCGGTGCGCGGATCGAAGAAGCGGGGGGCAGCGGAAGCCATGTCGGGATTGTAGCGCCCGGCCCTGGCAGCGCCGAAGGCAGCGGCAGGAGCCGCTGCCCACAGCCGGACGGCCAGCGGCCGTCACTACCTTGCCGCCGTTGGCTGCCGTAGACTTGCGCGCCTACCGCGGCCGCGCATCCGTGGCCCTGCCCGCGGTCACCAGGAACCCCCCATGCAGACCCATTACCCGCTGCGCCAGCAGTGGCTCGGCAACGTCCGTGGCGACGTGTTGTCCGGCATCGTCGTCGCCCTCGCGCTGATCCCCGAAGCGATCGCGTTCTCGCTGATCGCCGGGGTCGACCCCAAGGTCGGCCTGTACGCTTCGTTCTCGATCGCAGTCATCACCGCCATCGCCGGCGGCCGCCCCGGCATGATCTCCGCCGCCACCGGCGCGATGGCCCTGGTGATGGTCGACCTGGTCAAGGACCACGGCCTGCAGTACCTGTTCGCCGCCACCATCCTGACCGGCCTGCTGCAGATCGCCGCCGGCGCGCTGAAGCTCGGTTCACTGATGCGCTTCGTCTCGCGCTCGGTCATCACCGGCTTCGTCAACGCACTGGCCATCCTGATCTTCATGGCGCAACTGCCGGAGCTGGTCGGCCGTGGCCCGATGGTCTACCTGCTGTGCGCCGCCGCGCTGGCGATCATCTACCTGCTGCCGCGCATCACCCGCGCGGTGCCGTCGCCGCTGGTGGCGATCGGCATCCTGACCGCAGTGGTGATCGGCTTCGGCATCGACGTGCGCACCGTGGGCGACATGGGCCAGCTGCCCGACAGCCTGCCTTCGTTCTTCCTGCCCGACGTGCCACTGGACTGGGAAACGCTGCGCATCCTGCTGCCGGTGTCGGCCACGCTGGCGGTGGTGGGGTTGCTGGAATCGATGATGACCCTGCAGATCGTGGAGGACATCACCGATACCCCGAGCGAGCGCAACCGCGAGTGTGCCGGGCAGGGCCTGGCCAATACGGTGACCGGTTTCTTCGGTGGCATGGCCGGTTGCGCGATGATCGGCCAGTCGGTGATCAACGTGACCAGTGGCGGGCGTGGACGCCTGTCCTGCCTGATCGCCGGCACCCTGTTGCTGGTGCTGGTGGTGTACGGCAGCGACCTGGTGCGGCAGATCCCGATGGCCGCGCTGGTGGCGGTGATGATCATGGTCAGCATCGGCACCTTCAGCTGGCGCTCGCTGCGCGACCTGCGCACCCATCCGCGCAGTTCCTCGGCGGTGATGCTGCTGACGGTGGTGGTCACCGTGGCGACCCATGACCTGGCCAAGGGCGTGCTCAGCGGCGTGTTGCTGTCGGCGTTGTTCTTCGCGCGCAAGGTCGGCGGCATGCTCGACGTGCAGCGCGACGAGCCGCAGCCGGGGCTGCAGCGCTATCGCGTCAAAGGCCAGGTGTTCTTTGCTTCGGCCGGGCAGTTCGGCGCGGCATTCGATTACCAGCAGGTGGCACCGCGGGTGGTGATCGACCTGCAGCACGCGCATCTGTGGGACCTGACCGCCGTCGGGGCGCTGGAGCGCGCGGTGGAGAAGCTGCGCGCGCATGGCGCGGCGGTGGAGGTGGCAGGCCTGAACGCCGCCAGCGAAACGCTGATCGAGCGGGTAGGGCGCAACAGCCCCGCAGGCAGCGCGCACTGATCCCTGCCGGTAGTGACGGCCGCTGGCCGTCATGCTGTTGGTGGGTGACAACCGTTGGTCGTCACGCCCGTGCCCACCCGGATCATTCAGCAGACCGGTGTAAACTATTGATCATGCAGGCATTGCCTGCCACCCCGATTCCTCTCCAGCGTCCCATGACCCAGCCTACCGCCACCGCCGCGTCCCGCTACGCCGACTCCCTGCGCCTTTCCGTCGCCCCGATGATGGATTGGACGGACCGCCATTGCCGCGTGTTCCACCGGCTGCTGGCGCCCGGCGCGCGGCTGTACACGGAGATGGTGCACGCCAATGCGGTGATCCACGGCGATCGCCAGCGCCTGCTCGGCTTCGATCCGGGCGAAACGCCGCTGGCCCTGCAGCTGGGCGGCAGCGACCCGGCACTGCTGGCGCAGGCCGCACGCATCGCCCAGGACTGGGGCTATGACGAGGTCAACCTCAACTGCGGCTGTCCCTCCGACCGCGTGCAGGCCGGCCGCTTCGGCGCCTGCCTGATGCGTGAGCCGGCGCTGGTGGCGGACTGCGTGGCCGCGATGGTGGCCGCGGTGGACATCCCGGTGACGGTCAAGTGCCGGCTGGGCGTGGACGATGACAACGAGTACGACGCCTTCGCGGCCTTCGTCGACCAGCAGGTCGCCGCCGGTGCGCCGATGGTGGTGGTGCACGCGCGCAATGCCTGGCTGAAGGGCCTGTCGCCGAAAGAAAACCGCGAAGTGCCGCCGCTGCGCTACGACTGGGCATACCGGCTCAAGCAGGAGCGCCCTGGCCTGCCGGTGGTGCTCAACGGCGGGCTGGCCAGCATCGAAGCGGTGCAGGCCCAGCACGGCAAGGTGGACGGGGTGATGCTGGGTCGTGCGGCCTACCATGACCCCTACCTGCTGCATCAGCTGGAGGCCCTGCAGACCGGCGCCCCGCTGCTGACCCGGCAGGCGCTGCTGCGCGCGCTGCGCCCGTACGTGGAAGCGCGGCTGGCGGAAGGATCGGCGCTCAAGCACATCACCCGGCATATCCTCGGCCTGTTCCACGGGCAACCGGGTGGCCGCGCGTTCCGCCAGATCCTCAGCGAGGGCGCACACCGCCCGGGAGCGGACTGGTCCCTGGTGGAGCAGGCGCTGGCGGCCACCGAACGTGATGGCGGGCGCGAAGCCGCCTGACGCACTGCGCAGCGGGTGCCGCATACGGCCCCGAATGCTGTTAGTATGTTCACTTACCTGAACATAGACATCCAATCTTCAGGAAAGTTCAGACCGGATTCACTGGCAAAAGCCGAAATTTGCAAAAGATTTGTAAAGCCCCGGACCTCGCGTCCGGACGCGGACTTCACAATTTTTGAACGAATTGCCGGCCTCGGCTAGGATCCAATGATGTCCTCCCGTTCTTCCAGCTGCCAGCTTGCCCTCGCCACGGTCGTGGTGCTGGCGGCGTTCGTGCCGCTACATGCCAGCGCGCAGGCGCCGATGCAGGGTCCGATGCAGCAGAACATGGCGCAGCGCCAGCCGATGCGCGAGCGCCCGGACGTGGTGATGCGTGGATCCCAGCGCGGTGATGAGCGCTCCTTGTCCGACGCCGTGCGGCGGGTGCAGCGATCCACCGGTGGACACATCCTGGGTGCCGAGCGGGTGCCGTTCGATGGGCGCGACATCAACCGCGTGAAATACATGGACGAGCGTGGCCGCGTCCGCTACATGGATGATCCCGTGCAGCAGCATTCACAGCCCCGCCCGCCCCGATCGGATATGTCTTCACTACGCGGCGATAACCCCTGAACGGGGATCATTGTCGCATCACACCCGATTTCCACCGGCCCAACCGGCCGACCCCAGCACACTAGGGAGAGTTCATGCGTATCCTTCTGGTCGAAGACGAAGCCCCGCTGCGCGAGACCCTTGCAGCCCGGCTCAAGCGCGAAGGCTTTGCCGTCGATGCGGCGCAGGATGGCGAGGAAGGTCTGTACATGGGCCGCGAAGTGCCGTTCGACGTCGGCATCATCGATCTGGGCCTGCCGAAGATGTCCGGCATGGAGCTGATCAAGGCCCTGCGCGATGAGGGCAAGAAATTCCCGGTCCTGATCCTGACCGCCCGTTCCAGCTGGCAGGACAAGGTCGAAGGCCTCAAGCAGGGCGCCGACGATTACCTGGTCAAGCCGTTCCATGTCGAAGAGCTGCTGGCCCGCGTCAATGCGCTGCTGCGCCGCGCCGCTGGCTGGAGCAAGCCGACCCTGGAATGCGGTCCGGTGGCACTGGACCTGGCGGCACAGACCGTCAGCGTGGCCGGCAGCAACGTCGACCTCACCAGCTACGAGTACAAGGTGCTGGAATACCTGATGATGCACGCCGGTGAACTGGTCTCCAAGGCCGACCTGACCGAGCACATCTACCAGCAGGATTTCGACCGCGACTCGAATGTGCTGGAAGTGTTCATCGGCCGCCTGCGCAAGAAGCTGGATCCGGACGGTGAACTGAAGCCGATCGAGACCGTCCGCGGTCGCGGCTACCGTTTCGCGATCCCGCGCAACGAGGGCTGAGCCTGCTGCAGGCGAGAAGATGATGTCCGGCCGTCTGTGGTTCTTCCGACGCT
This sequence comes from Stenotrophomonas chelatiphaga, assembly GCF_032054965.1. Lineage (NCBI taxonomy): Bacteria > Pseudomonadati > Pseudomonadota > Gammaproteobacteria > Lysobacterales > Lysobacteraceae > Stenotrophomonas > Stenotrophomonas chelatiphaga. The sequence continues at coordinate 68,405 of NZ_DAMBRS010000007.1, read as the reverse complement.
GGCGGCCGCGCTCCCTGCAGGCGCGCCAGCTGCTGGCTGCGTCCGTGGGCCTGGTGGCGTTCCTTGCGCTGGCCGGCTACGCGCTGGATGCGGCGTTCGCCGATACCGCGCGCGCCAACCTGCGCGAACGCCTGAAGAACTACGCCACCGCCTACGCTGCGGGAAGTGACTTCACCCGCGACCGTTCGCTGTACCTGCGCGAGCAGCCGCCGGATCCCCGCTTCGACGTGCCCGGCAGCGGCCTGTACCTGCAGGTGGTCACCCCGGACGGCAAGGTCAATTCAATGTCCGCCGAAGGGCCGATGCTGCCCAGCCGCGGCGGCGGCCTGCTGGCGCCGCGCCAGGAAGTATTCGAAGGGCCGCTGCCGATCATCCAGATCGACGGCAGCGAGGGCTCGGTGTACCGCTACGGGCTGGGCCTGGTGTGGGATGCCGACGCCGACCCGGCAACCGAATTCCCGTACACCATCTACGTGATGGAAGACTCCGGCGCGCTGGGCGCGCAGCTGCGTGTGTTCCGCGGGCGGGTGTGGTTCTACCTGGGCGGCATCGGCCTGATCCTGCTGTTGCTGCAGACGGTCATCCTGCAGTGGAGCCTGCGCCCGATGCGCCGGGTGATCACCGAGCTGACCCGCGTGCAGCGCGGCGAAAGCGAGCGCATGAGCGAACGCCATCCGCGCGAGCTGGAACCGCTGACCGACAGCATCAATGCCTTCATCGAAAGCGAGCGCGAGAACCTGGAGCGCCAGCGCAACACGTTGGCCGACCTGGCGCACAGCCTGAAGACCCCGATCGCCGTGCTGCGCACGCAGATGGACAGCGGATCCAGCAACGATGCGCTGCGCGAAGAGCTGGACGTGCAGCTGCAGCGCATGAACAACCTGGTCTCCTACCAGCTGGCACGCGCCGCATCGTCCGGGCACAAGCTGTTTTCCGCGCCGCTGCCGATCGAATCCAACGCCGAAGAGATCGTGCGCGGGCTGGAAAAGGTCTACGCCGCCAAGGGCGTGCTGTGCGAGTTCGACATCGATCCGGGGTCGCGCTTCCATGGCGAACCCGGCGACCTGCAGGAACTGCTCGGCAACCTGCTGGAGAACGCCTTCAAGTGGGCCAACCGCCGCGTGCTGCTGACCGCGCAGCCGCAGCCGGCGCCGAACACCCGCCGCCCGGGCCTGCTGCTGGCGGTGGACGACGATGGCCCGGGCATCGCCCCGGAAGATATCGCCAAGGTGCTGCAGCGTGGCGTGCGCGGCGACGAGCGCGTGCAGGGCCACGGCATCGGCCTGTCGATCGTGCAGGACCTGATCAAGGATTACCGCGGTGAACTGCTGGTCGCGCGTTCGTCCGAACTGGGCGGTGCCCGCTTTGAAGTACGGCTGCCGGCCGGTCCGTAACGGTTTCCGGCCCTACCCTGCAGGTAGCTGCCGCGCAGGCGGCTCGCCATAGAAGCGCCGCAGGTGCGCGGCCACCGTCGGCAGCGCCTCGGCCAGTATGTCCGGGGCGGAGAAGTGGTACTCGGTGACCACCGCGAAGAACTCTTCCGGCGCCTCGGCCGCATACGGGTCGATCAGCAGTTCCTCGCCCGCATCCACCTGCACGCAGAACGCATCGTAGGCGCGCTGGAAATCACCGGCCCACTCGCGTTGCCAGGCACGTGGCAGCGGCGGCGTGCCGTCGATCGCGCCATCCAGCGCATCGATCTTGTGCGCCATCTCGTGCACCGCCACGCATTAGCCATCGAACGGCGCCTGCAGGTCGGCCTGGATATCCGCCCACGACAGGATCAACGGACCGCTGTCCCAGCTCTCGCCGATCAGTTCGTCGTCCCACTCGTGCAGCACCCCGGCGGCATCGACATGGCTGCGCTGCACGCGGAACGCGTCCGGGTACAGGATCAGCTGCGACCAGCCGCGCAACCCGGCTTCGCCCACCCCCAGCAGGGGCAGGCAGCACACCGCCGACAGCAGCACGATGTCCTCGTCGCGCAGCACCAGATCGCCGAGCGGGCTGATGGTCTTTTCATGCAGGAAGCGGGTCGCCAGCGTGCGCAGCGCGTCCAGGCGATCGGCGGGCAGGCCCTGCAGCCACGGGATATCGCGGCAGGCCTGCTGCCACAGCGGTTCGGGAATGGGACGGGGGGCTGGCCGCAGCCAGCGCGACAACGCCTGGATCAGCGGAACATACCCGGCAGGAAGCTGTGCCACTTCGGCGCGCGCAGTCGCTGCAGCACGTCATCATCGCCACCGCCGCCGCCACTGCTGGTGGCCTGTGCAGGCACCGGCTTGGGCGTGCTGGGCACCGCGGCGGCGGCGCTGCGCGCGGTCGGCGGGCGTTCGGCATCGGGCGTGGAATAGACACAGTCACCGCGCCCTTCACTGGCCATCACGGTGGACGCGGTGGCAAGCAGCGGGGCCATCAACAGGACCAGGCAATGGGCAGAACAGCGCATCGACGACATCCGTGGTTAAGGGCGGGTGAGTTCCCGATTCTAGCCCGAATCCGGTCGCCTATTGGAAGCCCCTCCCGGCAAGGGCAATTCCTTTGCCGCATACTTTCCCTGTTTATCTGACGGAAGCTGCCGTGGACGACCGCGAACTGCTGGCAAAACTGGCCGCCGGGCCCTTGTCCGGTGATGCCCTGGCACGCGAGCTGGGCCAGACCCGGGCGGCCATCTGGAAGCGCATTCAAGGACTTAGGACAGCCGGCGTAGCGATCGAGGGTCGCGCCGGTGACGGCTACACGCTGTCCCAGCCGGTCGACCTGCTGGACGCTGGCGGCATCCGCGCCGGGCTGCCCGCGGCCGCCGATGCGCTGCTGGACGACCTGCAGGTAACCTGGAGCACGGTGTCCACCAACACCGAATTGTTGCGCTGCAGCGCCCCGCCGCGCGGCAGTCGCGTCCTGCTGGCCGAGCGCCAGACCGGGGGCCGCGGCCGTCGCGGTCGCGACTGGGCCTCGCCGTTGGCCGCACATGTCTACCTTTCGGTGCTGAGGGGCTTCGCCGGTGGGCTGGCCCAGCTGGGCGGGCTGAGCCTGGTGGCCGGCGTGGCGGTGGCCGAAGCCCTGCGCGGGCTCGGCCATGCCCAGGTGCAGCTGAAGTGGCCCAACGACCTGGTGGTGGACGGCCACAAGCTCGGCGGCCTGCTGGTGGAAGGTGGCGGCGAGTTCGCCGGGCCGGCGCGCGCGGTGATCGGCATCGGCCTCAACGTGCACATGCCGCCGGCCTTCGCCGAACGCATCGACCAGCCGTGGACCGACCTGGACCAGCTGGCGGGCGAGCCAGTGCAGCGCAATGCGGTAGCGACCGCGGTGCTGGCCGCGCTGCTGCCGGCGCTGGAGCAGTTCGAAGCCGAGGGCCTGGCCCCGTTCCTGTCGCGCTATGCCGCGCTGGACAGCCTGGCCGGGCGCGAGGTGCGGGTGGAACTGGGAGGCGCCTGGCAGGACGGCCGCGCGCTGGGCCTGGCCGAAGACGGCGCGCTGCGGGTGGAAATCGAAGGCCGCGAGCAGCCTGTGCACGCCGGCGAAGTCAGCGTGAGGGCACGATGAGCGACTGGTTGTTCGACCTGGGGAATTCCCGCTTCAAGTACGCACCGCTGCTGGGCGACCGCGCCGGCGACGTGCAGGCATGGACGCACGGTGCCGAAGACCTGCGCGGGGACGCGCTGCGCACGCTGCCGCAGGGCGGTACCGCCTACGTGGCCAGCGTGGCCGCCGCCGGACTGACGGCCACCATGCTTGAGATCCTGCGCATGCGCTTCCAGCACGTGCACGTGGCCCGCACCGAAGCGGCGTTCGCCGATGTGCGCATCGCCTACGCCACGCCCGCGCGGTTCGGCGTGGATCGTTTCCTGGCGCTGCTGGCGGCGGCGCGCACCCAGCGTCATGTGCTGGTGGCCGGGGTCGGCACCGCGCTGACCATCGACCTGCTGGACGCGCACGGGCAGCACCACGGGGGTCGCATCGCCGCCTCGCCGACCACCATGCGCGAAGCGCTGCATGCACGCGCAGCGCAGTTGCCGGCCAGTGGCGGGCACTACCGCGAGTTCGCCGATGACACCGATGATGCGTTGGCATCCGGCTGCGACGGCGCGGCGATCGCGTTGATCGAACGCAGCCGCGAGCAGGCGCAGCAGCGGCTGCAGGCGCCGGTGGACCTGCTGCTGCACGGCGGCGGCGCACCGGCGCTGCTGCCGCAGCTGCCGGCCGATGCGGGCCACCAGCCGCTGCTGGTGCTGGATGGGCTGGCACGCTGGGCCGTTCACCTGCCGTCGGCGACAGGCTAGGATCGGCAGATGCTGACCCGTGCCCTGATCGTGTTCCTCGTGCTGCTCAACGTGAGCGTCGCCCTGTGGTGGATGCTGCGCGGCGAGCCGGTTGTTCCGGACGTGAAGCCGCCTTCCGGCGTGGCCGAACTGCAGCTGGTGGATGCGGCCGCCGCGGTGACGGCGCCCTCGCCGGCGGCGTCCACTGCGCCGCTGACCGATACCACGCCCACCGCTGCCGAACCTGCCGCGGCGGTGGCCACTTCAGCGCCCGCCGCAGCGCCTGCGGTGGCCGAAGCGCGTCCGGTTCCGGTTGCGGCTGCAGCGGTGGCACCGCCTGCCCCGGCAGCGGAAGCCGCGCCCCCCCCCGCAGCGCCCGAACGGTGTGTGGCGCTGGGTCCGTTCGCCGACCAGGCCGCTGCCCAAGGCGCCCAGGCCAAGGCCGGCGCGGCGCTGACGCAGACACGCCTGCGCGAACAATCGACCCCCGGTGCCACCGCGCGCTACCGGGTGATGATGCCGCCTGCAGAGAACCGCGAAGCGGCCCAGGCCACCGTGCAGCGGATCGTCGCCGCCGGCCTGAGCGACTACTACGTCATTGGCCAGGGGCCTGACGCCAACGCCATCGCGCTGGGCCAGTACCGCAATCGCGAAGGCGCCGAGCGCCGGCTGGCGGCACTGCGCGCGGCCGGATTCCAGGCCCAGCTCAGCGGCGGCGAAGGCGCCTCCACGTGGTGGCTGCAGGGCGCGCTGGCCGACGGCAAGGCCGATCCGGGCCTGCGCCAGCGCAGCGGGGCGGCGCAGCAGCGCTCGCTGGACTGCGCCGGTCTGCGGTAGAATCGCCGTGCTTCGCGGCCTGGCCACGAACGCGTCGTACCCCGTGCCGCTTTAGCTCAGTTGGTAGAGCAACTGTCTTGTAAACAGTAGGTCATCCGTTCGATTCGGATAAGCGGCACCACGCCACCATGCGCCATCCCCACGTGCACGCCCGGAACCTGCAAGCCGCTGGGAAGGACGTGGCGGATCATGCGTTTCCTTCCCACGGAGCCGCGACCATGCCCGGCCTGTCGATGACCACCAACCTGCTGCCACCGGTGGCGCCCGGCGGCGCCGTGCGGATCACCGCGTCCGAATCCGGGCAGGCATCCCCATGTCCCGCAGCAGGTCCTTCGAGCATCGGCAACAGACAGATGCCCGTGTCGGCGCGGACCATCGCCACCCAGACCGAGCCAACCGGTTGCGACAACCAGGCCCGCGCATTGCGTGCCATGCAGGCAGTGCGGACCGCCTACCGGGCAGGCGACAAATCCAGCAACAAGCGGCCCAGCCAGGCCAATGATGTTGATGGTACACGGTACCGCCGTTCCATCCGCGCCGGCTACAAGCTGACGTACCTGCGCAACCTGACGGCGGCCAATTTCGCCCACTTCCGTGTACCGCAGACAAGTCTGCGGATCGCTGCGGCCAACTGCGGTGAACTTGCCGCCGCGGCCGCACGCCAGGTGCAGGCCGAGGGCGGCAAGGCGGAGATATGGGCGTTGCATGACCCGCAGGCCAAACCAGTAAGCAGGCACCCGCACGCCTTCACCGTGGTAGGAACGCCAGCGTCGGCAGAGAGCGTGGATTTCGCCGGCTGGGACGATGTCTGGATCGTTGATCCGTGGGCCAACGTGGTCTGCCCTGCGCCGGCATTTCCTGCGCAGTTGGCGGCAAAGCTGGATAAATGGGCGGGGCAGGGAAAACACCTGCGGGACGATGCAACGGGCCGGTGGGAACCTGCGGACGAACCGGGCTTCCTCGCGCTGGTGCGCGAGGGTCGCAAAGTCAGTTGCGGTGAGGATTTCACCCTGCGGCGCGTGACCTACGACGTGATGCACACCCCGCGCTACCCGGCCAGACTGAAGGCGTGCTGGACCGCGGCGGCCGCTGTGCCTCCTGTGCCGCCGCCCGCAGGCGACGGCGCGCCGTGCTCAGGAATCGGCGTAGCGGTGTGACAGCAGCGAGCGCACCAGGAAGGTCACCTGCGCGGCCGAGCGCGCATCCACGCGCAGTACCGGAATGCGGAAGCCGGCGGCGAACAGCGCATCGCGCACCGTGGGAATCAACAGCTGCGGGTGCTCGTCGGTGCGGGTGATGCCGACCGCCAGGCTGGCATCCGGCGCGATCCGGGAAAACTCCTGCAGCAGTTCCAGCGTGGTGGCTATCGGATCGGGGGATCCGGCGCTGACCAGCACGATCACCCCGAGCGCGCCTTCGCACACCATCGGCCACATGAAATCCAGGTAGCGCTGGCCCGGCACGCCGTACAGGTGCAGCAGTTCGCCGTCATCCAGCTCGATCGAGCTGTAATCCAGCGCCACCGTGGTTTCCACCTTGTCGGCGGTGGCATCCTCGCTCAGCGGCATTTCGGTGCTGATCGGTTCCACATCGGAAATCGCGCGCACGGCCGTGGTCTTGCCCGCGCCCATGCCACCGACGAACACCAGTTTGTTGGCCGGACCGCTCATGCGCGACCCGCCTGCAGGTCCAGCCCGAATCGTCGTGCGACCCAGGTCAGGAACCGTGAGTCGCGAAGGCCCGCGGGGCGCGGTGAGGGAAGCACGGCGTTCTCCTGGTGCTTGGCAAGGCCGCTGCTGGCAGCAGCCGAGAAAAGGAATTGCACGGTATCGTGCGGCAAACCGCTCGCCGCGGCCAGCGCGGTGCTGGTCCACGACGCGGCATGCAGGCGTGCGATGGGCAGCAGCCAGCTGGCGGGCACGTCGCGGTGGTCCAGGTCGGGCCAGTGCAGCAGCTGCATCGAGGTGCCTGCGGCGACTGCCGGCAGCAGTTGCGGACGATGGCGCGCGATGCAGAAATACAGCGCTTCGAACGAATGGCGGCGCGGCAGCAGGTACACGTACTGGTGCTGGAAGGTGTCCGCATCCAGCGGCGTCGATGACCATGCCAGGTCATCCAGCAACGGCACGATTTCCGACAGGGACGCGCCGGTGGGCAGTGCCAGGCTGCGGGTGGCGGTGTCCACCACCACCCGCGTGGCACCGCGCTGCAGCAGGTACAGGCTGGCAGTGGCTGGTGCCTGCATCGCACGCAGCAGCAGCGGCATGCCCGCGGGCGCCGGTTGTTCCGCCGCGTCCGGTGCTTCGCCCACCGCGCCCAGCAGCCCGGCCAGCTCCTGGTTGATGTCACGCACGCTGGCGCCGTGCGGCAGCAGGCCCGGCGCGGCGGTCGCGCCACGCACGATGCGCAGTGTCTTCACGCCCTGGGTGCGTGCCTGCTGCTGCAGGACGGCCATGGCCGAGGGATCGCCGCCGACCACCAGCAGGTCGGCCTGCTCGCCGTTCCACGGCTGCAGGCGGATATCCATGCGTTCGGCCAGCAACAGCGAACAGGCCAGTTTCAGCCGGGTACCGTGCAGCAGGTCCAGCCCGGCATGGGCGACCCGGAAATGTCGTATCGGTGTGTTCATCGGCAGTCAGTGCAGGTCGCCCGCTACGCCCGCGTCAGGCATCGACGACGGGCGTGGGGCGAGCGCGGCTCAGCTGAAGTCCAGCGTCTTTTCGAAGGACTTCAGTTCGTGGCGCGCCATCGCCAGGTTCGAACGGCTGCGGTCCAGCGCCACGTACAGGAACAGCATCGGATTGCTTTCCAGCGGGCGGATCAGGTGGTACTGCGAGCTCAACGTGATCAGGATGTCTTCCAGCGTGTCCGACAGGCCCAGCTGCTGGGCGACGCGACGCTTGGCACGCACCACTTCGGTGTTGCCGGCCGCAGCCAGTTCCAGGTTGATGTCGCCGCCACCGGTCATGGCCAGTGCCATGCCACTGTCGCTGTCGACGAGCGCGGCACCGACGAAGCCGGCGAGCGAATTGAGGGTTTCCAGGTTGAGCTTAGACACAGTCGTCCTTTCTTGGGTCGTGCAGAGGGAAACAGGCCAGCAAGGCCTGCGAGGTAGAAAAACCGGGGTAATACGATCAGGCGGCGCGGCTGCGCAGCGCGGTTTCCAGCTTGGCGGCGCATTCGCGTGCGTGGAACAGCAGCACGGCCAGGTTGACCTCCACCGCCGCGACGGCGGTGAGCGTCATCGGCTTGTCCGCGTTGACCCGGATCAGCACGACGTTGCCCTGGCGGGTGCAGACGGTGGCGTGTTCGGCTTCGCTGAGTGACAACTCGCGCGACACCGTTTCGCCCAGCGTGAGGAAGGAGTTGGCCATCGCGGCCAGCCGACGACCGTCCACGCCCAGCACCGAATCCTCCGCTACCGCGCGGCCATCGGCGGTGGACAGCAGCAGCAGGGTCAGGCCCGGCTCGCGTTCGCGTGCCTGGCGGAAGATGTCTTCGATACGGGATGCATCGTAAAGATGCCGCGCCGGCAGGCTTTCGCCGGTCGCGCTGCGAACGATCTGGTTGATGGCACTGCGCTGCACTGGTTTCCCCCTGGAACCTGGATCGATACGATCCATGGCGATGCTTTTTATCAACCGCGGAGGGTTGAAAGTGTGAACCGTAGCACAGTATATCTGACCGGTTTTGTAATGGATCTTCACCTCCCGCGTGCGCCAACGCTTTGACGCGCCTGCAATTCCTGCGGACCAGAACGGTGGGCGGAATGCGTCGCGCACCGCGCCTGCTGCAGCGCCGCGAGTACAGCGTGGGCGCGCTGGCTAGACTGTTTCTTTTGTCCTGAACGAGGTTTCCATGTCGCATCTTCCCGTCTCGCTGATTGGCGTGCCTACGGATATCGGGGCCGGCGATCGCGGTGCACGCCTGGGGCCGGAAGCCCTGCGCATTGCCGGCCTGGCCGAAGCGCTGAGCGCCCGCGGCGTGGACGTGCGTGACGTCGGCAATCTGGACGGGCCGCGCAATCCCTGGACCGCACCGGTGCACGGCTACCGCCACCTGGACGAAGTGGTGGAGTGGAACCGGGTGCTGATGGAAGCCAGCCTGTCCGAACTGCGCGCCGGACGCATGCCGATCATGCTCGGCGGCGATCATTGCCTGGGTGTCGGGTCGGTGACTGCGGTGGCGCGCTGGTGCCGCGAACAGGGCAAGGACCTGCGCGTGCTGTGGCTGGACGCGCATTCGGATTTCAACACCAGCGAGATCACCCCGTCCGGCAACGTGCACGGGATGCCGGTGGCGTGCCTGTGCGGGCTGGGACCGGATGCGCTGACCCGGCTCGGCGGCGATGCGCCGGCGATCCTGCCCTCCCAGGTGCGCCAGATCGGCATCCGTTCGGTGGACCCGGAAGAGAAGCGGCTGATCAAGACCCATCGGGTGGATGTGTATGACATGCGCTACATCGACGAGGCCGGCATGAAGCGGACGATGGAGGCCGCGCTGGACGGGATCGACGCCAACACCCACCTGCACGTGAGCTTCGACGTCGATTTCCTGGACCCCAGCATCGCCCCGGGCGTGGGCACCACGGTACCGGGCGGGGTGAACTACCGCGAGGCCCAGCTGGTGATGGAGATGATCGCCGACAGCGGGCGCATGGGCTCGCTGGACATCGTCGAGCTCAACCCGCTGCTGGATGACCACAACGCCACCGCGAAGCTGGCGGTGGACCTGGTGGAGAGCCTGTTCGGCAAGTCCACGCTGATGCGCGATTGAGGCCCGGCTGCGGCGTCGGGCAGGCGCCGCATGAACCGATCCGCTGCTCGTTCACACTCGCTCCACGCGACGCGCGCCAGATTGCACTTCACGCGGCACGCCCGGGTCGTTCCGGACGCCGTGACCTGAGAAGGAGAAGTCGATGAAACGCATTCTTTCCGTACTGCTGCTGGCGCTGTGTACTGCTGGTTCGCTGACTGCCTGCAATACCGTTGCCGGTGCCGGTAAGGACATGCAGGGGGCTGGCGAGGCCGTCCACGATACGGCGCAGGACTGCAAAAACGGCAAGTGCTGATCAACGGCTTTTCCGCCGTCTGCACCGCCGCCGCGGTGGTTTCTTAAATCAAACTGGAGAGTCCCTATGAAGCGTGTAATTTCCCTGATGCTGCTGTCGATGTTCTCGGTCGCCATGCTGGCCGGCTGCAATACCGTTGCCGGTGCCGGCAAGGACGTGCAGGGTGCTGGCGAGAAGGTCGAAGACGCCGCCCGCAAGAACTGATCCGCGCAAGCAGCTCAGTAATGAAAAGGCCGGGATTTCCCGGCCTTTTTTTTGTTTTGCGCGCGGCAATGGCATCCGTTCAACGAAGTGAGCACGTGCTTCATCTCTGCTTGACTGCTGCTCAACGTTCGATGGCGCATCCTGCAGGTGCGGTAACACATGACGTACTTCACCCAAGAGGCCAACGCACATGAACAAAGACATCATTTCCGGCAAGTGGACCCAGCTCAAGGGCAAGGCCCAGGTGCAGTGGGGCAAGCTGACCGATGACGACTTCGATGTTGCCGAAGGCAACGCAGAATACTTGGCCGGCCGCGTGCAGGAACGTTACGGCATCGCCCGCGACGAAGCGGACAAGCAGGTCAAGGAATTCGATTCCTCGCTGCGCAAGGACTACCCGGACTTCAAGTAAGTCGGGCGGTTGAAACCGGTAGAAAAACGGGCCTTCGCGGCCCGTTTTTTTGTGCCTGATCCAAACTCAGCGGCGCGGCGGGTCGGGTACGTACTGATCGGGGAACGCCTGAGGCTCGCGTTCGGCCGTAGGCGCGGGGCGATCAAGAACGATCCCGCGCGCGCGGAGGTTGCGTGCGCTGTCATAACGCAGCTGGACGACCTGGACCGGATCGGTCGTGGCGCGTTCGAAGGCGGTGTTGCGAACCGATGAGGCCTCGCGTTCGCCATGTCCGGTGCCCAGCCGTTGCGCCGGCGCCTGCGCCGGTTCGGCCATCACCCGTGACGCACTGCTGGCGGCATCCTGGGTCGCGGCAGGGGCAGGCGCGGCGCGGCGCAGTGGCACGGCCGGCCGATGCTCCCAGCGCACGGCATCGCGTTCGTTGAACACCGCGATGCCGACCACGCCCAGGTTGTCCCCGCGCCCGGTGCGTTCGGCATAGCTGTCGCGCGGGCTGCTGAAGACGAACTGCGCCACTTCATCGTTGGACTTCCGCCAGCCGGTGATGTCGGTGGTCTGCCACGGGTTGAGCACGTAGCCGGTCTGGGCGGGCGTGGCCTGTTCGCCACTGATGGCGTTGATGCCATCCACCGACAGCACCACCAGCACGCGCTGCGGGCTGGCGTTGCGCAGGCGCACGCCGTAGCGGTGCCCGCGTTCGCCCGGGGTCCAGCGTTGGCCGTCATGCGCGTACTGCGGCAGCAGCCCGCCGCTATCGCGGTCCAGCAGGGTCAGGAACACCGGTCCACTCGCGATCCGCGAGGGTTGCGGGGTGATCATCGGCGGTGCCGGCTTGAAGCCGGCCAGCAGGGCAACGCTCAACAGGGGCAGCAACAGGCGCTTCATCCGGGTTCTCCGCGGCGGGGTCGTCAGCGCAAACGCCCGAACGGGGCCGACGGGGTTGCGCCAGCAAGGGTAAACTGGCGCCGTTCACCGAAGGTTTCCCGTCGAGCAGTCATGACCACCCGAGTCCTTACCGGCATCACCCCCTCCGGCACCCCGCACCTGGGCAACTATGTCGGCGCCATCCGCCCCGCCATCGCCGCCAGCCGTGCGCAGGGCATCGAGAGCTTCTTCTTCCTGGCCGACCTGCACAGCCTGATCAAGGCGCAGGAGCCGGCGCGCACCCAGCGTTCCACGCTGGAGATCGCCGCCAGCTGGCTGGCCTGCGGGCTGGATCCGGAACAGGTGTGGTTCTACCGGCAGAGCGACATCCCGGAAACCAACGAGCTGATGTGGTTCCTGACCGTGGTCGCCAGCAAGGGCATCCTCAACCGTGCGCATGCCTACAAGGCGGCCATCGACAAGAACGAGGCCGAGGGGCTGGACCCGGACGCCGGCGTGAGCGCCGGGTTGTTCATGTACCCGGTGCTGATGGCCGCCGACATCCTGATCTTCAAGGCCAACCGCGTGCCGGTGGGCCGTGACCAGATCCAGCACATCGAGATGGCACGCGACTTCGCCCAGCGCTTCAACCACGTCTACGGCAAGGAGTACTTCCCGCTGCCGGAGGTGGTGATCGACGAACAGGTCGCTACGCTGGCGGGCCTGGATGGCCGCAAGATGAGCAAGAGCTACAGCAACACCATTCCGTTGTTCGCCCCGCGCGAAGCGCTGAAGAAGCTGGTGTTCTCCATCCTGACCGACTCGCGTGCGCCGGGTGAGCCGAAGGACACCGAAGGCTCGGCCCTGTTCCAGATGTACCAGGCGTTTGCCACGCCGGAACAGACCGCCGGCTTTGCCAAGGCCTTCGCCGAGGGCATCAGCTGGGGTGATGCCAAGCAGCAGTTGTTCGAGCGCATCGATGCCGAACTGTCGCCGCTGCGCGAGCGTTACGAAGCGTTGATGGCCGAACCGGAGAAGATCGAAGCGCTGCTGCAGCGTCGCGGCCAGCAGCTGCGCGAGCAGTACGCCGTGCCGCTGCTGAAGGAACTGCGCCATGCCGTGGGCCTGCGCGACCTGGCCGACGTGCCCAGGGCGGCCGCCGCCGAGCTGGCCCGCAGCGCGCCGCCGGTGTTCAAGCAGTACCGCGAAAAAGACGGCCGTTTCTACTTCAAGCTGACCGACGGCGAAGGCACGTTGCTGGTGCAGAGCACGGGCTTTGATTCGCCGCGCGACGCCGGCCAGCTGATCGCCGTGCTGAAGCAGGCCGAGCAGGGCGACGCCCTGCAGAGCGAACTGTTCACGCTGGAAGCTGAAGTGGCTGCCGTGCTGGCCGCCCTGGCCACCCTGCGCGACGCCGGGTAAAGCCCGAGCCGGGGTCAGAGTCCGGGGTCAGAGTCCGGGGTCAGAGTACTTTTCGTCTGCGGGAAAGTACTCTGACCCCGGACTCTGACCCCTCTCAACCGAGGATCTGCCGATGGCCTGGTTGTCGCTGCTGCTGTTCCTGCCCTGGTTCGTGCTGCTCGGCGGGCTGTTCTGGTGGTACCCGCGCCAGCCGCGTTGCGCGCGACGGCGTGCCTTCGACACGGCGGCGCTGCTGCTGGCCCTGGTGCTGAGCGTGCTGTCCATGCACTGGGGGTTCCAGCTGGGCAGGGCGCAGTCCGATGCCGGCCCGATCTGGCCGCAGGTGCTGGCCGTGCTGTATGCCTATGGCGCGTTCCTGGCGGTGATGGTCACCGCGCTGCTGCTGCGCCCGCACTGGCTGCTGCGCAGGTCCTGACGCAGGCCTCCGACCAAAGCCGCATCGAACGCACGCGTCCGCGCGCCTACCATGGCCGTCTGTTCCTGATCCTGCCAGGTGCGCGTCGATGACCGCCGATCCCAGCATCCACACCATCGATACCGGATTCCAGCGCGCCGACTTCGACGCAGCCTACCTGGTGGTGGAAAACGGCCGTGCCGCCTTCATCGACTGCGGCACCTCGCTGGCGGTGCCGGCGATGCTGCAGGCCCTGGCCGATGCCGGGCTGCAGCCGCAGGCGGTGGACTGGCTGCTGCTGACCCACGTGCACCTGGACCACGCCGGTGGCGCCGGCACGCTGATGCAGCACCTGCCCAATGCGCGCGCGGTACTGCATCCGCGCGGTGCGCCGCACATGATCGATCCGGCGCGACTGATCGCCGGTGCCACGGCGGTGTATGGCGAGGAGGAAATCGCACGCAGCTACGGCCGCATCGAGCCGATCCCGGCCGAGCGCGTGGTGGTGGCCGAAGAGGGCCAGCGCATCGACCTGGCCGGGCGTGAGTTGGTGCTGATGCATACGCCCGGCCATGCGCAGCACCATTACTGCGTGTGGGACGCGCGCAGCCGCAGCTGGTTCACCGGCGATACCTTCGGCCTGTCCTACCGGGAACTGGACAGCGCGCAGGGCGCCTTCATCATCCCCACGTCCTCGCCGGTGCAGTTCGATCCCGAGCCGTTGAAGGATTCCATCCGCCGGTTGCTGGCTTACCAGCCCGTGGCGATGTACCTGACCCACTACGGTCGCGTGGACGCGGTGGAAGCGCGCGCCGAAGACCTGCTCGAGCAGATCGATGCGATGGTGGCGATCGGGCGCCAGTGCGACGGCCGCCCGGACCGTCATCGCCATCTACGTGCGGCTTTGCGCGCGCTGTACCTGGAGCGCGCGCTGGCCCACGGCTGCGCGCTGGACCAGGACGCGGTCGCCAGCGTGTTGGCGATGGACATCGAGCTCAATGCACAGGGGCTGGCCTGCTGGCTGGACCGCGGACGGCGGTGATCATTCCGCGTCATCGCGCTGTCACGTACACTCGGGACATCCCTGCTTCCTTGTCCCCCGGTGATCCGTGAACCCGATGCGCGTGCTGTTGTTGTCGTCCTGCCTGTTCGTCGGTGGCCTTGCGCATGCGGCCAATGATCTTCCCGGTGGCGGCATCGATCCGCAGGCGCTGTCGCGCCACGTGCGCGTGCTGGCCTCGGATGAGTTCGAAGGCCGTGCGCCGGCCAGCGAAGGCGAAGAACGCACGGTGCAGTACCTGATCGAGCAGTTCCGCAGCTACGGCCTGCAGCCGGGCGGCGTGGACGGCAGCTGGGTGCAGCCGGTGCCGCTGGTGCGCGCACAGCTGGATGGTGCGGCCACGGCAACGCTGACGCTGAAGGGCGGCAAGCGCACCCTCGCCAACGGCGGGGACGTGACCCTGCAGAGCCTGCAGCCGCGCGCACGGGTACAGATCAAGGATGCCCCGCTGGTGTTCATCGGCTACGGCATCGATGCGCCAGAGCGCAACTGGGACGACTACAAGGGCATCGATCTGCGCGGCAAGATCGCCGTGGTGCTGATCAACGACGCCGACTTCGAAACCGATGCGCCCGGTGCCTTCGATGGCAAGGCGGTGACCTATTACGGCCGTTGGACCTACAAGTTCGAAGAAGCCGCGCGGCGCGGTGCCGAAGGCGTGCTGATCGTGCACGAGACCGCGCCGGCCGCCTATGGCTGGGCTACGGTGAAAAGCTCGGGCACCTCGCCGCTGTTCGACATCCAGCGCAGCCAGGATGAAGCCATGGCCCAGCACACGCCGCTGCGCGGCTGGATGCAGCGTTCGCTGGCCGAAGCGATCTTCGCCGATGCCGGCCTGGATTTCGAGGCGGAAAAGCGCAAGGCGCAGCGTGCCGATTTCAAGCCGGTGGCCTTGGACAACGCCCGGTTGAGCGCGGCATTCAAGCTGAAACGCGAAGAAGTGGTCACCCGCAACGTGGTGGCCAAGCTGCCCGGCGGCACGCACGGCGACGAGGCGGTGATCTTCTCCGCGCACTGGGACGCCTTCGGCATCGGCGAGCCCGATGCGAAAGGGGACCGCGTGCGCCGCGGCGCCATCGACAACGCCACCGGCGTGGCCACCGTGCTGGAACTGGGCCGCGTATTCGCTGCCGGTCCGCAGCCACAGCGTTCGCTGTATTTCGTCGCGCTGACCGCCGAGGAGAAGGGCCTGCTGGGCGCAAGCTACTATGCAAAACACCCGCTGGCACCGCTGGAAAAAACCGCTGCGGTGCTGAACATCGAGATGTTCAGCCCGGATGGCGCGACCCGTGACATCGCCTCGTGGGGCAAGGGCCGGGTATCGCTGGAAGGCGACCTGGAGCGCGTGGCCAAGGCGCGCGGCCGCGGCTACAGCCCGGATCCGAACCTGGAAGCGGGCTTCTTCTACCGTGCCGACCACTTCGCCTTCGCCCGGCTGGGCGTGCCGGCGATCACCATCGGCCCGGGGCTGGACAAGCTGGACGGCGGTATCGAAGCCGGCCGTGCGCTGCGCGAGAAGTACTTCAAGGACTGCTACCACCAGGCCTGCGATGCGTGGACCCCGAGCTGGGATCCTGCCGGCCATGCCGCCGACACGCTGCTGGTGTATGACCTCGGCCTGGAGCTGGCCAACGGCCGCAGCTGGCCGCAGTGGGAACAGGGCTCGGAGTTCCGCAAGGCACGCGACAGCAGCGAAGCGGCACGCCGCTGATCGCCTTGATGGCGTGATCGGGCGGGTGAGGACGTAAGCAGGTAGTGGCGTCCGTTGTGATCTGGTGGGGCACGACCGTTGGTCGTCACGCCGCTCCCCGCAGCCTCACACGACCGGCGGACCCGGCTGCTTCCAGTGGTCGTTGCCCGGCAGCAGCAGGTTCAGCGCGATCGCCACCACCGCGCACAACGCGATGCCCTTCAGGCCGAAGTCGTCCGGACCGGTGCCGCTGCCGACCAGCACGCCACCGATGCCGAACACCAGCGTCACCGACACGATCACCAGGTTGCGTGCTTCGCCCAGGTCGATCCGGTGGCGGATCAGGGTGTTCATGCCCACCGCGGCGATGGAGCCGAACAGCAGGCACAGGATGCCGCCCATGACCGGCACCGGGATGCTCTGCAGCAGCGCACCGAACTTGCCGATGAAGGCCAGGCTGATCGCAAAGATCGCCGCCCAGGTCATGATCTTCGGGTTGTAGTTCCTGGTCAGCATCACCGCGCCGGTGACTTCGGCATAGGTGGTGTTGGGCGGACCCCCGAACAGGCCTGCCGCGGTGGTTGCCACGCCATCGCCGAACAGGGTGCGGTGCAGGCCGGGCTTCTTCAGATAATCGCGGCCGGTGACGCTGCCGACGGCGATCACCCCGCCGATATGTTCGATGGCCGGCGCCAGCGCGACCGGCACGATGAACAGGATCGCCTGCCAGTTGAACGCCGGGGCAGTGAACTGCGGCAGGGCAAACCACGGCGCCGCGGCGATGCGGGCGACATCGACGACGCCGAACGCGAAGGACAGCCCGAAGCCCACCAGCACGCCGAACATGATCGGCAGCAGCTTGAACATGCCCCGGCCGAATACCGCCACCACCAGGGTGGTCAGCAGCGCCGGCATCGAAATCAGCATCGCGGTCTGGTACGGAATGAGCTGCGTGCCGTCGGCGTCCTTGCCCATCGCCATGTTGGCGGCGATCGGTGCCATCGCCAGCCCAATCGAGATGATCACCGGGCCGATCACCACCGGCGGCAGCAGCCGGTCGATGAAACCGGTGCCCTTGATCTTCACCGCCGCGCCCAGGAAGGTGTAGACGAAGCCGGCGGCCATCACCCCACCCATGGTTTCCGCCAACCCGAACTGCTGCTTGGCGAGGATGATCGGGGTGATGAAGGCAAAGCTGGAGGCCAGGAACACCGGCACCTGGCGACCGGTCATCAGCTGGAACAGCAGCGTGCCCAGCCCGGCGGTGAACAGCGCCACGTTCGGGTCCAGCCCGGTGATCAGCGGCATCAGCACCAGCGCGCCGAAGGCCACGAACAGCATCTGCGCGCCGGACAGCACCTGGCGCCAGAGCGGGTCGTTGAATTCATCCTGCATCGTCGCGAGTTCCTCGTTGGGCGCCGACAAGCAGTTCGTCGGCACGGGCGGGGAGGATGATATCGCCGTGGCCGCTCCCTGCGGGCCAGGCAGGGCGCCGGTGCGTTCGGTGATCCGAAGAAAACAGCTTGCCGCCTTCCCGACTGCTCCGCAGCGACGCAAAGGCCTAGAATCCTCGTTCCCCCGCATCTTGGTGGCCCATGGCCGTCGTCCCTGATTCCTCCGCCGCGCCGCGTCCCGGTGCCGTCGCCCTGGCGTTGCTGCTGGTCTACGTGGTCTGGGGCTCGACCTACCTGGGCATCGCCAAGGCGCTGCAGGCGGGCGTGCTGCCGCTGACGTCGGTGTCCGGGGCGCGCTTCATCATCGCCGGCAGCCTGATGTACGCCGTGCTTCGGCTGTTCAGGAAGATGCCGCGGCCGACCCTGCGGCAGTGGCGCAACCTGACCATCATGGGCTTCACCATGCTGCTGCTGGGCAACGGCATGGTGGTGCTGGCCGAACGCGATGTGTCCTCCGGCCTGGCCGCCACCGCGGTGGCCTCGGTGCCGCTGTGGATGGCGCTGTTCTCGGCGGTGCGCGGCCAGCACGCCAGCCGTGGCGAGTGGCTGGGCATTGCCATCGGCTTCCTCGGCGTGGTCTGGCTCAACGCAGGCAGCAGCCTGGCGGCTTCGCCGACCGGACTGATCCTGCTGCTGGTGGCCCCGGTCGGCTGGGCATTCGGCTCGGTCTGGGTGCGGGGCCAGGACCTGCCGGGACCGTTCATGACCGCGGCCGGGCAGATGATCTGTGGGGGCGTGCTGCTGGTCATCACCGGGCTGTCAGTGGGCGAACGACCGACCGCGCTGCCCAGCCTGGATGGCCTGCTCGCGGTGGCCTACCTGTGCCTGTTCGGCTCGATCGTCGCCTTCACCGCCTACGTGTGGCTGCTGCACAACGTGCGTCCGGCGCTGGCCGGCAGCTATGCTTACGTCAATCCGGTGATCGCCGTGCTGCTGGGCGTGCTGCTCAATGGCGAACACTTCGGCTGGCGTGACCTGGTGGCGATGGCGGTGATCCTGGCCGGCGTGCTGGTGCTGGCCCTGGCGAGGACGCGCAAGTGAGCGCAGCACTGATCAGCGAACAGGAGCAGCGCCGCGGCTTTGCAGTCACCGCCTTCACCTTCGTGCTGTGGGGGCTGGTGCCGGTGTACTGGCACCTGTTGCGCGAAGTGCCCTCGTTCCAGATCATCGCCCACCGCATCATCTGGAGCACGGTGCTGGTGGTGGGCTGGCTGCTGCTGAGCAGTCGCCTGCAGTGGTGGAAAGCAATCGCCGCGCAGCCGCGTGCACTGGCCACGCTGGCGGTGAGCAGCCTGGCCATCGCGTTCAACTGGGGCCTGTACATCTGGGCCATCAACGCAGGCCACGTGATCGACACCAGCCTGGGTTATTTCATCAACCCGCTGGTCAGCGTGGTGCTGGGCGTGGTGGTGCTGAAGGAACGCCTGCGCCGCCTGCAGTGGCTGGCGGTGGCCTGCGCGGCGGTCGGCGTGGCATGGCTGACCTGGCAGGCCGGCGCACCGCCGTGGATCGCATTGGGGCTGGCCGGATCGTTCGGCCTGTATGGCCTGCTGCGCAAGCTGATCTCGGTCGATCCGGTGGCCGGCCTGGCGGTGGAAAGCCTGTATCTGTTCCTGCCGGCGCTGGGCTTCGCGCTGTGGAGCGAGAACGGCCACGGCGGCGCCTTCTTCGGGGGCTGGGGCTGGCGCAACGACCTGCTGCTGATCTTCGGCGGCGTGGTCACCGCTGCGCCGCTGATCGGCTTCGCCTACGGCGTGAAGCGCATCGCCCTGTCTACCGTGGGTGTGCTGCAGTTCATCGCGCCCAGCCTGGGCCTGGTGCTGGGCGTGTTCTTCTTCAACGAACCCTTCGATGGCGCGCGCGCCACCGGCTTCATCGCGATCTGGATCGGCCTGGGCCTGTTCGTCTTCGATGGCCTGCGCCGCACCCGCCCCTGAAAAAGGGGACGGAGGGGATTAAGTCGTTTTTGGCATTTCGAGTGCCAAAAACGACTTAATCCCCTCCGTCCCCTTTTCTTCTTTCTTAGACTTCGCGCAGGGCGGTGGTGATCGGCAGGCGGGCGGCACGCAGGGCGGGGAACAGGCCGCCGACCAAGCCGATGCCCAGCGCCCACTTCAGCCCGCTCCACAGCAGTTCCGGCGAGACGTGGAACTTGAACACCACCGCGCTGAAATTGCTGCCGATGGTGGACACGCTGTAGCCGTTGAACAGCAGCCAGGCGATCGCGCAGCCCAGCAGCCCGCCCAGCAACGCCAGCAGCATCGTCTCCAGCATCACCGCGGTCACCACCGGCAGCCCGCGGAAGCCGATCGCACGCATCGTGGCGATCTCGCGTGCGCGCGTGGCCACGGCGGCATACATCGTGTTGAGCGCACCGAACACTGCGCCGATGGCCATGATGGTGCCGATGACCTTGCCCAGGATGTTGATCAGCGTGGTCAGCCCGCCGCCCTGCTTGCTGTAGTACAGCCGCGTTGTTTCCACCTCCAGCTTCAGGCGCGGGTCGCCGGCGACGGCGGCCTTGAACTGCTCGAAACCGGGCTTGCCGTCGGTGCGCACCGTCACCGATTGCAGCGCGCCGCGCTGGTAGGTCGTGGCCAGGGTATCCACGTCGGTCCACAACTCCGAATCATGCGCGTCGCCGGAAGCGAACACGCCGACCACCGTCCATGCCTGGTTGCCCAGGGTCAGCGTGCTGCCCACGTCCATGTCGCGGAACTGGCTCTTCGCGCCCTGGCCCACCACCATTTCGCGCTTGCCGGTGGCGAACTTGCGGCCTTCGATGATGCGCACCCGATCATGCACCGCCCAGGCCATGTCACCGACGCCGCGGAACTGCGCATTGACATCGGTGCCGTCGGAGCGGGACACCAGGTTGACCACCTGCGACAGCTCGGCCGACAGCAGCGCGCGCCCCTTTTCGTCGCGTGCCACGCCGGGCAGGGTGGACAACAACGGAATCTGGTCGCGGGTGATCACCGAGTTGGTTTCCGCCTGCGAGCCGCCGCGCAGCACGATGGCGGTGGTGTCATCGCCGGTGCTGTTGAGCGTGGACTGGAAACCTGCGCCCATCGCCAGCATCGCCACCAGCACGCCGACCACGCCGGCGATGCCGACCACGATCACCGACGAGGCGCCCCAGCGTTGCGGCAGGCTGGCGATACCGATGCGGGTGGCGGCCAACGCCAGCCGTCCGCCGCGGGTCAGCACCAGCCACAGCGCGACCAGCACCACCACGACCAGCACGCCCTGCCACGGCAGCCAGATCCATCCGGCCAGGCCCACCGCCAGCACCACCAGCATCGCGCCGTTGAGCAGCCACTTCTTCAGTGTGTTCTTCATGTGCGGGTCCTCAGCGTCCGGCCAGGGCATCGACGATCTTCAGCCGCTTGGCGCGCAGCGCCGGCAGCAGTCCGACCACGACGCCGATCACGATGATCAGTGCAATGCCCACCAGCCAGGTGGCGGTCGGCACATGCGGTGGCAGCAGGCCGCGCGTCTGCGGTGCCAGCAGCGGCAGGATGGTCGCCGCCAGGCCCATGCCGATCGCACCGCCCAGCCCTACCAGCAGGATCGATTCCACCATCACCAGGGCCAGTACGGTGCGGTCCTGGAAGCCCAGTGTCTTCAGCGTGGCCAGTTCCGGGATGCGTTCGCGCACCGCCTGCGCCATGGTGTTGCCGGTCAGCAGCAGCAGGGTGAAGAACACCGCGCCCATGATCGAAGTGACGATCATGCCGATGTCCGCGAACTGCTTGACGAAGGCCTGCTGGAACGCCGATTCGGTCTGGGTCTTGGTTTCGTGGTCGGAGTTGGCCGATATCGCGTCGATCGCCTGGGCCACCCGCGAGGCATGGTCCGGGTTGTCCAGGGTGATGGTGTACCAGCTGACCTGGTTCTTGATGTAGTCGTTGGACTCATCGAAGTACTTCCAGTTCATCATCAGCTGCCTCTCCTCGTTCCCGGCCACTGCGCGGTCCTTGGAGCGGAACGTGCCGACCATTTCCAGCGGCCAGTCGTTGCTGCCGCCGCGCGGGAAGATGGTGGCCTGCAACGGGATGGTGTCGCCGATCTTCCAGCCGAAATCCTTGGCCAGCGACTCGCCGACGATGGCACCGGTGCGGGTGTCCTGCCAGCGCTTGAGCTGGTCCGGGGCGACCTCCAGTTCGCCGTAGATGTCGAAGTAGTTCGGGGCTACCGAGAAGTTCGGGAAGAAGTCCTTGGGGTCGCGGTAGATGCCACCGAACCACATGCCGTAGGTGACATCGCGCACGCCGGCCACCTGGCGGATCTGCGCTTCCAGGCGGATCGGCAGCGACTGGGTAATCGACAACCGCGAGGCGGTGATCAGCCGGTTGGCGCCTTCCACGCTGCCACCGGACATGAAGGCCACGCGCACCGAGTCGAGCATGCCGAACAGCAGGAACGCGGCCACCACCGACAGCAGGGTCAGCAGGGTGCGGGTGCGGCTGCGGAACAGCTGCGCCCACACCAGGGAGAAATATTTCATCGCCGTGCCCTCGGTCAGTGCGCCAGTGGCGCGTCGGCGAGTTCGCCCTTGTCCAGGTGCACCGTATGGGTCGCGTATTCCGCGGCCTTCGGGTCGTGGGTCACCATGATGATGGTCTTGCCATGTTCGCGGTTGAGCTGCTGCAGCAGCTGCAGGATCTCTTCGGCGGACTGGCGGTCCAGGTCGCCGGTCGGCTCATCGCAGATCAGGAAGGTGGGATCGGAAACGATCGCGCGGGCGATCGCCACGCGCTGCTGCTGGCCACCGGACAGTTCGTTGGGACGGTGGCTGCGGCGGTCGGCCAGGCCGACCAGGGTCAGCGCGATCTCCGCGTTGCGCCTGCGCTGCGCAGCGCCCAGGTGGGTCAGCAGCAGCGGCAGTTCGACGTTCTTCTGCGCGGTCAGCATCGGCATCAGGTTGTAGAACTGGAACACGAAGCCGACGTGGTGGCTGCGCCAGGTGGAAAGCTGGCCGCCCCCCATCTGGTCGATGCGCTCGCCTTCGATGGTGATCTCCCCGCCGCTGGGCGAGTCCAGTCCACCGATCAGGTTCAGCAGGGTGGTCTTGCCGGAACCGGAGGGCCCCATCAACGCCACGAAGTCGCCTTTTTCGATGTCCAGGTCGATGCCGTGCAGCACCTTTACCTGCTCCGGGCCCCGCTGGTAGGTCTTGGTGATGCTGCGCAATGAAACCAGGGTCGACATGCCGTTTCTCCGAGTGCGGTAATGACGGCCACCGGCCGCCGGACGGACAACCTACGAGCGTTCCTTCACCTTGCTGCCATCGCGCAACGTATCCGGCGGGCTGGTCACCACCCGCTCACCCGGGCGCACGCCCGCCAGCAGCTGACGATCCGCATTCAACGCCAGGCCGGGCGTCACGCTGCGCTGCTGCACGGTGTCCTCGGCCAGCACGAACACCACGCTGCCGCCCTCACGCTGCACCACCGCGTTGGCCGGCACGCGCACGCCCTGCGGCTTCTGCGGTGCATCCGGCCTGGCCTGTTCCAGGAAGCTCACCCGCACGCCCATCTCCGGCACGATGCGCGGCTCGCGGGTCTTGATCGCCACGCGCACCTTCACCGTGGCCTTGCCGCGGTCGGCGGTGGGAACGATGGCGATCACCTCGGCCGGGATCTTCCAGTCGGGATAGGCGTTGAGCGTGGCTTCCACCGGCATCTTCGGCTGCACCCGGCCGATGAAGGCCTCGCCGACCTCGACTTCGATCTCCAGCGATTCCATGTCCACGATGGTGCCGATGCCGGTACGGGTGAAGCCACCGCCGGCCGACAGCGGCGAGACGATCTCGCCCGGCTGTGCGGCCTTGGCGGTGACCACGCCGGAGAACGGCGCGCGGACGATGTTGTTGTCCACGCCCAGGTCGGCGATGGCCAGCTGGTTGCCGGCCACCTGCACGTTGCGCTGGGCGGTATCCAGCTGCGCGCGCAGGCTTTCACGCTGGGCCACGGCCTGGTCGAACTGCGAGCGTGATACCAGCTGCTGGCCGACCAGCGCCTGCAGCCGGGTGGCTTCGGCACCGGCCTGGGTGAGCTGGGCCTGCAGGCCGGCGACCTGGCTGCGTGCGGCCTGCACCTGCGACGCGTAGAGATCGCGCTGGGCGCCGGCATCGATCGGGTCCAGCGTGGCCATGACCTGGCCTTCCTCGACCCGCATGCCTTCTTCAATCATGACTTCGCGCACCTTGCCGGTGATCTTGGCCGAGACCGTCGCCATGCGCCGCGCCACCACGTAGCCGCTGGCATCCAGCACCGAGGCACTGCTGCCTGCCTCGCCCAGCGCCACCGCGGGTGCGGTCTGCACTTCAATGGCCTGCGGACGCAGCATCCATGCGGCCACGGCCGCACCCAGCAGCAGCACCACGGCGATCACGATCCACAGCCAGCGACGGCTGCCCGGCGCGGGCGGCGGCGGCGTCCTGCGGTCGATGCGAAGTTCCTTCAACAGTTCAGCAGAGGCGTTCATAGGCACCAGGACGTTGGATCGAGCGGAGTGTGACCGCAACACCCGCCAGGGGCAAACCGCGGCCCTGCGGTCGACACAGGATGCGCGCCGGCGGGCCGCCACGGCAGTGACAGCTGTCACCTGCAGTGCCTGACGCCGGCCACTGCCTGCGCAGCGCCCGGTGGCGCACTGTCGTAGCCACTTCCCGGGAGTACCGCCATGCCCCTCCATGCCCCTCCGTTGGCCGCACTGCACGACGTGCAGGTGCGCTATCGCAATGCCATTGCACTGGCCGGTGTCAGCCTGCAGGTGCGGCCCGGCGAAGTACTGGCACTGCTCGGTCGCAATGGTGCCGGCAAGACCACGGCCATCGCCGTGCTGCTGGGACTGCGTCGGCCGGATGCCGGCCAGGTGACGCTGCTGGGCGGTGACCCGCAACGTCGATCGCAGCGTGAGCAGGTGGGCGTGATGCTGCAGGACACGGCATTGCCGCCGAAGCTGCGGGTGGGTGAGCTGGTGGAGCAGTTCCGCGCCAGCTATCCACGGCCGCGACCGTTGGCCGACTGCCTGGCCATTGCCGGCGTGCAGGACCTGCAGCAGCGCGCCTACGGCCAGCTGTCCGGTGGCCAGCAGCGACGCGTGCAGTTCGCCATCGCGCTGTGTGGTGGCCCGCGCCTGCTGTTCCTGGACGAACCGACCACCGGCCTGGACATCGAAGCGCGCCAGGCCATGTGGCACGCCATCGCGCAGCTGCGCGCGGAAGGCTGCGGGATCGTGCTGACCACCCATTACCTGGAAGAAGCCGAAGCGCTTGCCAGCCGTGTGGTGGTGCTGGAGCAGGGACGCGTGCTGGCCGACGGTCCGCTGGCCACGTTCCGGCCGCAACTGGCACCGCGGCGGGTCCGGTGCCGCAGCGGGTTGGACGTGGCGCTGCTGCAGGGCTGGCAGGGCGTGATCGAAGCACGCCGTGCGGGCGATCATCTGGAGCTGCTGGCCGAACCTGCCGAGCCGGTAGTGGCGCGACTGTTGGCCGAGGACCCCCAGCTGAGCGAGCTGGACGTGCGCGGCGGCGGCCTGGCCGAAGCCTTCGTTGAACTGACCCGGGAGGCCGCATGAACATCCAGCCCGTTGCCGTGGATCCACCGCGCCGGCCGCTGGCGCGCCTGCTTGCCCCCTACATCGCCGAACTGAAGGCCGAGCTGCGCAGGACCTGGCGCACGCCTGCCTTCGTGCTGCCGTGCCTGCTGTTCCCGGTGCTGTTCTACGCGATGTTCGGGGTGATGCTGGGCCGCGGGCAGGCCTCGCGTTATCTGCTGGCCACCTACTGCGTGTTCGGCGCGATGGGGCCGGCCCTGTTCGGCTTCGGCGTGCAGTTGGCGATGGATCGCGCTGGCGGCCTGCTGACGCTGAAGCGTGCCTTGCCCGTGCCGCCGTTGGCACCGCTGCTGGCGCGCCTGTTGATGGCGGTGATCTTCGCGGTGGTGGTGGCGATCCTGCTGATCGCCGCGGCGCGCACGATGGGCGGGGTCAGCCTGGCACCGCTGCAGATGGCCGGGCTGGTGGCGGTGGCGGCGCTGGTCGCGCTGCCGTTGGGAGCGATCGGCCTGCTGATCGGCAGCCATGTGGAATCGGACGCCGCGCCGGCGCTGGTCAACCTGGTCTACCTGCCGCTGGCATTGCTGTCAGGCCTGTGGGTGCCGCTGTCGATGCTGCCGGGGGTGTTCAGCACGCTTGCCCCGCTGTGGCCTACCTGGCATGCCGCGCAGCTGGCGCTGCGTGTCATCGGCCAGCCCGCCGGCGGCAGCGTGCTGATGCACGGGATGGTACTGGGGGCGGTGACGGTCGTCGGCGCCCTGTTGGCCGCCCGTCGCCTGCGCCGCGTCGGCTGACATGGCATGATCGGCCGCGACCGTCTCCTGCTGGAATCCACCGTGCCGTTCAAGTGGTTGGCTCCCCTGCTGCGCCCCGCGCCGGATTCGGCGGTGGCCGACCATCGGCGGCGTGGGCAGTCCGGCTTGAGTGATTACATCCACCTGCTGTGGACGTCGTGGGTGTTCCTGACCCCCCTGTTCGGGGGCGGGTACACCGCGCGCTGGGCGTTGCTGACCCTGCTCAGCTATCCCACCTTCCTGTTCCTGTACGCACGCGCGATGCTGGCGCCACGCCACCATGCACCGCGCTATGCGCTGGCGATGGTCGCGATGAGCCTGGTGCTGGTGCCGTGGTATCCGTCCGGCATCAGCTATTTCGTGTTCGGTTGCGTGATGCTGCGCGTGTGCCGCAACGGCAGCACCTGGCGTTATCTGTTGCAGTTGCTGCTGCTCAACACGGTGTTCGTCGGCACCGCGTGGCTTGCCGGCTGGGCGTGGCAGAACCTGGTCTGGATTCCCTTCATGTCGGTGGTGATCGGCCTGATATCGAACATGGAGGCGGTCAACAAGGAACGCGATGCGCAGCTGCAGCTGTCACAGGATGAGGTGCGCCGGCTGGCGGCCACGGCCGAGCGCGAGCGCATCGGCCGCGACCTGCACGACCTGCTTGGGCACACGCTGTCGCTGATCACGTTGAAGCTGGAGCTGTCGCGCAAGCTGTACGACCGTGGCGATGCACGCGCACGGCAGGAGATCGGCGAAGCCGAAGACATCGCGCGGCAGGCGCTGGCGCAGGTCCGCAGCGCGGTCACCGGCTTCCGCTCCAGCGACCTCGCCGGTGAGCTTGCCTCGGCGCGGCTGCTGCTGGAATGCCAGCAGGTCCACCTGGACTACCTGCCACCGCCGCCGATGCCGCTGGAGATCGAGCGTGCGCTGGCGCTGGTGCTGCGCGAGGCGGTGACCAACATCGCCCGCCACGCGCTTGCGGGCAATGCGCAGGTGCACTTCGCACGCGAAGGCCACAGCCTGCTGATGCAGGTGCGCGACAACGGCCGCGGCGGGGTGACGACCGAAGGCAACGGCCTGGCCGGAATGCGCGAACGCATCGCCGCACTGCGCGGTACGCTGCAGCTGGAAGCGCTGCCGCAGGGCGGCACCTGCATCACGGTGCGCGTGCCGGCGCCGGCCATGCCAACACCGATGGACCGGGCGCCGGACCCAACGCCTGCCAGCCTGTTGAAGGGAACCCCATGATCCGGATCGTACTGGCCGAAGACCAGGCCATGGTACGCGGCGCGTTGTCGGCGCTGCTGGGGCTGGAGCCGGACATCGAGGTGCTGGGCAGCGCGGCCGACGGCGAAGCGGCGTGGCGACTGTTGCAGCAGCTGCGGCCGGATATCCTGGTCACCGACATCGAAATGCCCGGCCTGACCGGGCTGGAACTGGCGCAGCGGATTGCGCGGCAGCAACTGCCGATCAAGGTCGTGATCGTCACCACCTTCGCGCGTACCGGCTTCCTGCGCCGCGCGCTGGACGCAGGCGTGCTCGGTTACCTGCTGAAGGACGCGCCGGCCGACCACCTGGCCGATGCCCTGCGCCGCGTGCAGCAGGGCGCCCGCGCCATCGACCCGCAACTGGCACTGGACGCCTGGTCGCAGGCCGATCCCCTGACCGACCGCGAGCGCCGCGTGCTGCGCCTGGCAGGCGAAGGAAAGACCGCCGGCGAGATCGCCACCGAGCTCGGCCTGTCGCACGGCACGGTGCGCAACTACCTGTCCGAATGCATCGGCAAGCTCGGCGTGGCCAACCGCATCGAAGCCTATCGGCTGGCCCGCCAGAAGGGCTGGCTGTAGCGCCCGCTATTTCTTCGCCATCGACTCGAACACGCCGTCGCGGCGGACCCATGCGTGGTACAGCGCGGCACCGAGGTGCATCAGCACGGTGGCGAACAGCACATAGGCCAGCAGGCTGTGGGCACTGCGCAGCGCGGTATACAGTGCGGCCGAATGCGGGGCGATCGGGGGCAGGTTGAAGCCACTCCACAGCACGATCGGATAGCCACCGGCGGACAGCATCGACCAGCCCAGCAGCGGCATCGCCAGCATCAGCGCATACAGCAGCCAGTGCGACGCCTTCGCGGCCAGCGCCTGCCACCACGGCAGGTCGGCCGGCAGCGGCGGTGGCGGGTGGCGCAGGCGGTTGTACAGGCGCAGCAGCACCAGCAGCCCGATCGCGATGCCCAACGGACGGTGGATGTCCACCAGGGTCGGCCGCAGGTGCAGCGAGGCCATCATGGTGACGCCGATGAACAGCATCGCCAGGATCATCACGGCCATCGTCCAGTGCAGCACGCGGGCCAGCCGATTGAAGTGGCCGGGCGTCCGGTCCGGTGTGTTCATCGCGACACCCCCGCGGCTTCGCCGGATGCACCACGCGCGGACTCGCGTTCGCGGCGGTTGAACGAATGCGAATACACCGCCGAACGTGCCGCCAGCACCGCATCGTCACTGCCGCTGATTCCATCGGGCAGGATCAACGGATCGAAGTTCAGGTCGTTGCAGGCGCCTCCGGCTTGCGGCTGCATGTGCTCCAGCGACAGCACGCCGGCCTGCACGCGCGTGCGTCCGGCCGGCCAGGGGGTCGACGGGTCTTCGACCACGTCGCCGGGGCCGGCCAGGGTCACCACCAGGTTCCAGCGCACCGGCCCGCTGGCCAGCCGCGTGGCGAACTCGTCGGCCAGATGATCCAGACCCGCAGCGGCCCGGGCTGCTTCGTCCAGCGTCACCGGCGCCGCCTGCGGTTCCCAGCTCCAGCGCACTGCCTGGCGGGTGCCGTCAGCGGCGGTGAACCAGAAACTGTTGACGCTGTTGAACTGCGTATTGGCCCAGCTGGTGGTCCATGGCGCGGTCTTTGCCCACTGCTGGAACGCCCGCGCGCTGGGGTATTTTTCCAGCACGGAGGCCATCTTCGCCGGGTCCGGCTTGCCGGTCGCCGGGTCGGGCAGCTGCGCCCGGGTCTGTTCCAGGAAGGCCTCCGGGCTGGGTACGGCGAAGAACGGGAAGCTGTTCATCGCCATCCGCCATTCCTGCCCGTTGTCACTCACCAGCTGCAGGGCGATGCTGCGCACCCGCGCCTGCGCGTCGGCACCGTGCGGATCGCTGCCGCCGATCGACAGCCGGCCCAGCACCGGCACACGCGGCTGGCTGAACACCTGGGCGCGCGACAGCGCCGCGCCCTGCGGCGTCGGTTCGAACCAGCCGGCTACGCACACGCCCTTGCTGTGCGCGCGGCGGAAGCCCGGATGGGCCGGGCCGGTGGCTTCGATGGTGTCGGTGAACCGCTGCGCAGTGGGTCGATCACGATCTATCCAACCGGCCAGCCAGGCGAAGGCCAGCGCGATCAGACCCAGGATCAGCGCGATCAGCGCGATCCACGGCAGCGGTGAATTCGGCCGTGGGCCGCGCGGTAAGCCGCCTTTGCGGGTGAAGCGGAACAAGGGCATCGACGGTTCCTGCCTGGCATGGAAATGCGCGGTGCCCCATCCTAAGCAAAAAAGGGGACGGAGGGGATTAAGTCGCAAACGGCCCTGCCTGACCATTCGCGACTTAATCCCCTCCGTCCCCTTTTTCAGGGGTCAGGCGTAGCGGGCTTTCAGCATGGCCCAGGCCGAACGCAGTGCCAGGGCTTCGCCGCCGGCGGGGCGGCCGGGGCGCTCGCCGTCGTTCCAGGCATACACGTCCAGGTGGGCCCAGCGCTGGCCGTCGGCCAGGAAGCGTTCCAGGTACAGCGCGGCGGTGACCGCGCCACCCATCCGTGAACCGGCATTGGCCAGGTCGGCGATGCCGCTGTGCAGGTAACGCAGGTACGGCCGCCACAGCGGCATCCGCCACACCGGGTCACGGGTCTGCTCGCCAGCCTGCAGCCACTGCTCGGCCACCGCGTCATCGTTGCTGAACAGTGCGGGCAGGTCCGGACCCAGCGCGATGCGTGCCGCGCCGGTCAGGGTGGCGAAGTCGAGCACCAGGTCCGGCTGCTGTTCGCTGGCGAAGGTCAGCGCATCGCCCAGGATCACCCGGCCTTCGGCATCGGTGTTGTCGATCTCCACGCTCAGGCCCTTGCGCGTGGCGATCACTTCGCCCGGCCGGAACGCATCCGGGCCGATCGCGTTCTCCACCGCCGGCACCAGCAGGGTCAGCCGCACCGGCAGGCCCTGGGCCATCACCAGCCCGGCCAGCGCCAGCGCATGCGCCGCGCCGCCCATGTCCTTCTTCATGTTGCGCATGCCGTCGGCCGGCTTGATGTCCAGCCCGCCGGTATCGAAGCACACGCCCTTGCCGACCAGCACCAGCGACGGATCGGTGTCCTTGCCCCAGCGCAGCACGATCAGCCGTGGCGCGCGGTGCGAGGCACGGCCCACCGCGTGGATAGCCGGGAAATCCTGCTCCAGCAGCGCGTCGCCGGTGATCGCCTCCAGCTGCGCGCCGTGCGCGTTGGCCAAGGCGCGCGCGGCGTCTTCCAGCTGCTGCGGCCCCATGTCTTCGGTGGGGGTGTTGACCCAGTCGCGCACGCGCAGGCTCGCAGTGACCAGTGCGGCCACCTCGGCCGACGGGCTGGCCAGCAGCCGGGCCGGTGCACGGTTGCGCGCCTTGTAGCGGTCGAAGCGATAGCTGCCCAGTCCCCAGCCCAGCTGCAGCAGGTCCTGCTGCGCCGGCTCCAGTGCGGTGGCCAGCGTCCACACCGTGCCTTCGGGCAGCGCGTGCGGTGCATGGGCATAGCTGTACGCATCGCCTGCGTCGCCGATCCCGATCACCGCACCGGCAATGCCGTGCTCGCCCGGCAGCAGCGCCACGCTGTGGCCGCTGGCGGTGAAGTTCTGCGACTGCAGCCACGCCTGCAGCGCCGGCGGCTGGGAGGCATTCCATGCCTTGAACTGCTCCCGGTCCAGCACGTGCAGCGGCAGCGCCTGGTCGGAGGTGGCAACGAAACCGGTGATCTCGGTCATGGGGTCAGGCGCTCCTGGTTGCGCTGGCGGCGGGGTTGGCATCAAGCCAGTCGGCCAGCCCGGTGAGGGTGTCGAACTGCAGGTCGGGCTGCAGCGAAGGGTGGTTCCAGCGGGCCGCTTCGCGGTTGATCCAGCAGCCGCGCAGGCCGGCGGACATCGCCCCGGCCACGTCCATTTCAACGTGGTCGCCCACGTGCAGGACGTGCGCCGGTGCAACGCCCAGGCGCTCGCAGGCGGCATGGAAAATGCTGGCGACCGGCTTGGCTGCGCCGTGTTCGCGCGCGCCCAGCTGGAAGGCGAACAAGTGCGCCACGCCGATCCGCTCCAGGTCGGCGTTGCCATTGCTCAGCGCTGCCACCGGCACCCGGGCAGCGATGCGCTGCAGGGCATCCAGCGCATCCGGGTAGTACTCCACCTGGTTGCGCGCGGCATAGAACGCTTCGTAGGCCGGCTCCAGCAGGGCCGGGTCGGCGCCGCTTTCCTGCAGGGCCTGCTGCAGCGTCAGCCGGCGCAGCGCACTCAGGTCGTGGTGCAGGTGGGGATTGTCGACGTAGGCGCGCTCGCGCAGTTCACGCATCGCCGCCTGCGGAAACATCGCGGCCGTGGCGGGACTGTGCTGCAGCATCCAGTCGTGCAGCACCTGGTCGATGCGTGCGCCGATCGGAGCGAAGGGCCACAGGGTGTCGTCGAGGTCGAGGGTGATGGCTTGGATGGGAAAGTTCACTCGGCCATTCTACGCCCGTCGCCAACGGCTTTCATTCCAGCAGCCGTGACCAGCCCTGCATGCCTTCCAGCCGTGCCAGCACCAGCTTCACGCAGACCAGCAGCGGCACCGCAAGCAGCAGCCCGACGAAGCCCCACAGCCAACCGAAGATCATCAAGGCCAGGATCAGCACCAGTGGCGAGAGTTTCATCCGCCGGCCCAGCACGATCGGGGTGATCAGCTGGCCTTCCAGCGCGTGCAGCGCGAGGTAGCAGGCGGCCGGCAGGATCGCCTTGAGCGGATCGGGGAACTCGACGAAGCCGACCAGCAGCATCAGCGCCACGCCGATGAGCGGACCCACGTAAGGAGCGAAGTTGAGCAGCGCTGCCATCGTGCCCCACAGCAGGGCATCCTGCATTTCCAGGCCCAGCAGCATCAGCGTGCCGGCGAACACCAGGCCGACCAGGCTGTTGATCACGGTGATGGTCAGCACGTAGCGCGACACCTCGCGTTCGATCGACCGCAGGATATCGGTGGTGAAACGTTGTTGCTGGCGGTTGGGGAACAGCGCGATGGCGTGCCGCTGCAGGTCCTGGCCGTAGATCATGAAGAACAGGGTGAGCAGCACCACCGCCAGTACCGAAGCCAGCAGGCGCGGGGCCTGGGTGATCGCGCGGTACGGATCGTCCAGCTGGGTGCGCACCACCTGCACGCGCCGGGTGCCTTCGCCGGCGGCCACGCGGGCGAAGTTCTCGGCGGCCTGGTTGGCCTGCTGCACCGGTTTGGTCAGGTTCTGCACCTGGCGGCCGATCTTGCGCAGCTGCTGCGGCGCTTCCTGCGCCCACTCCATGGTCGGCACCACCAACTGCACGGCCAGCGCCGTGGTGGCACCCAGTCCCACGACGATCACCAGGATGGCGCCGAGTGCACGCGGTACCCAGATGCGTTGCAGCAGCCGCAGGATCGGGTTGCCCACCAGGGCGAAGAACATCGCCAGCAGGATCGGCAGCACCACCGGCTGCGCGGCCCACAGCGTGAACGCGACGGCAAGCGTGGCCAGCACCACCAGCGATACCGGCGCGCGCGGACGCGAAGGCGGTGGCGCAACGAGGGACGGTTCGGCCGGGACGCTGGAAAGGGACTCGCTCATCGTCGCACCGGCAGGGGAAAAGTTCCCCATTATCCGCCCGCCGCGATCAACGCGGCGGGTTCACCGTGTCAACGTTCGGACAATTCGGTTGCGGCTTCGGCCGGGCGTGGACCGATGGAATCATCCTGGTCCTGGCGGCCGAGACCGGCCTGGGCAGGCGCCTGCGGCGGGGATGCCGCGGCTGCCGCGGCCGCCGCGCCGGCGGCTGCACCGGCAGCGGCAGCGGTCGCACCGGGGTTCACCGCATCATCTACTTTGTCCGCAGCGGCATCGGCCTGCTCTGCGGCATCGTCTGCCGCTCCGGCCGCATGCGCGGCCATCGCCGAAGCGAACGCGGCCTGGCCACTGGCCAGCAGGTTGGATACCGAGCCGACCATCTGCAGCCAGCGTGCACCATTGACCTTGCCGGGGATTTCCAGCTTGCCGACGACGAAACCGCTGGCCACGCCGGCAACGATGATGCGCAGCGGCGACCAGCCACTGCGCCACACCTGGCTGAGTACACCCCAGTGGTCCTGGGTATCGACCAGCCGCACCGCGACCACCTGTTCGCAGCGCTTCACCCGGCTGCGCAATACGCTGAACTTCATGGCTTGCCCTCCGGGATCTTGACGCCGGCATCGGGGTCTTCTTCATCGCCGGGCTCGTCGAACAGACCCAGCTTGGACAGCTGCCGGCGGGTGGAATGCATGCCGGTGTGGTGGAAGAAGTAGGACACCCGCCACGCGGCCACGCCGGTTATCGCCAGGCTGAGCAGCGAGGTGATCAGCAGCGCATGCAACCAGGACATGCCCCAGCTCTGCAGCAGGGCGATCAACGTGGCCGCCATCAGCAGCCACGCCGATGCGCCGAACACGATCGCCACCCCGGACCATGCCAAGGCACGGCCGAAGGCACTGCGTGCCAGGGCGAAGTCAGCCGACGCGAGCCGGCGCAGCGAGCGGAACGAATGCTTCGCCGCATCCACCGTCGCGCGGCTGGCCTGGCTGACCTGGCGGATGCTCTCATCCAGCGGCGGGGTAGCCGCTGGATCAGGCCCGTTGGCGGTGTTGTCGCTTTCGCTCACGCCGCGGCTTACTTGTCGCCGCCGCTACGGGCAAGCTTGGCGATCAGCCAGCCGGCAGCGAAAGCGACGCCGAACGACGCCAGCGGACGTTCGCGGATCAGTTCGGCGGCGCTGTCGACCAGGTCCTTGCCCTTGTCCATCAGTGCATCGACCTGTTCCTTGGCAGCGGCACCGCCGAACTCGGCAGCGGCCAGGCCGGACAGAGCGGTGTCGGACAGTTCGGCCTTGACGTTGGCCTTGCCGATCCGCAGTTCATCGCCGGCCGCACCCGTGGCGCCCTTGATGGCGCTGCCAGCCGCGTTGGCGGCCGACTTCAGGTGGGTGGAGGCTTCGCCCAGGTGGTCCTTCAGGTTTTCGGTATTGGTGGGGCTCATCGCAATCTCCTGCTTCAGTGAGTAAGGCGGCCGCCGTCCCGACATGCGGGATGGCCACGGACGACATGGATACCATCGCCCGGGTATAGGGGGCGTTACGGTACGTCATGCCATCAGCGCATGACCAACTGCCCCCTGGCATTACCCCGCACGATGCGCAGCACCAACTGCTGCGGCGGCTGCTGGAAGTTGGCCCGCCAGCTGGCGAGGTCGGCGAATTCACCTGCGCTGGCCTCGGTCACGATGTCGCCCTTGGCAAGGCCGGAAGCGGCAGCGCGGCTGCCGCGGGTGACCTCGTTGACCAGCACCCCGCTGAGCCCGGACTGGCGCAGCGACTCGGGCAGGTCGACGAAGGTGGCACCGCCCAGGCGCGGGTCCAGCGTGTCGCCACTGATCGCGCGCGCCTGCTCCTTCAACGTGGCCTTGACCTGTACCGGCTTGCCATCGCGACGCAGTTCCAGGGTCATGGCGCTGCCCACCGCGGCCAGTCCTTCGATGTTGTGCAGCGCCTGCGCGCTGTCCACGCGTTGGCCGTTGGCGGTCACCACCACGTCGCCGGCGCGCACGCCCGCCGCCGCTGCGGCCGATCCTGCCAGGACCCGGCTGACCAGCGCACCGCGCGCTTCGCTCAGGCCCAGGCCCTGCGCCAGCTGCAGGGTCAGGTTCTGGCTTTCGATGCCCAGCGTACCGCGCACCACCACCCCATGCTTGACCAGCTGGTCGACCACGTTGCGCGCCAGGTTGGACGGAATGGCCAGCCCCAGGCCGATGTTGCCGGCCATGCTGCCCTGCGGGTTGAAGCTGGCGGTGTTGATGCCCACCAGCTGTCCCTGCAGGTTGACCAGCGCGCCGCCGGAGTTGCCCGGATTGATCGACGCATCGGTCTGGATGAAGTTCTGGTAGCCCAGCCCGCGGATGCCGCTGCGGCCGACGGCCGACACGATGCCCGAGGTCACGGTCTGGGTGAAGCCGAACGGATTGCCGATGGCGACCACGAAATCACCCACGCGCAGCTGGTCGCTGTTGCCGAGGGTGATGCCGGTGAGGCCCTGCGCGGGGATGCGGATCAGCGCGATGTCGGTGTCCGCATCCGAACCCAGGAATTCGGCCTTCACCGTGCGTCCATCGGACAGGGTGACCTGCACGTCGTCGGCGTTGTCGATGACATGGTGGTTGGTCAGCACCAAGCCTTCGGCGGCGTCGATGATCACCCCAGAACCCAGCGATTCGTTGATGCGTTCCTGCGGCACGTCCGGGAACAGGCGGCGGAAGAACGGGTCTTCGAAGAAGGGATTGCGCACCCGCACGACCTGCTTGGTGTTGACGCTGACCACGGCCGGGGTGACCTTCTCCAGCATCGGTGCCAGCGAGGGAACCGGCTGCCCGGCGACCGCAGCGGGCAGCGCGCTGGTGGCCGGGATGGTGATCGGCGCCGGCGCTGCTTCGGCGCGGTTGTCCAGGTGTGCATTGATGCCGCTGGCGACGAAGCCGCCGAAGGCTGCGGCCAGTGCGAGCGTAAGCAGGGTCGGAATCGGTCGCATGGGAATCGGTGTCCGGGCAGGAAGGTGGAGTCGAGCGCACTCGAGGGTGGAGGCGAGCGCCGCAGGGAGCTGCGGCAGGGC
This sequence comes from Stenotrophomonas chelatiphaga, assembly GCF_032054965.1. Classification (NCBI taxonomy): domain Bacteria; kingdom Pseudomonadati; phylum Pseudomonadota; class Gammaproteobacteria; order Lysobacterales; family Lysobacteraceae; genus Stenotrophomonas; species Stenotrophomonas chelatiphaga. The sequence continues at coordinate 32,476 of NZ_DAMBRS010000007.1, read as the reverse complement.
CGCGGAAGTGTCTCCCGCGCTGGATAAACATGCCATGAAAGAAACCGGCTGGCACAGCGGAAGTTGCGCAGTTCCGCGCAAACCCCGCTGCCGATGTCGTATCGGCAAGCGGACGTGCAGGATCGCGGCGGCGGCGCGCAGCGACGTCCGCAGTGCGCGATCATCGCTGCGAAACCCCTTGAAAACGAGGGTTTTCAACTTGCCGTGCACGTCGATGGCTGCGCGCGACTGCAGCCACCATCGCCGCGCGCGCTTGCGCCTGCGCAGTTTCCCGTTCCACGATGCACCTTGCCGGTATAGCATCGCCTCCGTTTTGACATTCCAGCCCCCCAGGAGGGCAAATCATGAGCAACGGTAATGGTGTGACGACGACATTGAGCGAGACCGTCGAGACTGTAAAGGAAGCTGCAACCAACGTTGGCGAGACCATCGCCCACACCGCCGAAGACGCGGTGGCTGCGGTCAAGACCACCGCCAAGCGCGTGCGCAAGGCGGCCACCACCCGCGTGGTCGCCGCCAAGAAGGCCGTTGCCAACGTCGAGAAGACCGTCGCCAAGAAGGCTGACAAGGCCGCCAAGTCGGTGGGCAAGTCGATTTCCAAGGCCAAGCAGAAGCTGGAAGCGGCCAAGCAGAACGCACAGGCCGAAGCGGCCGCGCTGAAGAAGGTCGTGGCCAAGAAGAAGGCCGCCGCCACCAAGACCGTTGCCAAGAAGGCTGCCGCAGTGAAGAAGACCGCAACCAAGAAAGCTGCCGTAGCCAAGAAGACCGTCGGCAAGAAGGTCGCCGTGGCCAAGAAGACCGCGACCAAGAAGGCCGCTGTTGCCAAGAAGACCGTCGCCAAGAAGGCCGCTGTCGCCAAGAAGACCGTCGGCAAGAAGGTCGCCGTGGCCAAGAAGACCGTCGGCAAGAAGGCAGCTGTCGCCAAGAAGACCGTTGGCAAGAAGACCGCGGTTGCCAAGAAGACCGTCGCCAAGAAGGCGGCTGTTGCCAAGAAGACCGTCGGCAAGAAGGCCGCCGTTGCCAAGAAGACCGTCGCCAAGAAGGCGGCTGTTGCCAAGAAGACCGTCGGCAAGAAGGCCGCCGTTGCCAAGAAGACCGTTGCCAAGAAGTCGGCTGTCGCCAGGAAGTCCGTTGGCAAGAAGACCAGCGTCGCCAAGAAGGCCGTTGCCAAGAAGTCGGCAGTCGCCAGGAAGGCCGTTGCCAAGAAGACCACCGGCGCCCGCAAGGCCGTTGCCAAGAAGGCAGCACCGGTGAAGAAGGCCGCCCGCAAGGCGCCGGCCAGGAAGGTCGCCACCCGCAAGGCCGTGACCAAGCGCGGCAAGTAAGCGCGCTGGGCGTCCCCTGTCGCCGGCTGGCGGCAGGGGATGCCGATGATGATGCGCCTGCACACACGTGGCAGGGCATCATGGGGGCCTCGCCCAGGAGCACTCCCCCATGCGTGGTCTCGATTTCAGTTCATGGCAGGCCGTGCTGTCCACCCTGGGTGGACTGGCCATCATCACCCTGCTGGGCGTGGGTATCCGCCTGCTGGTGATGCAGACCCTGCAAGCGCGCCGCGAGCGCGAAAACCGCCAGATCAATGAACGGCTGCGCACCTTGATGGCGGCCTACAAAGTGCTGGGCGGATCCTTCACCGGCGATCTGGGCGTCGATCCTTCGCACCTGCGCCAGCTGCGCGAACGCGCACACCAGCAGGGCATCGTCGAACCCGGCTCGGACCGTTCGCGCCGCATCCGCGATGCCGTGGAAGCGGCGCTGTCGGACATCCTGCTGCTGGGCACCGATGACCAGGTGCGGCTGGCCGCGCATGCCGCCACCGAACTGGCCCAGGGGCGCCCCGTGCATACCCATGCACTGGTGGTCTCGCTGCGTGACTTCATCCGTGAGGCGCTCGACCTGGCCCCGATTCCCACGGGCCTGGAGATTCCGCACCAGGGGCCGACCCGTCCGGCCGCAGGCGGTGCGGCGAAGGGCCGTGCCGATGCGGGCGAACGCGGCGGCAAGGCCGGCGGCGGCGGTGGCGGCGCAGGCATGGGCGCGATGGGCGGCCTGGGTGCCGGCATGGCCGTCGGCACCCAGGCCACCGACGACACGCCCGAAGCGCGCTGACCAGGCCGCGTTACGGTAGCTCGACGATCGGCGTGAACCCGCCGAAGATCATCCGCTGTCCGTCGAACGGCATCGGGTTGTTGGCCGGGTCCATCCGCGGGTCGTCCATCATCTTCGCCATGCCGCTGTCGCGGGTGGCCTTGTCCGGCCACTCCACCCACGAAAACACCACGGTCTCGTTGTCCTTGGCGCTGACCGCCCGGTAGAAATCCGTGGTCGTGCCGTGCGGTACGTCCTCGCCCCAGCATTCGACCACCCGCGTCGCGCCCAGCTCCAGAAATACCGGGTCCATGCTGCGCGCGTGGTCGATGAACGCCTGTTTCTTGTCCGTGGGTACCGCCAGGACGAAGCCGTCGATGTAGCTCATTGCCTGTTCTCCGGATGGCCCGCGGATGCGGGACCTTCATGGGTATGACGAACCAGTAGCGTGCAGAACGACATGGCGTGGCGTCATCGGCCGCATTCGGGCTGTTTACGCCCGGCCACCGTCGCGGCGCGTGAAAGCCGCATGCACACCTGGAAATGAAAGGCGCGCGCGTATGCCTGAAAACAGCTGAATAGCAGCCAAAAATGGCTTTTCCACTTTCAGGATGGGGTTAGGTCAAAAAACGGAAACTTTACATCCCCCGATGCGACGGCGCTCTGGCGCTGCTGCAACAAAAACCAGAAAGACAAGAGGTTGTACCCATGAAGATGTCCCTGATCGCACTCGCGCTGGCTTCGGCCCTGCCGTTCGCTGCTTCGGCTGCCGAAAACCTGTCCTACAACTACGCCGAAGGCAACTACGTAAAGACCGACGCCGACGGCGGCGATGCGGAAGGCTGGGGCGTCAAGGGTTCCTACGGCGTGCTGCCGAACATGCACGTGTTCGGCGAGTACAGCCAGCAGGAAGTGGACGGCACCAAGCAGGACGTCGACCAGTGGCGCCTGGGTGTCGGCTACAACGTCGAAATCGCCCCGTCGACCGACTTCGTGGCCCGCGCCGCCTATAACAAGTTCGACCCCAAGCATGGCTTGGATTTCAACGGCTACAGCGCTGAGGCCGGCATCCGCACCGCGTTTGGCCAGCATGCCGAAGTCTATGCCATGGCCGGCTACGAGGATTACAGCAAGAAGCACGGCATCAGCCCGGATGGCGAGTGGTACGGCCGCCTGGGCGCCCAGGTCAAGTTGAACCAGAACTGGGGCATCAACGGCGACATCAAGATGAACCGCGATGGCGACAAGGAAATGACCGTCGGCCCGCGTTTCAGCTGGTAATACCGCAGCGGCCTGCTTTGCGCAGGCTGGGTGCATGCGGAAAGGCCCGGCATCGCCGGGCCTTTCTCGTTTTCACGATCGCAGAACGTGCCCGCTATTCGCCCTGGTACTGCTTCTCTTCCACCAGCGCCGAGCCGGCCACCCGGTTGATCTCGTTCTTGACCTGCACGCGCTCGCCGTTGGTGCCGTAGACACCGCGTGCCAGCTGCACGAAGGCATCGTCGAACACCTGTGCAGCTTCCTTGTCGCGCAGCTGGTCCTGGATGTCCCACATGCGCTCGTTGATCGCCTTCAGCTGCTGCTTGAGCGCGTCCAGTGCCGGCTGGTTGCCACGCTGGGCCTCGAACAGCGGCAGCAGGCCATCCAGTTCGGTGCGCACGTTGGCCAGTTTGTCCGCATCGTCGATGCGCTCGGCCTTGATTTCCAGGATGGTGATCTTGTCGATCAGCTCACCGATCGATACAGGGGTCAGGATCGCGTCCACGCAGGTGCTCCGTTCAACAGGCCTGCATGATAGCGCGCAGCCACCGGGCCGATGCGAGGGCAGGCTTTACGCAGGCTTTGCGCGCAGGGGCCCCTGGCACCCTCGATCGATTACGCGGTCGGCGCCCAGACTGCGCAGCTCCGGCGGCAGTGCCGCCCAGCAGACAAGGGTGATGGAATGAAGTGGCAAGTACTGCGCGGCGTGGGCGTGGCCGGCGTGATGGCAATGGGCCTGGTGACCGTGGAAGAGGCGCAGGCCGATGTCAGCGGCAGCCTCGCGCTGGCAAGCGACTACGTCTGGCGTGGCAGCTCGCAGACCGGCGAAGATCCCGCCGTGCAGGCCGGCGCGCGCGCCACGCATGCCACCGGGCTGTACGCCAGCCTGTGGGGATCCAACGTAGCGTTCGAACCGGATATCGCCGCACGCAGCGAGTTCGATGCCGTATTCGGCTGGAGCGGCGAACTGGCCCCGCACTGGAGCCTGGACGCCACGGCGACCCGCTATCTGTATCCATCCACCGGCCGCGCCCTGGACTGGACCGAGCTGTCCGCCACGGCGACCTTCAGGCAGCGCGCCTGGCTGCAGCTGGCGCACTCGCGCGACGCGCTGGCCGGCGGCCATCCCGGCACCTATGCGCAGGTCGGCGTGCGCCTGCCCTTGTCAGGCGCGACGCGCCTGGAAGCGGCTTATGGCCACTACGCACTGGCACGTGCACAGGCCCGCGACTACCAGCACGTGCAGCTCAGCGTGGTTCACGCCATCGCCCCGCAGTGGGAGCTGCGTGCCACCGGCCACGCGACCGACAACGCCGCCCGCCACCTGTTCCCCGGCAACGCCGGCACCCGGCTGGAGGTCGCCCTGCAGGCAACCTTCTGATCCCGGCGAATGTCGCCGAGCCTCCCCGGAATCCCGCCGAGCACGGCTCGGCGCTACCGACGCCGGGAAACCGTCCGGGGGCGGGCGGGGTGGGGGTGCGGGGCCTTGAGCGGCAGGAGCCGCGAAGAGCTACGAGGACGTACTTGCGCGTGCCCCGCACCCCCACCCCGCCCGACCCCTGCACCGTATGCAGCTGTTGCTCCGGAACCAGAAGCGCGCGACTCAGCCGTTCGAAGCTGCACCGCGCACGCGCAGCACCAGTCCCTTCAGGAAGTACCGCATCAACTGGTCGCCCGCCTTGCGGAAGTGCTTGTGGTCGCGCTGGCGGAACACCGCGCTCAGCTCCGGCTTGGACACCGCAAAGCCCGCCGCCTGGAAAATCTCCTGCAGGTCCACGTCGCGCAGCTGGAAGGCCACGCGCAGCTTCTTCAGGATCAGGTTGTTGTCGATCCGCGTCTCGATCGCACGCTGCGGCTGGCTCTCGTCGCGCCCGCGCAGGTGCACGATCAGGCCGTCCAGCACGTGCGCCAGCGCCTCATCGCTGCAGGGCTCGGCACCGGCTTCGTTGTCCGGCTTCAGCCAGGCGTTGACCTGCTCGGCCGTGACCGGGAAGGCAGGGTCGGCCAGCTCGCACAGCACCACCACGTGGTTGTCGCTCAGGTCCAGGGCAAAGCGCAGGCTGCGCAGCACATCGTTGTTGATCATTGTCTTCCACACCGCCGGCAGGGAGCGCCGGGACCCGCATTGTACCGTCCGCGTCGCTGTCATCCTGCGGTCATCGAACTGCAGCACAGTGCGCTCCTCGACCCCTGAAGCAGGATTGCCCGCCATGCGCCCTTGGATTCCCCTGCTGCTGGCCGTGCTGCCGGTCGCCTGCCCGGCGGCGGCGCAGGACCGCTACGTGCCGCTGGAACAGCGCCTCGACCCCGCGCGGCTGGCCGACGTCGGCCTGACCCCGGACCAGCTGCAGCAGCTGAACGGCCTGCTGCGCGACGCACAGGCACACGCGCCGGTCGCAGTCGACGCGCCGCCGCCGACCGCGCGCGCCACGCCGCCCGCCGCCGCCCCGATGTTCATCGGCCTGGACGACGGCCCGATCAAGGCGCATGCCACCGGCAGCATCAGCGGCTGGCAGCCGGGCACGCTGTTCACCCTCGACAACGGCCAGCAATGGCAGGTGCTGAAGGGCGAAATGACCCTGCGTCGCGTGCTGCAGGACCCGCCCATCGAAGTGGTGCCCGGCATCGCGGGCCGCTGGTTCCTGCAGGTCGACCCGGACCTGCCGAAGGCGCGCGTGTTCCGCGTGCGCTGAGCGCGGGCGACCGATCCGGCAAGGCAGGCGGCGGCCGACAGTGACAGAATATCGGCCTGGATCTTCCTGGAGTTGCCTGATGACCCGTACCGTCCTGATCACCGGCGCCACCTCCGGCTTCGGTGCTGCTGCCGTCCACCGCTTCGCGAAGGCGGGCTGGAAGGTGATCGCCACCGGCCGTCGCGGTGAGCGCCTGCAGCCGCTGGTGGACGCCTACGGTGCCGACCAGGTGCACGCGGCGGTGTTCGATGTCCGCGACGCGGTCGCCATGGAAGCGGCGCTGCTGGCGCTGCCGCCGGCGTTCGGGCAGATCGACCTGCTGGTCAACAATGCCGGCCTGGCGCAGGGCACGCTGCCGGCCCAGCACGCCAAGCTGGAAGACTGGCGCACCATGATCGACACCAATGTCACCGCGCTGGTCACGTTGACCCATCGCCTGCTGCCGCTGCTGGTGGAGCGCAAGGGCGCGATCATCAACATCTCCTCGGTGGCCGGGGTCTATCCGTATCCGGGGGGCAATGCCTACGGCGGCACCAAGGCCTTCGTCAGCCAGTTCTCGCTGGGCCTGCGTTCGGACCTGCACGGTACCGGCGTGCGGGTGACGACCATCGAACCGGGCATGGCCGAAACCGAGTTCACCGTCGTGCGCACCCACGGCGACCAGGCCGCATCGGACAAGCTGTACACCGGCGCCAACCCGATGACCGCCGAAGACATCGCCGAGCAGATCTACTGGGTGGCCAGCCTGCCGCCGCACCTGAACATCAATCGCCTCGAACTGATGCCGGTCAGCCAGTCGTATGCCGGTTTCCAAGTGGCGCGCGAAGGCTGAGGCCGCCCGGCGAGACACCCGCTGGCGCATGAAAAAGCCGGGCACTGCCCGGCTTTTTCGTTGATGCGCTCTGCCGCCGCGGCGGGCGTTACTGCGCCTTGATCGCCATCGCCTGCAGGCCGGTTCCATCCAGCTTCTGCTTCGCCTCGGACAGTTCACCGGCGGTGCCATACGGGCCCATGCGCACGCGGTAAACGGTCTTGCCGTTGATCTGCGCCGATTCCACCCGCGCCGCCAGCCCGATCATCGCCAGCTTCGCCTTGGTGGCCTCGGCGTCGCCGGACGCGCCGAACGCGCCGGCCTGCAGGATGTAGCGCACGTTGCTGTCGACCGGGGCGGCCGCCGCAGCAGGCGTTGCCGCTGCCGTCGTCGGTGCGCTGGTTGCCGCCGCCGGCGGCGTCGCGGTGCTGGCCGGGGCAGCGGGGCGCTCGCTCAACGGCGCCGGAAGCGCGGTGCTGCGCACCGGCGCGGTGCTTGCCACCGTCGCCGTGGCAGCGGTGGTGGTGGATGCCGTGGACGCCGGCGCCGGCGCGGCGGCCGGGACCGGCTTGCCTTCCAGCGCGGCCTGCGCACGCTGCGCCTCGCTGCGTGCCAGGCGCTGTTCCTCGGCGCGGGTGCTGGCGGCCAGCTCGGCGTCGGACATCTCCACTTCCTTGCCCGGCAGCAGCGTGTAGAAATCGTACTGGGTTGCCGGCGGCTTGGCCGGGGTGGCCGGCTTGGCCGCCGCAGGCGTTTCCACCTGCGTACCGACATCCCCTTCGGCCTCTACCACCGGCGCCGGCTGGGCGTTCGGATCCGGGCGCGGACCTGCCCGCAGGAAGCCATCGGCATCTCCCTTGAACAGGTTCGGCGCGGCCAGGAACACCACGGCGGCGATCGCCACGCCGGCGACCAGCCACACCCACCCCGGCGTTCCCTGGCTGCTGTTGCGCCGTGCCTGACTCTTGCCGCGTCGTGCTGCCATGTCTACTGCTTCTCCAATGCTTACATTTTTTCCGGGGCGCCCACGCCCAGGAGTTCCAGGCCATTGCGCAACACCTGGCGCGCTGCGCTGGCCAGGGTGAGCTTGGCATCGCGGTCGGCGGCATCTTCCACCAGCACCGGCGTCCCGTGATACCACGTGTGGAAGGCGTGCGCCAATTCACGCAGGTACTGCGCCACCAGGTGTGGTTCAAGCGCGATGCCGGCCGCCTCCACCACCTCCGGGTAACGCGAGATTTCGTTCATCAGGTTCAGCGATGCGTCGTCCTGCAGGGTGCGCAGCGCCGCCAGTCCCTGTTCCTGCGAATACACCAGTCCCTTTTCCTGCGCCTGGCGATGCAGGCTGCAGACCCGGGCATGGGCGTACTGCACGTAGAACACCGGATTGTCGTTGCTCTGCTGGCGCGCCAGGTCGATGTCGAAGGTCAGCTGCGAGTCCGGCTTGCGCGCGATCAGGAACCAGCGCGTGGCATCACGCCCGGCTTCGTCGATCAGGTCGCGCAGGGTGAAGTAGCTGCCGGCCCGCTTGGACAGCTTCACTTCCTCGCCGCCGCGCATCACCGTCACCATCTGGTGCAGCACGTATTCCGGCCAGCCCTGCGGAATGCCCACGCCCATCGCCTGCAGGCCGGCACGCACGCGCGACAGCGAGCCATGGTGGTCGGCGCCCAGTTCGGTGATGGCGCGCTCATAGCCACGCTGCCACTTGGTCAGGTGGTAGGCCACGTCGGGCACGAAGTAGGTGAAGGTGCCGTCGGACTTGCGCATCACGCGGTCCTTGTCGTCACCGAAATCCGTGGAGCGCAGCCACAGCGCGCCGCCCTCTTCGTACGTATGCCCGGAATCCTGCAGGCGCTGCACCGCTTCGGCGACCTTGCCATCGTTGTACAGCGAGCTTTCCAGGAAGTAGATGTCGAAATCCACGCCGAACGCGGCCAGGTCCAGGTTCTGCTCGTTGCGCAGGTAGGCCACGGCGAAGCGGCGGATCGCGGCGATGTCGTCCGGATCCTTGGCGCCGACCACGGTGGTGCCTTCCAGGTCCACGCTGGCACCGCGCAGGTACGCGTCGGCCACGTCCTGGATGTAGTCACCGCGGTAGCCGCCTTCGGGCCAGCCGGCGTCATCGGGCTTGATGCCCTTGGCCCGCGCATGGGTGGACAGCGCCAGGTTTTCGATCTGCACGCCCGCATCGTTGTAATAGAACTCGCGCTTGGCGTTCCAGCCGTTGGCATCGAGCACGCGCGCGATGCAGTCGCCGATCGCCGCGGCACGGCCGTGGCCCACGTGCAGCGGGCCGGTCGGGTTGGCCGACACGTATTCCACGCCCACGGTACGTCCGTTGCCGGACAGGTTGCGGCCGTAGTCGTTGCCTTCCTTGATCACGCTGGCCGCTTCGCGCTGGAACGCGCTGCCGGCCAGGTGGAAGTTGATGAAGCCGGGGCCGGCAATCTCGACCTTGCTGACGTCCGCGCTCTGCGGCAGCGCGTCCAGCAGCGCCTGGGCGATCGCCCGCGGGTTGCTGCGCGCGGCTTTGGCCAGCAGCATGGCGGCATTGGTGGCGAAGTCGCCATGCTCGCGGGTCTTCGGGCGTTCAACCACGAACTCGGGCGGAATCGAGTCGGCGGGCAGGGTGCCATTGGCGCGCAGGGCTTCGATGCCTTGGCTGATCAGGGCGCGGAGGAGATTTTTCACGTGGCCTGCTGTGAAGTGCGGCGGAATCCCCCATTTTAGCCGATCTGCCCTGCCGCGGCAGACGTGGGCAATGGACGCGGCGGGCCGCAGCCCCGCTGCCGGGCACGCGGGCGCGCCGGCAGGGCTTGCGGCAGCTCAGCGCCGCGGCGGTGGGGCGCCGGCCGGCCCGAGCCAGCCCCGTTCAGCAAACGACACCGGCGCGCCTTCACCGATCACCAGATGGTCCAGCAGGCGGACATCCAGGTGGGCCAGCAAGGCCTGCAGTTCAGCGGTGGCCTGGTGGTCGGCGGCCGACGGTTCGGCATCACCGGAAGGGTGGTTGTGGCTGACGATCACCGCGGCCGCGTTCAGCGCCAGCGCCCGGCGGACCACTTCGCGCGGGTAGATCGACGCGGCATTGACCGTGCCCTGGAACAGTTCTTCATACGCCAGCAGACGGTGCTGGTTGTCCATGAACAGGGCCGCGAAGACCTCGTTCGGACGCCCGCGCAGGCGGTGCTGCAGGAAGCGGGCGGCCACCGCCGGTGACTGCCCCACGCAGTCGCCGTGGACCAGCTGGGCAGCGAGATGCCGTTGCGCCAGTTCCATGGCCGCCGCCAGCGCGCAGCTGCGTGCCGGCCCCAGCCCGGGCAGCCGGGCCAGCTGCGGGGCGGGCAGGTCCAGCAACCTGCGCAGCGGGCCATGCTGGACCAGCAGGTCGCGTGCGGTCTGCACCGCATCGCGTCCGCGCGTGCCCGAGCCGAGGAAAATGGCCAGCAGTTCCGCATCGGACAGCACGCCGGGGCCTTGCGAGAGCAGGCGTTCGCGGGGGCGTTCCGGTGCGGGCCAGTCATGGATCGTCATGGCCCCCAGTGTGGCCGGGCACGCGGCGGCGGCCCATGGGACAGATCCAGCACGGCGTGTCAGGAGGGGCGCGAGCCCTTGATCGGGTAAGTGCGCAGGAAGGCGTGGAGCTCGTGGTTTCCAGTCAGCCCGAGTTTGCGCATCGCGTCGGATTTCTGCCGGCTGACGGTCTTCGGACTGCGTCCCCGCTGCTGGGCGATCATGCTGAGGTTCATGCCGCGACCGAGGCCTTCCAGCACATCACGCTCGCCCTGCGACAACGACGCCGGCGTTGCCCGGTGGGCCAGGTCGCGGGCTTCGAGATGCGAGCGCAGGTGCTGGGAAACATAGGTCTGGCCGGCAGCGGCGCTGCGTACCGCCTGTGCCAGTTCGTCGAAGTCGGCGGCCTTGTCCAGCGCACCGTGCACCCCGCAGCGCAGCAGGGTGATCAGCACGGTGGGGCTGGCGGTGCCGGTCAGGACCACCAGCGGCAGGCAGGGGTGCGCCACGCGGATGCAGTCGAGCAGCTCGGGTCCATCGGGGCCCTTGCCGGGCATGGTCAGGTCGGTCAGCACCACGTCGCACGGTTGGCGGTCGAGCAGCGCGAGCAGGTGGGTGCCACCGGAGGCTTCGCCGACCACATCGATGTGGGCGTTTTCCAGCACCACGCGTGCGCCATGCAGGATGATCGGATGATCGGATGGTCGTCGGCGATGATGGTGCGGATGTGCACGGTAGGGTCCTGCAGTACGGCGGAGCAGGTCCCGGCAGCCGCTTGATGCAAGCGGATGACGCGACAACTGGCATCGTTAAATGCTGGCATACATGTACTTATATCCGTCGGTCATATCTCCCCGAATAGGGGCACTACGGGGCTTTCGGCTAAGCTAATGTCTTTGCGTGCATAGGATTTCCCCGGTGGCTGACTCACCCAAGACTTCCCCGGCGCGGCAGCGTCCGCTGGAAGGGCGCAGGCTGCTGTTGTGCGTGGGCGGCGGAATCGCGGCTTACAAGGCGTTGGAGCTGGTCCGTCGGCTGCGCGATGCCGGGGCGCTGGTGCAGGTGGCGATGACCGCCGGTGCCCAGCAGTTCGTCACCCCGCTGAGCTTCCAGGCCCTGTCCGGCCAGCCTACGCGCACCACGTTGTGGGACAGCGCGGCAGAACAGGCAATGGGGCATATCGAACTGGCGCGCTGGGCCGATCGCATCGTCGTCGCCCCGGGCACCGCCGACCTGCTGGCACGCCTTGCCCAGGGCCATGCCGATGACCTGGTGACCACGCTCTGCCTGGCCAGCACCGCCCCGCTTACCGTATGCCCTGCGATGAACCATCGCATGTGGCTGCACCCGGCCACCCAGGCCAACATCGTCCTGCTGCGTACGCGCGGGGCGCAGGTGGTGGGGCCGGTGGACGGGCCGTTGGCGGAGGGCGAGTCCGGTCCCGGGCGCCTGGCCGAGCCGGACGACATCGTGGCCGCGCTGGTGGACATCGAACGCAGTGCGGGCGCCGCCGACAACGCGTCCGCGCCGGGCCCTTCCGCGCTGGCCGGGCTGCGCCTGCTGATCAGCGCCGGACCGACCTACGAAGACATCGACCCGGTCCGCTACGTCGGCAACCGCAGCAGCGGCAAGATGGGCTATGCGCTTGCCGCGGCGGCGGCCCGGCTCGGTGCCGAGGTGGTGCTGGTCAGTGGTCCGGTGAACCTGCCGACGCCGGCGGGCGTGCAGCGGATCGACGTGCGTTCGGCCGCGCAGATGCGCGATGCCGTGCTCGGCGCGCTGCCTGCGGATATCTACATCGGTGCCGCTGCCGTATCCGATTACACCCCGCGCCAGGTCGCACCGCAGAAGTTGAAGAAGACCGTCGACAGCCAGTCGCTGGTGGTGGAACTGGTGCGCACCGCGGACATCCTGGCCGAGGTGGCCACCCAGACCCAATCGCTGAAACTGGTGGTGGGCTTCGCCGCGGAAACCCACGACGTGGAGAAATACGCGCGCGGCAAGCTGGTGGACAAGCGGCTGGACCTGGTGATCGCCAACCAGGTGGGCCAGGCCGGCGCGGGTTTCGAAAGTGACGACAACGCCGCCACGGCCTATTGGCAGGACGGTGAACAGGTATTCCCGGCCACCTCCAAGACCGAGCTGGCCACGCAACTGCTCGCGCTCATCGCGCAAAGGCTGACCGCATGAACGCTGCATCGCACCCGGTTCCTCCCTCGCTGCAGCCGCTGCAGGTGAAGCTGCTGGATCCGCGCTTCGGCGACAGCTGGCCGCTTCCGGCGTATGCCACCGAAGCCAGTGCCGGCATGGACCTGCGCGCGGCAACCGAAGCGCCGCTGGTGCTGGCGCCGGGTGATACCGCCCTGGTTCCCAGCGGCCTGGCGATCCACGTGGCCGATCCGAACCTGTGCGCGATCATCCTGCCGCGTTCCGGGCTGGGCCATCGGCACGGCATCGTGCTCGGCAATGGCACCGGCCTGATCGACGCCGATTACCAGGGACCGCTGCTGATCAGTGTCTGGAATCGGGGCCGCGAGGCCTTCACCATCGAACCCGGCGACCGCATCGCACAGCTGGTTGTCGTTCCCATCGTGCGTGTTGCCCTGCAGGTAGTGGATACTTTCACCGACAGCACGCGGGGCTCGGGTGGGTTCGGGCATACCGGAGTGCGCTGACTCGGGGGACAGGATGATCGGCAGCAAGGGGAAGGGCGTGGCGGTCACGGGACGTACGGGGCCGCTGCTGGCGGCGATGTTGTTGCTGTTGGCGGGATTGTTCGGCTGGAGCGCGGTGCAGCAGTGGCGCCAGGCCAACACCGGCACCCAGTTGGAACAGGCGCGCGATACCGCCTTGCAGGGCCTGCAGAAGGCGCTCGACGGTCAACTGCTGCAGTTCGGCAAGCACCTGAAGTCCGCACGCGTTGAACAGGCACTTGCTGCCGGGGACGGCGCCGCTGCGGCGCTGGCGCTGCGCGAAACCTGGACCGGCGTGGAAGAAGTGCAGGTCTGGCCGGCTTCGCTGGAGACCGCCTATGCCGATCCGGCCGCCTTTGGTTATGCCCGGCTGGCGCTGCTGGAGGCGGCGCTGGTCAGTGAGGAACCCGTGGCGCGCGTGGTGCGCGACGCCGGCGGCGCGCGGCTGGGCCTGGCCGCGAGCGTGCCGCTGGGGTCCGACGGCCTGGCGCTGGTCTACGTGCGGCAGCCGCTGATGCAGCTCACCGGCCCGCTGGATGCGGTGCGTGCACCGGCCGAAGGCTACCTGGCCCTGCGCCAGGGCAGCTACAACGTGCTTGAACGCGGCGACCGCAAGCTGGCCGACAGTGGTGAAGTCCTGGCGCGGCCGCTGGCCAACAGCAGCCTGCGGCTGGCCGCCGGGGTGCCGTCGATCGAACCCGGCCCGCTGGGGCTGGGCGCGCTGGCGGCGTCCATCGTGGCGCTGCTGCTGGTGCTGATCGCGGTGCTGCTGCTGGTCGGCAAGTCCCGCTTGCCGCTGCCCCGGCGGGCCGCGCGCGAAGGCACCGAAGAACAGGGACCGACCCTGAGCGAGAGTCTGGCGCAGTCTGCCGCCGAGCTGCCCACTGCCGCAGCGGCCGAACCGGGCGCCGGCGCCGCGTTGGAGCCGCCGCCCCTGGCTGCAAGCCTGGCGGCGGGCATTTTCCGCGCCTACGACATCCGCGGCGTGGTCGGCGAGGAGCTGACCCCCAAGGTCGCGGCCTTGATCGGTCAGGCGATCGGCAGTGAAGTGCTGGCGCAGGGCCTGCGCGAAGTGGTGATCGGCCGCGATGGCCGCCTGTCCGGTCCGGAACTGGCCGCTGGCCTGGCCGAAGGCCTGCGCCGCGCCGGCTGCGATGTCATCGATATCGGACTGGCGCCGACGCCGGTGGTGTACTTCGCCAGCCACCACCTGCGCACCGGCAGCTGCGTGGCGGTGACCGGCAGCCACAACCCGCCCGAATACAACGGCTTCAAGATCGTCATCGCCGGGCAGACCCTGTCCGGCGATGCGGTGACCGCCCTCTACCAGCGCATCGTCGAAGGCCGGCTGGCGCAGGCGTCATCGCCGGGCAACTACCAGCAGCGCGAGGTCAACGATGACTACGTGCGCCGGATCGCCGACGACGTGCAGCTGGAGCGGCCGCTGAAGGTGGTGGCCGACGCCGGCAACGGCGTGGCCGGCGCGCTGGTGCAGCCGCTGCTGGAAGCCATCGGTGCCGATGTCATCCCGCTGTACTGCGATGTCGATGGCACCTTCCCCAACCATCATCCCGACCCCAGCGAACCGGCCAACCTGCAGGACCTGGTGCAGACGGTGAAGCGCTTCGACGCCGACCTCGGCATCGCCTTCGATGGTGACGGGGACCGCCTCGGCGTGGTCACTCCGGACGGCACGATCATCTTCGCCGACCGGTTGCTGATGCTGTTCGCCGCCGACGTGCTGCTGCGCAACCCCGGCGCGATGGTGATCTACGACGTCAAGTGCACCGGCAAGCTGGCCGATTTCGTGCTGCGCCACGGCGGCAGCCCGATGATGTGGAAGACCGGCCATTCGCTGATCAAGGCCCGCATGGCGGAGACCGATGCCGAACTGGCCGGCGAGATGAGCGGGCACTTCTTCTTCCGCGAGCGCTGGTTCGGTTTCGATGACGGCCTGTACGCCGCTGCGCGCCTGCTGGAAATCCTCGCACTGCGCGAAGAAACCCCGCAGGAAGTGCTTGAAGAGCTGCCGCAGAGCATCTCCACCCCGGAGATCAAGGTGCCGGTGGCCGATGGCACGCCGCACGCGCTGGTTTCACTGGTGGTGAGCGCAGCGCAGTCCGGGGACAACCCGTTCGTGGGCGGCCGCATTTCCACCATCGATGGCCTGCGCGTGGACTTCGCCGATGGCTGGGGCCTGGTACGCGCCTCCAACACCACCCCGGTACTGGTACTGCGCTTCGAAGCCGATACCGAAGAGGCGCTTGAGCGCATCAAGGCCCAGTTCCGCACCCAGCTGCAGCCCCTGCTCGGCGACCAGGACCTCGGCTTCTGAGACAGCGCCCACGCGGCGCAGAAGGATCCCCGGTAGCGCCGACCCATGGTCGGCGAGCGCAGCGGCCAGCCCTCCGCCCAGCATCCCGCCGAGCACGGCCCGGCGCTACCACGCCCTTCCCCCCACCGCGCGCGGAGAACCTGCCGGAGGCGGGGGCAGGCCCCTGCACGGGACTGTGTGAGGCAGGAGCCGAACACAAGCCTACATGGACGTACTTGCGGCGTGTCCTGTGCAGGGGCCTGCCCCCGCCTCAGCCATGCATCAGCTCCACGCCGGCGAAAATCTCACCCCTTGAACCGCAACCCCACGCCGGGCTCGGTGAACACATACCGCGACTCCAGCGCCGAATCGCCCAGCTTCTGCCGCAGCTTGCCGACCAGTATCCGCAGGTAATGCGTATCGTGCTGGTGCGTCGGCCCCCAGATTTCCTTCAGGATCTGCGGCTGGGTCACCACCCGGCCGGCATTGACCAGCAGCAGCGACAACAGGGAATACTCCTTGCGCGTCAGCGTCACCGGCACCCCGTCCAGCGCCACCGCGCGATGCACCAGGTCGATCCGCAGGTGCCCGTCATCGAACACCGGCGGCTGTCCATCCAGCGGTGCCGCACGCGTGCGCAGCAGCATCCGCACCCGCGCCATCAACTCCTGCGTACCGAACGGCTTGGTCACGTAGTCATTGGCGCCGGCATCCAGCGCACGCACCTTCTCGGCTTCGCCCGCGCGCACGGTCAGCATGATCACCGGCAGCTGGCTCCACTGCCGCAGTTCGGCCAGCAGCTGGTGGCCCTCCATGTCCGGCAGGCCGATGTCCAGGATCACCAGGTCCACGTTCTCGCCGACCAGCCGTTCCAGTCCTTCCTGGCCGCTGGCCGCCTGCAGCACCCGATAGCCCTGCGCGCGCAGGCTGATGTCCAGGAAGCGGCGGATCTGCGCTTCGTCGTCGATCACCAGCACGCAGGCGGGCGGGATCGAGGACGTACTGTCAGGCGTCAGGGGCATCGAAGTGACCGGCAGGAGTGAGCAGGGGCAGGGAGATGCGTATCAGCGTACCGCGTCCGTGCTCGCCTGCCAGCGCCTGTACGCTGCCACCGTGCGCACCGATCATTCCCTGGCAGATCGCCAGTCCCAGGCCGGTGCCATGGCGGCCGCGGTCCCCGCGCTCCACGCTGTAGAACATGTCGAAGATGCGCGCGCGTTCGTCGGCTGGAATACCGGGCCCACGGTCCATCACGTCGATCACCAGCCCGGTGTCCTGCAGCCGCGCGCTGACGCTGACCGGTGCAGCGGGCGGGGAAAACTTCGCGGCATTCTCCAGCACGTTGAACAGCGCCTGTTCGACCAGTGCCGGATGCACCCAGATCGGCCCCAGCGAAGCCGGGATGTCCAGCTGCAGCTTCACCTCCGGCTGGTAGCGCTGCAGCCGGCGTGCGGCCGAGCCGACCAGTTCGTCCACGCCGATCCAGTCGCGGTTGATCTTCAGTCCGTCATGGCCCAGCCGGGTCATGTCCAGCAGGTTCTGGATGTAGCGGTCCAGTCGTTCGCCTTCCAGCATGATGGTGTCCAGCAGCGACCGACGGTCCGCCGCATCCATTGCCTGGCCGTAGCTGGCCAGGCTGTCGGCCGAGCCGATCATCGCCGCCAGCGGCGAGCGCAGGTCATGCGACACCGAAGACAACAGCGCCGAGCGCAGCCGCTCGGTCTCGTTGCTGACATGTGCCTGCTCCAGTTCGGCCACCAGCCGGGTGCGCAGCGCGGCCTGCGCGATGTCGTCCACCATCGCCATCGCCAGCTGGCGTTGTTCCGGTGCCAGCCGCGCCAGCGCCGGCGCAAACTGCAGTGCCGCCACGCCGATGCAACGGGCCTCGCCGTCCAGCAGCGGCAGGCACCACCACCGCGCGCCTGCCAGCGTATCGGTATAGCGCCCGCTGGGCTGCCCGTGGCGCTGCGACCAGTCCGCGGCGGCCAGGTCGGTATCGCCGGGCACCGCGCTGCCGCTGGCCGTCACGTCGCTGCCGATGCGCAGCCACGCCGGGGCATCCAGGGCCTGTTCCAGTGCCTGTCGTCCCGCATTCGCCACCGCCTCGTTGCTGGCGGCACTGCTGAGCTGTCGGCCGAGTTGCTGGCGCGCATGGGCATGGCGGTTGGCCGCGCGCAGGGCGATGACCTGCATGCGCAGTCGTGACGCCAGCCGGCCCGCCACCAGCGCGGCGGCCAGGAACAGGAAGACCGTGATGACGCCCTGCCGCGCGCTGATCGCGAAGGTGAAGCGCGGGGCGATGAACAGGAAGTTGTAGGCCAGGAAACACAGGCCGGCAGCCAGTACCGCGGCACTGGCGCGGGTGCGCGCGGCCACCAGCACCACCGCCACGATGAACACCATCGACAGGTCGGCCATGCCGACCCAGCGTTCGGCGACCCAGGCCACCAGACAGGCCAACGCGCAGGCCAGCACCGCCTGTGCCAGCTCCGGCGCGTGGCCCGGCACCGGCGCCAGCAGGCGATCGCGGCGTGCGCGTGCCCGCGCGCGCGGCGTGCTGATGATGGTGATCTCGTAATGCGCCCCATGCTGGATCAACTGCTGGGTGAGCGTGCGGTTGAGCATCCGCGCCAGCGGGCGTTCGCGCGTGCGGCCGAGCACCAGCGTGGATACGTTATTGTGCGCGGCATGGTCGAGCAGTGCGTCGGCGACGCTGGATCCGTGCAGTACTTCGGCATCGGCGCCGAGCCGGCGTGCCAGCGCGAACGCGCTGTCGATCTCGCGCTGCGTGGCCTGGTCGGCACGACGCCGCTGCACCGTGACCACCGTCCACGGCGCATCGCGGCGCTCGGCGATGCGCCGCGCCACGCGCACCAGGTATTCACTCTGGCCGCCGCCATCGATCGCCACCAGCACGCGCCGGCGCAGCGGCAGGGCGCCTTCGCCACCGGCCGCACGCACCTCGCGCAGGCTGCTGTCCACGCGGTCGGCGGCTTCCTGCATGGCCAGCTCGCGCAGGGCGGTCAGGTTGGCGGTGGTGAAGTAAGACTGCAGCGCCTGCGATGCCTGTTCCGGCACATAGACCTTGCCCTGCTGGAGCCGCGTGATCAGCTCGCGCGGTGGCAGGTCGACCAGCACGATGTCATGCAGGCGGTCCAGCACGCCATCGGGCACGGTTTCGCTGACCCGGATGCCGGTGATCCGCAGCACCACGTCATTGAGGCTTTCCAGGTGCTGGATGTTGACCGTCGTCCAGACGTCGATCCCTGCATCCAGCAGCTCCATCACATCCTGCCAGCGCCGCTCGTGGCGGCTGCCCGGCGCATTGCGATGCGCCAGTTCATCCACCAGCACCAGCGCGGGGCGCCGCTGCACGATGGCATCCAGGTCCATCTCTTCGAGCTGCCGGTCGCGGTAGGCAACCTGCCTGCGTTCAACCACCGGCAGGCCCTGCAGCAGGGCCTGGGTTTCGGCACGCCCGTGGGTTTCGACCACGCCGACCACCAGGTCCACGCCACGGCGCAGCTGCTCCTGCGCGCGTGCCAGCATGGCGTAGGTCTTGCCGACGCCCGGCGCAGCGCCGAGGAACACGGTCAGCCGCCCCCCGGCGTCACGCTGCAGGCCTTCGATGAGGGCGTCGGCCTGTCGGCTGCGGGTATCGGTCATGCCGGCGATTGTGCGCCAGCAGGCCGTCGCATGGCATCACCGCGCATGGGTGGCCTGCTCCAGCGCCCGGTTGAGTTCCATCACGTTGACCCGCGGCTGGCCCAGCATCCCCCACTGCGGGCCCTCGACATGCGCCTGCACGATGGCCTGCAGCTCCGCTTCGGACAGCCCACGTGCCTGCGCCACGCGGCGCAGCTGCACCTGCACGGCCGCCGGTGACAGATGGGGATCCAGCCCGCTGCCGGACTGCGTCACCAGGTCGGCGGGAACCTGCGCGGGCGCGATGCCTTCGCGCAGGGCGACGGCGGCGGTGGCATCGGCCACGCGCGTCGCAAGCGCCGGGTTGCTGCGCGCCATGTTGGAGCCTGCCGCCGCCATCGGATCGTGGCCCGCCGCCGACGGCCGCGGCTGGAACCAGCCGTCACCGGTGAACGGCTGGGCCAGCAGGGCCGAGCCGCGCACGCGGCCATCGCCATCCACGATCAGGCTGCCATCGGACTGCGCCGGGAACGCAAGCCGCGCCAGGCCGGTAGCGGCGGCCGCATACAGCGCGCCGGCCAGCAGCAGGCTGCCGACGCCGAGCACGATCGCCGGACGCCAGCGCGCGGTGTGCTGCAGGCGGGACTCGCGTTCGGCAGCGGCGCGCGCCAGTGCCCGCGGCGGAACGAGGGCGGATACCGGAGGGGTCGTTGAAGTGTTCATGCAGCAGATACCGTCATCAGCAGGAAGTCGATTGCCTTGATCGCCACGAACGGCAGCAGCACGCCGCCGAGCCCGTACACCAGCATGTTCCGCCGCAGCAGGGTGGTTGCCGTGGCCGGGCGGAAACGCACCCCGCGCAGTGCCAGCGGAATCAGCGCCGGGATCACCAGGGCGTTGAAGATCAACGCGGCCAGCACCGCGTTGCGCGGACTGGACAGGCCCATCACGTTCAACGTGGCCATGCCCGGAACGGTAGCGGCGAACAGTGCCGGCAGGATCGCGAAGTACTTGGACACGTCATTGGCCAGCGAGAAGGTGGTCAGTGCGCCGCGGGTGATCAGCTGCTGCTTGCCCACTTCCACCACGGCCAGCAGCTTGGCCGGATCCGAATCCAGATCGACCATGTTGCCGGCCTCCTTCGCGGCCTGGGTGCCGGAGTTCATCGCCAGGCCGATATCGGCCTGTGCCAGCGCCGGCGCATCGTTGGTACCGTCGCCGACCATGGCCACCAGTCGCCCACCGGCCTGTTCCTGGCGGATGCGTGCCAGCTTGTCTTCCGGGCGTGCTTCGGCGATGTAATCGTCCACCCCGGCTTCGGCAGCGATCGCCGCGGCGGTCAACGGGTTGTCACCGGTGATCATCACCGTGCGGATGCCCATCGCGCGAAGCTGCGCGAACTTCTCCCGCATGCCGTGCTTGACCACGTCGGACAGTTCGACCACGCCCAGTACATGGCGGCCTTCGGCCACCACCAGCGGCGTGGCGCCGTTGCGTGCGACCTGTTCCACGCGCCCGGTCAGTTCGGCCGGCACTTCGCCGCCAAGCGACTGCACGTGCGCGCGGATCGCATCGGCCGCACCCTTGCGGATGCTGCGGCCGCCGTCCAGGTCCACGCCGGACATGCGCGTCTGCGCACTGAAGGCGGTGTAGTGCGCATGCTCGGGCTCGGCGCTGCGGCAGCCCTGCTCGCGGCCCAGGCGCACGATCGACTTGCCTTCCGGTGTCGGGTCGGCCAGCGAGGAAAGCAGTGCCGCCTCGCGCAGCCGGGCCACGTCCACCCCGGCCAGCGCGTGCAGGGCGGTGGCCTGGCGGTCGCCGTGGGTGATGGTGCCGGTCTTGTCCAGCAACAGCACGTCGATGTCACCGGCCACTTCGACCGCCTTGCCGGACTTGGCCAGCACGTTGGCCGCCAGCGCACGGTTCATGCCGGCGATGCCGATGGCCGGCAGCAGGCCTCCGATGGTGGTGGGGATCAGGCACACCAGCAGCGCGATCAGCAGCAGCGGATCAACGCTCACGCCGACCGATGCGCCGATCGCCGGCAGCGTCGCCACCACCACCAGGAAGGTCAGCGTCATCGCCGCCAACAGCAGGGTCAGCGCCACTTCATTGGGCGTCTTCTGCCGGTTGGCGCCTTCCACCAGCGCGATCATCCGGTCGAGGAAGCTGTGCCCGGGTTCGGCGGTTATCCGCACCACGATCTGGTCGGACAGTACCTTGGTACCGCCGATCACGCCGGAGCGGTCGGTGCCGGCCTCACGCAGCACCGGCGCCGATTCGCCGGTCACTGCGGCTTCGTTGATGGTCGCCAGCCCCTGCACGATCTCGCCATCGGCCGGCACCAGCTCGCTTTCGCCGACCAGTACATGGTCACCCGGGCGCAGTTCGGCCGCGGCTACCTGTTCCTGCGCCGCAGCGGGATGTGCGGACTGCAGCCGGCGCGCCACCAGGTCCTGGCGGGCGCGCCGCAGCGATGCGGCCTGGCCACGGCCGCGGGCTTCGGCCACGGCTTCGGCGAAATTGCCGAACAGCACGGTCAGCAGCAGGATCGCGCTGACGGCCAGCCCGAAGCCCATCGGCGCATTGCCGCTCAGGGTCACCACCAGCGCGAGCAGCGTGCCGGCCATGACCACGGCCATCACCGGACTGCGCACCAGGTGCAGCGGCGAGAGCTTGCGGAAGGAATCAATCAGCGCACGGCGGAAGCCGGCGCCATCCAGCAGCGCCGGACGGCGCGGCAGCGGAGAAGTCACGACAGTATTCATGGGGAGTGCCTCAATGCAGGCCAAGGCTGAGGTGGTCGGCCACCGGGCCAAGCACCAGAACCGGCAGGAACTGCAGGACGGTCAGGATGACGATCACGCTGAGCAGGGTCAGGGCGAAGGTGGGCGTTTCGATCTGCAGCGTGCCCGGTGATTCCGGCGCGCGACGCTTGGCCGCAAGCTGCGCGGCGATCACCAGCGGCACCACCAGCAGCGGGAAGCGCCCCAGCAGCAGCACCAGTGAACAGGTCAGGTTCCACCAGGGCGTGTTGTCGCCCAGCCCCTCGAAGCCGGAGCCGTTGTTGGCGTAGGCCGATGCGTATTCGTAGAAGACCTGGCTGATGCCGTGGAATCCCGGGTTGGAGGTGCCCGACAGGCCCGGCACCGCCAGCGTGATCGCGGTGAGGGTGAGCAGGGTGATCGGCTGCAGCAGCACCAGCAGGGCCAGCAGGCGCACCTGCGGGGTTTCCAGCTTGCGTCCCAGCAGTTCAGGGGTGCGGCCGGTCATCAGCCCGGCCAGGAACACGCCCAGCAGCAGGTAGACGATGAACTGCTGCAGCCCGCAGCCGATACCGCCCCAGATGGCGCTGACCAGCATGTTGACCAGTGCTACGGCGCTGGCCATCGGGCTCATCGAATCGAGCATGCCGTTGACCGAGCCGTTGGATACCTGGGTGGTGACCGCTGCCCACAGCGCGGTGGCATCGCTGCCCAGCCGCACCTCCTTGCCTTCCATCAGCAGAGCGCTGGCCGCGGTGGGCGAATGGCCTTCCAGCCACACCGTGGCCGCGATCGACACCACCGACATGCTGGCCATGCAACCCAGCACCAGCCAGCCAAAGCGGCGGCGGCCGGTGAACGAGCCGATCATGAAGATGATCGCGATCGGGATCAGGAGGATGCCGACCAGTTCCAGTGCATTCGACAGCGCGGTCGGGTTTTCCAGCGGGAAGGCACTGTTGGGGCCGTACCAGCCGCCGCCGTTGGCGCCGAGCTGCTTGGCCGCCACCATCGCCGCGACCGGGCCAAGCGGTATCTTCTGTTCCTGCATGCCGGCCGTTGCATCCATCGGCGTGGCCTGCGGGCCAGCGGCGAAGGTGGACGGGACGCCCTGGCTGGCCAGCAGCACCGTCCACAGCAGGCACAGCGGCAGCATGAAGCGCACGCACAGCCGCAGTACATCGGCATGGTAGTTGCCGACGTCGATGCGGCGGTCACCCTCGGCCACCACGTCCTGCCGCGGTGGGGCGAACAGGGCGCGCAGGGTGGCAACCGCGAGTGCAAGGCCCATCATCGGCGTGACCACCTGCAGGCCGGTGATGCCGGTCATCTGCGAAAGGTAGGAAAGCTGTGCCTGCCCGGAATAGTGCTGCTGGTTGGTGTTGGTCAGGAAGGACACCATGGTGTGCAGCGCGGTGTCCCAGCGCAGGTTGGCGATGCCGTCCGGATTCAGCGGCAGCCACGCCTGGGTCATGAACACGGCCATCGTCAGCAGCGCGATGACCACGTTGCTGAGCACGAACGCCCCGACGTAGCCACGCCAGGACATGCCGTGCGCGGGATCCACGCCCAACAGGCGGTAAAGCGGTTTTTCAATCCAGTGGAACAGCGGGTCGATGCGCATCGGCGCGCCGCGCATCACCCGCGCCAGGTACAGGCCGAGGGGCCAGGCCAGCAGCACGCTGGTGGCGAGGAGAAGGAGGATTCCGGTCATGTCCGTGGCCCGTCAGAATGCTTCGGGCCGCAGCACGGCGTAGACCAGGTAGGCGGCGGCGACCAGCACCAGTACGCCACTCAGCAGGGAGAGCCAGCCGGGCATGCTCAGCACCCCGCCCGGGAAGAAAGGCCATAACGCGACAGACAAGACATGACGGTGATCGTCCTGGTGGAACCGCTCCACCTCAGGCCGTCATGGTCCGCCTGGCAAGCGTAAAGCCTCCATGGGCGGGCTGCTACCGCTGCATAAAATCAGCGTAAACACTGGGCGAACGGCGGAGCCCCTCGTGGTGGGCCGCTGGAAGCCGGTTTGCTGGGGTGGGGGCAGGGCGGGAGGGGTTGGTGGGGGACGGCAAATGCCGCTCCTGCGGGCCTCGTTTCGTGCCATCCATGGCACGGGTCCACGCCAGCGCATTCGCGCTGCCGCTCCCACGCTTTGCTGCGCAAACCGTGGGCCCCGTCTCACCATCACCCACACCCCGCCGCTTCGCGGCCGCCCCTGACTCAGGGGCTCCCTTCACCTGTCAGCGCTGGGGACGAGGTCAGGGTCCTTTCGCGCAGCGAAAGGACCCTGACCCCTGCTTTTGATCTCTCTTTTTCCCTGGGTGGGCGCCACGGGACAGGTCACAGGGCCGGGCGGTGGGCTGGGCGGGGGCGTTGAGCGCCATGGAGGGCGCGAAACGAGGCCCGCAGGAGCGGCTCTTGCCGTCCCCCGCGCAGCCCCACCGCCCGGCCCAATCCCGGTAATTCGAACTCCGCGACCCACTACGAAGGCACCACGCTCTCCGTCACGCCTCCGGCGTAACACCCTTCAGCAGGCGGAAACGCTGCACGGTTTCTTCGATCTCCGCATCCAGCTCCACGCGCTGGCGTTCGAAGGTGGCCTGCATGCGCTGCTGCGCGAGCAGTTCGCCATGGCGCTTGCGGATCGTGGCCGCCGGTTTTTCGGCGACCGGACGTCCGGCCAGTTCGTTGTCACCGGCGCCGGCCAGGGCGGTGAACAGCGCATCGCGCAGGCTGGCCACGTTGTAGCGCGCGGTGTTGATGTTGTTGTCCAGGATGCCGACGCGCTCGGTGAACACCCGGCGCAGCTCTGCTTCATTGCTATACGTGGACAGCATCGCCTGTTCGGTGCGCTGGCGCGTCTGCAGCGCCATCGCGTCCAGCCGCGCCTGGGCCTCCGCCACCGCCGCGTTGGCGCGCTCGTCTTCATTGAGCGCGCGGTCGACCTGGCCGCTGCGCAGGCCGCTGCGCGCGCTGAACTCCTCGCGTGCGTTGTTGACCGCCTCGGCAGGCAAGGCATCGCTGCAGATGCGCTCGCTGCCTTCGTTCCAGCAATACAGTTTCTTCGCCTGCGCCTCGGCACTCCTGGCCGGGCGCTTGGACTGCTGCGCGCTGGCCACGCACGGCGTGGCCAGCAGCAAGGCAGCGATGATGGACAGATTCCTCAACATGGCGACCACCCCCTTGGGTCGTTCAGTGCGTCGGACGGCTGCCATATCGGGACCGATAGTCCGCCAGCGGCTGCCGGTAGCCGACAAGTTCCGGGTTTCCGGACGCGAAATCAAGCAGGTCGGCCATCGTCGCTACGGCAATCACCGGAATGCCGGCTTCTTCGGCCACGGCCTGCGCCGCCGAGCGCGGATCGGTTTCCGAGGCGATCTCCTGGCGGTCCAGGGCCACCACGATGCCGGCCGGAATGCCGCCGGCGGCACGGATGATGGCCATCGCCTCGCGGATCGCGGTGCCGGCGGTGATGACGTCATCGACAATCAGCACGCGCTTGCCGGTCATGTCCGCGCCGATCAGCTGGCCGCCTTCGCCGTGATCCTTCACTTCCTTGCGGTTGAACGACAGCGGCAGGTCGCGGCCGCGCTGGGCCAGTTCGCAGGCCATCGCGGTGGCCAGCGGGATGCCCTTGTAGGCCGGGCCGAACACCACGTCGTACTTGAGGCCGGCATCGTCGATCGCATCGGCGTAGCACAGGGCCAGCTGGGCCATCTTCGACCCGGAGTCGAAACGGCCTGCATTGAAGAAATAGGGGCTCAGCCGGCCGGACTTCAGCGTGAACTGGCCAAAACGCAGGGCGTCGGCGCTCAGGGCCAACTGCAGGAAACGGTGACGATGGTCGCTCATCTGACTCAATCTATCTTCATCTTGGAGGGTAAAGCGTACTAGAAGGCGGGCCCGGCGTCCTTCCACGGTCGGCGCATCGGCCGTGAACCGGTATGCTGGGCCGGTTTCCGCTGCCACCCTGAATCGACCGCATGCGCATCATCAGCTTCAACGCCAACGGCATCCGTTCGGCCGCCAGCAAGGGCTTCCTCGACTGGTTCCGCGCACAGGACGCCGATGTCCTGTGCCTGCAGGAAACCAAGGCCCAGGAGGCCCAGTTGTCCGATCCGATGTTCCGCCCGGATGGCCACCACTGCTTCTACCGCGATGCCAGCACCAAGAAGGGCTACAGCGGGGTTGCGATCTACAGCAAGCGTGAGCCCGACCAGGTCATCACCTCGCTGGGCTGGGCGCCGTTCGACGAGGAAGGCCGCTATATCGAAGCGCGCTTCGGCAACCTCAGCGTGGTCTCCTTCTATATCCCGTCGGGCAGTTCCGGCGACCTGCGCCAGGGCTTCAAGTTCGACGTGATGGAATGGCTGCGGCCGATCCTCGACCAGTGGCTGCACAGTGGCCGCGATTACGTGCTGTGCGGGGACTGGAACATCGTCCGTTCCGCGCTGGACATCCGCAACTGGAAGTCCAACCAGAAGAATTCCGGCTGCCTGCCGGAAGAGCGCGACTGGTTGAATGCGTTGTGCGCCGACCACGGCCAGGCCACCGACCTGGCCAGCGGACGGGGCTGGGCCGATGCCTACCGCGTGCTGCACCCCACCGGCGAGGACTACACGTGGTGGAGCAACCGCGGCGCGGCGCGCGCCAACAATGTCGGTTGGCGCATCGACTACCAGTTCGTCAGCCCGGGCCTGCGTGATCGCCTGCGCGGCTGCTCGATCTACCGCGACGAACGCTTCTCCGACCACGCCCCGTTCTGCGTGGACTACGCGCCGTGACCGGCACCGCCGCGCCGGTGTCCTACAAGGGCTGGGCCGGCATCAAGCGGGCGTTCGGCACGCCTTCGGCGCTGACCATGGCCATGCTCGGGTTCGGCAGTGGACTGCCGTTCCTGCTGATCGCTTCGCAGACCCTGTCCACCCGCCTGCGCGACGTCGGCCTGGACCTGGGCAGCATCGGCCTGATCAGCCTGGCCAGCTTTTTCTACCTGCTGAAGTTCCTCTGGGCGCCGGTGCTGGACCGCTATGCACTGCCGCTGCTGGCCTTCATGGGGCGGCGCCGGTCGTGGCTGCTGGCGTCGCAGGTACTGGTGCTGGCGGGGCTGGTCGCGCTGGCCTTCGTACGCCCGGAACAGGGGGTCGCACCGCTGGTGTGCTGGGTGCTCGTCGCCTCCTTCGCCGGCGCCACCCAGGATTCGGTGGTCGATGCCTACCGTATCGAGATCGCCCCGGACGCCTCGCAGGCCGCGCTGGCCGCCACCTACACGCTGGGCTACCGCATCGGCCTGATCCTGGCCGGTGCCGGGGCCCTGTACCTGGCGCAGTTCGAAGGCTGGATCGTGGCCTACCTGGCAATGGCCTCGCTGATGCTGCTGCCGATCCTCACCACCGTGTTCTGCCGTGAGCCGGCACGCCCGGAGGCGCTCGTGCAGCGCCGCATCGACGTGGCCGAAGCCTTCATCCAGCCGATCGCCAGTTTCTTTACCCGCAACGGGGTGGCACTGGCCGTCGGCCTGCTGGCCTTCGTCGGCCTGTTCAAGTTCCCCGACCAGGTGATCGGGGTGATGGCCGGGCCGTTCTACCTCGATTCGGGCTTCGACAAAGCCGACATCGCCACCGTCTCCAAGCTGTTCGGGGTCTGGATGGGAATCGGCGGCGCCTTCCTTGGCGGTATCGCGGTGGCCGCGTTCGGCTTCCGGCGCATGCTGCTGGTCGCCGCCCTGGGCGTGGCGTTGTCCAACCTGGCGTTCCTGCTGATGGCGCACAATCCCGGCCAGCTGTGGGCGTTCTACGCCGCGCTCAGTGCCGACAACCTGTTCCAGGGCTTTGCCGGCACCGTGCTGGTGGCCTTCATGTCCTCGCTGACCGACCGCAACTTCACCGCCACCCAGTACGCGCTGTTGGTGTCGCTGGCCAACCTGCCGGGCAAGTTCGTCGGCGGCGTGTCCGGCTACCTCGTCGAGGCCACGTCCTACAGCACGTTTTTCCTGCTCAGCGCGGTCACCGTGGTGCCGACCCTGCTGTTGCTGGCCTGGTTGTGGCCGCGCCTGTCAGACCGCAGCGTCCCCGCCGCCGGTTGATTGCCTGCGCGGGCGCGGTGCGGGATGATCGCCTGTCGGCACCGTGGGGGCGGTGCCCTGGAATGGGGAAACAAGCATGGCGGACCTGCTGCTGCAGGAAGTAGACCCGATGATCCTGGACCGGATAGCGCGGCTGGCGGTCGCGCGCGGCTGGACGCAGGCCCAGACCTGCGTGGCGGTGCTGGAGCAGGGGCTGTTTTCCACTGAACTGGAAGTACGCAGCGGCTTCGCCGATCCCGAAGTGGATGCGCTGGCCGAGGCCATCGCCGCGTTGCAGGCGCTGCCCGCCGGACACGGCTTCTGACCCTTCGTCAGCGCCGGGCCGCGCCCGGTGGAGCCCGCACCGGCTCAGCCCGGATGGATCGCACCGAGGATCCGCGGCCCTGCGGCACCGGTGACGCTGGGCAGGTTGCCGGCCAGGCCGTCCAATGTGCGCTGGGCCAGCCAGGCAAAGCCCAGCGCTTCCAGGTAGTCCGGGTCCAGCCCATGCCGCGCGCTGGATTCCACCACCACGCCGGGCAGGCGCGCCGCCAGCCGCTGCATGAGATGACCATTGCGCACGCCGCCGCCACACACCAGCACCCGGCGGGCGCCGGGCAGGGTGCGCAGCAGCGCATCGGCCACGGTCACCGCGGTCAGCTCCAGCAGGGTGGCCTGCACGTCCGCGGCCACGTGCTGGCCGTCGCCGATCTGTTGCTGCACCCAGGCCAGGTGGAACTGCTCGCGTCCGGTGCTCTTCGGCGGTGGCAGGGCGAACCACGGGTCGTCGCGCCAGCGCGCCAGCAGGCCCGCATCGACCACCCCGCTGGCCGCGAACGCGCCGTCGGCATCGTAGGTGCGGCCGGTATGCCGCTCGCACCAGGCGTCCAACAGGGCATTGGCCGGGCCGGTGTCGAACCCGAGCAGCGTCCCTTCGCGCGGGATCAGCGTCAGGTTGGCGATCCCGCCCAGGTTGAGCACCGCGCGGTCTTCGTCGGCTGTGCCCAGCATCGCCAGGTGGAAGGCCGGCATCAGCGGCGCGCCCTGTCCCCCGGCGGCTACGTCGCGCCGACGGAAGTCGGCCACGGTGGTGATCCCGGTGTGCTCGGCGATGCGGTTGGCATCGCCCAGCTGCAGGGTGAAGGCCGGCGACGCCGAGGGCCGGTGACGCACCGTCTGTCCATGCGAACCGATCGCCCTGACCTGGGCCGCGTCCACGCCACTGTGCTGCAGCAACGCCACCGCCGCAGCCGCGAAGGCCAGGCCGATGCGCGCATCGACATCACCCAGCTCATCCAGCGAAGCCAGTTCGCCGCCTTGGCCCAGCGCCACCAGCCGCTCGCGCAGCACCGGGTCCCATGGCAGGGTCAGCCCTTCGACGAAGCGGCAGCCGCCATCGACGGGAAACTGCGCCAGCGCGGCATCGATGCCATCCGCGCTGGTGCCGGACATCAGGCCCAGGTACAGCGGCAGGGCGGGGTCGAACGAAGCAGCCATGGAACCTCCACGAACAACAAGGGCGCCAGCTTGGGCGCCCTGTCGATGCTCGTCAACGTGAGGGATCGGTGCCTCAGCCGCGCTTGCTGCCGGTGCTGCCGCGCGCGGTGCTGGCCACTTCGGTGGTGGTGTCGGCTGCCTTCGGCGCGGGGCTGGCATCGGCATAGATCATCTTCTCCATGCCCTGGATGCGTGCCATCGCCGGCGAGGTCTGCGCACGGAAGGCAACCAGCTCGGCACCCTTCAGCGGTTCCGGCGGCGGCATGGTCACGCTGAGCGGATTGCGGTGCTCGCCGTTGACGCGGAATTCGTAATGCAGGTGCGGGCCGGTGGCCAGCCCGGTGGAGCCGACATAGCCGATCACCGTGCCCTGCGCCACGCGCTGGCCGGTGCGGATGCTGCCGAAGCGCGACATGTGCCCGTACAGCGTGGTGTGGCCGCGGCCATGGTCCAGGATCACCACGTTGCCATAGCCGCGCTGGGTGCCGGCGAACTGCACGCGGGCATCACCGGCGGCCATGATCGGGGTGCCGGTGCGGGCGGCGTAGTCCACGCCCTTGTGCATGCGCATCTTGCCCAGCACCGGGTGGCGGCGCGCGCCGAAGGTGGAGCTCAGCCGCGCGAACTGGATCGGCATGCGGATGAAGCTCTTCTTCAGCGGGCGGCCATCCAGGTCGAAGTACTCGGCCTTGCCATTGCGGTCGAAGCGGAAACCGGAATAGGTCTTGCCGCCGCTGGTGAAGGTGGCGGCGAGGATCTTGCTGGTGTCGACCCGCTCGCCTTCGCGCCAGGTTTCGTCCATGACCACGCTGAAGCGATCGCCCGGCTGCAGGTCCTTGGAGAAGTCGATGTCGTACTTGAAGATCTCGTCGGTCATCGTGGCGATCGCCGACGGTGACAGCCCCGCCTTGCGCGCGGAGGCATACAGCGAACTGGTGATCTCACCGCTGGTGACCACGGTGCGGGTGCTGGTCTCGCGCTTGGTGACCGTTTCCTTGATGCTGTCGCCGGTCAGCGCCAGTTCCACCCGGTTGGCCTCGTCGCGGTTGAAGCGGATGCTGCGCAGCTCGCCGGACAGCGGCATGTCGAAGGCGATCTCGGTGCCCGGGCGCAGCTTGACCAGCGCCTCGCGGGTGCCCGGATGGTCCAGCACGCGGTGCAGGGTGGTCGCCGGGATCCCGGCTTCGTCGAACAGGTCGCTCAGGGTCTGGCCGCGCTGCACGCGCAGCACCTGCCAGCTGTCGCCGGGCGTCGCCTGCTGGCGGGCGTGCGCCAGCGGCGGCAACGGCAGCGCCAGGCTGGTATGGGCGTTGGGGTAGGGGGTCTCGATGGTGCTGGAGAAGCCCGGCACGATGGTGGCGACCAGCATGCCGATGGTCGCGAACAGACTGGCATGGACCCAGTGGCGACGGGTCCAGCGTTCGTTGAAGGCAGCGGGGAGGTGTTGCCTGAGCTTCCGGTGCAGGGCGTTGTCGTGCAGGACGTGGAGCCGTTCCTTGAAGCGCTGTTTGCGCGCGCGGCCGTGATCGGTATTGAGCATCAGAGGTGTTTTCCTGGCTGGCCCGGGAGCACGGGCTGGATCGCCGGTTACCATAGACACCTATGAAAACCGCGTCAAACCCTTGTGCCTATTGGCTTTTGTGAAGCCGATGCGGTTAACTTGCTCTTAACACCCCACAAGAAGAAACGGCGTTGCCGGGAGTAGTGAACGTGTCCTCCATCGATGAAGCCCTTGCCCTGATCAGCCGCGGTGCCGACGAGATCCTCAAGGTCGACGACCTGCGCGCCCGCCTGGAAAGCGGAAAGCCCCTGCGGATCAAGGCCGGCTTCGACCCCACCGCGCCGGACCTGCACCTGGGCCACACGGTGCTGCTGAACAAGCTGCGCCAGTTCCAGGACCTCGGCCACCAGGTGATCTTCCTGATCGGCGACTTCACCGGCATGATCGGCGACCCGTCGGGCAAGAGCCTTACCCGCAAGCCGCTCAGCCGCGAGGACGTGCTGGCCAACGCGCGCACCTATGAAGAGCAGGTGTTCAAGGTGCTGGATCGCGAAAAGACCGAAGTGCGCTTCAATTCGGAGTGGTTCGGCAAGATGGGCGCGGCGGACATGATCCGCCTGGCCGGCCAGCACACCGTGGCGCGCATGCTGGAACGCGATGACTTCGCCAAGCGCTATGCCGCCCAGCAGTCGATCGCCATCCATGAGTTCCTGTACCCGCTGGTGCAGGGCTATGACTCGGTTGCCCTGGAAGCGGACGTGGAGATGGGCGGCACCGACCAGAAGTTCAACCTGCTGATGGGCCGCGGCCTGCAGGAGCACCACGGGCAGAAGCCGCAGGTAGTGCTGACCATGCCGCTGCTGGAGGGCCTGGACGGGGTCAACAAGATGTCCAAGTCGCTGCACAACTATATAGGTGTGAGCGAGCCGGCCATCGACATCGTCACCAAGACCATGAAGGTGGACGACACCTTGATGTGGCGCTGGATCGAGCTGCTGTCCTTCGACATCAGCCAGGCCGAGGCGCTGGCCCTGCGTGAGCAGGTGGCGGCGGGCGGCCTCAACCCGCGTGAAGTGAAGCTGCGGCTGGCCCGCGAACTGGCCACCCGCTTCCATGATGCCGCCGCCGCCGAGCAGGCCGTGGCCGGATGGAATGCCGCGGTGACCGGGCAGGGCGACATCACCCAGCTGCCGTTGCAGGACGTAGTGGTGCCGGCCGAGGGCCTGCGTATCGCCGCCCTGCTGACCGCTGCGGGGCTGACCCCGAGCAACTCCGAAGCCAACCGCAAGCTCAAGGAGCGCGCGGTGAAGGTGGATGGCGAAGTCGTCGAAGACGGCCAGCAGGTGCTGCAGCCCGGTTTCGAAGGCCTGCTGCAGGTGGGCAAGCGCACCTTTGCCCGCGTCCGCCTGCTGGTGGGCTGAGCCCGCACAAGGGCTCCGGCACCGCCATGCATGAACAAATGCATGGCGGTGTGAAATAAATGCTCACACCCCCTTCCCAAAGCAGAGCGAAAGGGACATACTTCACCTCCCCCGTCGCAGGGGTCGCCACCAAGGGGCTTCAGCGACACAGGGACGCCACCACCGCCGAACGATTTATTCGAACGAAGGTGTTGACGGACTGAAAAAG